>JASJCM010000009.1 GCA_030065985.1 Woeseiaceae bacterium | reverse complement strand
CGATTTATCTCTTGGCTACGAGCATCCTTTCACTGCGAAATGGATCGCGCTTTGCGCCAGTCGCTGAAAAGCTCCTTGTCATTGTCCCACTGGATACTGCGATACAGAAAGGCAACCGACAACGCAAACAGTACCAGTGGGACAATGACAAGGAGCTTTTCAGCGACTGGCGCAAAGCGCGATCCATTTCGCAGTGAAAGGATGCTCGTAGCCAAGAGATAAATCGTCGCCGTAGCCATGATAGTGGCTAATGGGCGAGGGTCATCAATCTCGACTTCGAAGACCAACGCTGTGACTGCAGCTACCACCATGGGTACCAGGAAAACCCAACCGGCTTTCTTGTGCAACGGCGAACCCTTTCTAACGGTCAGCGCGGTAATGGCACCGGCGACTGCAAGGAATCCGAAGCCTACATGCAAAAAATACGATACAGGGTCATAGGGGGCCCACACGCGATTCTCCTTTTTGTTCTTGTTTGGTCACAGAACTCGGCGATCACGCTTGTTGTGACAGGCAATTTCCACAAACCTGAGCGTCGCCTTTGGGTCTGAAGCCGTCATTCTACCTTGAAACCCCTGGATGGCAGGTAACGGCCGAAAGCGGCCGCACAGCGTTTACCGCAAGCGTTTCTTGAAACAGATCTGGCGCTCAACCTCCTTAAAGCCGCACGCAATATGGGCTAGTCGGCTGACATCGTTGTCCAGGTCTGTGTCACTAGCGATTTCGCTGAACCCGTGTTCTCGCGCCCACGTCTCAGTAGCCTTTAGCAGATTCGCTCCTAATCCAGTCCGCCTGACATCGGGATCAACATACCACCCCTCCACGTACGCAACCGGGGTAGATTTACATCCCTCGGCGTAGTTTCGCGACCCGATTTCTACGAAACCTGCAAGCGAACCATCCCCCCGATCGGCGACAATTACCGCAATACCTACGCGAGACGTTCCGCCATTCTGAGCCGCTTCAAACCAGTCGTCTATCTCTTGCAGGTCCGGACTAGAGAATAGTCTCGCACGCATTCTGCTCCACTCATCTCGATCACTTCGTTTTGCTGGACGAATTTTCATAGTTCGCGTTAAGAATGAGAGTGTGGATAGAGTGTGGTCGCTTTGCGTCAGCAAGAGTCATCCTACCTCAAGATGTCTGGACGGCTGGATCCGGCCAGAAGCGGTCGGTCATAGACAACTAATCAAGTTCAGAACTCGATATCGCCGCACGTCGTGTTGACACCACGTAGCTGACGTTGCTGTCTGAAGTCCACGTTATCTCCTTCATCGATGACCGATATGGCAAATGAGCCATCCGAGACAACAAACACTGACGAGTATATGTGTTGCGCCCTCATGTCCCTTACCTCGACATCTACCTCTCCATGCGAGTACGACATGATTCCGCCATCGAACAGAGTGAGTCTCACTCCAAAAGTATGGTCGCCGGGAAGGACCCGAATACATGACGGACATCCTCTGGCCCAACAGCTTGTTGGCTGTCCATCGACGCTTATGATCTGCCCCAGGTCAGATGAATGAATAGCGGAAAATACCGCGGTGTCGGCCAGAGGGTGATCGATATCGGAGTATGCCAGTTGTGTTCCGCCCTTCCTGAGCTCCGCCGCACAAGCTGTTATCAGAAAGAATACGGCGAAGAGTGCTAGTGATCGAATCATTTCTTTTCCACGACGTGAATTGTGAACGACTGATATGGGTCAGCAGGAGTCATCCTACCTCAAATCATCTGGGGGGCTGGTTTCGGCCAATTGCAGACCCTCGAGGACCTGCGCTGCGACCGCGAAGAAGTATTGAGAACCGCGCGTGTGCATTCGTCAATCGAATGTCGCGTCCAGGAGTATCGAATCACCAAAGTCCCTTTCAGTAACTCCGCAATTAATGAAATAGGAATCAGCGAACGAGTTGCCCAAGTACCTGCAATTCTCAAAAGTGCAATCGAGAAACCGAACGCCCATCATCTGACATCGATGAAAGTAGCAGTTTTTGAATACGATGCGATTGAGCTGAATATTGTCGTCATACCAGCGAACTGTCCGCAGTTCCGTGTTTTCGAATAGGCAGTCATTTAGCTGCCCACCCCAAGTCATGTTTCTGAAGCGGGCGTCGATAAATCGACAATCAGTGAGTTCTGCGCCTATGCTTCCAGTGAATTTGGATTTCTCGAAGAGACAGCCCTTGAACGTAGCTCGTCCTCCAATCTGATCGCCGGGCAGGGAGCAATGAGAGAAATCCGCGTTTTCGAAACTCACTTTGAAAAACGGCCAGCCAATCACGACGCCGCGATAATCGAGCATTCCCTGCTCGGTGGTCCCGACTTCGAGTCCCTCTTTGATCATTGTGTCAGTCAGTGGCGCAGGCCACCGATCAACCAGTTCTTGTACTGTCATTTTGTCCGCGACTTCGGTCGCCTTGAGCCAGTAGGAGTCATCCTACCTCAAAACGCTTTGATGGCTGCTCTCAGCCAGAAGCGGCCAACTCGCGTATCGTCAAAACTCTACGGTTGGCTCCGGATCGTAAAGAAACCCGAGCTGCTCGCCTAGAGACGCGAGCCATTGATTTACCCAAATTACATTGGCTTCGCTTACCTGCGGTAACAACGAGACTTCGACGGCCAACATCGCGACAAGGCCAATCAGATACGCCCTGTGTACAGAACCACGAGTAAACAAATCGTGGACTATGCCGGCAAGTATAAACAGGCTGCACGCTAGTACTCCGATCGGCAGCGAGAGCGGGTGGAATCCGCTCAAAAAAAGAATCAGACGAAAGAACCCCGCCCCCAAAGCAATCGCACTGGCAACAACGATCAGGCGCTTGTGCGACTCTATTCGATTTCGGGCGGCCATCCATATCGCCGCTGAGTAAAACGAAACGAACAGAATTAAGTTGGACAGAATCAGAGGTCCGTACATCAGCCAAATACGCGGTTCACCATTGCGCACAGCCTCATCGACGCGAACCGAAAGAACCAGAAGTCCGGTCAAAGTCATCAGTACGACCAGAAGTACGCTGATGCTACCTAGCGTCCTGTGAAGGCTAATTCGTCGTCGCCAGATTAGCCACGCCTGCGCCGGAAACAGAATGTACCAAAGAAAGAAGGACCAGCCGTGCACATGCAACGCAGCACCCGCAGGCGGATAGCTGCTATCAATGATCGGCGCGAAATAGGTGAACCAGAACCCGGCAAAGGCGATTACGCTGATAGTTGTAGCGATAACAGGATAGAACACTTGGCGGGTGCTTTTCTGCAATTCGACTTTTCGTCCGCTATGGGTCAGTGGGAGTCATCCTACCTCAAAATGCTTCGCCGGCCGGTTCCGACCAAGAGCAGCCGTTGAGGGCTAATTCGACAGCCTCGCCAATCGTGTCCAAAAAAATGCCTTTCTTGAGAGGTTCAGCTGCCCATCTTTCGGGCGCACTAGCCGTCTGATTCCGCCTGCAACACCTGGTCGACGATTTCACCTGCAATCTCATGCAGAGCAGCGCTGCCTTTAAGGCGTACGCTTCCCTCGAGCTCGCCAAGGTCATACCACAGTATCGGATACACCATGACGCCATCGACTTCTCCGCTATAGGAGCTATTGTCGAGGTGCGTCGATAAGCCGAATACGAGGTCTTTCAGTATCCGTTTGCGATCGTCACGCGAAAGCTCGGGCTGCCTGCCAAGGACAACATTGGCGGTTACCACGATTTCACGAAGGAATGCCTTCTCGCAACGCCGGTACATTTCAAGAGTCACGTCCAATAGAAAGTCTCCTGGCTTGTTGTCGATACGCGGCCGAGCTTTAAGGCTAGAGACCTGGGCCTGCAGATTAGCTGAGCCATTACCCATCGCTCCCTGGTCCGGATCACCGACTGATCCGCGTCGGTAGCCGTGATTCTAACGCGAAACGCCTGATCGGTCGGTACCGGCCAGAAGCGGCCGCTGAGAACCTACCCTTTTGGCCGGTGAATTTTCATCGCCTGTGTGGCTGCTTGGGGCCAAGAGCGGACCTCGAATCTACTCAGGGCCCTCGTCGCGCTAACTCCGCAAGATAGTCATAGACGGCCTTGATCTCGCCATCAGTGAAACGCGAATAGCGCCCGCGAGACACGCCACCCATCACTTTCAGCTCGCGGTCTCCTACAGGCTTGCCGGTCTTCATCAATGTGGAGAAGTCTTCGGACGAATAGGCGGCTACTATCCTTAGGTTTGGCGGCGGCGGAGCGTCCAACATTGGTTCGGTACTGCCTTGAAGATCCATACCGTGACACTCCGCACAGGTAGCGCGCAGAATGAATCGAGCGAATGCGTGTTGGGGGCCGAGGTCGGGCGGCGCCTTGTTTTTCATCTCTGCAACCTGTTGCACGGAGTCTTTGAAGGCCCCGCTCGCAATTTCTTCGGCGAGTTTCGGGCCTATGGTCGGCTCAGGGTGTTGCTCGCCTTTGGCTGACAATGCCTTCAAATAGCTCGCGAGTGCAGCAAGATCTTCCGGGTGCATCTCCGAAAAGAGATACGATGGCATATCCATCAGCGCGCGATCCGGGCGCTTTCCTTCGGCGATCATCACCGTCAACTCGTGTTCCGAGAAAGCGGCCGCGCTTTGCGTGAGATTTGCCGTCCACAGCACGCCCCAATCGGGATCACTCCAGTCCTCACCGGTAAGATCGAGCTTGTGGCATCCAATGCAACCAAGCACCGCAGACAAGCGTTCGCCATGCTCATTCGGATCGGGCGAGACCACTTCAAAGCGGTGAGGAATTAGCGGAGCAGACCGTTCAGAGACGGGCTCTGTTGAGGGGTTAGACGCTTCTTCGCCACAGGCGGTAAGTGTAAGCAAAAATAGAATGGCCGCGAGCAGTCGCATCTTCACTCCTTTGGAAAACACTGTGTATCTTCTGGCTTAGTGGCTTTTTTCGGGCTGGTGCAGGCGCATGAATCTGGCGGCATTGTCATAGAAGATACCGCGCAATTCGGATTCGGACAGGAATTCCATACTCCGATATCTCGCGAGAATCTGTCCTGCGTCAAGATTGTCAGTGCCGAACATTATGCGGTCAGCAAAGCCACGTTCTACAAACTGTCGCACTGCCGCACGATGAACAGGCAAAGGCACAACAGAGTTCAGAATTGTCATGTCGACATACACATCTGGATAATCACGCAGTAAATCGAATGTCTCCTCGATGTATGCGATGTCGCCGAGCATCGGCATCTGAGGAAATCCTGCGTGTTGCAGCGATATCCTCAAATCAGGGTATTTCTCCAGAACCGGGCGAAGCAGTGCCGGATTTCCCAGGTCGCTGTCGAAATTCGGGCAACAACCGTTTGGTCGAAACGGCGAATTCGGCGGTGGACCTCTGTTGATATGGACGAAGACGGGAATATCTAATTCTGCCGCCAGTGACCAGTATGGGTCCATTCGCGAGTCATCTGGGGATAGGCCTGCGTAGACGAAGTACATTTCACCCATAACCGCAAACGTGCCGTCTTCGAAATTCTCGCGTAACCAGTCGATGCTTGGCCACCGACCCTGGTCCCACGAGCATGAGTCCGCGCGTCCCTCTCCAGCCTTTACACATGGAAACGAAGGTCCCGCCAGGAATCGGCCCGGCGCAGCTCGTATCCAGGTATCGACATCACTTGCCTCGTTGATGTGAAGAACGGCCTTTTCGATACCTAGTGAATCCATCTCCTCGATAACGCGAGCAAGGTAGACGCTATCATCTCCGCCGAGACTCGAAGCGTGCATATGTGAATTGATAATAGCCCGCTCTCCCGGAATGTCGTCTCCGCCGGGCCCGGCACTTGAGCCCGCGGACGATAAACCAACCGCCAGCAATACCGACAACACACTCAGGATCTTGCTATTCACCTGACCTCTCAACGTTCAGCGGACGGCTGAACTCAACTACACCCAACGTTGCACCTCCAGCTAATCGACGCCGAAATCGTCAACGAGACGATACAGCTTTTCCAATAGCTCAGGAGATTCCGGGTCGCCCTCAACATCGTCGATATAATTTCGAACCAAGTAATACTCATCTTCGTTTCTGATCTTGCCGCGCGCGATGATCTTGTCTCGCCTCGCAGCGAGCTTCGCAAAATGCTCGGGAAACTCCCTGTGAAACACGTCCCTCGACTTGCTCGCTGCCTCATCTCTCTCATCGCCGTGCCTGTTGCCCGGGTGCAGGATATCGCTGAGAAACTGCAGTTGCGCTGTGGCGATTTCACTCTTGCGAGCTTTCTTAACGACATATCCGTCGGGGCCAATGGACTCCAGAATCTCAGCCAACCAATCCGCTGTTGCAGAAGATCCCTTGCCGGCGTTGTTGCGCCAGATAGGAATTATCTCCTCCAGGACGATCAATACGCGGTCATACCTGGTTGGGCGCCTGGCCTGTGACATCGTTACCGCCGCGCCGCCAGAACCGCTGCTAGCGCGACCGCCGCTGGCAAGGCCTGGATGTACAGAATCGACAACTTCGCAGTGAGTCCGCCGAACACGCCTGCCACGATGACGCAGGCCAGGAAAAAGATCTGCACCGGGACGCCGCCGTGCTTGCGCAGTAATCCCCAGATCAGGCCGGCCGCCAGGAACCCGTTGTAGAGGCCCTGATTCATTGCCAGCACGGCCGATTGCTCTGCGAATTCCTGCGTCAATCCGAAAGCACGCAGACCCGCGGGCGTGGTCCAGAGGAACATCTCCAGCACCAGGATATAGATGTGCTCGAGCGCAACGATCGCTACCAGTGCGTTTGCGGCTTTCTTCATCGTGTCTCTCCTGACGCAGCATCGCACAGCATGGTTGACCCCAGAGTCAATTTCAAATTAAGTATTGACTTAATTAAGTACTTGCTTATTATATGGCCATGGATATCTTCACTGCCCTTGCAGACCCCACGCGACGCCAGATCATCGAGTCATTGGCCGCTGGCGAATCCTCATTCGGCGACTTGGCTGACAAATTTGAGATGAGCCGCCCCGCGGTTTCGCAGCACCTGAAGGTGCTGCGGGACGCCGGCATGGTGACCTCCCGGGCTGAAGCGCAACGCCGCATCTATCGGCTGAACGACCACAGCCTCGACGAGGTCGATGCGTGGCTTGGCAAGGTCCGTAAGTTCTGGTCACAGCGCCTCGACAGACTCGAGCAATTGCTGGGCGAAGCCAACAAAGGAGAATAACAATGAACGACTACGGTGAATTGCTCGACGAGCAGACGGTCCGCTTCGAACGACTACTGCCTGGCCCTATCGAGCGCGTATGGAGCTACCTGACAGAGAATGACAAGCGCGCGAAGTGGCTGTGTGGTGGTGACGTCGAGACGGCCGTTGACGGCAACGTCGACATGCACTTTCACAATATCTCGATCTCGCAGGCCAGCAATGATGACATTCCGCGGCCGGAAAAATACAAGGACAGGCCATTGAAGATGTCGTTCGCGGGCAAAGTCACCCGCTGCGAGCCACCTCATGTCCTGCAACATACATGGGAATTCGAGGACGAGAATTCAGAGGTCTGCTACGAGCTAACGGAGGAAGGCGACAGGGTGCGCCTCGTTCTGACCCACCGCCGACTCGACACGAAGGACATCGTACTAAGCGTCAGCGGCGGCTGGCATACGCACCTCAACGTGCTCGTTGACGTGCTGAATGGCGATACACCGCGCCCCTTCTACAAAATGCAGACGCAGCTGGAAGCGGAGTACTCCGAAAGACTCGAACTGAACTAGCCGATACGGCCGGTGATGTAGTCTTCGGTCAGCCGGTGCTGGGGGTTGGTGAATATGCGGTCGGTCTCGTCAACTTCGACCAGCAGGCCCAGATGGAAGTACGCGACGCGTCGTGAAACGCGAGCAGCCTGCTGCATCGAGTGCGTCACGATAACGATCGCATAGTCCTCGCACAGCTCGTCCATCAGATCTTCGATACGTGCGGTTGCAATCGGGTCCAGCGCCGAACACGGTTCGTCCATAAGGATGACTTCCGGGTTCACGGCAATAGTCCGCGCAATGCAGAGGCGCTGCTGCTGACCGCCCGACAGGCTCGTGCCAGGCTCGTCAAGACGATCCTTCACTTCCTTGAGCAACCCTGCCCGCTCGAGACTCGTGTGCACGATGTCGTCTAGCTCAGCGCGGTCAGCGGCCAGGCCGTGGATGCGGGGGCCGTAAGCAACGTTATCGTAGATGCTCTTGGGGAACGGGTTCGGTTTCTGGAATACCATGCCGACGCGCGCGCGCAGTGCGACAGGATCCTGCTCCTTGCGATGGATGTCCTTACCGTCGAGCGTAATCTGGCCGGTCACGCGTGCCGTCTCAATGGTGTCGTTCATGCGATTCAGGCAGCGCAGAAAAGTTGACTTGCCGCAGCCGGAAGGCCCAATCAGTGCAATCACTTCCTTCTTGCCGATCTCGAGCGACACATTCTTGATCGCATGATTGTCGCCGTAATAGACGTTGACGTCATTGGCAATCATGAACGGGTTTTCGCAATGGATATTGCCAACGGTTTCTCCGCTCAATTCAGTTTCTTGCTCAGGGACCTGAGGCATCTGAATAGGCTCGGCAACAGGCGCCGCCGCTGGTTCTTCAGTCAGCGTCGGTGGCGTCTGGTTGTCGGTAGTGACGTCAGTCATAGCAGTCATTTTCATACAGGTTACCTCGTAGCTCAATTGCCACGCTTACCATTTGCGCTCCATACGTTTCCGCAATATGACAGCGGCGAGGTTCATCAAGAGCAAGAAGCCCAGCAGCACGATAATCGCTGCGGACGTGCGCTCGGCAAATGCCCTCTCGGGACTGTCGGCCCACAGATAAATTTGAATCGGCAATGCCGTCGCTGGATCGTTGAATCCGCCGGGCACATCGACAATAAACGCAACCATACCGATCATCAGCAGCGGCGCCGATTCGCCCAGCGCGCGACTCATACCGATAATCGTGCCCGTCAACATGCCCGGTAATGCCAGTGGCAGGACGTGATGGAACACGACCTGCGTCTGAGACGCACCCAGGCCAAGGGCCGCCTCTCGAATCGACGGCGGCACGGCTTTGATCGCTGCCCGCGAAGCAATAATGATCACGGGTAGGGTCAGGAGAGTCAGAACGAGCCCACCGACAAGCGGTGCCGAACGAGGCAATGACGCCCAGTTGATGAACACCGCCAGACCTAGCAGACCGAAGACGATTGACGGCACCGCTGCGAGGTTGTTGATGTTGACCTCGATGAGATCAGACCAGCGATTGCGCGGCGCGAATTCCTCGAGGTAGATGGCGGCAGCGACGCCGATCGGGAACGACAGCGCGATCGTAACGATCAGCATATAGAGCGAGCCCATAACGGCGCCCTTGATTCCCGCGAGTTCAGGGTCACGCGAGTCGCCGTTCGTAAACAGCGCTTTGTTAAAGCGCGTCTCGATCCGCCCGTCGTCCTGCAGCGTGCCGACCCAGGCAATCTGCTTATCGGAGATCGGCCGTAGTGACTCGTCGAGCTCGGCATCAATATTGCCCTTGATAAGCATGTCGACGTTGGAAGATGCCGGCACCCACATCGTTTGCTTGGTGCCAACGAGCTCAGGGTTAGCTTCTACAAGATCACGCAGCTGGTAGGCGGCGCCCACACTGACCAGGCGATAGAGTTCGCGTCGATCGCGCCGTCCTGACACCTCGGGTATGGCCTCACGCAATGCGGACCTTACTAAACCGTCAAAATCGGCGTACGCCAGATCGAGCTCGCCGCCTGGCGCAATTACGTCTTCGGCCAGCTCGATGTCGAGTTTCATGAAAGTCTGCTTGAACGCCGAAGATCCTTCGGCGATCAGCGTGGAAAAGAAGACGCCAAGAAAAACCACACCCACCGTCGTTGCAAGCATGCCAACGAACTTGAACATGAGTTCTTTGCGGCGACGTCGCGGCAGTCCGGCCTCGACCTTCTCACGCGTTGTTTGTCCCTTGCTCTTCGCCATGACTAGTCGTACTGCTCCCGGTACTTGCGCACTACGTTCAGACCAATGACGTTCAGGAAGAGCGTCACGACAAACAACATCAAGCCAAGCGCGAATGCTGCGAGCGTCTTGGCGCTATCGAATTCCTGGTCACCGACCAGCAGGGTCACGATCTGCACGGTCACGGTGGTTACCGCCTCGAACGGGTTGGCGGTCAGGTTGGCTGCAAGGCCGGCAGCCATCACTACGATCATCGTCTCGCCGATCGCGCGCGACACGGCGAGCAGAATGCCGCCAACGATACCGGGAAGTGCCGCGGGCAAAATGACCTTGGTCATCGTCTCGGAGCGTGTAGAGCCGAGCCCGAGTGCGCCATCGCGCATCGCCGTCGGTACAGCATTGATGGCATCGTCTGACAGCGACGAAACGAGCGGAATAATCATGATACCCATGACGAGTCCCGCCGCCAGCGCGCTCTCCGATGCCACTTCAAGTCCTACCGACTCACCCGCCTGTCGCACCCAAGGCGCAACCGTTAGTGCCGCGAAGAAGCCGTAGACCACGGTCGGGATACCAGCAAGGACTTCGAGCAGGGGTTTGGCCGTTGCGCGAACTCTCGCACTCGAGTACTCGGCCAGGTAAATCGCCGTCATCAGGCCGACTGGCACCGCGACGACCATCGCGATGGCCGTCACGAGCAAGGTACCGGTAAACAGCGGTACCGCGCCGAAACTGCCCGATGAGCCGACCTGGTCTGCACGAATCGCCATCTGCGGGCTCCAGTTCAGGCCGAACAGGAACTCCGTGATGGGGACTTTCTGGAAGAAGCGAATCGCCTCGAACAGGACCGACAAAACGATGCCGACCGTGGTGAAAATCGCAATACTCGATGCCGCGATCAGGAACCAGCGAATGACACGCTCAACGCGATTTCTCGCACGCAGATCCGGATGGATGCGCCGCCAGGCTATGGCCCCGCCGAGACCCGCAAATCCGAGCGCCAGGACCGCGAGGATCTGCCTGCTCTGGGCTGCGTATTGATTAAACTGGTTAGCCGCCGCCTGCAGCGTTTCGTCAACAGCGACACTGACGACGTCGCCGGACGCCAGGTTCTGAATATTGTTGATGAGCAGGTTGAGCTCGCCTGGCGACAGGTCCCGGTAAGCCTCCGGCAATCCTGAAACAACCAGTGTCACAATCAGCTTTGGCTCGACCATGACCCAAAGCAACAGTAGAGCAAGCGCCGGGATCGCAACCCAGATAGCGACGTAGTAGCCGTAGTAGCCCGGCAGCGAATGCAGTGCCGTCCCGTGACCGGGACCGCCGACCAGTGACAGCGATCGGCCGCGGCCAAAATAGAACGCCGCGGTCGCCATGAAACCGAGTAACAGGATAAGGGTCGTGCTTTGCATTTTATTCTTGTCGCAACGAACGGCGGCGACCCGTACGGATCGCCGCCTGGCTCGTTATTCTAGCGCTTTATTCGGCCGCCAGCGACAGCGGCGTGAGGTCGCGAACCGCGGTTGCGACCGCATTGCGCTCTTCGTCCGGCATCGGAATCAGACCGCGGTCGGAGAGATAACCCTCCTCGCCCCAAGCGCGCTCGCTCGTGAACTCTCGCAGGAACCCGCGCAGGCCCGGAATCACGTCAACGTGCGCTTTCTTCGCGTAGAAGAACAGCGGACGTGATATCGGGTAGGAACCATCCGCAATTGCGTCAAACGTCGGCTCAACACCATCGATCAGCGAGCCCTTGACCTTCTCCATGTTCTGGTCGAGGAAGCTAAAACCGAAGATGCCCAGTGCGTCAGGATTAGCCTGCAGCTTCTGCACGATCAGGTTGTCATTTTCACCGGCTTCGACGAATACGCCATCCTCACGGATCGTATGGCAAACGGACTTGTACTGGTTCTTGTCAGATTTCTTCAGCGCCGCAATCCATGGCGTGGCCTTGCAGCCGCCTTCCATCGCAAGCTCGACAAAGGCATCACGCGTACCCGACGTCGGCGGCGGACCAAGCACCTCGATCTTCACGTCCGGCAACTTGGCGTTGACGTCTTTCCAGGTCGTGTAAGGGTTCTCGATGAGCTCACCTTCGGCCTCCCCGGGCACTTCCTTGGCCAATGCAAGGAAGATGTCCTCGCGGCTCAGTTCGTACGTATCGCCTCCGATTGCGTTGGCGACAACGATACCGTCATAGCCGATCCGCACTTCGATAATCTCGGTAACGCCATTTGACGCGCAGGTCTCAACCTCGGACCGCTTGATGGCACGCGATGAGTTGGCAACGTCCGGATAATCGACGCCAACACCATCGCAGAACAGCTTCAGGCCGCCACCCGAGCCCGTGGACTCGATCTTCGGCGTCTTGAATTCGCTGCTCCGGCCGAAACGCTCGGCAACTACCGTGCTAAACGGATAGACTGTCGACGAACCGACGACATACACATAGTCGCGGCCGGCTTGGGCAAACACGCTGGCGGCGGCCGTAAGGCCAACAGCGGCAGCGGCGGTCAGTGCAATAACTTTGCGATGAATACTCACAGGGATTCTCCCGGGGTGGTGATCAAACATGCGCAAAGCTTAAGGCCGAATTGTTACCGAATTGTTGCAATCAGGGCCCTTAAGTGCTCTTATTGCGACCGGCTGAAATGACGACTTTTTATTATTTTTCATAGATTTATGTAGCATTATTCAGGCAATGGCTGACGAACTCAAAGACCCGACAATCGCACTACTCTGCGACCTGATCCGGCGTCGCTCGGTGACACCCGACGATGCCGGCTGTCAGGCACTGCTGAGCGAGCGGCTTGAGCCGCTCGGATTTGACTGCGAAACCCTGCAATTCAACGACGTAACCAATCTCTGGGCACGACGCGGCGGCGGGTCGCCGGTCTTCTGCTTTGCCGGCCATACGGACGTCGTTCCGCCGGGCGATGAAGCCGAATGGTCAAGCCCGCCGTTCGAGCCGACATTCAAAGATGGCGATCTCTACGCGCGCGGGTCTGCCGATATGAAAAGCGGGCTGGCCGCCATGATCGTTGCGCTCGAGGAATTCCTCGAAGAGCACCCGGACGCTGGAGGCAGCATTGCGCTGTTGATTACCAGCGACGAAGAAGGACGTGCGCGCGATGGAACGCTAAAGGTCATGGAAGCCCTCGAGGACAGAAGCGAGTCGATTGACTGGTGCGTGCTCGGCGAGCCATCGAGTCAAAGCAAGCTGGGCGATGTTGTCCGTATCGGCCGGCGCGGTTCGCTAAGCGGCATGCTGACCGTCAAGGGCGTGCAGGGACATGTCGCCTACCCACAACTTGCGGACAATCCGATTCGGCGCTTCGCACCGGTACTTGCAGAGTTGCATGACATTCACTGGGACGACGGTAACGAGTACTTCCCGCCAACCAGTTTCCAGGTAGTTGACGTTCGCGCGGGCATCGGCGCGCCCAACGTGACACCGGGCGAACTGTCGGCACGCTTCAATTTTCGCTATTCAACCGAGTGGACGCACGAGTCATTGCAGGAAAAGGTGCATTCCGTTTTTGACGGCCACGATATCGACTACGAACTTAACTGGCACCTGTCAGGCAAGCCCTTCCTGACACAGCCCGGCAAGCTCATTAATGCCGTCCACCAGGCCGTGACCGAACTGACCGGCAGCGCTCCGGAACTGTCTACCGGCGGAGGCACCTCAGATGGCCGGTTCATTTCGCCGGCTGGCGTCGACGTGGTCGAGCTCGGCCCGGTGAACGCGTCGATTCACAAGATCGACGAACACGTGAGTGTCGACGACGTTGTCGCATTAACAAAGATGTACAAGCGCATCATGGAGCTGATGCTGCTCTGAGGCTCAGGCTCTGCGGAAGTTATTCCAGGTGCCGGCAATCAGCAGGCCACCGAGGCCGATAATCACCCAGGTGGGCATAGACAAACCCAGCATGCGCCAAACCACGTCGGCGCACTCGCCGGACCCCTGGAAAATCATATCGAGCGCGTCAAACAACGCGAAATTGTCCATGATGTACTCGAATCCGGGACCGCACGACGGTACTTCTTCCTTGGGCAGATTCTGCAGGTAGACATGCCAACTCGCGACACCGGCGCCGAACCCGGCCGTCAGAATGACGAGCCCGCCGTAGATTCGCGAGCCAAGCTGCCCGGGGTTGTGCAGCGCCGCAATCAGGAACACCACGCCGAGCGCGATCGTAGCAACCCGCTGGAACACGCAGAGGGGGCAAGGGTCCAGGAACAGAACATGCTGGGCATACAGTGCAAAGCCCATCATGCCCGTACATGCGAGAAAGCCTGCGAAATTCAGCAGGCGCTTACCGGGTAAGGTCATTCGCTGGTTTCAGATCCAGTAGCTTCTGAGCCCAGAGTATGACGTACATCCCGCCCCTGCACCATATAGATGACATATTCGCAGATATTCTTGGCGTGGTCGCCAATGCGCTCCAGCGAGCGGGCGCACCAAGTCACGTTCATGACGCGTTTGATTGAACGCGGGTCTTCCATCATGAAGGTGATGCACTGGCGCTGGATGGCTTCGTATTCCTCGTCGACGCGCTCGTCCTCCTGAACCGTCTCCCAGGCTTCCTCGATATCCAGGCGCGCGAATGCATTCATCGCATCGCGAACCATGTGCGCCACGTGATTACCGAGCGTCTTCAGTTCACGATACGAATCTGCCGGTCTGTCCATGGCCGCGAGCTTGGAGGCGAGGAAGCCGATCTTCTCGGCTTCGTCTCCAATGCGCTCGAGATCCGTAATGGTTTTGATGATCGCAACGATGAGGCGCAGGTCGCTGGCTGCCGGCGCGCGCGTCGCCAGGATGCGTCCACACTCTTCGTCAATCGTGACTTCGAGATTATTAACCTTATAGTCGTCTTTCGCGACCTGCAGGCCGAGCTCGCTGTCGCCGCTGACGATCGCTGCGATCGCCTGCGACAACTGCGACTCCACGAGTCCGCCCATAGCGAGGACGTTGTTGCGTAAGTCCTCGATATCTTTATCAAAGCGGCGCGATATGTGCCCTGTTAGTTCGGATGCTTCCATGGTGGCCCTCCGGCCTCCGTCAGTTGAACTTGAATTCTACGTCAAGCTGCAGCCGAGAGTAATCATGCTCGGTGCCCTGAAAACGATCGACGTTGTTAATGAACAGCGTACCACCAATAAAGATCTTCTTGGATACGGCGTACTTCGCCTTGAGTATGTGACCATCCGAGTCGGTGCCGCCACCGCCGAAGTCCGAGTCATTGAAGGTGCCAATCACGGCATCTGCCTCGATATCCTGGTACGTCCAGCTGTACTCCGAAGCGCCTGCCGTTTTGGCTGAACCGATCTTGGCGCCAAAGGCGTAACCCATGTCTTCCTGGCTTACCTCGTTGTTCTGCGTTGCGTGAGCGTAGATCTTGAGCGGCCAGTCGCCGACCTTCGTGTCAAACTGCGCGAAGATCTCTGTGTTCTGGTAGTCGTAAACATAGTCGCCGTTTATGTCGACCGTATTACCCTTCGAACTCCCGTTGTAGAACGGCTCATTGCCGATCGTCTCGGTGTAGGCAAAGTAGCCGGCGCCTGCCGTCAGGCTGGCATTGTCGCCAACCTTGAATTTGTAACCGGCCTGAACGACATACAGCAGCGAATCATCCGAGCTACCACGCTCTTCAACGGAAAACCCGGCAGCCGTGCCAAAGAAGCCACCCTGCGAGAATTTGATGGCAAGGCCCTCGGGGTTGAGGTCGCCGTCCCAGATGAGCGGCACGCTGCCCGCCCTGAACATCGGGTTCTTCATCTTGCCGCCGTAGAAGTTCACGTTGTCCGAGATCTTCCAGTCGATGTAGGCGAGGTCGACGCCAATGTCCTTGGTCGAAAAACCGTCGTCGAATGACTGATTGGTCGACACGGGGCTGTCACCACCTGTCGCAAGTTGGAACACGAAGTTGACGTCGTCGGTTACTCTGGCTGACAGACCCAATCGTGCGCGGAAACGCATGCGGTGGCGATCTTCCTCGCCGTCCTCGTCAATCGATTCGTGACGGATACGAGTATCGCCCTTGAACTTGATTCGGTCGGCCCAGCTTTCCTGCGCCGCTGCCGGTGCAGACATCACGAACGAAGCGGCCAGAGCGGATGCCAGCAGAATACGTACTTTCATTGATTTGATCCCCAAGTAAGAGCTCGTGGCTCTTCATTTCTGTCAGGTTACGAACAAGTTAGCGGCACGTTAATGACGCGACATGTCGCTTATATGACAGGAATATTGCAGTTTTATGACAGAGCGACGAGTGGGGATACGACGACTCGAGAGGTGGGGAAGCTGCAGCAGAACTCACTGCCCTCGCCCGGCTCGCTCGTAATGGTCAACTCTGCATCGTGACGGGCCAGGACATGTTTTACGATCGCGAGGCCAAGACCCGTGCCGCCGTCTTCGCGGCTCCGGCCCTTGTCGACCCGGAAGAACCGCTCGGTCAGGCGCGGGACGAACTCCGGATCGATGCCTTCACCGGTGTCGGAGACAATCAGGTCAGCCCCGTCCGGGCCGGATCGCCACGTCAACGTAATCGTTCCGTCAGTCGGCGTAAACCGCGCAGCATTCGACAGCAGGTTGACGATAACCGTCTCGATTTCCGCCGCGCTACCGCGCAGTCGCGCCTTGGAATCCGCGTTAACAACGATGTCGGCTAAATTCGCGTGGCCTTCGAATGCCTGTTGCGCATTTTCGAACAGCGCAACCACGTCGATTGGCTCCTCTTCCTTAACGGTGCTGGACCCCTCGAGTCGCGACAGTTCGAGTAGTTCGCCGAGGATCTTGCGCATGCGCTTCGCCTGCCCCTGCATCTGCTCGACTGGCTTGGCCCAGCCAGGCGGAATCTGCTCATCGTCCGAAAGCGCGTCAAGATATCCATTGATAACGGTCAATGGAGAACGCAGTTCGTGAGAAGCATTAGCGACGAAGTCACGACGCATCTTGCTAAGACGCATGCGCTCGGTGACGTCGCGCAGCAAAAGTAACTTCTGATCTGCGCCATACGGTACGACGCGGCAATTCAGCCACTTGCCATCACCTACCGGCGAGGCAATTTCCACCGTCTCCGACTTGTCGTCGGCTTGCAGCAATTTCGTCAAGCCAGGGTCGCGAAGAATGTTGTCGACGCGTTGTCCTCGGTCCTTCTTGCGTTTCAGACCTGCCAAAGCTTTGGCGGCGCGATTGCAGGTCACGATCTCGTTCTCTTCGGTCAGAATGACAGCGCCATCCGGCATCGCGTTGGTCGACTTGCGGATTTCCTTTAACAACTCTCGGTAGGCTTGCTTACGTCGTGCCGCCCGGTCTCGCTCGAAGCGAAAGCGCGAGAACATTTGTTCCCAGATGCCCTCACCGACGCGAAAATCATCGAAGTTGTCGGTTCGCAACGAGCGGTCGAAACTGAGTAACTGGCGAACCTGCCATACCAGGGCCAGCAATGCCGCGACAAGGAGGCCGGTATCCGGTCGTCCATAAATCCATCCGATCGCTGCACCGCCAATGAGGAGGAGTGCGATTCCGCTCAGGAGTTTCTTGGCGGCGTCAGACATCGCGTGTAGAGAATCGGTAGCCGGCACCGCGAACAGTCTGGATGTAGGCGTCGGCCTTCGCGTCGGCCAGCGCTTTGCGCAAACGGCGCACATGCACGTCGACAGTACGTTCTTCGACATACACATTGGCACCCCATACGCGATCGAGAAGCTGCGTGCGGCTGTAGACGCGCTCGGGATGCGTCATGAGGAAATTCAGCAGCCGGTACTCGGTCGGTCCAAGCTTGATTTCCTTGCCCAGTGACATAACCCGATGTCCAGCCGTGTCCAGTTCAAGGACGCCGGCACTGACAACTTCGTCGTTTGCGGAACCTGACCGTCTGAGTACGGCCTGGATTCGGGCCACGAGTTCGCGCGGTGAGAATGGCTTTGTAATGTAGTCATCGGCACCACCCTCGAGGCCTGTGACTTTGTCACGTTCCTCGGCTCGCGCCGTCAGCATGATGATCGCGAGGTCCTCGTAGTCCTTTTCGCGTTTCAACATGCGCGTCAACTCGAGCCCACTGATATCTGGCAACATCCAGTCGACCAGCGCGAGGTCAGGACGATCGTCGGCAATGGCCTCGCGAGCCTCACGGCAATCGGACGCCTCAATAACGCCATAGCCGGCACGCGACAAATGAAAGGCAATCATCTCGCGTATCGCTTGTTCGTCCTCTACGACTAGTATCTTCTTTGCGGCCATGCTGGTTCAGGGTTTGGGAAACCATGCATTTCAGCAGCAGTATATTACAGAACTGTTACGAGTCACTCTGACCCGGTTTTTCTGCCACCTTGCTGCGCAAGTAGGCCGGCACTAGATGCTCTGGTGAAACAGCCCCGCCACGATTCAATGCCGCGGCACCAAGAGCAAGCAGGTAGCGCGCCTTCGGATACTCCACCGCCGAGAATGACCCGATGATCGCCTGATTTGCCTCTGCCAGCACCGGGTAGCGCTGCCAGCCGAATCCTGCCGCGACGCGTGTCTCCGCGCCGGCCTCGTCGAGCTCCTCGATACGAGTCTGCGATTGCAGGCGCTCCGGAAATCGTTCCTCCAGAATACCGCCGGCGCCACGTCGAAAGACGCCGAGGTAGACCTCGTTCATATGCGCATCCTGAGTAACGATGGCCTCGACAGCATCTCTCGTCGCAAACACCTCGGCGGCTACGGCCGCCAGCGACGAGACAGGAACGATCGCCAATCCGGCTCCGTGCGCAAGCCCTTGCACGACCGAGGCGGCAATGCGCATGCCGATGAACGAACCGGGTCCGTTGCCCAGCACGATCGCATCGAGCTCGTCCAACTCGATGCCGCTCGATTCGATGACATCACGGATCATCGGCGTCAGCAGACGCGTATGCTCGCGCGCCTGCTCCTCATGCCGCTCTTCCAGTTGTTCACCAGACTGCAGTGCGACGGAACACGCCACGGACGACGTATCGATCGCCAACAGTTTCATGCCACAGCTCCACGCCGCTCGTGTGCGGCAAGAAACGCCTCAACATCGGCTTGCGACTCGGTACTCGGCATCGGGGCAAGACACTCGAGGAAGCGACTGCCATAACGCTTGCTCGTGATGCGCGGATCGCACAGGACGACGACGCCGAAGTCGTTGTCGTCACGCAACAGCCGACCGGCGCCCTGCTTGAGTGCCAGTGCGGCAAGCGGCAACTGATGATCCATGAAGCCGTTGCCGCCCTCGCGCCGAATAAACTCGAGGCGCGCCATCATCAGGGGATCCGCCGGCGATGCGAACGGCAACTTGTCGATCGCGACGATGCTGAGCGCCGGGCCGCGCACGTCGACGCCTTCCCAGAAACTACCTGTTCCGAGCAGCACGGCGTCGCCAAGCTTGCGGAACCGCCGCAAGAGGTCATCGCGCGGCGCATCGCCTTGCGCCAGCAGCTTGCGGCCGCCAAGCGCAGACCTGTTCGCTCTGAACCATTTCTTCGCGTTGTTGAGTGCACGATGCGACGTGAACAAGCAGAACATGCCGCCGGCGGTCATCTCGAGCAACGGCGTTACCGCCTCCAGGACCGATTCGGTATGGCGAGGGTCAGATGGCTGGGGCAGCCCCGGAGGCAGGTAAATAAGTCCGTTCTCCCGGACACGATACGGACTCGGGAACGTCAGGCCCCTCGAATCGCCGATTCCGAGTCGGGAGGCGAAATGCGAGAAGTCCTCGCCGACCGCGAGGGTTGCCGACGTGAACACCCAGGCCTGGAAGCCGTTGTCGATGAGCCCGTTCATCTTTCCGGACACGTCCAGCGGTGTGAGGTGGATGCGCAGGCTGCGTGGATTCACCTCGAGCCAGCGCAAGCCGTCCCAGCTGTCCTCGGTCGCGAGCACCGCGAGACGCTCGGCGATGCCAACGAGTTGCTCGTGGACTTTTTCAACTTCGATCGAGGCGTCGCCGAGCTCCGCAATGGCGACCTGGATATCGTGGATTGCGTGTGCCAGACCATCGAGTGCATCCCGCATGTCGTCGATGACCTCGCTCAGCTCGTGGCGCCCCTCCTGCCGCGGCGCATCGGCGCGCAGCACGCGAATTGCGGTCTGCAACTTGTCGATACGGCGCTGAAAACCGGTGTCGGCGAATCCCAGGGTCGCTGCACGCAGGTCGTCGAGGACGCGCTCAAGCTCCCGCGTGCCGAGCGCAACACCAAAGAACTGCACGGCGAGGTCCGGCAGCTGATGCGCCTCGTCGATGATGATGGCCTCTGCCCCCGGCAGAAACTCGACAAAGCCCTCTTCTTTCATTGCCAGATCGGCCAGAAGGAGATGGTGATTCACGACGACGAGATCCGCTTCCTGCGCTGCCTTGCGGGCCTTCACAACGTGACACTTGGAGTACTCCGGGCACTTCTGCCCCAGGCAATTTTCGGCCGTCGACGTGACGAGCGGCCAGACAGGCGAATCTTCGGCAACGTCTATGAGTTCGGCCTTATCGCCAGTGCTGGTGCGATGGCGCCACTCCCGGACTTCATTGAGATCGTCGACCAGGGAGTCGGCCGGCTCTGTTACCTGGTCGAGCCGCTGCACGCACAGGTAGTTGGCACGGCCTTTCAGCAATGCCGTCGTCACGGGCCTGCCGACCGCTTTGCCCACAAGCGGCAGGTCGCGATGGTAGAGCTGGTCCTGCAAAGCCTTGGTGCCAGTGCTGATGATCGTCTTGCGGCCGCTTTGCAGCGCCGGAATCAGGTAGGCAAAGGTCTTGCCCGTGCCGGTACCGGCTTCAACGATAAGCCGCTCGGAGCCCGCAATGGCCTCGGCGACAGCTTCGGCCATCCAGGCCTGCCCGGCGCGCGGCTGAAAGCCCGGCAGGTGCTCACGCAGCGGGCTCGCGTCGCCAAAATACTCAGTCAGATCGGTCACGGCGCAAGGGTACACCGTTCCGGCCCAGGGCGCGCCGGGTAAATTCGGACGAGCGACCCGTTATTGGCCGGCGATGTTCCGCAGGAGTTGCTGGTCCGCCTTGATGGAGAAGCGCAGGAACGGCCCGGCCGCTGTATAGCGCGCCTGGGCGAAGTCGTCGTCGTCGAAGCCTGAGAAGTTGTAGCCGAGTGACAGCCACATGTTGCGGCCGAGGTTGTAGCCAACGTCGATGCCCGCACTGTAGTCCATCACCTTCGACTTCCACGAGTGCAGGACGCTCGTGCCAACGCCCACGTCCCAGCGCTCATTAAAGCCGTGGCGCAGGTCTACGCCGACGAGGTCGGTGTAGCCAGTAAAGGCGTCGCCGTCGAAGTCGCTGCGCACGTACTTGAAGGCATATTGCAGCGACAGCGACGTTGCCGCGCTAATGCGCCGATTTGCGCTGAAGTTGTTGATCAGGCGCCAGCTCTTCTGTTCTGCGCCGGACGACTGGGCGCGATCATAGACAAGGTCGATGCGATCGAGGAAAGACCACCGGCTGTCCGCCTTGCGGTACGCCCAGCCGAAGCGCAGATTCGCCTGCGCGAGCTCATTGCCCGTGGCCGCATCGGCCGTAAACAGCGTCAGACCGGCGGACAGGCCATGGCCACGCGTCGGCTGACGGTACCAACCAGCGAGCAACGTTGTGCGATCCTCGCTATCCGAGCTGCGAACCTCGAGACGCGAGTTGGCGCTCCACAATTCCGCCGTATACATGGCACCGAAAATGGCCGCCGAGAAATCATCTGTCAGCGTGCCCGACGTCAGCGCCCGATCTTCGTCAAAGCGCCGCTCCGACGGGTCACGTATCGTCTCTGCATGGTCGACACCAACGTCGAGTGTCCAACGTTCATTGAGCTGGAAGCCCTGGATCAGTCCGACGTTGGCGAACAGCCGCGGACCGAACTCACTCTGCTCACTCGTCACAAAGCTGTTGATTTGCGCCCGATTCCAGGGCGTCGCGCGCACGCCGACGCGGGCCGTTGAGGACTCGATTCCACTGCCCTCAGTGTCTTCGTATTCGGCGACCAGGTCGACGCTCTCGCCAAGTCTGTAATCGGCACCGACGACATAGCTTTGCGGGTAGTCGATGTTCTCGGCGTCCTCGTTGAGCGCGGTACTCGCGTTCGCTCGCAACCGGAGCTTGCCGTCGAGCACACGTTGCGCAACACCGAGCTCGACAAGCTGACTCGTCCGCTCGAGGCCATCGTCATATTCGTCCTCAGCGTGCGCGACTCCCAGTGTTGCCGAGAACTCACCTTGCTCATAGCGAACACGCGCACGGGCGATGTTACGAATAGCCTCTGTCTCGAGGTTTTGCTGCCAGCCGGCCTCACCCTCGACGACCCAGCGCTCACCGAGCTTGCCGCGCGCATCGACGCCTACCCTGCGAATGCCCCTGTCAGCTGCGGACTGATAGCCGAGGCCAAAACCTTCCTCGACCTCACGAATGTAAGCGCGCACATCGACGCTTTCACTGTTGTGCTCAAGCTCGATACTTTGTGCCGAACCACCCTGGTCAACCCCGGCGACCGTCGCATTCGAATCGGCTGTTTCGGCCTTGAGCAGGGTTTGGTCGTTGATCTGCCAACGCAGATCGACGCCGGTCAGATCCGCTTCGGCGCCTTGCGAACCGTCGTTGATATGCGAGATTCCAACCTCGACAGCATCCTTAGCGAAGCGCAGTGAGCCGCGACCACCGGCGACCACGTCATCGTTACCCGTCGCAATGGATTCATACTCGACGACGATGTAGACCGGGTTGAACTCAAGATCGCGGCTGGGCACAGGCCGTTTGAAATACAGAGTGCCCGTCAGAGTATCCAGCGTGTAATCGAGGAAACGTGTCTGGTTCTGTGTACTGAGAACGGTGCCAGAATCGAAGCGATCGCGGACTTCGATGCGCACCTGTTCGCTGTTCGCGATGATCGGCGCGTTGCTGAGCTGGTACAAGCCAGACGTACCATCGCCGCGCAGCTCATCACGATTGAATGACTGATCGGTTTCTGCGGCAAAGACCGTGTACCCGACATTACTGCCGCGGAATTCACTCTTCAGACCATTGAAGCGCCGCTCGTAGCGCGCGAGGTTCGTCACAGAAAGTCCGGTATCGAAATCGCCGAACAACGCGTAGAAGGTGTTGCGTTCGAGCTTGACGTAGATCTTGCGCTGGCTGGCTGCCTCAAAGCGCTGCTCCGCGGTGTCGGCGTAAAGCGTGTAGTACGCATTTGGATCGACGACCGTGTCGAAACGATCGCGCGTCGCATTGCGGTCGCGATCCGAGTCATAGGCGAGCGTCAGCAGGTATTCGCCCTTGACGGTACCCTTGGCGAAGAACGCAACGCGGCCCTCGTCATGATAACCATCCTCGAATCCTGCTTCTTCGGCGGCGACCATGTTGTCCGACAGCGTCGCATGTGCGGCAGTGCCTTCAGCAAAGCCTACGAGAATCCAGTCGCGCTGCGCCGGCTTCAGCCAGGCGCGAACTTCCTGCTCGCGATAATTCTGGAATGGCAGGAACACAGTAACCTCGCCAGTCTGTGTCGTCGGGGCGAGCTCGAGCAGCGCAACACCATCGGCGCCGACTTTGTAAGTCGCGCTGCGGTCTCCTACCTCGACCAGTTTGTTCTTGCGATCGTTTTCTTCGTCCCATGCCGAGCGGTACGGAGCGTCGACGCGGAAGTCACCGACGATGCCGGTGCGGGCTGGTTTGTTGGCCCGATCGAAGAGGCGCAGCGCGATGACCGGGTGAGTCTTGCCGTCTGCTACCAGAGTCGATTGCTCTTCAACGAGCTCGGCCCGAATCGGTCCGCCCGAATAGTGAATCGTGCGTCGGATGCCCTTGGCCTTGCTGCCATCTGCGTTTCGAATCACAGCACGAATCTCGTTCGTGCCATCGACGAGGCTGACGCCCTCCCAGGCAGACACTGCGACTGTGCGCGCCGCATTGGCCGTAGCCCCGGAAAAAGTCAGGCCATTGATCGGCGTGCCGTTGATCGTGACTTCGACAGTCTGATCCGGGTCATGCTGCACGGCAATCTTGGTAGCCGGGATCGCCGGTGCAAAGCCCTTGGCCGGCAACAGCATCGCGATACCAGGCTGCAGTGCGTCCGCTGCCGGAATCATCTGCGATGACGGCATACCAGCATGGTTGTCGACGGTGTCCGCAACACGTTTCTTGCGCTCCATGCCAGGTATCGCGCCGACAGTTTCGGTTTCCTTGGTGCCGCTCGATGCCTGCGTGACTTCGAGGAACGACGGCCGTTTCGGACGGATTCCGCTCAGCACCATTTCAACACGGCGGTTCTTCTGGCGCCCGGCAGCCGAGCTGTTGTCCGCAATAGGCTCGTCGGGCCCCCGGCCTTCTACCTGGATCCTGTCGGGCGCGATATCGAGCGCGCCGGCGACGTAGGCAGCAGCGGCAAGCGCACGCGCTTCCGACAGAACGTAGTTGTCAGCAAACAGGTGCCGGTTGCGCGCGCTGATACGCTGGCTGTCGCTGTGACCAATCGAGGAGAGCTGGATATCAGCCACGCCCTGCCAGTCATCAATAAGGCGGTCGAGCTCAAGCTTGTCTTGCGACGAAAGCTGGTCCGACAAGACAGCAAACTTGAGATCGAGGACGTAACCAGCGTTCTCGATGACCGCCGGCTCGCGAACCATTTTCGTTTCGACGAGCGGTGTCTTTTGCTTGCTTTCCATAGGCGTGTCGAACGTGCCGACAGCCTTGGTGACAAGCTCACCGTCGACCTGGTCATCGATGTCTGCAATGAAAGTCAGCTCATTGGTCCAGTTGCCGAACTGGCCGTCGATGGCCATCGTTATCGCCGGACCGGTGACATGCGGCTCACCAAGCTCCTTGCCATTTATTCGCAAAGTACCAGCCGCGTATGTAACGCCTTGCGGCAAAAGCACCATCAGGCTGATGTTGTCGATTTCGACGTTGCCAATGCCGTTCAATGTCAGGTTGTACGCAACCTGCTCGGTGCTATCCGTTCCCGAGTTGCGCATTTCGATATCAATACGCCCGTGCGGCGGTTCCTTGCGCCGCAGGTAGAAATCCGCGCGCTGCAATCCGCCGCGGGCCAGCTTGACGAACTGTGACTCGGCGTTGCCTGCGTAGCCCGGCGTCGCCGAGCAACCCAGAATGTCGAACCAGGCCGGCACGGTAAAGGTGTCGAGCTGTGCAACGTGCGTCCCGGCCTCGACGCCCTCGAAGTGAAAACGACCGCCAGCGTCAGTGACGGCATAGCGTCCGTCTTCGAGGTAGACACGAATGTTCGCTACGCCCTGGTCTTCGCTGAAGGTTTCCTGGCTGCAATCGCCCTCGAGAACCCGGCCGATGATCGTGCCAGTCGAGCGGAACAGGTCTTCTTTAAGAAGGATTGTTGCTGCCGACTCGTTTGACAGCAGGCCGCCCGCCGCAAAGGCCGTCGCCGTATTGACGAGTTTGTCGTTCCGCTTGCCGCCAATTATCTCGACAACATAGGAAACGGTCGTACGTATTCCGGTCGCCAGCGACCCAACGCTGAATTCCAGAGTCCGCAAGTCAGAACTGACGACGGGATCGAGAGCCTGGGCACCATTAATCTGGACCGATCCGGCGATAAAGCGTACGCCGGGAGGCAGCTGGTCCACGATGCGCACATCGTCGGCGTTGCCCGGGCCGACTGCATTCTCAACGACGAGTTCATAACGCACGAAATCGCCCGGTGCTGCTACGGTCGTTAGCGTTTGCTTCTGCAGGAACAATGACGATGCTTGCGGATCGACCGGCACATCGATCGCTACTGACACACCGCCTGCCTTGCTGAACGATGCACCGAACGAAGCGGGACTCAGCGCAAACGGTGCCCCGGGCAGGTTCTGCAAGTCGACTATCGCTGCCGAAGACGGTGCGGCATAGGCTGGCGGTGGTGTAACAACGAGTCGATAGTCGCCATCAGGAACCACGGGGAAGCGATACTCACCAGGGCCGAACACATAGCTGGTGCCGGCACTGTCGGTAACGGTACCGCCGCTGACCACGGCCGACGGGAACTGGGCAACGCCATCGTTGCCGTAGACCGTTGCGGGCAAGCCCGTGGCGGCGTCAACAAGTTCGATCGTCGAACCATCAACGAGTGCGCCAGTGCGGCTTTCGAAGACGCGCTGTACAGGGTCGAGCTGCGCATTTGCCTGCGCTGTATCGTTGCCGTCGGCCGGATCGGTGTAGTTCACACTGATCGCACTCTTCGGCGCACCCTGTAAGACACAGTCACCCGGCGTGACTACCCCGCCAGCGAGCGGGATATAGCCTGTGAACACGCCTGTGTCCGGTCCGGTTTCCGTCAGTTGCAGCGTTTCGCTGTCGCCGGTCAGCGCGCTGCTGACCGTAACGACGGCGTACTCTACTACCTGGAAATCGAGATTCTGGTCGCTATCGACGAGACGAATAAACGCCGTTTCGCCAATATTCATCGTCGGCGCGCCGCTGGCATCCTGCGCCTGGGTCGGGTCGATGACGGTGCCACCGAGAATCGTCGGATCTGCGAGATTGATGAACGAACCGCCCTGGAAACAGGCCGACGGACCGACCGTTTCCTGGTAGCTACCGGTACCAGCCGGTACCACCCGCGTGAACTCGACGCTCGCTGTGCTGCGAGTAACGGCAACGGTGACAGACACCTCGTTACTCAAGACTGATGCGGGTTGCCCCGCAAGGTTTACGAAGTCGAGTGACGCCTGGTTCGTGATCACGGCCCCGGGCGGGCTGGCAGATGCCGGTCCCGCCATGGCCGCTGACGCAACGCACGCAACAAGCAGTTTACGTACGGCGGTGCCAAGGGCAGACACGACGAGACGGGGGCTACTCATGCGAGTAGCCCCACGTCCGGTCGACATGCGTCGTCCCTTGAACACCGTGATGCGTCTTTCCTACTTACGCTTTACGGCGTTGTCGGTATCGGATTCTGGATCGTCACCTGATACGTCACGACGAGCGTCGTGTCCGCAGCTACGGTAATCGGTCCATTTGCATTGCCAACAACCAGATTGACACCGTCGAGCGAGCAACCGTCGGTATCAGTGCCAGCCGTATCCGCGCTGCACACCGTCTGCGTACCATCGTTATCGATCAGGATATCGCTGGTAACCGCGCCGGCCGTGTACTGACCAAGGTTGAAGTCAACGTTGTCATCCAGAGCATCAGTAATCGATACGTCAGTCGCATTAGTGGTCGTGCTGGCGTTCGTGATCGTCACCGTGTACTGGATAACAGCCTCTGGAATGGCAAGGCCGCTGCCCAGCGGATCCGACAACACCGAGTACTCCTTGAGGACTGACAGTTCGGCCGACTGCACCGCGAAGCCGTCGACAGAGACGACAACACCGTCGTTGCCGTTGACGTCGACATTTTCAAGACCGTCGGTGTTCGCCACGCCGTAGGCCAGCGCCGTACCATCGTCCGCCAGCGACGTTGCCGTCACCTGCAGACCGGCGAAGGTGCCGTTCACAAGTGCCAGACCTGCAGCACCCCAGACGCGGATGCGAATGGCATCGTCGGCCGGGATGTTGTCGATCGTGGCAGTCGTCGTGCCCGTACCGGGTACGGCGGGTGCCGCGGGCGTGCCGGACTCGAAGTCGGTCCACACGGCGATACGCGGATCGCCCAGGTCTGTATCGTCGTTGTTCGTTCCGTCGATATCGGTGCCCGTCGCTGCATTAATCAGCGCGAGATCAATATCCAGGTCCGAGTTCGACAGGTTCGTCAACAGAAAGTCTGCGAACACATCGCCCTGACCGGGTGCGATAATTTCGACGCCTGGCGTCGACGGAACCATTGTCACGTTGACCCGACGGTCAACAACAAACGACACGGTGTTGGACGGAATGTCCGTTTGATCGATACCGCCTACGAAGTAGTCAACACTGGCCGTGTTGTCTACGACGGTACCGGCGCGCGTGCCCTCCGCCATGGCTTGCTGTCCAAACAGCAAAGCGGCGGCAAGTGCGCCCAGCCTGATACTCAGGCCGATCGTCTTGCTTGAAGTTTTCATCACGGTACTCCTTAGCTTTCAAAATGCCGGCAATGCCGGCGCCCAAACAAAGTTCGGCGAATTAACGCCTCCCTCATTCCAAAACCGCCGCAAAGCGCGCAGTTCCCTGCGCACCTGCAGCGAGATCGTTCCGCATGACCCAGCGGACATGCGTAAAGTCACTGGCCTTCGCCTGTCGCGTTTCACCGTCTGCGGTAACCGTCAGCTCGCCAGCGGCTGCGAAGGTCTCACCGCCGTCGACGGAGAAGACGATGTCCATACCGGCACCGAACGCAGAGCCATCGAGGTACGCGAGGTTCTCGGCGATCGGGTTGGTGATAACGACGCGGTCGGCGACTTCGTCGCTGACGTTCGTGAACGTGATCGTGTAGAAGACAGTCTCGCCCGGAAGAACGACTTCGGCCTCGACGAGGCGCTTCTCTTCCTCGCCGGCGTCGTTGACGACGACTTCCTGTTTGTGAACAGTGGTTTGCACGTCCAGATGCTGAGCCATCGCTGTGGTGGCCAGCAGCGTCAGTGCTATTGCAGTCAGAGTTCTCATAATCGTTCCTCGCTCGGTTCGCTCTCGGTTAATCGATCGTGACCTGGAAAACGATGGTCTGGAGACCATCGGCCTGTGTCAGGTCGCCTAGTCGGACGACGACCGTCGGCGCTATGGATACGTCGTACTCGCCCGTATCGCCGTCGATTGCGTCAGTAAGGGTTGCGCCGTTCAGCGTGATGCTGCCCGGCTCGTAGGTGGACCACGTTGGAATCGGGTCATTGATCACGGCGGCGGTCGCAGTACCGGTACTGATGACTTCTACCGTGATCGTGTAAGTAATCGTTGCGCCAACGATGGGCTCATTGCCGCCGTTTGGATCGTTGACGACCTGGGATTTCACGACGTTGATAGCAACATCGTCGACGAGGTATTCGCCAGATACGGTCGCGGTTGCGCCGGTCGTACCGACGACAACGTCGACGCCGCCATCGCCCTGCCCTGCATACACGGTGCCCGGCGCACCGCTGCCGGTGCTGGCCGTTGCTGTCAGCTCGCTGCGACCGATGTCGGCATTCGCAACGGTCCCCGGGATATTGTTGAGAATCAGAATGTCGACGGACTCGTCGGCCGTTAGCAGGGGATCGTTGACGCCTGCGCCGTAGGCTACATCGCCCGCATTGAAGTCACCGCTGCCGTCGGTGTCAAAGAAGATGGAATCGGGAACAGCAGGAACCGGATCAAAGTCGTCACCGGAAACGACGCTGTTCATCGCCAGACCGAACACTTCGGAACCGTTGCCGGTATTGGTCACGGTGAAGAGCAGTGCCTGGTCGACGCCGTTTGGCGATACGACGACTTGCCCGCTCTGCAACGTCACAACAACGTCGATGCGTTCAGCGACGACGAAGGAAACGGTATTCGAAACGACCTGCTGCTGCGCGCCGCCCTGAACGAAGTCGACAACCGCCGTATTCTCGATGAGCGTACCCACAGCGGTACCCGCCGCGAGAGCACGATCGGACGATACGCTGATAACGCACAAAACGAGGACGCACCGCAGCAACATGCTGACGGGCGCAAGCAGTCGGCTTGCCGATTCCAAGGTTCATTCCTTCGTGGCGGCGTAATGGCGCGCCGCCCGGCGCCTGGTCGCAGTCATTGCGAACAACGCAACTTTGTAAGAAAGCGTTTGCGGGCGCATCGATTTCGGCGAGTATGTTGTTGAAGTGTGAGCGAGTTCACACTTTTTTCGTGAAGCCGCTCACAGTCGCCAGTCCCTTTAATTTCGCGGGGTTGGGAGCATTCTCCCGGTTTGGGTCTGTGGCCTTTATGTCAGGTCGGTGATCCGGATCGAGTCTCGTCGACAAGACTGGATCAATGCGGCCGTTCGATCGAGAGTTTCTTCATCTTCGAGCGCAGCGTGCTCGGTGGTAATCCAAGCTGCGAGGCGGCGCCTGATGGGCCTGAGATCTTCCAGTTGGTTGCCTCGAGAACAGCGAGAATGTGTTCGCGTTCGACAAGTTTCAAATCGGCAATTGTCGAGCTGATGATGCGTGGCGCGTCGTCGTCATCCGCATGCTCTACGAGCGGTTCCGCGAGCTCTACTATCTCGCCGCTTGACGAAATCAATGCGCGCTGAATGATGCCCTCGAGCTCGCGTACGTTGCCTGGCCAGCGATAGACACGCAGCTGATGCATCATCTCGGCAGAGATCTCGCTGACATTGCGACCGAGCCGCTGGCCGTGCGTACGCACGAAGTGCTCGGCAAGAAGCTGGATATCGTCACCGCGATCTCGCAGCGGTGGCAGGTCGATCGGAAACGTGTTGATGCGGTAATACAGATCGGAGCGGAATGATCCTTCGTCGACGGCCCTGTGTAGATCTCGATTGGTAGCTGCTACGAGTCGAACATCGACGCGAATTGTCTCGCTGCCGCCGAGTCGTTCGAACTCTCCCTCCTGCAAGACACGCAGGAGTTTTGCCTGCAGCTCGATCGGAATCTCTGCGATTTCGTCAAGGAACAACGTGCTGCCGTCAGCCAGGTCGAAACGTCCGCGCTTGGCGTTGTCGGCACCCGTGAAGGCGCCTTTCTCGTAGCCGAACAATTCGCTTTCGACGAGGTTAGCCGGCAATGCGGCGCAGTTAACTTTCACCAGCGGACGATCCTTCCGATCACTCAGATCGTGGATCGCACGCGCGATGAGTTCCTTGCCGGTGCCAGTCTCACCCATGACGAGGACCGGTGCCATTGTTGGCGCGACCTGTTCGACCAGCTGCAGACAACGCATTACGCCACGACTCTGACCAACGAAATCGTCGAAACCGTGGTTAAGCTCGATCTCTTCACGAAGGTAGATGTTCTCCGCCTCGAGACGCTGCGTCGCTCGTTGCAGGCTGGACAAGGCTTCGTCGAGCGCCCGTCGAGACTTCAGCCGCACCACGAAGGTGGCGAAGATCTCGGCAACCACGGTCATGTCGCTGATGTCGTGCTCCCGCCACGCGAGCTTCTCGCGCGTTCGCGCGAAGGAAATTCCCCCAACGACTTCGCCGTCAGCTGTCAACGGCAGCGCCAGCAGGGACTTGGCCCCGACATTGAGCATCGACTTTTGATCGATGCCGTACTGCGCCGACAGCGCCTCGACATCGTCGATGCGCACGAACTTGCCCTCCTCCAGGCGTGACGCGAAGCCCGGGTAGCGCTTCAGGGAAACAATTGGGCCAAACGGGTTGCCAGTAGGACTGTAAATGTAGGCAACCTCGGCATCTTCGGACTCGGGCCTCAGCCAGAAGATGGCTGCGCGCTGCGCTCTCAGGTAGCTGCAAGCCAGCGACATACAACGCACAACTTCGTCGTCTGCTTCATCGTTTGGTGCCTTGACGAGCCGCGAGGACAGGTCGGCGACCAGCGCGTGAAATTCGTTGCGACGTGCCAGCGCCGCCTTCGTCTCCTCGAGATCGCGGACGTAATTCTCGACAGCCCACATACGATGCAATTGGCCATCGCGAACGTCACCCGACAGACTGACGTTCAATATGCGCGTAATGCCAAGCGGGTCGGTGAAACGAAAGTCATAGTTCTCGAGTTGATAGCCGTTCCTGACAAAAGCGCCGAAATACGCATCGTGTGCTTCCGTATCCCGGCTGCTCTCGAGATCGCCAAGCCGAGTGCCAATGGCATCGGCCGGCGTTTCAACATGCAGTTCCTCGGCAAACACCGTATTGCAGTCCTCGAGCGTTGCGTCATAACTTCGCGCTACTTGCTCTTCGAGCGGTGCACCAACGTCAATAGGCGGATCGAATCGGAAGCAGTAGACCGAGTCCGACGTATTCGCAAACATGTAACGCAGACGGGATTCCTTGGCACGGACCGACTCCCTGGCGTCCTCGGCTTCCGATTCCACCTCCTTGAAGTCGATTTCGATGCGCTGGCGATGCAACGCTGCGACCAGCAGGCCGACAGCAATTAGCACAAGTGCGAGACGGTGCAAGAGCCAGTTGAACCAGCCAGACGACAAATAGGTCGCCACGATCTCGCCGTCACTAACAGAGCGGCCAGGCTGCAGCAGTTGCAGGATCGAATCGGACAGGTGACCGATTACCAGGAGCACCATCCCCGCCACGATCAGCTTCATGCCGCGCGCAGGTATGCGCTCGGTCTTCAGATAGCCACGTAACAGGGCGTAGCCGAACAGGGCGACTGCCAGGAGAACAACCGCAAAGTCGACGATATTGACGAGTACAGCCAGGTCCTCGAAGGGGGTCACGGGGTATCAGCCTCCGTGCCGGGCGAGCGGGTCAGCCCGGGGGCCGGCAACCTGTCGGTGACGTGCCGGCTGGCCCTGTTCATCGTGTGGTCGCGAATCGTGACATCGCTCTAGGCCTTGATAAATCAGACTTTTACACACCCACGACGACGAAGTCACGATATTTCGCGACTTCGTCGCTATTTCGCTACTTTCGTGACAGGCGTAACTTTTCCTCCACCGTTCAATTACTTATGTAAGCTATTGATTTTCATTCTGAAATGTCGCTTTCCGCCGACAATGCACCGGGTTGGCACAGAACCTGCAGTTATATACGCGGCGATCGCGCTTGGGCACTTTGCGCGTCGCCTGTGCAAAGTGACTGAAAGGACTGGCTTCGTGACAGCAAACGAAAGAGACATCAATCTGGTGCTGATCGGTGATGATCCGGGCTGCGCCAACACCATTCGTGATAGCCTCCAGGTGGCCGGAATCTCCGGTATTATTCGCCGTGTAACCCCGGGGGAACGCGCCGTGGAGTGCGCCCGACGCAAGGGCACGTACGAGTCCGGCGACACGCCCGACCTGATCTTCTTCGATTACGAGGAACCGGACGAAGACAAGACGACGGTCCTCAACGAGATCGCCTTTTGTCCTGATCGGGCGCGGATCCCGATCGTCCTGCTCACGAGCCCGGAGTCCCAGGAACTGATCGACAATGGCGACGTGGGCGACGACACGGCCGTCATGTTCACACCGACCAGCCTGTCCTCGTTTATCGACAAGATGCGCAATGGTCACCGTGAAGTCTTCATGAAAGCCCTCCGAACGCTCTACGAGTACGGTCCGATCCTGGTCAGCATGCCGCGAAACATCGCGCATTGATTCGCCGCGTCGCCGGTATTAGTGTGGCGAGTCAACAATCAGGAGATAACGGTGTCGGACGAACAAACGCGCTTCCTCCAGGAGCTCGCTGAGGATCTCAACTCGCGCAACATTCAGTTGCCCTCTTTCCCCGACGTCGTGATCAACATCCGCACGGCACTCGAAGACCCGTCATGTACAGCAGAACGTCTCGCCAGCGTCGTGCGCACCGACCCGGTGCTCGTCGCACGCTTGCTGATGGCGGCGAACTCAGCATTTCACAATCGCGCCGGTATCGAAATTACGGATCTGGATCTCGCAATCAGCCGTCTCGGATTCGAAGTGGTCCGCAACACGGCAATAACGCTTGCTGTCGAACAGATCTTCGAGGCCACCGAGCACAAGGAGCTCAGGGACGGCGTGCAGAAGATCTGGCAGACAAGCCTGGCGCTTGCGAGCATGTGCTTTGTCATTGCCCGCAATTCCGGCAGCATCAACTCTGACAACGCGTTTCTTTGCGGCCTGCTGCACGAAATTGGCAAACTCTACATTCTGACGAAGGCCGCGGACTATCCGCAGTTGATGGGCGACGATGCTTCGCTCGATACCGTTATGCAGCAATGGTCCGCGAGTGTTGGCAAGTCGATTGTCGACGCCTGGGGCTTCCCCTCGGAAATTGCCGACTCGGTCGACATTGAAGAGAACCTCAACCTGGAGGGACGTGCATCCGCATCGCTGGTGGACGTCGTATTTCTGGCGACGCAGGTACTGGACGATGCGGCGCATCTTGAAGAAGACGACGGTTGTAAGGTGTCGGCAGGCCGGCTCAATGTCAGTGCAGACAACTACCCGGCCCTTCAGGAATCCTACGAGCTGCACGCGCAATCATTGCGCTCGTCAATCGGCGGTTAAATCGGCAAAAGCCGCTCCTGCGCATCCCTGCGCTCGCGGCATAAGGCCGTCCATGGCCAAAAAAATGCCCTGCCGCTATCGCGGCAGGGCACAGCCAAAATTCATGGAGAGATTCGTTTACTGGCGGAACGCGACGTCGTAACGCGTATCGATCTGGTACGTTGTCTGCGTGTTGTTCGCCTGGATGCTGCCACGTGACGGTACGCCGTCGTCGCCGCGCGCTTCGAGAATCTGAGCAATGTCGCCAGGGATCTCGCCGAACACGATGTTGTGGCCGCTGAGATTGTAAAGGTTCAGGTCGATGCCCGTCAGGCCACCGAACGCATTACTGGGCTGCTGGTAGCTGGCATCGGTGTTGTCAACCGGACCGGCGATCAGACCGGCACCGCGCAGGTGCTTCCAGATCTTGCGCGATTCGTTGCCATTGTTGGTGCTGTTCCAGCCACCCGAAATGTTGCCGTTGCCATTGCCGTTGTCGGCTGAACGCCAGGTACCGGCGAAACGCGTCGACGCGGCAGGATCATCGCCCGGGAGGACGCCGTAGCGGTCCTGGTACGCATAGATCGCTGCTGAAACACCTGCAAAGTCGTTCTCGATGCGCTTGATCTTGGCGTTAGTGATCATCTCACGTCCCTTGAGGACGCCGCCGATCAGCAGCCCAATAATGACCAGCACAATGGCGATTTCGACGAGCGTAAAGCCCGACTGGCGGTGTTTGTTCATAATCTGCATGTTCACGATCTCTGCCTCATAACTCTCAGTAATTTAAAGGTTCTTCTCTAAATACAATGCATAGTGAAACCCACTTGCTAGCTGTATCGACGGCCCCGCGGGGAACTTTAGGGACCAGCGCACGAATTTGGGGCCAGATCAGGGCAAATAGCCGGTCTGGACGAGCCGGCCATAGAGTTGTGCCGGCGGTATCCAGAGCAACAAATCGTCATATTCCGAGCCCGTGAGGTCGGAGCGCCCGCGGTCGACGAACACCCGGTCGGACGCCACCCGGTAGGTCGTACCGGACGGGCCGCCGCCGAGGTTTGTACCGACATTCTCGAGCTGATCGGGCGATGAGAACGTCGCCCAGTCCTTGCCCAGCGAAAAGACGATCGCGGTTGCCCCGTCGGCGACGGTTGTAGCCGCGCTGGCGCAGGCCGTTGGCGACGAACCAGCCGCGGCGTTGCACACGACAATTTCAGGCTGCAGAAGCGGCATCGTCACGGTACGCATCTCCCCTGCCGTCACAAAATCCCAGGTGCCGTCGCTGTTGGCATCGCTTGCGGACACGCTGTATCGCAATGGGCTGCCCCACGGATCCAGCAGCAGGTTGTCGGCATTGCGCTGGCCGTTCAGATCCAGTGTCGTTGCCGGCACGAACCCGTGCTGGACCGCGCAGGCGCCCGGTGCCAGTGCGGCGGAGCCACCGCTCGCCGGCGTCGCAGGACACGGCAGGTGGCCGTTAGCAAGCGCAAATCCCTCAATCGAGGTGCGTACGCTGTCCAGCTGCTCCTTGGCGTCCTTGAGCCGTGCATTTTCACGCTGCGCGGACAGCGGACCCATCAGTCCCCCGAGCAACAGCCCCAGGACGAGAATCACGACCGACAGCTCAACGAGCGAGAAACCACGTTGTTGTTGCAGCGAGATCATTCAACACTCCGAGACGACGAGGTTGTCGTCGATACAAAACAGCAAATCGTTAAAAGATGCCGATGCAGCCTGAGATGCGTAGTCGAGCAGTGTCCCTGTGCCCGGCACATTGGCTGCATTGGCAGTCTCGAGATAATTCGAAGGCAGCGAGCGGGTATCAGCATCGAGGGGTGGCGCGTTGCGAACCTGCCCGGCGCCTGTCAGTCGACGATTCCCGAACATCAGGATTGCGGCATAACTGCCGGTGCCGTTGACTGAAAGGCAATCGCTGCACACTGACGGCACGGCTGCCGTTGGTGCGAATGATGCAGCAACGGCGTAGAAGAAGTGGTCCTTCCAGTGCTGCCAGCGAACCTGCATTGCAGTGGTCCAGGCCGGCACCGCGGCCGAATCACAATCCGACAAAACACGTGCGACCGGGTTGGCGGTCAGTCCGCTACTGTCGTCAACGACATCGGCAAGACGACCCGCCAGCAACGTTCCGGCCGTGTCATCGTATTGCGCATCCTGCCGATAGTCGCCGAGTGAGACCGGTGCCGGCCACGGCATCCGCCGATCGGTTACCCCGCCAGGGTTCTTCGAGGCGTAGTCAGCGATGCAGGCGGCCGCGGCAAGCCCTAGATCTCGCATGTCCGTGTTGAAAGACGGCCGCGCGTGAATCCGGCGCGCAACATCGGCTCGGCTGATCAGGACCACCTTGTCGTTGTGCAGTTCATTCGCCTCAGCCGCAAGACCGAGCACATCAATCACATCGGGACTGCCGAGCAAGGCCGAGTTGCTGGAGCCGGAGGCAGCATCGTCCTCCAGGTAATCGCTGATACGCCGTGGGTCGCTGCACTGCATACCCGCTCCGGTTGCCGGTCGGTTCTGGCGGTCCAGCGGCGGCATCGCAGCGATAATGGCAGCGACCGGGCGATCTTCGGCCGCCGCGCCGACCAACAATGCGCCTGTGTCGACGCTCGCCAGCTGCAGCTGACCATTGGTGTCTGCATTGATCATTGCGGCCGTAGCGCCGTCGGCGTGTTTCCACGAGCCGGATACGACGTACCAGAGGCACTCCGAACTACCGTCCTTGAGTGCGGGAAGGCCAAGCGTGCGCCACGGCAAGCGCCCGATCACAGTCTCGCCCGCCGCGCCACAGGCGGTCGTATGGGCTTCGCCCTCGAGGAATCCACCCGTCGCGTCGATATCCGGGCACGGCAGACCGTGGGAGCCTCCTGGTGTGAGCTGCGGGCTCACCAGCGCATAGTCGAGCAGAGCATCGCGCGCCTGGCCGAGCACATCGAGGCTGGTTGCCTGGCGGCGCGCCTTGAGCGCATCGACATTCACGGTCACGACCAACACCGTGGCCGTCGCGAGGATCACGCCGAGCATCATCACTAACAACGCGGCACCGCGTTGCCTGTGCGGCCCGGCACTATTCCTGTTCATCTCCGGCCTCGACCGGTGGTTCGGGGGTCTCGTCGTCGTCACCGTCCTGCGGCGCCGTCTGGCTGGCCACGCGTACCTGTCCCGGGAATCGCACATCGCTGGCCGTGGCCGTTGTGACGAAGTCGCCGTTCTTCCAGACACGTGTCGTACCCGAATCGCTGACGATAAAGCCCGCGGCATCCTTGTCGAAGACGCGGGACTTAGCGTTGCCGGTTGGACGCGAACTGTTTGTCTGTACGGGCGCTTTGCCCCTTACCTTGTCGAGGCGGGCACGTTCTTCCGGTGACAGAAAGATCCGTCCGACCGGAATGTGCCCGAGCGATTCGTAGACGCCGTCGTCATGTGCGATGGCGGGGGTCGTCAGAATTCCTGCGAAAAGGACGATGATTGGAAGCTTCGTTCTCACAATTGCTCCTCCCGGCCGACATCCGACGTGATCACGCTATAGAGCTGGACCGCACAACTTGCAGACAGATTCGCATCCGTATTCAAACGGCTTCCGGACTCAACCTCCCAATTGAGTTCGCAACCGTCGACCTTGATTAGCCCTGGCGCATTGACCTGCAACTCGTCGAAGAAGCGCAGCAGGTCCATTTCGTGCAACAGGCCCAGCTCAAGCTGCACCTTGCTCGCTCGAATCTGCAGATCTTCGCCACTCAGCACCGACTGCACAGGCGGCATGACTTCAATCTGTGGCTCGATGGCATAGGTCAGCCGTGACAACGACAAACCGTTCGCCGTCATGCGCAAGGTCTCGACCCAGTCGAGTCGGCTCTCGCGGCCAATGAAGCCAAGATCGTCAAAACGCTGGTAACGACGGTGATAGCGGTCAACGAGTCGACGCCGCTGAACCAGTGCGTCGTAGTCTTCGTGCACCGCATTGCGGTTTGCCGTAAGCTCGTCGTAGCGTGCTTGCTGATAATCATGTGCCCAGAAAGCAGCCGCCAGCGCTGCAACGGCAATGACGGCGCTCAACACGGGGCGCATCGTGTGCCTGCGCACGTATGGCCAATCGAATTCAAACCGTGTCATCGGTTCCCTCCCCGACCGCGGCCGTGCTGCCCGGTACGCGATATGACAGGCTCAGCCTGAAACTCGCAGTACCGACAGGGTTATCCTTGGATATCTCACCCGAAATCGACGCGTTCGGACTGTCATTGAACGGATACTCGACTACAGCCGCGTGTGAGAAATCGGTCTTCATCTCGAGGTCTCGCACGAGCGCGTCGATGCGATCGAATGCCTGCCGCATGTTGCCGTCGAAGGGCGCAAATTCAGCCATGACAAAGGCATTGACGGTGTTGACCGGATGCACCGGGACAGGCATTGGTCGTTCGCCGCGACGCGGCGGCGGACGATCGGAGACCGGGACCTCGACCTCCCAGCGCAGCTCGCGCAGGCTGACCTCCGGATACGCGCCAAGCACAACGCCAAGCTGATTCATCACCCACGGCACGGGCACGCGATTCTCAAGAATGAAATCACCCGTATCGACCGCGAGTTTCATCTCGTGGGAATCCGCCTGAATCGGGTTGAAACGCTCATTTTCGCGGCGGAACGTCTCCGACAGCTGTGCAAGCTGGGACTGGATTTCGACGACCCGGCCATTCAGGAACCAGGCGTCGCTGGCCAGCACAGCCGCTGCAACAGAACATGCCGCGGCGATGGCCGCGGTGCTACCGATCAGGGCCTGGCGCATGCGGCGCATAGTCCAGTAACGATCCTCGCCCGCTTGCGCGTAGCTGAGCTTCGCCCGGTGACGCATCACGTGGGCGATAAAGATCTCTTCGAAACGGTCCGCAGCAACCAGCGTCGTGCCCTGCAGTGACCGCGAGGCCTCTGACGGGTCAACGAACGAGAATCCCATAGCATCGTTACTCGCCACGAGTTCTTCGATCTTCGCTGCGGTGTCCTCAGCAGCCACAACCCGGACCTCGAGAACCTGCATCGCGCCCAGCAAGCGCAGGCGTTCGAGATAACGCCGGCTCCGCATCGCCTCGGTCACGATGAACTGCGGGTACGCAGCATCTCCGGGAGAGGGTGCCTGAGTGAGTCGCGCACTACGCAGGTGCCCGCCGCTCAGGAAGACCTGGCGAAGCTTGTCACCCTGGTGAGAGGCAATGCAAAGCACGTCCCGCTTGCTTGCGCCGAGACGATGGAACACGTCGGGCGCCAGCAGCGGAACTGAATAAACGCCGGACAGCGGCGTGCGATGCCGCAGCATGATCTGCAGCCAGGGATCCAGCAGTTCATGGTTAGAGATCGCGCTGTGCAGCACGGCGAGATCGTCGGCGTTGCGCGAGCTCTTGCCGTGTACCTGGGACAGGCGATACGGCGTGCGACGGAACTTCTTCTGGCAGCGGCGCTGCAGCAGCGCACCGCGGTCCCGCCAGCCAAGTTTCGGAATCGTGTCGAGCCAGAACTCCTCTTCGATCACGTCAATCAGCATCGCGCTCGGTGTCTCAGGCACATCACCGAGGTACGCATCGAACTGCCGCAGGCCCGCATCGTCGTCGGCAAACACGGCAGTCTCCACCAGCCCCTGCTCGCCGTGCATCCAGACGCTCAGCGATCCTTGCGTAACATAGAAAGTGCGCTTGACGATCATCCTAGATCCCGATGCTGCTGATGGTTTCGTAAATTGGGCCGAGGACCGACAGCATGATCCAGCCCATGATGCCGCCGAGGACGACGGTCATGGCTGGCTCGATCATCGCTTTGAGCCGGTCGATCGATTCAGTGACCTCGCGGTCATAGAAATAGCTGACGTTATGCAGCGCGTTGTCGAGCAGCCCCGTCGACTCACCCATTCGCACCATGCGCACGACGAGCGGCGGGAACATACCTGTGGCATCGATGCTCTGGCTCAGCGACTTACCGTCGGCAATGTGGGACGACATGTCCTGAACACCCTTGCGAACGACCGCATTGCCGACGATGTCCTCGGCAATCCTGAGCGAGTTCAACACGTCGAGGCCGGCGCTGTAGCACAGCGCGAAGTAACTCGCGAAGCGGCTCAGCACAACCTTGGAAAAGATTGGACCGACGTACCACATGCGCAGCTTCCAGCCGTCTACCGTGAAACGGAAACTGTCACTTCGGTCCGCCTGTATCTTGATGAGCATCCCGACGACGAACGGCAGGGGCACGGCCCACCACCAGTGGCTCGTCAGGAACGAGGAGAATGCGATCAGCGCACGTGTGTGAATCGGCAGCGTCTGCCCCATCTCCTTGATGAAGTCGACCATCTGCGGGACGACGTACAGCATCATGAAGAGCATGACGCCAAGCACGACAACACCAACGAACGCTGGATACGTGATGACGGTCTTCGCTTTCGCCATCAGCTCGTCCTGCCACTTGAGCGACTCGGTAAGCTTCAGCATGACATCGGGCAGCTCGCCCGACTCCTCGCCCACGGCGATCAGGTTGACAAAGACATCGTCGAATACGTCCGGGTACTCGGCCATGGCCTGGGACATCGTGTTGCCCACCTCAACCGCGGCGATCAGGTTACCGATGACCTCCTGGAAGGAGGCATTGTCGACGCTATCGCGCAGGTCGGCGAGCGCTTCGAGCATCGGCAGCCCCGCACGTGTCATCTGCTCCATGTGGAAACAGAATCCGATCAGGTCCTTGCGGCTGACTTTCGACTTGCGCCGGAAGATCCCTCTGCCCTGCTCGACGCAACGTAGCATCTCGAGGCCCGAATGCTGCAGCTGCGCATCAAGCGTCCGCTCGTTGGTCGCGTCGAGGTTGCCCTCAACGATGACGCCATTGGCGTCGACTGCCCTGTAGCGATAGGACGGCATGGCGTTACGTCACTCGCGCTGTGAGGTCGACGACGCGTGAAATCTCCGAGAGACTTGTCGTACCCGCCAGCACATGGCGAATACCGTCTTCCGCGAGTTCGCGGAAGCCGCTGTTGCGTGCAGACTCGTACATCTCTGCCCGCGTCGCGCTGCGTGCAATCAGCTCGTCGAACTCCTGGTTAATCTTGAGCACCTCGATGACCGCAACCCGGCCCTTGTAGCCAAGGAAATTGCAGGCCTCGCAGCTCCCCTCCTTGTACAGCAGGACAGGCTTGGTGCTGCTGATACCGAGAAGCTTCCGCTCAGTCTCGTCCGGCGCGTACGCCTGCTTGCAGTGACGGCACAAGCGCCTTACAAGGCGCTGCGCGACGATGCCGATGATGTTGCCTGCCATGATCTGCGGTTTTACGCCGATATCGAGCAGGCGCGGAATCGCTCCGAGCGCTGAGTTCGTATGCAATGTCGAGAACACCTGGTGACCTGTCATCGCGGCACGAAATGCCATCTCGGCCGTTTCTTCGTCGCGAATCTCACCAACGAGAATGATGTCCGGGTCCTGGCGCATCATCGAGCGAATACCGTTTGCGAAGTCGAGTTTCGCGGCCTCGTTAAGTGACGTCTGGCGAATCATCGGCATCGGGTATTCAACCGGGTCTTCGAGCGTCATGATGTTGACGGACTCGTCGTTGCGGTAATTCAGCATCGAATACAACGTTGTCGTTTTACCGCTACCCGTAGGTCCGGTGACCAGGATGATTCCTTCCGGACGCGCCATCATGACTTGCAGTGCAGTCTGCGTTTCCTTGACGAGCTTGAGTTTCTCGAGGGGCACTATGCCCTTGCGGCGGTCGAGTACGCGCAGGACGAAGTTTTCGCCGTGCGTCGTCTGCTGACAGGCCACACGAAAATCGATGCGCCGACCTGCAAGCGTCAGTCCGATGCGGCCATCCTGCGGCGCGCGGGTCTCGGCAATGTTCATCCTGGCCATGACCTTGAGGCGCACAACCATGCCTGGCCAGTAGCTGCGGTGCAGCGCCATGACCTGGCGCAGAACGCCATCGATACGATAGCGCACGCGCAGGAACCCTGCTTCGGGTTCGAGGTGAATGTCGGATGCGTCTTTCTTGACCGCGTCGGCGAGGATGGCGTCGACCAATCGGATTAGCGGATGGTTGTACTCCTCGTTCTCGACCGCGACGTTTAGCGTATCGACTTCGCCCGTATCGATCTCGCGCAGGATTCCCTCGATTGACAGCTCGTACTGGTAGAACTGCTCGATCGCTGCTTCGATCTCTGCTTCGCCGGCCATCAGTGTCGAGATGCCGACACCGGCGCCCAACGTGGCTGCAACCTGGTCGATTGCAACAACGTTGAACGTATCGGCCATCGCGAGGGTCAGAACCTTTTCGTTCTTGTCGAAGTTGATTGGCAGCATGCTGTATCGACGCGCAATGTTCTTCGGCACCATCTTCAGTGCGTCGGGATCCGGGATCGCCGTCGAGAGATCAATACTGTCATGGCCCAACGATTCGCCCAGCGTGTCACGCAGCACGCCCTCGCTGATCAGGCCAAGCTTGACCAGGATACGGCCAAGAGGTTCGTCGTGCCGGCTTTGCTCCTTGAGCGCAACCTGCAGTTGATCCTCGCTTATCAGTCCTGCCTCGATCAGGCGTTCGCCGAGCGGCATGCTCGGTTCATCGCTGACGATTGTGCGGACTGTAACGGTAGTCATTGCCAGGCCTCGTCTTCAAGCGGTTGGCCGTCTAGACCGAGAAAGCGGAAGCGCGGCGCCGTGGCGACGATACCGTCTTGACCAGCGGGGACCTGAGCTCCCAGTGCAGCTGTACTGCTGCCAAGCAGCGAGCGCTCCTGCTGAAGTTCCAGCTGCTGGATGCCCAACCACGTAATAGCGGCGAGCAGCGCGAGCGCGACGCAAACAAGCGGTACATGACGCGCCACAGGAGGCATCGACGGTAGCGAGTCCTGCGCCGGTAAGACGGCCTCGCCCATGATCAGGCGTGTCGTCTCGCCCGCGATGGTCCCGGAAAATTCGACATCAGTAGTCCCGTCGACTTCTTCGCCGTCGGCGCCGCCGAGTTTCTTCAGTTCCTCGTCATTGGCGACGAGAAAGGCGCCCGTGGCCATCAGTTCAAGATCACCGGCGGCCTCGGAGGTACTGGCCTCGTCAGCTGCTGTCGCGGCGAGGTCGGCACGAGGTGTTGCAAAACTGCCGGAGTCCGAGAGGCTGTCGCCCTCCTGGCCTTCGTCTTTCTGGCGTAGCGCTTCTACGAGCAAGCTCTTCATTGAGACTCCCGGTTAGCGGTATTCGATACTGCCCAGCGTCGTGGATTCTGCTGCGACGTCATAGAAGTCGGTAAGCTGCGCCGCGCTGGCAGGCGCACGACCGTTACTGATGATCGTCGGCTTCAGGAAGATGACGAGCTCCGTCTTCACGAGCTTGTCACTCGTATACGAGAACAACTTCCCGACTTTGGGGATGCGTGACAATCCCGGGATGCCGTCTTTGTCACTGGCACGTTCGTTTTGCATCAAGCCGCCAAGCACGACCGTGCGGCCGTTGCCGACCTGCAGCAATGACTCAATCTCGCGGACCTGAATCTCGGGGATCAGGTTGTCGAAGTCGGCGCCCGCAAGTCGCGGTGCCGGGTCTACTGCGAATCCCGTGATCCGGCTGATCGTCGGTCGAACATTGAGGTTGACGAGGCCGCGATCACTGATTTGTGGCGTCACACTGAGCACAAGACCGACCGGCACGGTGTGTATTTCACTCGTAAACGTACGCCGTTCCGGGATATCGGCCGTCGCGTCGCGAATATCGAGTTCGACTGTGAAATAGACGTTTTCGTTGACGACCTTGAGCAGCGCGGTCTGGTTGTTGAGCGCCATGACCTTCGGGCTCGACAGTACCTTCGTATCTCCGAACTGCTGCAGCATCTTGACGGTAGCCGCGATGTTGCTGCCGTCAGGGTCGTCGCTGTTGTAACCGAGTGATACGAACGGCGGCACCGCAAGATTGGCACCCAGCATGTTGCTGCGTACCGTAACGCCGTTGTTGCCAAGGCCTGCATTGTCTGAGAGGCGCTGCCAATCGACGCCAGCCTGGTAGTTGTCACTGAGTTCGACCTCGACGATCGTCATCTCGATGAGGACCTGACGCTGTGAATTCGCCATGACGCTATCGAGGTACTGTTTGATACGGATTTGCTGTCGCTGACTGCCGAAGACCGTCACAACGCCCGACATCCTGTTGATAATGACCGGGTCGTTGTCCTCCGGTGCCGCTTCGCCGGCAGCGTCGCGCGTACTCTTGATAATCGCCTCAAGACCGGTCTCGAGCGACATCCAGAAGTCGTTATTCGAGAGGTTCTTGACCGTTGTCTTGGACAGGTTGCCATTCTGGTCGCCCTGGGAAGCTCCTGACAACTCCTCACCTACCGTGCCGCCGGTCGTCGCAATCTGCGTGGCTACGCCAACCTCGCTCTCAGCGTTGCGTGCAATGTTCACGTAGTCGACAAGGTAGTTCTTCCAGTACGGGGCATCGTCCTCGACAAGCAGGTTGCTACCGCGCAGCTGGTAGCGCAGGCTCGCCTGGTCGGCGAGGCGCGCCAGGATTTCGTTGATCGGCCGCTCGACGGCATTGATCGTGACCGTCTTCCTGCTGTCGGCCTGCAGGTCGAGATCGAGTCCGGCGTCCCGAGCAAGCGAGAACAGCAGATCGTTAACCGGCACGTCCTTTACAACCACGGTGTAAGTCCGGACGGGCTCGCGCGGCGGCGCGGGTACAGGTGCAGGAACAGGCTCGGCAACCGGATCGGCCTGCTCTGGAGAGGCCGCTCCCGGCCCCGCAGCCTCCTCGTCGAGGAGATGGCCGCTGGACAGGCCCACGTTGCTCGGACCGGCACAGGCTGCAGCCAGCAAGGAGCTTGCGATGATGATCAGAATTCGACGGAAAACGCTCGGCATCCTCGGGGCCCTTTTACAAAATTCACAGTTACCCCGTAGTTGTCGCCTAATCGGTGAAAATCTTTAGCTCGGGCGCGTCGCTAAAGAAGACCGTCAAATCGCCGTTAACCCAGGTACCGAGCCCCTGGAGAGCCCAGTGCACGGACGTGTGTCCACATCGGTCCACGAGCAACCGCCGACCCTGCGCCAGCACATCTTCCGCATGCTCGAGACCGCCGAAGAAAACGACCGCATGAGTCGCTTCGTCGACCTGTGCCTGATCGCCCTGATCTCGGCCAGCGTGATCGCCGTCATCCTGGAGTCGATGCCGTCCCTCGAGAAGCGCTACGGCGAGGAATTCTCCCTGTTCGAGATTTGCACCGTGGCTGTATTCTCGGTCGAGTACCTGCTGCGCATCTGGACGGCCGTCGAGTACGACGCCAGCAAGGGTTTGTCACCCTGGCAGGCCCGGCTCCGCTACATGACGTCGTTCCACGCGATTATCGACCTGCTCGCGATACTGCCCTTCTATCTCCTCGCGTTCGGGGTCTTCGGCAACGTGGACATGCGCTTCCTGCGTGCTGTCCGCCTGTTACGCGTCCTGAAGCTGACGCGGTATTCGGCAGCGATGAACATGCTGCTGATCACCTTTCGCGAAAATGGCAAGGCGCTCGCCGCCGCGTTCCTGATACTTGTCACCGTAATGCTGATGGCGGCATCGGGCATGTACTACTTCGAGCGCCAGGTGCAACCCGAAGATTTCGGAAGTATTCCGGCAGCAATGTGGTGGGCCTTCGCCACGCTGACGACGGTCGGCTATGGCGACGTCACGCCAATCACGAACGGCGGCAAGGTTTTCGGTGCGCTCATTACGGTCGTCGGCATCGGCATGGTCGCACTGCCGACCAGTATCCTCGCCACGGGCTATGCTCAGCAGCTCAGGCTTAGCACGACGACCTACAAGAACCGCGCCGACGAAGCACTTGATGACGGCATCATTGACGAGGAAGAGGCACGTGACCTGGAGGAATTACGGGTCGATCTCGGTCTCGGCAAGCATACAGCCAGCCAGATTCTGGACGCCGGTATGGTCAGGCGGGCATTGCAGCAGGATCAGGCTCTGGCAGGCCCCGTTTGCCCGCACTGCCACAGAGAGCTCGACTAGCAGAGCTAGACTAGCTAATTGACGGCTGACTTGCGATCGTTGAGTCCGTAGCGCCGGATCTTCTCGACCAGCGTGGTCCGCCCGATACCCAGCAATTCCGCCGCCCGCTGCACGACGCCCCCGGAATCGGCCAGCGCCTGTGTGATCATGTCCTGCTCTATACGCGCAAGGTACTGCTTCAGATCGATACCGTCGCTGGGGAGATTCATTGCGTGTGCGGTATCCATAGGCACGAGCTGATCATCGATAATTTCAGGCGTTTCCTCGCCTGGCGCCGGGCGGTCGGCAATCGGCCACGGCAGGTCGGCAGCCGTAACAACGCCGTTGGGACGGATCACCGCGAGGCGTTCAACGAGGTTGGCGAGTTCGCGAACATTGCCGGACCACGAGTACTTGCAAAGACTGTCCATAGCGTCATCGGAGAGCTGCAGTGAAACCGACTTCTCGGCGTTCAGGCGCCGGATGAACTCGTTGACGAGCGGCGGGATATCGTCGGGTCGATCGCGCAAAGCCGATATCTCGATCGGGAATACGCTCAATCGGTAGTAAAGATCCTCGCGGAAATCGCCAGTCTCGATGCGCATCGGCAGATCGCGATGCGTGGCCGCAATCAGCCGCACGTCAACCGGGATGCTCTTGGTACCGCCGACGCGTTCAATGACACGTTCCTCGAGCACACGCAGCAGCTTCACCTGCATCACCGTCGGCATATCGCCGATCTCATCGAGGAAAAAAGTGCCGCCCTTGGCTTGTTCGAAGCGGCCCGCACGCGAAGTAACGGCCCCCGTAAAGGCACCGCGCTCATGCCCGAACAACTCGCTTTCGAGCAGGTTTTCCGGAATCGCGCCGCAATTGACCGCGACGAATGGACCCGTGCGTCCGGACGCCTCGTGAATCTGCCGCGCAACAACTTCCTTGCCCGTGCCCGACTCTCCTGTAATCAGTACCGTCGCCATCGACGGGGCGACCTGTTCGATCAGGCGCCGTACGAGCTTCGCGTCAGCGCTGTCGCCAATGAAGTGGCTGCCACCGGGACGCGGATCGGAGTGATCCGTTTTGCGGTGCATCGCACGAATCTCTTCAAGCACCTCGCCGAGCGCGTCCAGGCTGACCGGGTAGGACAGCGAATGAATGCGGGCCCAGGGGTAGTCCTTGTGGAGATCCGCAGAGATCACGACTGCGCCTCGGGGTCGAGCATGACGATGGGGATACTCGGATCGAGGTCACCGATGCCCGTGAGGAGCTGGCGCACATCGTCATCCGCAAGGTCAGGGCCAAGGAAGACGGCTTCGACGCGTGTTTCCTCGGCGACTTCACGCCATTTCGCCGGCGTCGCCACCCGGACCTCAGGCGCGTCCATGAACTCGATGAGTTCCTTTAGATTGTCCGCGGTCGCCGCCGCTGCGTTGACGACCATGATCGTGCCTTGTGCGTTGTTCATTTGAGAATCTGCCTCAAATCTCTCGCCTAACACCCTGTTTCTTACATCCCCCTCGACCGAAAAATACTATATATGGTCGAAAAAGAATCATATAACGCGTCAAAAAGCTGACAGCAACGATATTAGTCGGTCGGACCCATATCGGGTATCAGGAAAACCCCTATTTTACTTAATTGGTTATTTTTGACCATATCTAGTTGATTCTAAATATCTGCCCGTCCCTGCCGATCTAACCAGGTATGAGTACGATTTCCCGACTGGTCGGCGCATTGTCGAAAGATTCGCGCGACGAATCGGCGCAGCCAACTGCAGCCGAAGCCAACCTGGATGGCGCACTCGACACGGTCAGCGGCATGCTGCGTGTCATGGGTGCCCAGTCATTCGCCATTGACGACGAAGTCGACACCATCGACTTCGAGGCGCTGTGCGCCGCGTTTGCGCGTCACGTCGAAAACGGCTCGGCCGTACCCGAGTGGGAAGTGCCACTTGATCCGGCCGGCCGACGTGCGTGGAACCGCGTACGGCGATTCTTCTCTGACCGGCGCAAGGCCGAGACGCGCTTTGTCTCGGAACGGCTGCACGACTATCGCGAAATCGTCGAAGACCTCGTGTCCGGCCTGCGCAACGTTGTCCAGCGCGACAAGCAGACCGAAGACACAATTTGCCAGCGGCTGGAATTCGTTCAGGAAGCCGTAGAGGCAGGTGATCTCGCCAGAATTCGCGATTCGGTCGCTGATACCGTTCAAAAGGTCGAGGAGACGTTTGCCGAGCAGAAGCGCGAATATGAAGAGCGCCTCGCCGAGCTCAACGATCGTATGGCCAGTTTGCGCCAGGATCTCGTGGACGCACGCGAGGAAATGCAGCGCGACTCACTGACCGATGCCTTCAATCGCGGCGCCTTCGACAAGGCCATTCAGCGCAATGTGAATATGCATCATGTGTTGCAGCAACCGATTACGCTGTTGCTAATCGACATCGATCATTTCAAGCCCGTCAACGACAAATTCGGCCACGCGGCCGGTGACGAAGCACTGCGCAAGCTGGGTGACTGCCTGGCCCGGTCGTTTATTCGCAAAAGCGACTTCGTGGCGCGTTATGGCGGCGACGAATTCGCGGTCATCCTGCCCGACACACGGGCCCAGCATGCCGGCAAGCTGATTGAGAGCTTCCTGCGTCGAGTAGAGGCGATTCGCCTGAACTCGGGACCCGACGAAACCCTGATTACATGCTCAGTGGGTTATACCGAGGTCGCCGACGACGACACGGTAGAGACTCTGCTGGCGCGCTCCGATGAAGCGCTCTACAAGGCCAAGTCCGCAGGGCGAAATCGCGCCGAATTCCTTGAAATTCGTGACCTAGAGACCTAAAGCGCAGACCGTTTCGGCCGATATCCAGATAGACGCAACCGTCTAATCCCATTGTACGGAGGGACACACTTTGGATCTGGCGACTCTCATCGGCCTCATCGGCGCATTCGGTATCGTAATGACGTCGATCATGCTCGGTGGCTCAGCGGGCACGTTCGTCAACACTCCCTCGCTGCTCGTCGTGCTCGGCGGCACCGTACTCGTGACGATGATGAAATTCAGCCTGGGCAAGTTCCTGGGCGCCGCGGGTATCGCGGTGAAAGCCTTTCTCTACAAGCCGTCCAATCCCGAGGATCTGATCTCGGAATCCGTCGAACTCGCCAAGGCCGCGCGCCAGGGTGGTCTGCTCGCGCTCGAAGACAAGGAAATCAGCGACGATTTCATGAAGACAGGCCTCGGCCTCCTCATCGACGGCCATCCGGCAGATACCGTCAAGGCAATGCTGCAGAAGGACCTCAACCAGACGCTGCAGCGCCACAACGACGGCCAGGACATCTTCAAGGCGATTGGCGACGTCGGCCCGGCCATGGGCATGATCGGTACGCTCATCGGTCTCGTACAGATGTTGTCGAACATGGACGACCCGAAGCAGATTGGTCCGGCCATGGCCGTCGCTCTGCTCACAACGCTTTACGGCGCCATTCTCGCGAACATGTTTGCGCTGCCGATTGCTGACAAGCTCGCCGTGCGCAGCGCCGAGGAACACACGAGCAAGAACCTGATCATCGATGCCCTGCTCGCGATCCAGAGCGGCCAGAACCCGCGCATAATCTCGAGCATGCTCGAGGCCTACCTGCCGCGTTCGCAACGTAGTGAAGAGGACGACCTGGGTTAGCCGGTCGTACACCCGATGTCAGAAGCCGTCGAAAAAAAGGAAAGTAAAGGCGTCCCGGCCTGGGTCATGACATTTGCCGACCTCATGACGTTGCTGATGTGCTTCTTCGTTCTGCTGCTCGCCTTCTCCGAAATGGACGTTGCGAAATTCAAGCAGCTGTCTGGTTCGATGAAAGACGCGTTTGGCGTACAAGCCGAAGTCGAGGTGCGCACTATCCCGAAGGGCACAAGCGTCGTGGCCCAGGAGTTCAGTCCCGGCAAACCGGAACCGACGCCAATAAACGTTGTGCGCCAGTTCACGATTGACTCGAACCGCAACACGCTCGATGCGCTGGATCGCGAAATCAAGGAAATCGAGGAAACGCGTGAACACGCGCGTCGCCTGCGCCTGGCCCTCAAGGAGGAAGTTGAGAACGGCTACGTCTCGATCCAGACCGAGGGCATGAAGGTCATCGTGCATATCATGGAGAAGGCCTCATTTGACTCCGGTGTTGCGGACCTGCGACCCGACTTCGTGCCGGTGCTCGACAAGATTGCCGGCCTGATCGACAAGGACAGCGGCGACATCACGGTCTCGGGACATACCGACGACGTACCTATTGCTACTGATCGCTATCGATCCAACTGGGATCTGTCGACCTCACGCGCGGTCTCGGTAGCTCACGAGTTATTGCGCAGGGCAGACCTGGACCCCGCCAACGTGATGGTGACCGGGCACGCCGACACCCGTCCAAGGGCCCCCAATGACAGCGCGGAGAATCGCGCCAAGAACCGCCGCGTCGACATCAGCATCGTGCGTGGCAAGGAAATTGACAAGATTCGCTCGATGAGTCTTACAGCCGCCCGCGGCGACGCAGAAGCCAGCGAGGATCTCGAACAATGACAGACGGAAATGAAAACCGGCGATCGTTCCGCGTCAGCGAAGATGTCTACATCAAGTATGACGTGCTGACCGACAAGGAATTTGCGGAAGGACTGGAACGACGCAAGCTGCGGCTTGGCGACAACGACAGTGCGCAGGCAGCCCTGGTCGAAGTCGAGTCGCGCCTCAGCGAAGCGATGTTCCTGATGAACGGCGAACAGAGCGCGCTGGGGCGGTGTATTACGCTAATGAACGACAAGATCAATATTGCGATCGAACAGCTTCCGGCGCTCCGCGAGAACAAGGCCAGCCTCGCGAGGACGCCGGCGCAGTGCTGTGATGTTGGCGCGGACGGCATGGTCTTCTCGAGCGAGCGACAGCTGGCCGTCGGTGACAAGCTGCACCTGCGCTTCCTGCTGTCTTCGGACAATCGCTACGTCGAGTGCTTCGCGCGCGTTGTGCGCCTGACTGATCCACCCGACACGCACGGTAACAACCTGCCCTACGGTATTGCGGTTGAGTTCGATAACGTGCCACCGGCTCAGCGAGAAATACTGATCCAGCACATGTTCAACCGAGAATCGGAGACGCTGCGCATGCGACGTCTTGAGATCGACAAAGCGAACGAAGGGTAACGGTCAGCTCAGCGACTGTTGCATACTCTGGAGCTTTTCCCGATAGGCCGACATCAGTGCCGGTGCCGCATTCTTGCCAATGCCGAGACGCTGGCAGGAGTCGTCTTCTTCGAATACCTGCTCGAGATTGGCCTCGATGCCGTCAAGCAACAGGCTGGCGACGACAATCACATCGACAAGGTCGGCCGGAGCCTCCGCATCATCCTGCACGTAGGAACCCGGGTCGGCCGTGTGAATAACGTCCTCCGAGAAACCCCACGACTCGATGATGCTCTTCGAAATCTGCGGGTTCCACTCGTCGTAGACAACCTGCAGGGAATTCGCGTCGCCCAGCAGTTCGGGAAAGTCCTCGGCTTTCGTCAGAATGTACAGTTTGCCGACCTCGTGCATCAGTCCGCACAGGAAGGCTGTTTCCTGGTTTAGTGCCGGCTGCTTCTGCGCGATTGCGTATGCCATGCTCGACAACTTCATACCGCGCGCCCAGATCTTGCGCTGCTGGTTTGCCGTCTTGTCATGCTTGTCGGAGTTGTACAGCTGCTTCATCGCGAGGGACATCGCTGTATTGCGCACCACCTCGAAGCCGAGGCGGCCAATGACCCCTTCAAGTGTTTCGATCTTGACGTTGGCGCGGTTGTAGTATGCCGAATTGGCGTATACGAAGAGCTTTGATACCAGGACAGGATCAACGCTGACCGCCTGGCTTATCTTGTCGAAATCGCAGTCCTCGCGTTCGAGCATATTGCGGATCTTGATGACGACATCTGGCAGGGACGGCAATGATATATCGCCGTTGTCCAGTTCGAGTGCCAGCAGGCTGACGAATCTGAAGTGATCACTCTTATCCATGAGCTGCTAGTTTCCGGCTCCTGAGGTGGCTGACTGACGGTGCAGCTTCTGCATTAAGCGGGCTTCACCGATGTTGAGTCCGCAGCTGCGCGTTAGCTCTTCGACACTGGCACCCAGTCGGGCCATGCGAATTGCATTTTCAATCGGCAGGTTACGTTCTACGGCCGGTTGCGTCGGCTCGACGGGTTGCGGACGGTGCTTATTCAATTCGATGACCTTGACCGTGCGCTGCAACTCTCCCACGCGTTTCTCGAGGCGTTGCGTGGCCTTCATCTGTTCGCGAAGTTCAGTGTCGTCACTGTCCGACAGCGCGTTACCGGTCGGGCTGTCCCAGAAATCCTCAATACGATTGCAGCGGCGCTCAAAGCGCACCAGTGCATGGCAGGTCAGACCCAGCAGCATGGCGTTGGCCGCCAGTAGCAGCAGGATAAAAAGGGGGTCAACGGTAATCATCATACGTGCTCGTCAATAATTGGTTTACGATTGTCGTCATCGCGATCTTCGTGCTCGGGCTCGTCCTGAGGCTGCTTTTTTTTACGATCGTCAGTCTCTCGGTCTTTCTGGGTCGGCTGCACCGGCTTGACCGGATAGCTCGGTCCAATGCGATTGATCCCTGAGATAAAGTCAGCCATGGCGATTCTCCCGTACCTACCAGCGTTTCGCGGCGGCGCGCAGTCGCATGACCGCCTGGCCGTGAATCTGGCAGACGCGCGATTCGGACACCTCAAGAACCGCGCCAATTTCCTTCAGATTGAGTTCCTGCTCGTAGTACAGCGACAAGACGAGCTTCTCGCGTTCCGGCAGCTGGTCGATTGATCCTGCAAGGCGATCGCGGAACTGCTCTTCATACAGTTCTTCCTCGGGACGCGGCGCATCTGACGACGGCGGCTTGCGGTACATCGTCGGCTCTTCGATCGTTTCCTCGAAGCTGAACAGCCGGCTGCTGGCGCTATCGGCCAGGATCTTGTGGTACTCATCGAGAGACATATCGAGCCGCGCGGCGATCTCCTCGGAAGTCGCGGCACGGCCAGTCTCATTCTCGATCTGATTGATCGCGTCGGTGACTTTGCGGTACTTGTGATGAACCGATCGTGGCGTCCAGTCGTACTTGCGGATGTCGTCGAGCATGGCACCGCGGATACGAATACCGGCATAGGTCTCGAAGCTCGCGCCGCGAGACTCATCGAAGTTGCTCGATGCCTCCAGGAGACCAACCATGCCGGCCTGCATCAGGTCATTGATGTCGACCGTATCCGGCAGGCGTGCCGCCAGGTGGTGCGCGATTCGCTTGACCAGGCCGAGGTGCTCGGTGACGAGATCCTCACTGGAATACGTATTGCTCGTTGCGACGTTGCTGTAAGTATTCATGCCACCTTACCTCGCATTTCCAGGTCGGCATTCAGCAGACGCTCGAAGAAAAACTGGATGCCGCCATTCGTGCCACGCGCTGGCGCCAGCGAGTCGATGGCACGCGCGACCTCCTGGAAGGCCTGGCCGGCCTTGCTGTTCGGATAAGCGTCAACGACAGCACGTTGCTCCTGCACCGCCTTCACGAGGTACTCGTCATGCGGGATATCGCCAATATGGCGCAGGACAACATCGAGAAAATTATCGGCAACCCTGACGAGCTTGCGGAACAGCTTGCGGCCGTCCTGCTGCTTGCGGCTCTGATTGGTCAGCACGCTGAATCGCGAGATGCCGTAGTTCTGGCTGAATACCTTGATCAGCGCGTAGGCATCGGTCAGCGATGCCGGCTCGTCGCAGATCACGACGACGGCATGCTGCGCAGCCTGCACAAAGCGTGCAACTTCCGGAGCGATACCGGCAGCCGTGTCGACAACGAGAATGTCCGGCTGTTCACCGAGGTCTCCAAAGGCCTGGATGATGCCGGCCTGCGCCGCGGGCGGCAGGTCGGTCATACTGAAATTGCCTGATGACGCGGGGACGATGCGAATGTCACCGGGCCCTTCGAGCAGCGTGTTCTTGAGGTCGGCCTCGCCGTTGACGACGTGCGAAAGGTTGTAACGCGGCTGCAGACCCAGCAAGACGTCGACATTGGCGAGGCTTAGATCGGCGTCGAGCAGGCATGTATTGCGGCCGGACTTGCCGAGCGCAACCGCGATATTGGCGGCGACGTTGGTCTTGCCAACTCCGCCTTTGCCGCTGCACACGGCGATGACTTTGACGGGCTTCTTATCCATGAATTCTCTCAAACCTGATTCCTGGTTATCACTGCGCATGTGCACCGCTCAGTGGGGAGTAGTTCTGGGCCATAACGAGGTCGTCGATGATTGGCTTGCTGGCCTCGAGGCACTCGACAGCTTCGTTGACGAGCCACAGTTTCTTGCGCACGGCTGCATGCAGGTCGTCCGGAATGCGCTGACCATCCGAGAACCATGCCGCCGGCAGGTCATTGCGAATCAGGGCGCTCATGACACAGCCGAGCTGCGCTGCTTCGTCGACCTTCGTGACGATGCAACCCTCGAGTGGTACCTGGCGGAACTCGCGAATCGTTTCGTCGAGCGCCGCTTCCTGGGTGGCGGCCGAGAGCGTCAGGTAGAACTTCACGCGGTCCGCGTTGCGACCGTAGGCCGCGAGGCGGCCGGCAAGATCACGGTCACGCTGGCTGCGCCCCTCCGTATCAATCAATACGAGTTTCTTGTGGCTCAGCTTGTCGAGGGTCTGGGAAAGGTCATCGAAGCTGCTCGCCGCGTACACGGGCGCACCGATGATGTTGGCGAAGGCCGTGAGGTGCTCTTTGGCACCAACGCGAAAGGCGTCGGCACTGACGAGTGCGATGTCGTCGGCCCAGTTGTTCATGGCGAAACGCGCTGCGATCTTGGCAATCGTCGTTGTCTTGCCGACACCGGTCGGGCCGATCAAAGCGATCGTGCCCCCGGTCTCGAGCAGCTTGTCGTCGACGACGGGCAGCGTCTGGGCGAGCATCGACAGCGGCGCGCCCCAGGCGCTCTTCAATTCATTCAGCGAACCGATACGGTCAAGAATCATGTTGGCGATGTCGGGTGCGATGCCGATGCGCGCGAGATTACGCAGTACTTGCGCGCGAACCGGGTGACGGCGTTCGTCTTCCTGCCAGACCAGGCCTGAGAGCTGCGTTTCGAGCAGACCGCGCATGGACGCAAGTTCGTCGTGCATCGTCTGCAGCGATAGTGCATCGGCACGCTCGGCATGCCGTTGCTCCGCAAGCGAGTCCGCGAATGCAGGCGGATGCTGAGGCCGAACGGTCGCTGCGGCAACTTCGGCGGTGCGAGAGGCAACGTTTGCGGCGTCGTCCTCGGCAATGCGTGCAAGCGCGTCGCTGTCGACCGGCGCGTTTTCCTCCGTCGTGCCGACTGCGTGACGCACGAGCGCCTCGTCATAATCAATAGCTGCGATAACTTCGATACCGTCATCGACGCGACGGTTGGAGAGAATCACGGCATCCGGGCCCTGGTCCTCGCGCACCCGGCGAAGTACCTGCCGCATATCCTTGTCCGTGTAGCGTTTTATTTTCACGATCTTTCCTCTTGACCTTTTCGCTCGTTATCGCCCTGCAACCCTTGCTTCCTCTTGCCGCCGGTTCAGCTGACCGCGGCAATCATCTGTATGCGCTTGTCGTCCGGTATCTCGTTGTAGGCCAGCACATGGAGGTTGCGAATGTTGCGCATCATGCGCGCCATCCAGGGCCTTACCGGCGGCGCGACGAGGAGTACCGCGGGCTCCCCCGCGATCTCCTGGCTCTGCGCCTTCTCCGTCAGTGACTCGTGCAATCTCTCCACCATGGCGGGCTCCAAACCGATATTTCCGCCTTCCTGCACTGACTCATTCAAGATTCGTTCCAACTCTGGCTCGAGCGTCATCACAGGGAGCTCAGGCCGCATGCCTGCTACGTTGTGGACGATCGAGCGACCCAGCGATACGCGCACGGCAGCCGATAAAACGTCGGGATCCTGACTCCGGGAACCGTGCTCCGCCAACGTTTCGGCGATCTTGCGGATGTTCCGGAGCGGGATGTGCTCTTCGAGCAGGTTCTGCAGCACGCGGGTAATGACGCTCATCGGCAGCAATTTCGGCGTCAGTTCCTCCACGAGCTTCGGCGACGCGTTGCCGAGTCGGTCCATCAGCTGCTGGGCTTCTTCGTGGCCGAGCAGCTCATGAGCATTGGTTGTGAGCAGCTGGCTCAGGTGTGTCGCGACGACGGTTGCCGGGTCGACTACCGTGTAGCCGAGCATCTGCGCCTCGTCGCGTTGACCCGGTTCGATCCAGTACGCCTCGAGGCCAAATGCCGGGTCCTCAGTGGCGATACCTTCGACCTTGCCGAATACCTGCCCCGGATTGATAGCGAGCTCCTTGTCGACGTGCACTTCACTCTCGCCGATCGTGACGCCGGCCAGCGAGATGCGGTACGCGTTCGGTGGCAGATCCAGGTTGTCGCGGATATGCACCGGCGAAATGAGGAAGCCAAGCTCCTCGGTCAGCTTCTTGCGCACGCCTTTGATACGTGCCACCAGTGGGCCGTTGCGCGCCGAGTCGACCAGCGGAATCAGGCGATAACCCACCTCGAGGCCGATCAGGTCGACCGGATCGACGTCCTGCCAGCTGAGCTCGGGAAGCTTCGCTTCTGAATCCTCCGGCACGACCTCGGGTTCCGCAGGCTGTTTCTGGCGTTTCGCAACGCGCATCGCCGCATATCCGCAGGTCGCGGCAAGCGCCAGGAAGGCCAGGTTCGGCATGCCTGGGATCATGCCCAGCACACCGACGATGGCGCCCGTGACACCCAGCGTGCGCGGGTCATTGAACAGCTGCGAACTGACCTGCTTGCGCATGTCCTGCGATTTCGTCACGCGCGTTACGATAATGGCAACCGCGGTCGACAAAAGCAGCGACGGGATCTGGGCGACCAGTCCGTCACCGATCGTCAGTAGCGTGTAGTTGTGAACCGCGGCGGATAGCGAGAGATCGTGCTGTGTCGTACCGATGATCAGGCCGCCGATGATGTTGATGAAGAGGATCAGGATGGCGGCGACCGCGTCGCCGCGAACAAACTTGCTCGAGCCGTCCATCGATCCGTAGAAGTCAGCCTCCTCGCCGATCTCCTGGCGTCGCTTACGCGCCTCATCCTGGTCAATGACGCCGGCATTGAGGTCGGCATCGATCGCCATCTGTTTGCCTGGCATTGCGTCGAGTGTGAATCTCGCGGAGACCTCGGAAACGCGCGTTGCGCCCTTCGTAACGACGACGAAGTTGATGATGACGAGAATCGCGAAAATTACGAGACCGACCGCATAGCTGCCGCCGATCACGAACTCGCCGAACGCCTCGATGACCCGACCTGCCGCCGACGTTCCGGTGTGGCCGTTGAGGAGTACGACGCGCGTCGAGGCGATGTTGAGCGCGAGTCGCAGCAGCGTGACGACAAGCAGGATCGTCGGGAAGACGCCGAAGTCGAGCGGTCGCTTCACGTAGATGGTCGTCAACAGGATGCCGAGCGACAACGCGATGTTGAACGTGAACAATACGTCGAGTGCTACCGGCGGCAGCGGAATCATCATCATGGCCAGCATGGCCAGCAACAGGACCGGGAGACCCAGCCCCTGGATGATCTCGGTGACGTTGTTATTCGTTGTAGTCTGCATCTTCGTCTATCTCGGGCACGGGCGGCTCGGGACGGCGTTGTCCCGGTCGCAGTGTTTCGTTGAGCTGGTAGATGTAAGCGAGAACCTGAGCGACCGCTGTGTAGAGCTTCGCCGGGATCTCTTCACCAATTTCGGTTGAGCGGAACAGGACGCGCGCCAACGGCGGCGCGGAGAATAACGGCACGTTGTTTTCTGTCGCGATTTCGCGAATACGCTGCGCGATGAGGTCCTTGCCTTTAGCCACAACGTACGGCGCGCCGAACTTCGTATCGTCGTACTTCAGGGCGACGGCGAAGTGCGTCGGGTTGGTGATGACAACGTCGGCCGTCGGCACGTCTTCCATCATGCGACGCTGGGCGGCCTGCTGCTGCAGCATGCGGATTCGTGACTTGACCTCCGGACGGCCCTCGGTCTCCTTGAATTCGTCCTTGACCTGCTGGCGCGTCATGCGCAGCTTCTTCTGGTATTGCCAGAGCTGGAACGGCACGTCGACGGCGGCGATGAGAATCAGGCCGGTGCTGACAACGAGCAAAGATACGCCGCAGATCTTCAGCGCGGATTCAATGGCCTGACCGATGGGCAGACGACCCAGGTCGAGCAATTTGCCTGCCGAGAACCAGAGCCATGCCACGGCAATCGTCGCGACGACGCCGAACTTCGCCATAGCCTTGACGAGCTCGTTGAGTGCATTCGCAGAGAAGATGCGCTTGATGCCCTTGAGCGGGTTGAGGCGCTCGCCCTTGAATGCCACCGCTTTCATGCTGAATGAGAAACCACCGAGCATGGCGGAAAACAACAGTACGGCAGCAATGAGGACAGCGACCAGTGGCAGCAGGCTCGTGAAGCCGCGCGATGCCATTTCGGCCAGGGCGACAGGCAGGTAGCGTTCGTCAAGCAGCAGTTCACGCTCGACCGTGAAGCTCTCCTCGATCGCGCCAAGCAGTCGATTGCCCATTGGTCCGGCGAACGTCAGGATGGCACCGGCGCCACACAACATGACGCCGGTCATCGTGAGTTCCCTGGATCGGGGAACATCGCCCTTCTTGCGGGCATCCTCACGACGTTTCGGTGTCGGTTGTTCTGTGCGGTCTTGTTGTGCCTGTTCCTCGGCCACGATTAGCTATCCTTGTTCACTACAGCTCAAGCAGTTGCGAAAGCGCCAGGATCGAATCCGTGATGAATATCGACACGTTCTCGACCAGCACGCCCATGTTGAGAAAAATGACCGCGAAGCCCAACAACATGGAAACCGGAAACCCGACGGCGAACAGATTCAAGGTTGGTGCCGCGCGACTCATCACACCGAACGAAAGGTTTACGACCAGCAGCGCCGTTACCGCGGGCAAGGCGATCTTCATCGCAAAGATGAACAAGTGACTCGTCCACGCAATCAGGTCCCAGACGATCGGCACGGTCAGGCCGCCCTGCGAGATCGGCCATGCGCGGAAGCTCTCCGCGAGCATCTGAATCATCGCGAGATGCCCATCGACTGACAGAAATACCAGCATCGACAGCATCAGGAACAGCTGACCCAGTACCGGAATGCTGACGCCCCGCGCCCGATCCAAGAAGACGGCGAAGCCGAGACCCATGCTCATACCGATCACCTGGCCGCCCAGTGCGATCGCGTCGAAGACAAGCTGCACTAAGAATCCCATTGCGACGCCGATCCCGATCTCCTGAATCACCGTGACCAGACCCGCCGCACTCAACACGTCCTGCGTGGCCGTGGGGGGGACAATCGGGGCGATAGCTATAGTCAATACAACGGCCAGCAGCAGCCGCACCTTCACCGGCACGAAACTCCCGCCGATGATCGGCATCACCATCAGGAAGGCGCCGATCCTCACGAAAGGCCAGATGTAGATCGACAGCGTCTCGATGATGGGTGCCAGTGCGATCTCTATATTCACGTTCGTTGCTCACATACATGTTCATGCCTCTCTCATGCGTCATGAGATCAGGGATGGAATTTGCTGAATCAGTTGGCGCGTGTAATTGATGATGACGCTGAGCATCCAGGGCCCGGCGACGACGATCGAGATGACCAGCACGAGCAGCTTCGGGATGAAACTCAGGGTCATTTCGTTAATCTGGGTAGCGGCCTGGATCATGCCGATCAGCAGGCCAACGGCGAGTGCGGACACGAGCATCGGGGCGGCGATCAACATCGTCACCCAAAGCGCCTGTTGCCCGATTGTCGTTACGGTTTCCGGTGTCATGGCGCGCCCTCAGGAATAAAAACTCGAAGCGAGCGTGCCGAGCATGAGCGCCCATCCATCGACCATGACAAACAGCATGATCTTGAATGGCAATGAGATGATCATGGGCGATAACATCATCATGCCCATCGACATCAGTACGCTCGACACGATCAGGTCGATGACAAGAAAAGGAATGAAGATCAGAAACCCGATCTGGAACGCGGTCTTCAGCTCGCTCACCATGAAACTCGGCACAATGATCGATAGCGGCGCTTCATCGGTCGACGTGATGTCGGTGCGACCGGCGATCGATGCGAACAGCTGCAAATCGCTTTCACGCGTCTGGGCAAGCATGAACTTGCGCAACGGTGCGACGCCCTTGGTCAGCGCGTCTCCAGCCGAGATTTCGCCCTCGATATAAGGCGATGCCGCGCTTTCGTGTATTTCGCCGATGACTGGCGCCATAACGAAGAACGTCAGGAACAGCGCGATACCGAGCAGCACCTGGTTCGGCGGCGTCTGCGCCGTACCCAGCGCCTGGCGCAGAATGGAAAGTACAATGATGATCCTTACAAACGCACTCGTTGACAGGATTGCCGCTGGCAGCAATGTCAGCAGCGTCATCAGGATGAGGATTTGCAGACTCAGGGAATAGCTCTGGTCGCCAGCAACCTCGTTCACCAGCGCCAGCGGTTCCGCCTGAGAATGCGCCACCCCGGAGAACAGCAGGAGCACCGTGATGAAGAGTGCGCGAGTCATTTACTGTTCTCCAGGAGGGCGGATTTCAGGCGACCTGCAAAACTGCCGGTCGCAGGCGTTTTCGCCGCGACCTCGATGGGTTTGTCGAGGACGTGCAGTGTGTTTGCACCGCTTGAGGTCATGCCTATCAGAAGCTGCTGGTCAGCCACCTCGACCACCATGAGTCGTTCCTTCGGTCCGAGGGGACGCGACGCGACGATCGTGATCAGGTCGGCGCCGCCGCCCGAGACGAAACGGGAACGCGAGTAGAACCACCCAAGCGCGATGATGACGCCAACGACGACAAGCAGGCTGAGCCCGAGGCTCAGAATGTCGCCGCCGCCAATACCGGGCGTGACCGGCAGACTCTCGGAAGCCTCGGCCGCCAGTAATTGCTGTGGCGTGAACGCCATCGCGATGAGTGGCACGATCCTTTGCAACACGCGTGATCCCATGGTGAGTCGTTCTCTTAGTTCAGCTGCTCGATGCGTTCGACCGGGCTTACGACGTCGGTCAGCCGCACGCCGTACTGGTCATCGACGACTACGATCTCGCCGTGCGCGATTAGCGTGCCGTTCACGAGCACGTCCATCGGTTCGCCGGCATCCTGATCGAGGGCGATGACAGAACCCTCCACCAGCGATACGAGATCGCGGATGGAAATGTCGGTCGAGCCAACGCGCAGAGACACGTCAACCGGAATGTCGAGTACGAGGTCCAGATTTACGTCGGCACCGGCGTTGGCATTACCTGCCGCGCCGGCTTCCAACTCGTCTGGCGAGTACTGGGGCGCGCCGCCTTCGGGCTGTTCGGTGCCGGATTCGGGTGTCTGTTCATCACTTGCCATGGTGTACTTTCCTTTGCTTATGCGGTGCGATTGGCATCACCGCCCGGCTTGTTGTCGAGCCAGCGGCGGGTTTCTACGGCGTAGCGCCCGTCGTGAACGCCGAAACGGCCTTCGAGGACAGGCACCCGCTGCGCGTGCACGGTGCCGCGCTGTGGATTGGTAATCATGATGACGTCGCCCGGCGTGAGCTCGGCGACGTCCTTGAGCGTCATCTGCGTCCGGCCGACATGCGACGCGACGTTCACGACCGCGTCAATCACGCGTCCCCGCAACGAGTGTTGCCAGCGGGAGTCCTCAGCCGCATCGCGTTCGCGTTTCTGCCCGTCGAACACGGGTACCAGGGGTGCGACCGTCGTCGTGGGCCAGAGCAGGTGAAAGTGCTGTTCCTTCTCGCCGATCTCCAGATCGAACTCGGTGCTGATGATGGAGTCGCTACCGTCGATGCAGTCGATAACGCCGGATGACAGGTGCCCGGTGTCGTACTCGGGCTTGATATCGACCATGGGCTGCCAGACTTCGGCGATCACCGACATGATCGCGTTGCCGAATAGTCGAGCTACGCTGATTTCGCCGGGCGTGAAGAACTCGGCTCCTTCGCGGGCCGGCTCGTTACCGACGCCGCCATAAAACGTCTCGACCAGAATCTCAATGAGATCGGCGTTCAGGTTCATGAGCGCCACGCCTTCGAGTGGCTTCATGTCGAATTCGAGTAGCAGCGAGAGGCCCTCGCCGACTTCACCAAATTCGCTGAAGGTCATGTTGGCGACGTGATTGAAGGTCACGGCGCATTCGCTGTTGAGGAGGTTCTCGATAACCTTGTCGGCACGGCTCGCAAACTGCCTGTTCAGGCTCTGCAGCCGCGGGTAGCTGTTCGTCACGATGCGTGAACGCGGCCCGACTTCGAACGGCTTCACTTCTGCGTAGGTTTTGCCCGACGCCGAGTGAACCTCGACCTCGCCGCTCGACATGCCGTCCAGCAGTGCGCCTTTTTCCTCGTCTGTGAGTACGGGATCTGACATGCGCTGCGTCCTACTGGATAACCAGGGCCGTGAAGTAAACGGCCTCGACGCCAGAGCCGTCGCCGGTCTCTTCGGTCATGATCCTCTGGATCTCGGCGAGTCCGTCCGCGAGCATCTTTTCCTTGCCCTCACGCGTCGTCACCTCTTCGTAGATTGACTGGCCGTAGAGCAGGATCAGCCCGTTGCGAATCACGGGGATGTTCTCGCGCACGGCGTTGATAACGCCCTGGTCACGGGACATCACTTCCATCGTGATCTGCATGAAATGGGCGTCACCGACTTCGTCAAGGAAGTTCACGACGAGTGGCGGATGCAGGCTCTGGTAGATTGCCGGGCCCTTCGCGGGGGCAATCTCCTCGGCGACAGCTTCATCCTCGGCCGGCTCGTCATTGCCCATGAAGGTCATGCCGGCGAAAATGCCGCCGCCCAGCAGCGCCAGCCCTACGACGCCGAAAATGATCATTTTCATCATGCCGCCTTTCTGTTCCGCGGCATTCTCAGTTGCTGTGTCTTCGTCAGCCATCACTTGCTCCTGGTGTTGATAACCCGGTAAATGCAAGTGCCGTGCCAAAGGATTGACTAAGGTTTTTTAGTTATATTTTTCAGCATCTTATGGTCTTTTCCGAGACTGTATTGAGGCGCCAATCAGCGTCAGAAATCCGACAGTTGGGCGGTGGCGCACTCTGGCGCCGGATTTCTGACGCTCCCTCAGACAAACGTATCGAGGAGTCCCTCGTGGCGACGCGTCAGACGTTGCTCGGCCGGGGTTTCATTGTCTGCCGCAAGAAACTCGTTGCCCTGCCCGGTTGCGCGAGCCTCGTCGCGCTCGTTACCGTCACGATTTCCGGCGACGTTTTGCTCCCCGACGCTGGTCTGCCCGAGCGAGAGCCCGCTCTCGGCGAACATCTCACGCAGCCTGGGTAGCGCCTGCTCGAGCGCTTCGCGTGTCGCCGCATGCTGCGCCTGGAACGTGATGTTGGCGGCACCATCCTCGACGTTCACCTGCACCCGGACCGGGCCGAGTTCGGCGGGCGTCAGCCGGATTTCGGCCGTCTTGAGCTGGTTGTTCGCCATCATGACGACGCGCTCACCAACCTTGTCGCCCCAGTTCGCATCGCGAACCGGTGTCTCGATCAGATCAGGGAGCTGGTTCTGCAGGGTCGAGGCAAATGTGCTGTCAGCCTGCGGAGCCGTGGGTGCCACGTTGGCGAAAGCTCCAGGTTGGAACACCGGAGTCGGCGTCGCGCCCTGCGTTACGCCTGGCTGGACGACCGGACGCGGCATTTCTGCGCCCTCTTCGATCACCGGTGCCGTCTGTTGCAAGGTTGCAGCTGTCGGGCGGGCGATCGTGTCCTGCAATACTGGCTGCCCATCGTCCTGCACCAGGCCCTGCTGGACCTGTGTCACGTTCATATCGCGCGGCTGTATCTCTCGCGGTACTACAGTCTGGATCCCGGGCACGATACGCGTGTCGCGCGCGTCGCCGATGATCTCGCGAGACAGCTCTGCCATGTTCGCGGGAATCGGCGTAACAGTCGGCTTCAGCGGCGATCGTTCCGTCTGCCCGGCCATCATCTCGGCCACAGGCTCACCTGCGGCCGTCCCGGCCGCCTGCCGTAGTGTTTTGCCGGTGTCGAGCAGCGGCGCTGCCGGGGCTAATGGTGCAGTCTCGACCTCCGGCGTTGTCGGGGGCACGACGGCTACCGAACTCTCCTGCAGCTCGAGCCCCGGTGGCGTAACCAGTGACTCCCACGGCTGCTCGTCGGCAACTGGCAGCAATGGTGTGTCCGCCTCGCCGCCCTCGAACGCGACGCCGTCCACCATGATCTCGATGTCCAGTTCCGGCAGAGGGTTGCCGGTCGCCGGCAAGGCATCGCCGGTCACGCCGTCGATCGCTGCCGTATCGGCAACGCGAACTTGAAGCAGTGCCGCGAACCCGGCCGGCTCGGGAGATCCATCAATCGGCGGAATCCCCTGCACGGCAGGCGTTCCAGCGCTCAGGTCGAGAGTAGAGAGTTGCAGGTTCAATGTCGCCAGCATGTGCGGTCCTTTCACAAATGTAATGACTTGTGCAAATAGAGGAGCAAGATGTATGCCAGCTTTTGGGGCGCGTCAGTCGTCGTTGCTGAAGCCTGCGTTCTGCGGTGCCGGCAGGTCATCGAGTACCTTCTGCTCGAGCCTGTCTTCGTATGCTCGATCCTGCTGCTGGTATTTCTCCAGTACGCGCTCGAGCGACTCGAGACGACGCCGCTTGGCCAGCCAGCGCTGGCGATGTGTTTCGAGGTTCTGTTCGCAGTCGTTGACAATCTGCTGCTGCGCCTGGACCGCGCCATCGAGGCGCTGCAGGAAGTTCTGGTAATCCTGCCACTGAGCCGAGCTGACGCTGGGCCCCGACGGGGATTTGCTCGCGTAGGTGTGGCGATAGGCGTTCAGCTCACCAAGCCGCGCGAGCTGCTCATCAAGTCGCCGGCGTGACCGACCCGCCTGCTGACCGAGACGCTGCTCTTCGGATGCCTCGAGCGCGACAATCTTGTCAATCTTGCGGGTCCGCTTCTTCATGTCACTCATCTACGTTGGCGCCCGGCACTGCATCGGCCGCGGGTGAAGCGTCGAACAACTCGCGCAGCCCGGCGAGACTGCTCTTCGTGTCGACGCTCTGATTCTGATGCTGACGCAGGAACTCGATGATCGACGGCCACAACGCAATAGCTTCATCGAGCTGCGGATTCGATCCCGGCTGGTAGGCCCCGACGGCGACCAGGTCGCGATTCTCCTGATATATCGCACAGACTTGCCGGAACCGGGTCACGAGCTGCTGCTGGGCGTCGCTCGTGAACAGTGTCATCGCCCGACTGACTGATGACTCGACGTCTACTGCGGGATACACGCCCGCATCGGCAAGGGACCGCGACAGGACGATATGGCCGTCGAGAATGGCACGAGACGCATCGACGATCGGGTCATTCGGATCGTCGCCCTCGGCGAGCACGGTGTAGATGGCGGTGATCGAGCCAGAACCGTCAGCGCCATTGCCGGCGCGCTCGACGAGTTGTGGCAACTTCGCAAATACGGATGGCGGATAGCCCTTGGTCGCGGGCGGTTCGCCGATCGCGAGCGCGATCTCGCGCTGTGCCTGCGCGAAACGTGTCAGCGAATCCATGAGCAGCAGGACGTTCTTGCCCTGGTCCCGGAAGTGCTCGGCGATCGCAGCGGTCAGCCACGCGCCGTGCAGGCGCATCAGCGGAGTGTCGTCCGCCGGCGTAGCAACCACGACAGCGCGTCGCAGGCCATCTTCACCGAGCGAGTGCTCGATGAATTCCTTTACCTCTCGGCCACGTTCACCGACGAGCCCGACCACGACGACGTCGGCTTCCGTGTTCCGCGTCATCATGCTGAGCAGCATACTTTTACCGACGCCCGAGCCCGCGAACAGGCCAAGGCGCTGGCCGCGTCCGACAGACAACAATGAGTTGATCGAGCGAATGCCGACATCGAGTTGCTGTCGAATCGGCTTGCGTAACAGTGGGTTGATTGGCTCACCCATGAGCGGCACCGTGTGCCCGTGAGCAATCGCTCGACCACCATCGAGCGGCCTGCCTCTGCCATCAAGCACGCGGCCGAGCAGCTCGTCGCTGACAACGACCTCGGGAGCACCTGAAACCGGAATGACACGTGCATTCGGGACGATGCCTCGCATGTCGCCGACAGGCATCAGGAACAGGCGTTCCCCGGAAAAACCAACGACCTCGGTCTCAACGCGACGGCCATCCGTCGCGACTACGTCGCAGCGACCGCCGAGCGGCGCGTGACAACCTTCTGCCTCCATCGCAAGTCCTACGGTGCGCCGCAGCACGCCTTCGACAACCAGCGATGGGGGATCGTCGCAGGCGCGATCAATATAGGGTCCGAGCCGCAGTGCGCGCTCGAGATTACGGTCCGGGTCGGGGCCGGGAAATAACGTGACGTTGTCGCTCATCGGCCGCGCTCGTCACCGAGGGCGGCGCTGATGACCGCGCTCAGGCGCGCTTCCGTCGTTGCATCGATCTGCGAGCTCTCGGTCGTCACCTTGCAACCGCCACACGCGATCAGCGGGTCTTCGACAATTGTCCAGGCCGGTTCCCCTTCCGCTGGCGCCAGCGACTCGCGCACGAGTGTTGCGTCGTCGGGGTGCAGGTGCACCTGAACGCTGCGACTCGCGATCGGCAGCTTCTGAATCGCCTCGCGAACCACGCCGATAATATGCGTTGGATCGAGCCGGATTTCGCGGCGGAACAGCTGTCTTACCAGCGTCGTGGCAAGCTCGACGAGCTGTTTCTCGATCGATTCGTCGAGGTTGTCGAACGGCTCGCACAGCGCGCGCAACAGCTCGTCGTAGCGCTCGCCGCGCTTGCGGACTTCTTCGGTACCGGCGGCCAGCCCTTCGGCATGGCCCTTGGCGAAGGCCTCCTCGTACGCGGTCTTCTGCAGTTCTTCCAGCTTGCCGGCCGTCAGGTAGCCCTGGCCATCGGAACCATCGATAGCAGGAACCCGCCAGCGGGCGGCACCGGATTTCTCAGACATATTCCTCACCGCCGCGGCCGAGGTTGATGTCACCCGCATCCGCCAGACGGCGTGCTACGTCGAGGATTTCTTTCTGCGCCGCCTCGACATCGCTGAGTTTCATCGGCCCCTTGGCATCCATGTCTTCGCGCAGCAGCGTTGCTGCACGCTTCGACATGTTGCCCATGATCTTGTCGCTGATCTCGGGGTCGCAGCCCTTGAGCGCAACCACGAGCAGGTCGTTGGAGATCTCACGCAGCAGTGCCTGAATACCTCGGTCGTCGACCTCAAGCAGGGTTTCGAAGACGAACATCATGTCCTCGATGCGCTGTGACAACTCTTCGTTCTTTTCCTTGATCTGCTCGAGCAGCTTCTCGCCGTTCTCGGGCTTGAGCGAGTTGACGATGGCGGCGGCAACCTTGTCGCCGCCAACCTTGCGCGTGCCGCCACGCCCGGCGTCACCTGACTTGCTCGCGATGAGGCTCTCGATCTCGGCCAGCGCGCTCTGCTGAATATCAGTGAGTCTCGCGACACGCATGACGATGTCGGCCCGGATTTCGTCAGGCAGCAAGTCAATCACTTCGGCTGCCGTAGCCGGGTCAAGGTAAGCGAGCACGATGGCAATGATCTGCGGATGCTCCTCCTGAATGATGTCGATCACCTCACGTGAGCTCATCCATTTGAGCGCGTCGAGTCCCTGGGCGTCGTCGCCCGTGACGATGCGCTCGATGAACGCGTTTGCCTTGGTGGCACCGAACGCATTGCCGAGCAATTTGCGGACGTAGTTTTCAGTGTCCACGCCGAGGGCCGTCTGGTCCTCCACGTCGATGATGAAGATGTCGAGTACGGCATCAGCATCATTGCGACTCACACTCTTGAGACTGGCCATCGCGCTGCCGACCCGATGCACTTCGTCGGCACCCATGTACTTGAGCACCTCGGCGGCCTCCTGGTCGCCGAGCGTCATGAGAAGCAGTGCGGCGCGTTCAGTGCCGTTCATGGACTGGGCAACGTCATTCATCGGTCGCTATCCACTTCTTGACCACCTGTGCGACGCGCGCCGGGTCATGTCCCGTCAGGTTCTTCGCAGCTGCGACTTTCTCGTCGTAGCTCGGTCCGGCGATTGCTGCAACGCCACCGCCGGCCAGCTGTGCGCTACCGCCGCCGGTGATCTGTCCGCCGCCGGCCACCAACTGACCTGGGACGCCACTGCCGCCACCGGACATGACGTTGCGCAGCATCGGTCGAACGACGCCGAATGCGATGGCGAGCACGAGAATGGCACCAAGAATCTGTTTCATTGCATCGACGAGAGCCGGCCGCTCCCAAAGCGGCGGCGGTGCGACCTGTTCCATCGGCTCAGCCGGGCGGAAGGACTCGTTCAGGACCACGACGGTGTCGCCACGGGCTTCGTCGAAGCCCACAGCCTGTCTGACCAGCGCCGTGTAACGCTCGATGTCAGCGTCGGTTAGCGTCGTTTGTGTATCGTCGCCTTCGACCGGCGTGTCATCGATCAACACGGCAACCGAAAGGCGACGAACCGCGCCGGACTGCGGGCGCGTATGTCGAATTGTGCGATCTACTTCGTAGTTGCGCGTGGCGCTGCGCGAGCTGTTGCGGGGCGAGACCTGCTCTGCCTCCGTAGCGACCGGCTGTGCGCCCGCCGCCTGAGGCGGCTGGTTGCTCAACGCGCCTGGCACGCCGCCTGCCAGCGCGCCGCTGCTGTTGGACTGGTTCTCGCTGGTCTGCTCGCTGCGAACGACGGTGCGATTGGGATCGAAAATTTCGCTGGTTTCCTCGGTGTAAGTAAAATCGATATCCGCGGCGACCTCGGCGCGAACGCGACCCACGCCGACGAGAGGCGTCAGCAGATCCTCGATGGCCCCGATGTAGTTTTCCTCGAGCTCCAGCTTGTACTTGAGCTGCGTTGCGGCTTGCGCTCCCGCCATTTGCTCGCCGCTGGAACTCAGCAGGCGGCCGTGTTGATCGATCAGCGTGACATTGTCGACGTGCAAATTCGGCACGCTGGAAGCAACCAGGTTGATGACGGCCGACGCCTGACCGGCCTCCAGACCCATGCCGCCGAACAGGTGCAACAGGACAGACGCACTCGCGCCATTGTTATCGCGGATAAAGGCGCTCTGCTTCGGTATCGCGAGGTGTACTCGAGCCTCGCGAACCGCGCCAAGCGCGGAGATTGTGCGTGCCAGCTCAGCCTCGAGGGCGTGCTGGTAGCGGGCGTTTTCCATGAACTGGCTAACGCCGAAGCTCGACTGCTCCTGCATCAGGTCCATGCCGGAACCCGTGCCACTCGGCAGGCTCTGCGATGCGAGTTCAAGCCGCGCGGCATGCAGCTGCGCTTCGGGCACGAGAATGGCACCAGATGCACCAATTTTGTGGTCGATACCTGCCGACTGCAGCGCTTCGGCAACGGCGGCTGCATTGGGCGCGTCGAGGTCGCCGTAAAGCTGGCTGTAACCCGGCGACTGCGACCAGAGCGCGACAGCCAGTCCGACCGCAACAGCGGCTGCGACGCCGATGAGCAGCATAATCTGACGCACCGCCGGGATACGCAGCACGCTGGCGAGATTCAGCTGGCTGGTGTCAACGGCGGTGGATTCGATGACGGTTCCGGTTTCCATGATGTCCTGACTTTTCCTTGTTCGTTATTCCGGGCTTAGACCGGCATGTTCATGATGTCCTGGTACGCAGTAATCAGCTTGTTGCGAACCTCGGTGACCGCGCGGAACGACAGGTTCGCCTTCTGCGAAGCGATCATCACTTCAGCGAGGCTCTTGTCTGTCGTGCCGTTCTCGAAGCCCGTCTTGAGCTCACTCGAGTATTTCTGCGCATCATTAACGGCATTGATCGTCGTCTTGAGCATTGCGCTGAAATCGGGCCCCTCCGGGTTGGCCGGCTGCGCCGCTGACTCGGTCGGCCGCAGCTCCTGGCCCATGGTGCGAATCTGGCTGAGCAGGTGCTCGTTGGTGATCGTATTCATGCGGGTTCTCCCGGAATGACAATGCCGGCTTCGCGCATGCGCGCGAGCTTGTAACGCAGGGAGCGCGGACTGATGCCCAGCGCCCGGGCGACGTCGCTGCGTTTGCCGGTTTGCGTTTTCAACGCGTCGAGAATGAGTTGAAATTCGCGATTCCGAAGGCCTTCGCTCAGGCCTGAATCGGACAGATCAGGTAATTCGTTGATGTCCTCGAAAACGAGGTCGCTGGCGCGCAGCTCATTACCGGACAGCAGGATCAACGTGCGCTGCATGACATTTTCGAGCTCGCGGACATTTCCGGGCCAGCTGTGAGCACGCAGCGATCCGCGGGCGCAATTCTCGAGCGTGACGGCGCCTGACCCGTGTTGCCGGATAGCGCGTTCTGCCAGCGGCAGGATGTCGCCGGGTCGCTCCGCAAGCGCCGGAATCTGCAGCGGGAAGACGTTGAGCCTGTAGTACAGGTCCTCGCGAAACTTGCCGTCTGCAACGTGCTGGCGAAGATCGCGATTCGTGGTTGCGAGAACACGCACGTCCAGCGGGATTACCTCGCGGCCGCCGATACGCTCCACTTCCTTTTCCTGGATAACGCGCAGCAACTTTGCCTGTAAGCTCAGATCCATCTCGGAAATCTCATCGAGTAGCAGCGTGCCACCGTTCGCCTGTTCGAACTTGCCGGCATGCGCCCCGGTCGCGCCCGTAAACGCGCCCTTCTCATAGCCGAACAGGACAGCTTCGAGCATGCTCTCGGGAATCGCCGCACAGTTGATCGCGATGAACGGCTGTTCCTGGCGGGAGGAATGATTGTGGATGTAGCGAGCGAAAACTTCCTTGCCGCAGCCGCTCGGGCCGCTGATGGTCACCGTGACTTCGGTCCCGGCGACCCGCTCCGCAACCTGTAGCAGGTTTTGCGTGGCAGGGTCAGCTGCGATTACATCATTGTCGACAGGTTCTTCGCTGATGTACTTGCCAACGATGCTCTTGAGTTCCTGGGCCTCGAACGGCTTGACGAGGTAGTCAGCTGCGCCGTTCCGCATGACATCGACAGCGTTCTCGATCGTGCCATGAGCGGTCATCAGGATCGCCGGGAGATTCGGGTATTCGTCGCGAATCCTGCCGAGCAGCGTAATGCCGTCCATCGGAGTCATCTGCCAGTCGGTGACAACCAGCCCGACCCGTTCGCGCTCGAGAATATCCAGCGCTGCCGTGCCGTCGTCTGCCGTGAGCACCGGTGTGTCGTCACTGTTTAATGTATCGAACAGCGCTTCGCGCAGATTTGCGTCGTCTTCGACAATCAGTACGGCGGGCGTAGTCACGTCAGCTCTCCTGCCGTTCGGCCGGAAGTTGCAGGCTGAAATTTGTGCCACGGTCCGAGCTGTGCACCGCAATTTCGCCGCCGTGCGCCGATACCACGGCTTTGACGACGGCGAGACCCAGGCCAGTGCCTTGCGGACGCGTCGTAAAGAACGGCTCGAACAGACGTGCTTTCACATCGTCGGCAATGCCCGGACCATCGTCGGTCACGCACAGATGCACCGAATCGCTGAAACGGTGGCCGTGCAGGAGAATGCTCGCGGCACCTTCGGCAGCCTGGTCTGCATTGGTAACAAGATTGAGCAGCGCGCCTTTCAACGCATCGCGGTTCGCCGCCACGCAGAGGTCGCTGTCGGCTACGGAAACACTGACGGTCGTGCCAGCTTTGAGCTGGCCTTCGATGCTGTCGCGCACGTCGGCGAGCAGCTCCGTGACGTTAACCTGCTCCTGCGCCCGCTTCGCACCTGCAGCAAAGCCGAGCATATCGTTGACCATGCGCTTGAGGTCGTTCAACCCATCCACGATCTTGCCAACGACACGCTCCTGCTTGGGCGTGTCCTTGCTGAGCTGTCCAACATAGAGCATGGTCGACGCCAATGGCGTGCGCACCTGATGCGCAAACTCCGCGGTCATTTCACCGATTGCCGTCAGGCGTTCGTTACGTTGCCGCAGCTCGGACAACTGCCGCTCCTCCGTAACGTCGGTCAGATGCAGGATTTCGCCGGAGCCGCTTTTGAGCACACGACGTGCAAGATTGAACCAGCGCCCGTCGCGCAACTGAATGTTGCCATCCTGGCTGCCACCGTTGCTGACTTCGCGCCGAACAATCGATGCCCATGCGTGTCCGATCAGCGGCTGATGCAGAAGGTCGCTAGCCTCGGTGTTCTGTTGCCGGATGACGCCGTCGGCATCGATAACGACGATGGCGCCCGGCAGACTCTCGAGCAGATCGGCAAGGCGACGGCTCAGCCGTTCCTTCTTGGTGAGTTCAGCCAGGCGGTCGCGCTGCGCGGCTCGCAGGCGCCGCGTCAGCCCGGCCACCGTATCCTGCAACTCGCGGTAGGACTCTTCCAGCAACTCGGACTGGTGATTGAAGACCTGGAACGCGCTCTGCAGTTGCTGCGATTGCAAACTCTGTGATGCCAAGGTGTTCTCCGACAGAAATCAGTTTCTCTGCCGTAAGAACTGCAAGTTGCATGCCAGAACTTTTTTTCTATTTATTTCAGTAGCTTAACGATTTACCGGCGCACCAGTTCGGCGTCAAAAATCCGACATTGGTGGTTTCGTGACGGAATTCGGGCAAGTGAGAGTCCGCAATCGGCGGCTCAGCCCAGGTCGTACTTGCCGATCTTCTCGACGAGCGTCGTGCGACGCATGTTCAGCAGGCGAGCCGCCTGGGCGACAACCCCGTCCGAGGCTTCCATCGCCTGGCCGATCAGCTCCTGCTCGACGTTCTGCAGCGCTTCTTTGAGGTTGGCGCTGGTAGTGCGCATCGCTTCCGCAACGTTGTTCGACTCCGCGGGTTCCTCGGGCTGCGCCTCGCGATACTTTAATGGCAAATCGTCGATTTCGATCGTGCCTTCCGGCTTGATGATGGCGAGGCGCTCAACGAGATTCGACAACTCGCGGATGTTCCCGGGCCAGCGATAGCCCGCGAGAACGCGCATGGCTTCCTTGCTGACACGCAGCTCCCCTTCTTCGTCGCCCATGTGTGTGACCAGCAGCTCGCTGAGAAGCATTGGCAGGTCCGACACACGCTTGAACAACGGTGGCATAACAATCGGGAAGACGTTGAGTCGGTAGTAAAGATCCTCGCGAAATTCGCCGGCTTCGACGGCGGCCGGAAGATCCTTGTGCGTCGCGGCAACGATGCGCACGTCGCAGTCACGCAGTTTGCCGCTGCCAACGCGCTCAAAGGTGCGTTCCTGCAGGACGCGCAACAGCTTCACCTGCATGTCGAGGCTCATGTCACCGATCTCGTCGAGGAACAACGTACCGCCTTCGGCAAGTTCGAAGCGGCCTGTGCGCGACGTGATCGCGCCGGTGAACGCGCCCTTCTCGTGCCCGAACAGCTCGCTCTCGAGCAACTCCGGCGGAATCGCACCGCAGTTGATCGGCACGAACGGCTTATCGGCACGATCGGACAGCTCGTGAATCGTGCGGGCCACGAGTTCCTTGCCCGTTCCCGATTCACCCGTGATCAGTACATTTGTATCAAAATCCGCAACTTGCTCGATCAGTCGCCGAACATCACGTATCGAACGGGAGGTCCCCGTGATACGCCGGCGACGGTCCTGGCCCTGGAATCGTATGGCTCGTTGCAAGAGGCGCTGGAGCTGCGCCCTGCGCAGCGGCAACTCGAGTGGCCAGTTCGGACCATTGTCGGTGAGCGTCTCGAACGCCTCGGGCATGCACAGGAACGGCAGGTCCGGATTGCGTTCCCGCATCGCAAGAGACAGGTCATCGAAGCCATTGCCGAGGTTCCCGGCAATCACGGCAGCATTCCGGTTGGAATCGAACTGGCCGGCGGCGGCGTCCGCGGCCGCAGCGACTGCTTCGAAATTCAGGAAACGCAGGCGCTCGACGAGCTGCGAGGCGCGGTCTGTATCCGCGTCCAGAATCAGCACTTTCCCCAAAGATGCCTGTTGCGTTGCCATGCCAGCCCTCTGTCTGAACCTATTGTGCAGCTCGACTTGCGGCTAGCATAGACGCAATGATGCAGCGGCTTTGTGATCACGGTCACAATTGGCCGCAAATTTAACGTAATACGGTGTCGACGCCTAGCGGAGCTCCGATTCGGCTTCCTGACGCGGTGCCAGGGATCCGCCATACGCGCGGGCCGCATCGCGACCGCGTCGGATTTCCGACAGCTTGCCGGTAACTTCGCCGCGCGACGTCAGCGCCTGCGTACGCACGCGCTCGAGGCTGTGGTTGACGAGCTCCATGACCTCGCGGCGCTCATCCTCGGGCACTTCGAGAACAGCCGAGCGCAGCCGCAAAACGACCTGCTCTACTCCGTCCCATTGGCCCTTCGCGGCGAGTTGTTCCATGTTCTTCGCCATCTCCCTGGCCATGCGCCCGGGACTCACTTCCGCTGTGGCTCGGTTGGCTACCATTATTGCCTCCCTTCGCTCTCCTCCTGTTCGGCAACCGCATCAGCTTCCTCTGCAATCGCGTCCCAGGCTTCCTTGAGTTCGCTCATGAGTACGATAACTTCGTCGATGATCGCAACGTCGTTGTTGAGATTAGCTTCGAGCAGGCGACGCATCATATAGGCGTACAGCGAGTCGAAGTTCGCGGCCATGCGTTCATCGGCCTTGTGATTCAGGCTGGCTTGCAGGCCATTAATGACGCTAATAGCGTCGCCGATAGCCTTGCCCTTCTCTGCAACCTGTTCACGCTCGATGAAACCGCGCGCAAAGTTCATCTTGGACAGCGCGTGCTCCATCATCATCTGGATCAGACGATGCGGCGATGACTCGTCAACGGCATTGCGCATCCCGATCTGCTGGTACTGCTGAAGTGCGTTTTCGCCGCTGGCTGAGTGCATGGGTCTATTCCTCTATCGTGTCCTAGCTGCTTTCCTGGTTTCCGGCACCAGGCAGAGCATTCAACTGTTGTGTCAGAAAGTTGCTGGTCGACGTCAGCTGAGCCAGCAACGAGTCGAGCGCATTGAACTGCCGTAGCAGTCGCGTCTCGAGGGATGAAAGTCGATCATTGAGCGCCTGGCGATCGTCGCTGAAGCCTTCGATCGTAGTGGTGAGGCCCTGAGTCCTGGATTCGATGATGCCTTCGCTGCTCAGGTAGCCGTCCGTCAGGTCGTACAGCCGCGTTGCAAAACCATCGGTCGTCGAGAAGAACTGGCCGAACTTAACGAAGTCGTCCGCAACGATGCTGTCAAGACGCTCGTTGTTCACGTTGAGCGTACCGTCCAGTTGCACCTCGATGCCGACTTCGCTCAACGTCGAGAAGTTCGCTTCGAGGTCCTGCACGCCGACACTCATCTCACGACGTATCTGGTCGCGAATGCCGCGCAACGTTGAGTCGCCGACAAGCGGTGCCGCAATTTCATTTTCTGCATCGTACGAAGTCAGGTTGTCAAAGATGTTGACGAGCGCGTTGTAACTCTCGACAAAGTCCGAGACGAGATCCTTCGCGGCCTGATCATCGTTCTCAACGAGTAGCGTATCCGTCGTTCCGCCGGACGTTTCGAGGACATTAATCGTCACGCCCTGAACGGCGCCCGTGAACGTATTCGACTCGTTCATGATGTCGAGGCCGTCGATGCGGATCATTGCGTCCTGCGCGGCGATCGATTCGGTCATCGAGGTGAGGCCCTTGCCCGGGTCGTATTCGAGCGCGCTCAGTCCGCCGTCACCGCCGGCCTGCGAGATCGTGATGTCATTCGCTGAGCCAGTCGCATCGCCGGTAATGATCAGGTAGCTGCCGCTGTCGGCGTTAACTATCGTCGCCGAAACTCCCGGATTGTCGGTGGCCGCATTGATCGCGTCACGAATACCGGCGAGTGTGTTGTTGGTGCCGTCGATGGTGAGGTCCATCTCTTCGCCAGCAACTTCAAGCTTGAGCATGCCGGTGCCGACGGCAGTGTCTGCATCGGCAAACGCGCCGGACGTCAGTTTTTGCGCCTGTGCCAGCTGCACGACCTCGAGATCGTAGCTCGCCGGCAGGGCATTCGTGCCAGCCGATACCGTGAAGTAGTCTTCGTTCCCCGACGACGCCTTGCGCGACAGGAATTTCTCGAGGGTCTTCATGGTGTCCAGCTTGTCGCGGAAATCGGATAGCGCCGACTTCAGGCTGCCAAACGCGGAAAGTTTGGCCTGAGCGCGCGCTTCCTGTTGTGCGATTCTGGTCTCCACGGGCTGCCCCTCTGCCGCCACCAACGATTGCACTATTCCGGCGATATCGAGGCCGGATCCAATTCCTGTCGAAACAATACTGGGCATACCTGGTTCTCAGTCTGCAATCATTGCCACCGTCACCGCCTCATCTGGCAGTGGCGCCGTGGTTTTCCTATGTACCTACAAGATCCGTGCCATATCTGGCTGGCAGGCCCACATTTCCATCAGACCCGTGCGTCGTAGAGCCGCAGCGCTACGTCGCCGATTTCCGATACGTAGGTTTTTGCGTTTTCGGGCGGGATCTGGCGAATCAATTCGCCCGTCTCCCGGTCGAGCACCTGGATGATCGAGCGCCCGTTCTCCAGATCCACCTGAAAACGCAGGTCGCGCCCAATACTCTGGGCCGCGACGTTCAATTCCTGAACGAGCTTTTCCACGTCAGGCTCGGACTGCTCCGGCACATTCTTGCCGGCCTCAGCCGCCTCCTTGCCGCCTTGACTCACGGGCTCCCTGCCGGGTCTCAATACTGCATAAGTGCCCGTGGTTGCGGAGATGTTCTTAACGTCCTGATCAGACATGTGACCTCTCCTGCCCTGTGGAGGGCAGCATCCCTGCCGCCCTCCTCAGGTGTACTACATCTACCCTTACTGCAGCAGGCTCAGAGCGAGCTGCGGCTGGGCGTTCGCCTGCGACAGTACGGCTACGCCGGCCTGCTGCAGGATCTGTGCCTTGGTCAATGCGGCCGTCTCGGCAGCGAAGTCAGCGTCCTGGATACGACCGCGAGAGGCCGACAGGTTTTCACTGACCGTCTGCAGGTTGACGATCGTCGACTCGAAGCGGTTCTGGATAGCACCCAGGTTACCGCGCAAGCCGTTAACAGCCGTCAGCGCCGAGTCGACACGCGCAACTGCGAAGTTCGCGTTGCTCACTGTGTCAACACCCACGCCCGCAAGCGTCGTGGTCGCGCTGGCCGTCTCGGCCGCTGTCGTTACACCGGCGAGTCCGGTGGTGTTACCGCCTACCGCAGCTTCGGTAATCGCAACGCCCGGCTCGTCAGAGATGATTTGAATGAAACCGTTGTCATTGACGAAGGCCGCAACACCACTAATATTTGCACCGTTAATCGCATCCGCGGCTTCTTGCACCGTAGAACCGGCAGCAATGTCTACCGTGGACGCGGCGCCTACTGCGGGCGTGAACGTCAATACGGTAGCAGCAGTGCCCGGAGCCGTAGTCGTGTCGAGCGCGTCCGCGACACCGGTCACGGTATTGATCGTGCCGACAGCGCCGGCCGTCACATCCGTGGTCAGAGAGACTGAAATCGTCTCACCAACGTTGGCACCAACCTGGAAGGTTGCCGTGCCGAAGGATCCGTCAAGGACCTTAACGCCGTTGAAGTTGGTCTGCTTCGCGATACGATCGACTTCCGCGATACGCTCCTGAACTTCTGCGTTCAGTGCGGCGCGATCAGAGGCCGAGTTCGTTGCGTTGACCGACTGTACTGCCAGCTCACGAATGCGCTGCAGGTTGTTGGTCAACTCACCAAGTGCGCTTTCCGTAGTCTGCGCGAGGGAAATGCCGTCCGAAGCGTTACGGACAGCCTGATTCAGGCCGCGAATCTGCGTCGTGAAACGCTCGGAAATCGCGAGACCTGCTGCGTCATCTTTCGCACTGTTGATTCGCAGACCCGTGGAAAGACGCTCGAGGGCGGTGTTCATCATGCCCTGTGAGCGGCTCAGGTTACGCTGTGCGTTAAGCGACGCGACGTTCGTATTGATCGTCTGTGCCATTGCTTTTACTCCTGATGTAAAAAAATTACCCCGGTCTCGCAAGAGCTACCGGAAGCCATTTAAATGGCCGCGAAATCCATTCATGACCACCGTTCAGTGGAGTTATCGGTCAGGAGGAGAGGACCTTTAGGACTTGTTTCGTTATTGCCCCCGTCAGGACGACGGAAAACTTTAGGCCCAATCTACGAGAATGTGACGCAGCGCACGTGGCGCTAAGCACTCGTATCAGAAGTAGTTAAACAATGAGAGCGACTGCGTGCGGACGAACGACTGCTGCGCCGCCTCGAGCGTTGTCGCCTGCATACTGAGCTGCGACAGCGCCTCGGCATAGTCGAGATCTTCGAGGCCCGCGAGCGTTTCGCGGTAGTTCAAGACTTGCGCGCCGTTATTATCAACCTGGCCCTCGATCGCCGCGAGGCGAGAACCCACCTGCGTGCGAACGTCGAGAATCCGGCCGATGGCCTGGTCAATGTTTTGCAGACTGGCATTGACGCCGTTAGTCAGTTCCGCTCGCGATGCGTCGTCGGAGACATTTGTTCGGACCGCAGCAACAAGCTGCGCTACGGATGTGAATACGTCTGCGTTGCCGCTCGGCTCGATCTGGAACTCGTCACCGGTGTTGGGCTGCCCATCGATAGACAACTCTATGCCACGGAAAGAAAGTGTATCGCCCGGCGCAAACGGCCCTGTCGACACCAGCGCTGCTGAACTATCCCGGACTTCATAAACATTTGGTGCGCTGAACGTCACCGTATACTGATCGGGCACCCAAGCGCTCGGATCGACGAGGCTGTTAGCCCCAAGGGTGCCGGACCCGGTGTTGCCCGCGACAGGAGACCCGCGGAATGTGCCGTTACCGTCCTTTATCGAGAAGAACACGTCGGCACCGGAGTCGCCGTCGGCGACCTGCCTGCCCTCACCAATCTGGATGAAGCGCTGCCCCTGGTCGCCGTTATAAACGAAGCCGAGCGCGCCCCGCGAAACGGGCTGCGTATCCAGCAGATTTCCTGAGAACAGGAATGCCCCGCTCCCGTCCTTCTGGTTGGCAACCTGCACAAGCTGGTCCAGGAGTTCGTCCATCTCGACTGCAATTTGCGCCCGAGACTCGTTGCTCTGGGTGCCGTTGTTTGCCTGCAGCGCCAGTTCGCGCACGCGTTGCATTACGTTGTTTGCGGACTGCAGCGCTACTTCTTCCTGCGCAAGCCGGTTCGTGGCGATGTTGGCATTGCGGTCGAACTGGTCGAGCCGCGCGATCGATTCGCGAATACCAATAGCGCGAGCCGATGCGACGGGGTCATCGGACGGCGTCAGGATACGGCGGCCGCTCGAGATCTGGCGCTGCGTGTGATCAAGCGCCGACTGCAGTCTTTGCATCAGGCCTAGACCATTCTGGAATGCCCCAAGTGTGGATACCCGCATCTTACCTACTCGTCGCGTTCAAGAGACTGTCGAACAATGTGTTCGCCACGCTGACCACCTGTGCCACGGCCTGGTAAGCCTGCTGGTATTTGATCAGATTCGCTGCTTCTTCATCGAGATTGACGCCCGATGTCTCCAACACCGCATCTTCAGCGTTCGACAGGACAACACCTTGTGCGTCACGGCCAGCCTTGATCTGGTGCGTCGTCGCACCCACGCTCGACACAAGGCGTCCATAGTTTTCATTGATGCTGATCGAGCCGCCGTCCAGGATGCCATTCGACTGGACGCCGATCATCAGCAGGGAATTGCTGTTATCACCGGAAGCGCCGTAGTTACCTTCGATTGTGAACTGATCGCCCGCCAGCGGTGACCCGGTAATAGCGACTTCGCTGCCGTTGATAACTATCGGGTTTCCTTCTGTGTAAGCGAAGCTGCCCGCGCCGTTAATCGTGTAGCTTGTCGGGCTCGTGAACTCGATGACGGCGGTCGTCAGTAGCGCCGGATCTGACGGATCCGCGACTACCGCTGGCGTGATCGCCGCATTGCCCGTATTGCCGAAGGACGCGCTCGAACGCGTTGGCGCTGCTACAGCGAGGGTCTGTGGATCCGTGACGACGCTCTGCAGAGTGCCTGCGGCATCCCGTGCCGAGCGGATCAACATGCGATCGCCGGCAACCGGCGCACCGCCGGTCACGTCAATGCTGAGGCCATCGGCCACAAACGGGTCACCCGCTGTTCCCGTACCCGTCATCGGCACGGTCGCGCCGGTGTCATTGCGCGTCAATGTGTAACTGGCACCGTCATACTCGAGGGTGTAATCGACACCGGTGTACTGACCAAGATCCGTAACAGACACGGCTGCCGCGGGAGTACCGGTGTTGCGGTTCGAGACCAGCACGGTCGGATCCGCTACGCTGAACAGGTCACCGCCCAGGTTGCCACGCAGGTCCATGCCCGAAGCATGCTGCTGGTTCATCGACTGCGCAAACGCGACGGCCGTCTGCCCGAGAGACTGCCTCGCCGGGTCGAGCATCCGCGACCGGAATTCCAACAAACCACCGAGGTTGCCACCGGTTGAGTTCGTATCGAGCGGTGTATTTCCGGCCGGGCTTACGTAGTAAACCTCCATGCGGGTCATATCGAACTCGCTGCCGCTAACGCCAAGCTGTTGTGACCCTGTACCGAGCACCAGTGGCTGGCCGGAACCGATGAAGACGCTCATCGTGCCGTCGTCCTGCAAATTAGTCGTCACAGACACGTGCTCCGACAACTCTGTGATGAGTCCGTCGCGCTGGTCCAGCAGATCATTCGCAGGGCTCGTCGCGTTGTTCGTCAATGCGATCCGGTCATTGAGTTCGGCGATACCCGAAGCCAGCCGGTTGACCTCCGCAATTGTGAGTTCGAGCCGCTCGTTGACCTCTTCCTCGAGCGCTCCGAGCTGAGTATCCAGCGACTGGAATTTGGCCGCGAGCCCTTGCGCCTCGCCGATCAGCGCCTGGCGAGTCGGAATCGACGACGGATCATTGCTGAGATCCTGCAGCGAATTGAAATAGGACTGCAGGCTCGAGTTGAGGCCGGTATCTGCGTCAGCAAGGAACGTATCGATGCGGCTTGCGAGGCTGTCGAGCGTGTTAAAGCGCGCGAATCCGCTCGCGGAGTTGCGCAGCTGCTCGACCTGCATTGCGTCGTACATGCGTCGGATTCGCGTAATCTGCGTGCCGCCGCCGATGTAGAGTCCGCTCTCGCCGCTGCCGACACGTGCCGAAAACTCTGTGACCTGGCGACTGTAGCCGGGCGTATTGGCATTCGAGATGTTGTGGCTGGTTACCGCCAGAGCGCGCTGGAATGCAAGCATTCCCGTAAGGCTGGTATTCAGAATATCCGGCATGTCGTTCCCCTTGGGTCAGCCACACGCTTTCACTGCGCATGTGCCGACAGCCCACTCGCTATCGGCGTCGCAGCAGATTTCTTTAACCCCGACAGGACGCGTTGCATCGTCGGGCTCTCAATGATGTTCTTCAGCTTCTGCGCGTACTGCGGATCGGTGGCGTAGCCACTTTCTTGCAGTGCATCCGCAAATGCGCCGGTGTCGTTGCCGTTACCAACGACCTTCTCATAACGTGGGTTATCGGCCAGAAACGCCGTGTAATCCTCCATCGTCGACGCAACGTCCTGGTACGCGCGGAAACTCGCGCGCTCGTAATGCGGGACGCCGTTCTCGAATTCGAGCGTACGCCGTGTCGCCATATCACCATTCCACGACGAGCCGGCCTTGATACCAAACAGGTTGAAGCTGTTGCCGCCCTTCCTGTCGGGCATGACGTGCTTGCCCCAGCCGGTTTCGAGTGCGGCCTGCGCAAGAATGGCTTCAGGCGCTACGCCAAGCCGTTTGCCGGCACGCTCGGCGTGCGGCCAGACATCCCTGGCGAAACTGTCTGGATCTTTCCAGTTATTGGCAGCGCTGCTCGGCAAACGGAAATCGCGGTCAGGCGGTGCCAGCTTGGCCGCCGCTTCGCCACCGAGCTGACGCACAAGCATGTCTGCGAGACCGATGCCCTTGCCGCTCGACATTTCCATGGCGAGCTGCTGGTCCATCATCTCCTGGTACATGTCGTGCTGGTCGCTATTGCCGAGCAGAGGATCGCCAAGCGATGCATCGCGCATACTCTTGAGCATCTGCTGGACGAACAATGCCTCGAACTGGTTTGCGACCTCGCGCAATACCTCAGGATCGTTGCGCTCCGCGGCGGCGCGCATGCCTGTGTATTGATTGAAATCGCCGATTGCCGCGGTCATCGTCGCTCCTAGATCACCACGAGCTCGGCGCGCAGAGCGCCCGCCTGTTTCAGTGCTTCGAGGATGGCGACGAGATCTCCAGGCGCGGCGCCAACCTGGTTCACGGCCTGCACGATCTCGTTGAGGCTTGTGCCTGGCTCAAACAGGAACATGCTGCCTTCTTCCTGCTCGATCGTGACATTGGAGTCCGGCAACACAACGGTCTCGCCCGCATCGCTAAACGGAGCGACAGGCTGGCTTGCGAATGGACGTTCGCTGATCGTGACGACAAGGGAGCCGTGCGATACAGCGGCCGGCGATACCCGCACGTTCGAACCGATCACGACTGTGCCAGTGCGTGAATTCACGATGACACGTGCCTGGACTTCGCCAGGCTCGACCTCGAGTTCCTCGAGGGCCGCGACAAACGCCGTACGCATGCCGGGATCCTGCGGTGCACGCACTGCAACAGAAACCGCGTCGACCGACGCGGCCGTGCCCGGCCCCATCGTAACGTTGATCTGTTCCGCGAGGCGCTTCGACGTCGTGAAGTCCGGTGCATGCAGGTTGAGCACGATGTTCTCGCGCGTCAGGAAATCGTTGGCGACCGCACGCTCAACGGTGGCGCCGTTCGGGATGCGCCCGGCGCTCGGTATGTTCACGGTTACGCTGGAACCGTCGTTGCCGGATGCACCGAAGCCGCCGACGACCAGGTTGCCCTGCGCAATCGCGTAGACGTTGCCATCGGCACCACGCAATGGCGCCATCAGCAGGCTGCCACCGCGCAGGCTCTTGGCGTTGCCGATCGATGAGACCGTCACGTCGATGTTCTGGCCCGGCTTCGCGAACGGCGGCAATTCGGCATGCACCGTCACGGCAGCGACGTTCTTGAGCTGCATGCTTGTGCCCGGCGGGATCGTGACGCCGAACTGCACCAACATGTTCACAATGCTCTGCACCGTGAACGGTGTCTGCGTCGTCTGGTCACCGGTGCCGTTGAGGCCGACGACGATGCCGTAGCCTGCCAGCTGGTTGTCGCGCACGCCGGCGACGCTGGCCAGGTCTTTGACCCGTTCCGCCATCGCCTGTTCTGTGAAGAACGCGACGCAGAACATCGTCACGAGCAGAATGTGCTTGAGCGTGTCCCGTACCTTCGCTGTCATTGCCATGATCTTTCCTCCGACTAGTACGGGTGGAATACGGAATTGAAGAACCGCGAGATGAAGCCCATGCGGTTCGCGTCAGCAAGGACGCCCTTGCTGCTGTAGGTAATCTGGGCGTCCGCGATGCGGTATGAGTACAGGGAATTATCGGGCTCGATATCGTCGGGCCGGATAATGCCTGACAGGCGAATAAACTCGCGCCCCTGGTTCAGCGTCACCCATTTCTCGCCGCGAATGCGCAAGTTGCCATTGGGGAGGCGTTCCACGACCGTAACCGTGATGTCGCCGAGCAGGCTGTTGCTCTGGCTGCTTGAACCCTCGCCGTCAAACGTCGAGTCGCCGCTCAGCGTGCCCTGGAATAACGGGATGCCGTTGGTCGTGATATTCGTGCCCGAGACCACCGGGTTCGCGAGCTCGACATCGGTTGCTTTCGACGTCGACGTCGCGGAGTTCTTGCTCGCGTTGGTGCTTTCCTGCAGGCGTACTGTCAGGATGTCGCCAACGCGACCCGCTTTCCGATCTTCGAACAGACGCACATCGGCGCCATTGTTGTAGATCGCACCAGGCGTCGGTGTCCCGTACACGGGTTCTGCAGGCCGCGGCGGCTCGTAGCTGTTTTCGGGCTGCTTGATCGTGATACAGCCGGAGGCAAACCCGAGGGTCACGACGATGAGCAGCGGTAATCTTGCGTTACGAATCATGGCTGGCGCCCTAGAGGTTGTTGTTGACGTACTGCATCATCTGGTCGCTCGTCGAGATGGCCTTTGAGTTCATCTCGTAAGCGCGCTGCGTTTCGATCATGTTGACGAGCTCGGCGACGACATTGACGTTTGAGCCCTCAAGTGCGCCCTGCTGGATCTGGCCGAGACCGTTCTGTCCTGGTGTTCCGGCCTGTGCCGTGCCGCTCGATGCGGTTTCGATATAGAGGTTCTCGCCGATCGGCTGCAGGCCAACCGGGTTGATGAAGTCCGAAATCTCGAGCGTACCTACCTGTGATGGCGACGCCTGGCCGGCCAGCTTCACCGAAACGGTGCCATCGCCGCCGATCGTGACGCTCTGGGCGCCGTCCGGAATCGTGATGCCCGGCTGCACCGTGTAGCCGCTCGAGGTGACGAGCTGTCCCTGGTCGTTTAGCTGGAAGGTCCCGTCGCGCGTGTACGCAAGATCGCCATTCGGTTTCAGGATCTGGAAGAAGCCACGGCCATTGATTGCAACATCGAGGGCGTTACCTGTCTGGTTGACGCTGCCCTGCGTGAACGTCTTCTCCGTTGCGACAACGCGAACACCGGTGCCGAGGTTCATACCCGAGGGCAGGATCGTATCCTGCGACGAATTGCCGCCCGACTGACGCACGTTCTGGTAAAGCAGATCCTCGAAGACCGCACGATCCTGCTTGAAACCGGTCGTGTTGACGTTGGCGAGGTTGTTGGACACGACCGACATGCGCGTCTGTTGCGCGTCGAGCCCGGTCTTAGCTACCCATAGTGACTGGTTCATACTGTTCTCCTGTCGCCTCGCGACGGCTTATCCAAGTCGCATCAGAGATGCGGCAGCGTCGGCGTTTTCCTCCGCCGACTTCATAACGTTGACTTGCATTTCGTACTGGCGCGCCAGTTCGATCATGTTGACCAGTGTTTTGGCTACGTTGACGTTGCTTTGCTCGAGGGCGCCGGGCGTGATCTCCACGCTCGCGTCCGCGTCGGCCAATTCACCGTCCGGTAGTCGGAGCAGGCCATCCGGGCCCTTCTGCAGTCTCGACACGTCGGGATTGACGAGCTTGATGCGGTCGACCTGCGACACCGTCTCCGGACCCTGACCGATAGGCACGATCGAGACCGTGCCGTCGTTACCTATCGTCAGGCTTGTGCTGGGCGGGATGGCGACCGGGCCGCCGTTACCAAGGACGAGGTGTCCCGCCCCGGTTGTGAGCAGGCCGCCCGGTTCCATCCTGAGGTCTCCAGCCCTCGTGTACGCTTCGGTGCCGTCTGGCGCCTGTACCGCGATAAATCCCTCGCCCTTGATCGCGATATCGAGGTCGCGTCCGGTGTTGGCCAGCGGACCCGGCGAGAAGTCGGTGCCGTAGGAGTCGACCACGGCGTTCACCCGCGTCTCGACGCCGGGACCATCGATGGGTACGGAACTGAAAGCATGCAGGTCCGCCCTGAAGCCCGTCGTTGAAGCGTTGGCGAGGTTGTTGCTGTTGATTGTCTGCGCGTACTCGGTCTGCTTGGCGCCAGTCATCGCGAGATAAATCATTTCGTCCATGGTCGATACTCAGTCGTTATCCGGATTAGCGGATGTTGATTACCGTCTGCGTGATCGTGTCGGCCGTCGAGATCATCTGCGCGTTCGCCTGGAAGTTTCGCTGCGCCGTAATCATCTGTACGAGCTGCGCGGTCAGGTCGACGTTGGACGACTCGAGCGCACCGGATTGGATGTTGCCGAACGAGGCGGTCCCTGCTTCGCCAAGCAGCGCGTCACCCGACTGGAATGATTCGCCCCAGGTCGTGTCACCGAGCTGCTGCAGACCCTGCGGGTTTACGAAGTTCGCGAGTGCCAGCTTACCGAGCGACGTCGACTGGCCGTTCGTGAAGCGCGCAAAGACGACGCCTTCAGCGTCCACGCTCACGCCCGTCAGGCGGCCCGTCGTGAAGCCATCCTGCGACAACGAGTTCACACCGAAGTTACTACCGAACTGCGTTGCAGTGCCGAAATCGAGATCCATCGTGATCGGCGCGGCACCCGTGCCCGGGTTGAATGCACCCAGCGGCATCAGACCGCCAGCCGGCGTGTTCAATGTACCGTCCGGATTGAAGACGATCGGGGATGCGCCAGCGACGGCCGTACCGTCGATTTCAACCTGCGTATTCCAGGTATTCGGCACGGCGTCCTTGATGAAGTAAACCGTCGCCGTGTGCGCGGCACCCAGCGAGTCATACACGGTTACCGAGGTGGTGTGGTTGAAACTCGACGGATCCGTCGGATCAAAGACCGGGTTGGCCGGCGCCGGCGCGTTTGCAGGCAGGTTGATGCCGATTGAGGCACGCGTCGTCGCAGCCGGCGGGTTGGCGCCGATCTGCAGCTGCAGATCCTGTGGGGTACCCGTGTTGAACAGGCCGTTACCCGCAAACGGGTAGGCCTGCAGGCGTGCGCCCTGCGCGTTCACGACGTAGCCCTGGTTATCGACACCAAAGGCACCGGCGCGTGTGTAGCTGCGCGCACCGTTGTCGCTGATGACGAAGAAACCTTCGCCGCCGATGGCGAGATCGAGTGCGTTGTCCGTGAAGTCGATGTTTCCCTGCGTAAACTGCTGGGCGATCGCCGAAATGCGCACACCGCTGCCGGATGCGCTCGAACTGACGCTTTGCGTACCAACGGCGAATACCTCGGCAAACTGGGCGCGCGACCCCTTGAATCCCGTCGTGTTGACGTTGGCTACGTTATTCGCCGTGACCCCAAGGTCGGCTGAGGCGGCGTTGAGTCCACTTAGTGCGATTGCAAATGGCATGTCTTCTCTCCTGCGAAAATCCTGTTCGTTACCCGATGATCCGGTAGACCTGTCCGAGCGGCATCTCCTGGCCACCCTCGAGATTGAGCGTCAAACCACCGCCAAACTGGCCGAGCGTGACGCTTTGAATACGTGATTCGATGACTGTAGGAACACTCTCAATTTCCTGGCCGCGCACGACGCGGGCCGATACCTGATAGAAACCGGTGTCGGCACGGTCACCTTGTGCCGATATGCCGTCCCACTCGAATTCGATCAGGCCCGCGGCCTGCTGCCCGAGATCCAGGCGCTGCACGAGCTGGCCGGATTCGTCGGTGATGTCGATCTGGACGTTGCCGGCGCTCGAGGTGAGCTCAAGCGCACCGCGCATCGGGCCGCCACTCTCAAGGTGGCCGATGTCGGTAACGGCCAGCACCCTGTGACCGACGAGACTGGCCGCCTGCAGGGCCTGGTTGTCCTGCATTGCGGTCGACAGTCCGCCGAACGACGAATTGAGTGACTCGATCCCGTTCACGGTACTGAACTGCGCGAGCTGGCCGAGAAACTCGCCGTTGTCCATCGGCTCGAACGGGTCCTGGTTCCTGAATTGCGTGATCATCAGCGTCAGGAAATCCTCCTGGCCGAGCTGGTCACGACGCTTCGCCGTGGGTTGCGGGGCGAAGGCCGACAGATCGTCAATGGGTCCGATACTTGGCATGGTGATTCCCTATCAGCGTCCGAGTGACAAGGTCTGCAGCAGCAGATCCTTGGTGGTATTGAGCATTTCAACGTTGTTCTTGTATGAGCGCGATGCCGACATCATGTTGACCATCTCCTCGACCGTGTTGACGTTGGTCGCGTAGACGTTGCCGTCAGCATCGGCTTCCGGGTGATCGGGCTGGTAACGCAGCTGCAGCGGCGCCTCGCTCTCGTAGATACCGTCGATGCGCACGCCCTGCAGGCCCGACTCATTGGCCAGCGTCGTGCTGAAATTGGAGAACACCGGGTGCTTGGCCCGGTACACCTTGTCGGGATCACCGCTGACGTTACCCGCGTTCGCGAGGTTGCTGGCGCTCGTGTTCATGCGCACGGACTGCGCATTCATCGCGCTGCCGGCCACGTTAAAGACGTCAAAAAGTGACATTATTCACTCCCCTTGAGTGCGTACTTGAGCGTTCGGATCTTGCCGTCGAGAAATGCGAGGCTGGCCCGGTACTTCAGCGCGTTCTCGGCGAACGCTGCCTGCTCCACGTCCATCTCGACGGTATTGCCATCGAGCGTCGACTGGGTCGGCATGCGGTACATCGTCGACGCGCCTTCCTTCGTCGTACCCCAGGCCTGCTTATGCAGGTCGCTGGTTTGCGTCAGGCTGATCGTGTCCTGCCGCGCGGTGTTGAGCGCAGCCTTGAAGTCGATGTCACGCGCCTTGTAATTCGGCGTGTCGGCATTGGCGATGTTCGACGCCAGCACGCGATTTCGCTGCGCGAAAATCGTCAATGCTTTCTCGTGTTGTCCAAGCGCTGGAATATCCATGGCTTCTCGTTTCCGATTTAGTCCTGCCCTGCATGATGCAATCGCCATGCCAAGTTATGAGCGCCCTGCGCTAAAGCCTTCGCAATAGCAGCCGATAACCAATCACTTGGCCTGCGCGGCAAAGCCTTGCCGCTGGCCGGACACAAACTGCAGTCCTCCTGAGTCCCCCGAAGAACATGCCGTCGAGCGATTGGCACGGCAATTGCAGCTACACCACTAACTAAAGAACGCAGGTTTCGGCGGCAAACGCCTGTAAGGCCCGTGAATCGCGGCCGTCGTACTGCACGACCAGGATCGAATGGTGAGAAACAGCTTGGAATCCGTCAGGAAATTGACGCCGCGATCGCTGCGACGACGTGAAATCGACGCACGACCGACGCGTCGGGCACGGTTGATGGTTGTCCTCGCCTTAGCCTTCGGCAGCGCATCCGCGGATGACGCCGCGTGGCAGTCGACGGCCGAAATCGCCGCCGCGGCGGAGGATTACCTGCAGCAGCGCATCGGCGAGTCGGCCAACCGCACGACGGCGCAAGCCGCAACCCTTGACCCACGCCACCGACTGGCACGATGCGACCGCCCGCTTGAAGCCTTCCTGCGGCCCGGCGCGAAGATCTCGGCACGCACCGTGGTCGGCGTGCGTTGTTCAGGCAGCAAGCCCTGGAAGCTCTATGTGCCGGTCGACGTAGTCGTGACTGCGGATGTCCTCATTGCGAAGCGCACCCTGCCGCGCGGACACGTGCTGACAGCCAACGATTTCGACGTCGAACCGCGGAACGTTTCGCGACTCTTATCCGGTTACATCAGCGACCCGGCGTCCCTGGTGGGCCAGAAATTGAAATATCAGCTCATTGCCGGTCGCATGCTGACCCCCTCGATGCTCGAGGCGGATGCGGCGGTGCGCCGCGGCCAGACAGTCACCATTATCGCCTCGGGCGGCGGAATTGCCGTCCGCATGAGCGGTAAGGCCTTGATGGATGGGGCATTAAACCAGCGAATCCGGGTTCAGAACCTGAATTCCGGGCGGGTTGTGGAAGGTATCGTCCGCTCCCGCGAACACGTCGAGGTGCTGCTTCCCGCAGCTACCGGTTTTTTTCACGCAACGCCTAAAGTATCGCCATCCATAGCCGATATTAGGCTTAGCAACAATGATCGTTGAGGTTAAAACGTTATGACAAACAGGATTGGTCCGATGGATCAGGGAACACTGGGGAAAATCGGCAACAAGGTCGACGAGACCCGTACGACGAGCAAGGTCTCCGCGGAAGCCGCGGCGCCCGAGAAGGCCCCTGGAGCCGCGTCGGCCGGTGATACGGTCAACCTGACGAACAGCGCCAAGCTCCTCGAGCGACTCGACAAGTCACTCGCGAGCCTGCCCGCTGTCGACGCCGGACGCGTAGCCGAGATCAAGTCGGCTATCGAGAATGGCAATTACCAGATCGACGCCGACGCTATCGCCGAGGCTATGATTCGCCTCGATCGCTCGCTGGGTGACTGATCATGAGCCACCCCGCTCCCGCTGACGTTCGTGCGCAAGCTGTCGAGATTATTGGCGACAGTATCTTCTATGCGCTCGGACTGAAGGAATCCCTGCAGGAGGAACGCAAAGCCCTCGAAGCCCAGGATATGGATGCCTTGCAGGCGGCCGTCGACGGCAAGAGTGCGTGCGTTGAAAACCTCCAGGCACTCGACACCCGTCGCATCGACTTGTGCGAGAAGTCCGGCTTCACGAGTGCCGCCGAACAAATGCAGGAACTCATCGACTGGTGCGATGAGGAAGACGCGATTAACAGTCGCTGGGAGCACCTGCTGGTCATTGCCGCGGAAAGCAGCGCGCTGAACATGACCAACGGCGCAATCATTCGCCTGCGCCAGCAACAGTTTGAATCCAGTCTCTCCGTGCTCCGGGGCGTAACGCCCGGGACCGATACCTACGGCCGCAACGGCAGCGCATCCGGTCAAGCTGACCGCAGTTCGCTCGCCCAGGCCTGAACCCCATTGTGAAGCAAGGAAACTGAGCTATGTTGATTGTGAGCCGACGTGACGCAGAATCCATTGAGATCAGACCTGGTGAGGGCATCGACCCGTCGATGACGCTGGCCGACCTGTTCAGCAACGGTCCGATTGAAATCACGATTTTCTCGTCAAATAACAACCGCGTGAAAATGGGTGTCCAGGCACCCGAGCAGTTGTGCATCTGGCGCAAAGGCCCGGTCGCGGCCTGACGCAAGTTTTCTGACCGCGCGGGCGCAATGATGCCCGGAATCCGCGCGGCCACGGATACGGATTGTCCAGATGAAGACTTCTCACCAGGCCCTGTTGGCGCTCGTCGTCCTGTTCGCCGCCGCCTGTGGCGGATCCGGATCGGCCGACAGTGCCAAGCCCGCGACACCAACTGTCGCCGCGGTTCCGCAGATTCCGGCTGATGCAGAGATCGCCGCCAAAGCTTACGACCCTGGTTACACGGTTCCCGATACCTTCTTCGCCGATTTGCGCTCTGACACCGCCGGCAGCTACACGATCCACCACGTACTCGACAGCTCACAGTCTTACGAGTTGTGCACCGACGATCTGGTTGAGGCACAGGCGTGGGAGGAAGCTGATAATGCGTCGCGAGCCGTCAACGGCTACTACGTCACCTCGATCGAAACAAACCGCTACTTCGAGATTGTTCGCGAGCTTAGCTACACACAGGACGTCGGCAACATCACAACGCCGACGACGCCCGGATTTGCTCGCGTATTCAAGTGCGGGCACACGAACCGCGACGGTGTCGACCGCAACCTGCTCGACGGCTACGCGGGCCGCATCGACCCCGCATTACTAACCGGTGCGCGGCTACAGGATTTCACCGAGTACCTTTGGCAATTCGCATGGTTCAATGTCTCGCACAAGAAGGTGATTGCCTCGCGTGCCGGCAGCGCGCCGGATGCCATGCGTCACACGCTGGTCCTCGCCCTCGTCAACAACCAGGGTACTGGAAACTGCGATCGTATTGACGTTGTCGAGTGGCATTTCGACGCCAACGCTTCCAGCGGCGAGATCCATCGCCGCTTTGATCTTCACCACAGTTTCGAAGCGACGCTCGAAGGCGGCGTCGCACGTCTCTGCGACTAAGGGGTCGCTCCGCTGAGACTACCGGCAATACGGTATACGCATTTACCGTATGAAAACGTTTTCCCCTGTAACTAATTGGACCGTGCCGTTATAAAATGGCGCCACCCGATTAAATCAGGACGGCAACGCCTCCTGTATTCGCATAACAGAGACCCCTGTAATGACAAGCAAGCTAGAGGCGTTGCAGGCCTGGGTAGACCAGGTCGCTGCTCATACCCAACCCGAAGCCGTTCACTGGTGCACGGGCTCTAAAGAGGAATACCAGGACCTCATCGAGTTCATGCTGGCCACCGGCACCCTGAAAAAACTCAACCAGGAAACGCATCCGGGCTGTTTCCTGCATCTCTCTGATCCAAACGACGTGGCACGCGTCGAGCACCTGACCTTCGTGTGCTCGCCCGAAGAGGACGACGCCGGACCCAACAACCTCTGGATGCCGCCCGCCGACGGCCACAAGCAGATGGATGCGTTGTTCGAGAACTGCATGCAGGGTCGCATCATGTATGTCATCCCCTACTGCATGGGACCGATCGATTCGCCCTACTCGCGTTGCGGCGTCGAAATCACGGACAGCCCCTACGTCGTAGTCAACATGAAACTCATGACGCGCATGGGCCGCAAGGCACTTGAGCGCATCGAACGCGAAGGCACGTTTGTACGCGGTTTGCACTCGACCGGCGAACTCGACCCCGAGCGCCGTTTCATCATGCACTTTCCCGAGGAACTCTCGATCAAGAGCTATGGTTCGGGTTACGGCGGCAACGCGCTGCTCGGCAAGAAGTGCCACGCACTGCGTATCGCCAGTCACCAGGGACGCCAGGAAGGCTGGCTGGCAGAGCACATGCTGATCGTCGGACTCGAAAACCCCGACGGTGCGGTGCACTTTATTGCTTGCGCCTTCCCGTCGGCCTGCGGCAAGACCAATCTCGCGATGCTGATCCCGCCCGAGTCGATGCCGGGCTGGAAGGTCTGGACGCTCGGCGACGACATCGCCTGGCTGCATCTGGATGACGGCGGCAAGCTGCGTGCGGTCAATCCGGAATCGGGTTACTTCGGTGTCGTGCCGGGCACGAACGAGAAGACCAACAAGAACGCCTTTGACATGATCACGCATGACGCGATCTTCACGAATGTCGCAACCACGGCCGATAACCAGCCATGGTGGGAAGGCAAAAAGGTCGGAAAACCGGCGAAAGACTGGCGCGGCCGCGACTACGACCCGGCCAACGGACCGGCCGCACATCCGAACTCGCGCTTTACGGTGGCAGCAACGAATAACCCGTGCTACTCCGAGCTTGCCGATGCACCCGAAGGTGTGCCCATCTCAGCAATCGTCTTTGGCGGCCGCCGCAAGCAGGTTGCGCCGCTCGTCTACGAGGCCAAGGACTGGAACCATGGCGTGCTTATCGGCGCCAGCACCGCGTCGGAGACGACCGCGGCCATGGTTGGCGACGTGGGCGTCGTCCGCCGTGACCCGATGGCGATGAAGCCGTTTTGCGGCTACAACTTCGCGGACTACTGGGAGCACTGGCTGTCGTTCCCGGAGAAGTCGGAGCACCTACCCAAAATCTTCCACGTCAACTGGTTCCGCCAGAACGACGACGGTGAATTCCTGTGGCCAGGGTTCGGTGAAAACCTGCGCGTCCTCGAGTGGATTATCGAGCGCTGCGAACACCGCGCCGGCGCCCACGAGACGCCGATCGGGTACCTGCCTCATGCCGAAGACCTGAACACGGACGCGCTCGAGATCACTCCCGAGGTACTGGATGAGCTGTTGACCGTCGATACCGAACAGTGGCGCGCCGAGCTGCAGTCGGTGCTCGAGTATCTCGAGAGCTACGGCGATCGGCTTCCCGAGGAGCTGCGTCGCCAGCAGCAAGTGATCGCGAACGCGCTCGATGATCAGCTCGCGAAAGCGTCCTGATCGTTAAAGAGAAATTTAGAGTGAATGCAGGCCGCCGAGAGGCGGCCTGTTTTGTTATTCCATGGTCTTGTAGTAGATCGCGAGCGTGGAGCCCGCTTTCTCAGCGCGGCCCAGACCAATCGTGCCCTCACCACCGAGTTCAGTCGAATCGCGGCGCACGAAGACCTCGTTGCCCTGGACATCCTGCAGGAAAGTACCGTTCGTACTTTGGTCAACGAGCACGAACTTGCCGCGTCGCATCTCGATTTTCGCGTGGATCCGCGAGATCAGATTTCCCTTGACGACGAGATCGTTGTCGTCAGCGCGACCCATGTTGATCGACTTGCGCTGATCGGAGATCTCGATGGTCGTATCGCGGAAGTTCAGCAACAACTTCGAGGCGCGCCGATCGCGGTTCTCCCACTCGAGCGTCGGCAACATGCTGGTCGCCTCTTCGGGCTGCCAGACGAGCTCGTATAACGCCACCTCATCGAGGCGCCCGCGCACGGTGGCGACGTCGATCTGACGCGTCTGTTTGCGGAGCTCGGGGCTCATGTGCTCAACCGTACCGCCGGAGATGACGATCTGTCGGGCCTTGGCCTGGGACGTCATGCGGTTGGCGGTATGCACGGCGGCCCCGAATATGTCGTTCTGTTCCTGCACGACCGGCCCGTAGTGACAGCCGATGCGAATGGAAACGGGAATGCCGGTTTCCTTGGTCTCGGCCGTGACGCGAGTCTGCATCATGACGGCCGCACCCATCGCCTCGTCAACGCTGTTGAAGGTCGACATGACCTCGTCGCCGATCGTCTTGATGACCGTGCCGCTGAACTGGTAGGTCGCGTCTTTCATGACGTCGAGACAGTGTGCGACCGTCTCGCTGGCCTTGGTATCGCCAAACTTGTCGTACAGCTGCGTGCTGCCGACGACGTCGGCAAACACGATAGCGACCTCAAGATCCTTTGCCATAACCCGGCTCACAAGTATTTAGCCCAAGCATCTAATAATACTACTATTATTGCCAATTATTTTTGGGCAACGATATAGGCGATCCACGCAAGGTCAGCCTCGCCTCTCTCGTCGGGCGTGAACTCGCCATTGCCTTCGCCATCCTCATCTTCGCCTTCCCAATAGACGGTGGCTTTGCTGAAACCAGCCTCGAGTAACAGCTCCCGAATCTCGGGTGCAGACCACAAGCGCCATTCGTACGTAAACGCCTTCTTGAGCTTCGAGCCATCCTTGAACTTGAAGTGAATGTGGCAGCGAATATAGTTGGTTACGGGGTGGAATTCCGCCTGGTGCCAGATGTACGTAAAGCCGTGTTTCTTGTGCTTGGTCTTCTCGCGCGTCTCTTCCTGCGCCTCGGGGCCACCGAACATGTCGCAGAAGAACACGCCATCGTCTTTGAGCGCATCGTAAGCGCGTTGGAAATAGGCCCGCAGCTGGTCGCGCGTATTGAAGATGAAGTAGCTGAAATTGAATGCGGCGAGCAAATCGACCTTCGGCGTCTCGACATTCATGACATCCGATTCGATCAGGCTGACGCGCGTGCGATCCTGCGTGTCGAGTTTGCCAACGCGATGCTCCCTGCCCCACTCGAGCACCGAGGGGTCGATGTCGACACCGATGGCCTGGAATTCCTCGCCTTGCCGTACCCACTGACACGATGCACTGGCCGTTCCGCAGAAATCCTCGCGGAACAGGTAGGCTGTGCGGCCGGTCAGCGACTGAAAGGTCGTCTGCAAAAACTCGATTTCGTTCTCGACATTCTGGACGGAGAGCTCGTAGAGCTCATGAATGTCGGCCTGTTCGGCCATCGTCGGCTGTTTGCTGGCGGATTTGGCGCTCATGTTCCCTGCTGGATCCTGTTGTTCTTGGGCGGGCCGTGCATTGTATCCGGCTAAGCCGCGTGAGGCATAGCATTTAGTGCATTGACAAGCACCTCGCTGCCGGCACCCGGTCGATGCGCGTGCTCGCTTATGTAACGACGCCACGCTCGCGCGCCCGGCTGTCCGGCGAACAGCCCCAGCATGTGGCGTGAAATACTGTTTAGCGACGCGCCGTTTGCGATTTCCCGATCAATGTACGGCAGCATGCGCTCGACGACCGCTGCGCGCGGCGCCGGCGACCATTCGCCATTGAGATGCGCCTCGAGCTCGGCCAGGAAATAAGGCTGATGATAGGCCTGCCGGCCTATCATGACCCCGTCCACATTCCTGAGGGCCTCGTCGATACCCGTTAAATCCGTGAAGCCGCCATTGATGACGACCTCCAGCTCGGAAAAGTCACGCTTGAGCGCGTACACGCGTTCGTAGTTGAGCGGCGGGATGGTGCGATTCTCCTTGGGACTCAGGCCCTCGAGAATCGCAATTCGTGCATGGACGATAAACTTGCGGCACCCGGCATTGATGAGCGGCTCGACGAACGCCCGCAGAAATTCCTCACTGTCCTGCTCATCGATACCGATGCGCGATTTGACCGTCACCGGTATATCCGTTTCTGCCTGCATCGCCTTAAAGCAGGTTGCAACGAGCTCGGGGTTCGCCATCAGGCAAGCACCAAACTGGCCGCTCTGCACGCGGTCGCTGGGGCAACCAACATTGATGTTGATCTCGTCGTAGCCAAAGCTCGATGCGATCGACGTGGCTTTGGCCATCCAGTCCGGATCGCTGCCGCCAAGCTGCAGCGCAACAGGGTGCTCTTCGTCGTTGTAACGCAGGAAACGCTCCGCGTCGCCGTGCACGATCGCGGCCGCCGTTACCATTTCCGTATACAGCAGCGCAGACGGACTTATCAGGCGCATGAAATACCGGCAATGCCGGTCGGTCCAGTCCATCATCGGTGCTACGGCAACCCTCGCCGCGGCCTTGTCGGCATGAGCGCGCATGGTCTGCGTCAGGTTATTGCGGACAGGTAAATACCGGACGCGACGACGAAGTAGACGAAAACGCCGAGAATATCGTTCGCCGTCGTAATAAAGACACCGGTCGCAACGGCAGGGTCAATGTCGAAGTGATTGAGCACAAGCGGAATCGTTGAGCCAAGCGTCGCGGCGATGATGGTTACGAGCAACACCGACAATCCGGCAGCCATCGCCAGGTGCAGCGGTGCTTCAACCGTCACGAATTGCGACATCAGCACCACGAGCAGTCCCAGCGCAACCGCGATCAGCGCACCGTTAATCAACGATCCAAGGAACTCTTTGACAACACGCCGCCCGAGATCGCCGATCCAGAGATTGCCGGCTGCCAGGCCTTGCACCGTCACAGTCGATGCCTGGATGCCTGCGTTGCCGGCCATCGCCATCACGACGGGAATGAAACTCGCCAGTATCGCAGCCTGCCTTAGCTGGGTTTCGAACGAACCGACAACAGCGCCGGCGAGCGCCGCACCGACCAGTCCGCCAGCAAGCCATGGCAAGCGACCGCGAATGATTCGCCCTACAGAGTCATCCGGCAGCGCATCGGGCGCCAGACCACTCATGAGCATGATGTCCTCTTCGGCCTCATCACGAACGATTTCCTGGAGCTCCTCGACCGTGATTCGGCCGATCACATGATGCTCCTCGTCGACAACCGGGATCGTCTGCACGTCTGACGTGCGCGCCAGCTCGAGCACGTCTTCCTGGTCCGCATCGGGATGCACATAGACAGACACCTCGCGCATGATGTCGCGAATCAGGGCCTTTTTTTTGTTGAGGAGCAGGTCGCGCAGCTGCAGGCGGCCTACCAGTTGGCGCGCTTCGTTGACGACATAGACTTCGTAAAAAGACTCGATTTCCGCGGCCATCTTGCGCACCGCGCGGGTCGCCGTCCGCACGTTCCAGTCGTCGAGCACGGCGACGAACTTGGTCGTCATTGCCTCGCCGGCCGTGTCGTCGTCGAACTCGAGGCGCTCCCGAATGTCCTCGGCGCCGGGGAGTCGCTCAAGGACCTGCTCCATGAGTGGATCCGGCAGGTCGTCGAGCAGTTCTACCGCGTCGTCTTCGTGGAGCTCCTCAGTAATCTCGGCGATGCGCTCAATGTCGGTCTTTTCGACGAGATTCGAGCGCAGATCCGGGCTCATTTCCTCGAGCACGTCCGCCGCGAGCTCGGGTTCCAGCCAGTCATAAACCACGCGGGCGAGGCGAATCGGCAGGTGGATCATGAGCTCCATGACATCGGTTGGCTGCCAGCCGTCGATAACCTGGAGCATTTCCTCGCGCGCATCGTCGCGGACGAGATCTTCTATCTCATCGAGCAGATCCCGGTTTTCGGGCGCGAGTTCGCCTGGCTCCCCGCGGACCCATAAGGTGTTGAGGCGATCGCTCTCGTTGACCAGGCGATTAATCATCCCGGTTCTCCCGCGAAAGTGCTTCGAAGCGCCGCTGGCGCGGCGGCCGTTGGGAGCAGACCTTACTGTATTGGGCTGCAGAGAGGAACCCGTTTGTCGGCCCTGCGAGGCACCGTCGGCGCCTCGCGCCGCCGAATTTCGCGCGTCGCCGTGCGTACATCCCCGCATTGACCGTCTGTGGCGAACACAACCATAGTCAAGGAGCGGCGCCCTGCGGCGTCAATACGGGATAACGAGGTGTATGCGATGACGACAGCAATTACCCGACTGATGCTGTTCGCGCCCGCCTTGCTTCTCCTCGGCTGTGGCCAGGGCGAGGTAAGTTATTCGCGGGACATCCAGCCAGTCTTTGACAACTATTGTGTTAGCTGCCACGCGGGCACTGGCGAAGGCGCTGAGATGAGCGAGTACCTGATGACGGATTACGACAACGTCATGGAAGGAACCAAGCACGGCAAGGTCGTCGTCGCGGGCAGCCGCATGTCCAGCACACTGTACCTGGTTGTCGCCGGCAGGACGGCACCGGAGATCCGCATGCCGCCGCACACGGACGAGTCCTTCGCCAAAGGACGCGGCTTCATGTTGTCGCCGGATTCGATTGAGAGAATCGGACTCTGGATAGACCAGGGCGCGAAGAATAACTAAGCAGCGGCTTGCCGCAAATAATGGAGACTAGTCGGACGTCAGTTCGACCAGACCGTGACGCACGGCAAATTTGACGAGACCCGGCACATTGCGAATGTTCAGCCGGTCCATGAGCTGTGCGCGATGCGTTTCGACGGTCTTGGCGCTCACCGCGAGGCGCTCGCCAATCTGCTTCGTGCTGAGACCTTCGGCGATCAGCTTGAGAATCTCGCGCTGGCGGTCCGTCAGCACATCCAGCGGATCGTCGGAGCCGTCGCCGGAACGCAGTATTTCCACGACCGAACCGGCGATGCGTGGGTGCAGGTAGGTCGAACCCTTGCTGGCGGCCTGGATCGAGGCCAGCAGTTCATCGGCGGAGGCATCCTTGTAGACGTAGCCGATCGCGCCCGCTTTGAGTGCCGCGACAACGCGGTCCTGGGTCGTGTGCATGCTGAGCACAACGCATTTCAGGTCGGGGGTCCGTCTCAGCGCCCTGCGAATCAGCGTAATGCCGTCCATATCGGGCATCGTCAGGTCGGTCATAAGGAGCTCGATGTCGTGATCAAGGATCAGTCGCAGCGCTTCTCGTCCGTTGGCAGCCTCGCCGACCACTTCGGCTTGTGATGGCAAGCTTTCGAGCATACGGCGAATGCCAGCCCGAACCAGGTTGTGATCATCAACTAGCAGCGTCCGCATAGATTTCGCCAATCCCCTTGCCTCCCCACTATGCCATAGATCCGGCGCCTCGAAACCGGGTAATCAGAGGGCCGCATTCAGGCTTTTCCCGATATCGAGTCTAAGTCCAAACGATCATATTTTGTAGCAAGGGATTTGCCCCTCTGGTTCCCTGACATGCCGGGGGTGCACACGTTCAGGGATGAACTCAATTTCTATGCTGTTATGTTAAACAAGACTGTCACATTGAATCGCAACCTGCTCGTAACGTACCTGCCCGCCATCACGGCGGTGTTTGCAGGTATGGGCTGGTGGTTATTCGATACCGGTCTGATGATCTATTGGCATGACTGGGCAGCCGTCGATGCGCTGCTGCCTGCAGGTGAGCCGGCGGCGCGGCGTTTCGTCGTCGCGATCGCAATCGCCGGCGCCGCATTCCTGGGGGCTTTCGCACACAACTTTGCACTTCGCGAACGGGCAAAGCGTGCAACGCGGGCACCGATACCGGCGCAACTGCTATTGGAGTCGACGTTCGACAGCGTACTTACGCTGGACGATAGCGCGATGGTGATTGCGGCCAACGAGGCGGCTCATCGTCTGCTTGGCAACAGCGTCGCCAATGCGCCGGTATCGGTTGACCGCTTTATCTCGATCGTACCGACGCGCCGCTCGTCGGCTGTGGACGAAGTGCTGGACCTTCTGCAGCAGAGCGACGTCTGGACCTATCGCACGCTGATGGCACAAGTGACCCGCGCTGACGGCAGCCCGACTACGGCGGAGCTCCGTATCATGCGTGACCCCGAACCCGCCGCAAACGGTTACGTCTTTTTCCTGCGTGAGTGCCGCGACGAAGCTGGCGCACAAGAGGCGCTGCGCAGGACGCGAGAAAAATACCTCGAGCTGTTCGAACAGATGCCGGACGGCGTTTTCCGCAGCTGCCGGGACGGCACGATACTGACGGCAAATCCCGCCCTCGTGGAGATGCTTGGCTACGCTTCGGAGCGCGAGCTTCGCGAGCAGGTCAACCTGTTCGACCTGTTCCTGTTTGGCGAACAGCGCGACCAGCTTCTCGAGCAGTTGGGACTGGACGGACACGCGCACAACGCGGAGCTGGATCTGCGACGTAAGGATCTGACCGAGGTTGTTGTCAAAGCCAATGTCATGCGGGTTCCTGGCGGGCCAGACGGCGAATCGGTACTGCAAGGTACGCTGGCCAATATCACGGACCTCAGGAACGCGACCGACGCGCTGCGCGACAGCGAAGAACACTTTCGCGCCCTGACCGACAACACGGCCGACATGATCACTGTCATCGACGAAGACGCTTGCCTTCTTTATTGCAGCCCGGCGTCCGAGCGCGTCCTGGGATTTCAGCCGTTCGAGCTCAACGGCAAATGCGGTTACGACCTTGTGCATCCCGAGGATGTCGATACGACGCGCGAGTCGGTTGCGGCCCTCTTCTCCGAGCCGGGCAAGCGCAAGCCACTCGATTTCAGAGCATTGAACCGGGACGGTGGCTACGTTCATATGGAGTCGGTCGGCAGCGCATTTGTCGATAGCAAAGGCCAGCTGCGTGCAGTTGTGAGTTCGCGCGATGTGTCGACGAAACGGCTGGAAACAGACCGCCAGACACAAACCCACAAACTGGCAGCACTCGGCCAACTGACAGGCGGTATCGCCCATGACTTCAATAACCTGTTAACCGTCATCGTCGGCTGCCTGCAGCTTATCGACGAAGGCCAGGACGATTTGGAAGTCAGCAAGCAGATTGACCTCGCACTGCGCGCTGCGATGCGTGGCTCGGAGCTAAACCGGCAGCTGCTCGCATTTGCGCGCTGTCAGCCCCTTGACCCGCAGCCAATCCGCATCGGCCAATTGCTGCGCGATATCGAGCCCGCGCTCCGCAGTGTGCTCGGACCGAAAATTGCCACCCATATCGAGTGTCCAGACGACGCCTGGTCGATCAAGGTCGATCCCGAGCAGCTCGAAAACGCCATTCTCAGCCTGGCGAGCAACTCGGCGGAAGCCTGCAACGGGCGCGGCAAATTCACGATTTCGATAAGCAATCGCGAAACCTGTCCTGTCAACCGCGACGCGACCGATGACGAGGGCAGCGAACCATGCGAGGTCCTGTGCATTGCCGTGACTGACGATGGTTGCGGCATGACGGCCGAGGTCCGCAAGCGAGCCGTCGATCCGTTCTTTACGACCAAGGAGCACAGCAGCTCCGGACTGGGATTGAGCATGGTCTACGGTTTTGCGCGACAGTCCGGCGGCTTCCTGCAGATCGGTGGCACAGAAAAACGAGGTGCGACGGTCGAGGTGTTCCTGCCACGGCACGAAAGCCCCGGTACGCGAGCCACCGATCGACACGGTAACGGTATTGTTCCGCGCGGCAACGAACGAGTGCTGATCGTGGACGACGACGCCAACGTGCGCGCGTCCGCGAGCGAACTGGTGCGAGACCTGGGCTACGACGTCGTCAATGCCGCGGATGCCGATGCGGCCCTGCAGGTCCTCGAAGCGTCAGGTGCCGACCTCTTATTCAGCGACATTCGAATGCCAGGCATGACCGGCTTCGAGCTCGCGTCACTCGTGCGCAGTCAATACCCGAAGACACGGATTCTCCTGACGTCCGGCTTCACCGACCACCCTGTCCTGCCGGACGGTGAGAGTGTCGATGACTTCGAATTCATTCCAAAACCATACCGAAAACAAAACCTCGCTGAGCGCATTCGCGCCGCATTGGACCAGACATCATGAATGAGCATATGGACAAGCTACTGATCATCGACGATGAAAAAGGGGTACGAGAGTACCTGGCTGCCGCCTGTCGTCGCCTGAATTTCGTTGCTACAACGGCCGTAGGACGCGAAGCCGTCGTGCGCAAACTGACGACTTTCGACCCGAGTGTAATTTTGCTTGACCTGCAAATGCCGGGCGAAGACGGCATCCAGATTCTCAAGGTGTTGAAAGACCACAAATCGCAGGCACGCGTCGTCTTGATGAGCGGGTTGGACAAACGCACGCTGGCGACGGCCACGCAACTGGGCAAGATCTTCGGCCTGAATATGGATGGGTCGCTCGAAAAACCGATCCTGATTGGGGAACTGCGACGCAAACTCTGTAACGCCAAAGCCGAACACTGGGGAGTCGACGCAGACCAGCTGCAGGAAGCGATTGCCCGCGGCGAGATCATGCCCTCGTACCAGCCGAAAGCCACACGCGCTGCCGACGGCAAATGGTCGATCGACGAGGTTGAGGTATTGGCAAGGTGGCACCGCCAGGATGCTGAAGTCATTCTGCCGAGCGCCTTCATTGAGATCGCTGAGGAAGCCGGCCTGCTTCCTGCATTGACGCGCTCGATCGTTCGTCAGACCTTGATTCAGCTTGCCGAATGGGACAACCAGGGCCTGAATCTCACAGCTTCGGTGAACTTGTCGCCTTCACTGCTGACCGATGCGGGTTTTCCCGAGCAACTCAGCGCGCTGACCGAAGAGTTCGGTGTCGACAATTCACGGCTGACGCTCGAACTCACGGAGTCGGCGTTGACGCAGAACGCGGGCCTCGCCATCGAGATTCTGAGCCGCATGCGTATCAAGGGCCATAACCTGGCAATCGACGATTTCGGCACGGGTTATTCGTCGCTGGAGCAGCTCTACCGGATGCCGTTCAATGAGCTGAAGATCGACCGCTTCCTGGTCAGGGACATTGGCACGCGAACAGAAGCCTCGACGATCGTCGAGACCATTATCCTGCTTGGTCACAAACTCGGCATCACGGTTTGCGCCGAAGGCGTCGAAACCCGTGAGAGCCTCGACTTTCTCGTCAATGCCGGATGCGACAAGGTACAGGGTTACTACGTTGGACGCCCCTCGTCCGCGCGCATGGTCGAAAAGCGTATCGGCGAGTTTCAGCAAGACGGTTTCACAGACAACAGCGCCGATCTGGATGACAACGAGGTTCGGCCGCACGCGCACGTCGCGAAGCAGCCGTTGCCGGCGCACTACAATTAAACGGTTCGCTATCGGTCGATGACGGGCAGACTCACCGCCAATCGGCGACGTCCGCCGGTGGAATCCGGAAAGACGACTTCACCTGACAGTCGCCGCGCGATTCGAGTAAGCACGATACTCGCGGCCTCACCGTCGGCTGGCAGTTCGGGGCACGCCGCCGATACGTTTACCCAGCCGCCGTCGTTTGTCTCATTCGGAAGAGCGGCATCGCGCCCTTTCGATACGGTCAGGGACAGGCCACCGGAATCGACATCCAGCCCGACCACTCGTGCCATGGATAACACCAGCACGTGAACGTCGCTCGCTGATCCCGGCACCATGACAACCGTCGGCACAGCCTTTGCGAATGCAACGTCAACGCTGCTTAAGCCGGCAGCGCCAAGCAGCCGAGTGGCAACGCGAAGCTCGTCGCAGAGATTGCTTGCAGCGGCTTCGAACGGCGTCATCTGCGCTCGACAATGCTCAACGACATCCCTGCCCTCGTCGATTACCTGCTGCAGGATGTCGCTGCGCGACGATGCATCGGGACGTTCTGCTTCCATGGACAGCACGAGGATGATGTTGTTGAGGTCATGCACAAACCGCGACGTAACCGCGTCGCAGACATAGCGGCCCTCTTTCTCGGCCAGTTCGAGCAGGCGACTTACCGCATCGCGCTGGCGAATGCGCCGCATGATCGCCACGGTCAGCAACCCGACACAGACAACAAGCAGGCCGGCAAGTGTCGCTACAAGTGCAACTGCGTTGGTCGTAACGAAATGTGCCATTCGATACAGCATACCGCTATCGCGGCAGCCGCGTCGTTACCGATCGGGCACCTCGCGCACCGTCTGCGCCAGCGCATCTTTCATGTAGGGCTTGTGCAGAATATTCTCGTTCGCCGGTGCCCGGAGACCTTCTTCAGAGCCCGAATAGCCGGATGTGAGCAGCAGGTCAAACGTTTCCCCTCGCCGCAGCAGATCAATGGCATCGGGTCCGTTTCCGCCTCGATCACATCGCAGTTCAGGAATTTCAGCAGGTTACTTGCAACTCTGCGCACCGAGGCATTGTTTTGACAGCCAATTCAATCATTGCTTGCTCGACTGTCCTCTTAAAACAGGGGCGAAAGGGCGAGATCCGGAAAAACCGGTTGACGTGCCCTGAAAAGCGACGTGCGTGCCAAGTGACAAATTACCAATAAAAACAGTAGCATAAGTACTTTCGCGTGAAACTTGGGGCGCCTCTGCCCACCAAAATTCGTGGGCGGTCACGAAAACCCGCGACAGTTCGTGGCATTCGGCCATGCGACGTGTTACAAGGCACCGTTAAATAAAGAGTTTTCGCTTGAGTAGCCCCCACGACTATATGGTGCACAGGGATGTGTTCCTGCAGATTGCCGGCCACATCTCGGTCGTGCTTCTTGGTGACCGGGGTCGCCCCGATCCCGGTGCCCTGGACAACGTGCTTCGCCTGATCGGCGAGCATTATGGAGCCGACGCCGTGTCACTTTACTGGTACGACGACGAGGAGAGCGAGCCCTTCCTCGGCGGTTCCTGGCGCAAAGACCCGGCGATCGATGACGACAACCTTGACGAGGTCCGGGCACGGTTCCAGGACAGGGATTCGACCGACGGCGTTCTCGTCATCGGTCGAGAAGCACCTCACGACTGGGGATCGACCGCTCGATCGGAAGTCTCGTTCCTTGGCAATATCATCGGCGGCGCATTTCGCGCGGCGCGCCAGCGCCGCAAGCTCGAAACGAGCGAGACGCGCTTCAAGGACATTGTCGAGAACACGGAGGACCTGATCTGGGAGTCGGATCTCGAGCTCAACACGACGTATGTCAATCGCCCACTACCGAGTGGCCGCACGCTCGAGGAAGCGGTGCACCCTGACGACCTGCGGCTGATGCGGGACATGCTGCCCGAGAAGATCGTCAATCGCGAAGGGTGGCGGCGGCGCCTGATTCGTGTTCGTCGCAAGGACGAGACGTATCGCTTCGTCGAATCTTCAGCGACGCCAATATTTGACTCACGCGGCGAGATGCGCGGATTCCGCGGTGTCGACCGCGATGTCAGTGGCGAATACTTCGCCGCCGGCGAAATCCAGGGCTACGAGAAGATGCTCGGGACCATGCTCAATTCAATCCGCGACGGCGCTCTGTTCATGGACGCGGAGATCATCGTCGATTGCAACGACGCTGCAACACAGATCTTCGGCAAGCCAAAGTCGGAGATCGTGGGCAAACCTCCCTGGCATATCGATCTGTCGCCCGACCTGCAATCGGACGGCCGTCCGTCCATCGACGTCGGGCGTGAGCGCATTCAGCAGATGCTGGACCGGGGGCTGGCTCGATTCGAGTGGCTACATTCCGGCGCTGACGGCCGAGACCTGTATTGCGAGATCGCAATCGCCAGTATCGACACCCGGGACGGGCCGCGAACGTTCGGGGTCGTGCGTGACCTGACCGACGTTCACAACGCCAATGTCGCGCTGTCCCGCCGCGAGGCCGACCTGCGTCATTCGCAAGGCGTTGCGGGCGTCGGCAGCTTTCGCTACACGGCGCGACCGAATGAGGACGGCACGGTCGACTGGAAGGATCTCTGGGTTTCCGACCAGATGCTCGTGCTCTTCGATGTTGAGCGCGGCGATTCGCTCGGTGACGACATTGTCAGGCGCACACACCCCGACGATCGCGAAAAACTCGCGGGGGCGATCCATGAACTGGCAACCAAGCAGGCCGGCACGGAGAACGAATACCGCATCCTGAGACCTGACGGATCCCGTCGGATTATCCAGTCGGTCAGCCAGTTCGTCGACATTGACGACGAGGGCTACGTCTCGGTCCTTGGCACGCTGAAAGACGTTACGCAATGGGTCGAAGCCAACAAGCGGCTCGAAGCCGCTCTTCGACAGATCGAGCTGTACAAGGACCAGTTGCAGGACGAGAACGTCTACCTGCGCGATGAGGTTCGCGCGGCGCACGGACTCGAGAACATCGTCGGCGAAAGCACCGCGCTGCGCAAGGTCCTTGCCAGCGCGGAACAGGTCGCACCGACCAACGTCACGGTGCTTGTGACCGGCGAGACCGGTACCGGCAAAGAACTGGTCGCACAGGCGATTCACGACCTCAGCGATCGCAAGGACATGCCGATGATCAGCGTTAACTGCGCGGCACTGTCGGCCGACCTCATCGAGAGCGAACTGTTCGGCCACGAAAAAGGTGCATTTACCGGTGCGCACGAACAGCGCAAGGGGCGCTTCGAGCTGGCCAACGGCGGCACGCTGTTTCTGGACGAGATCGGCGAGATCAGTCCGGCTTTGCAGGCGAAACTGTTGCGTGTGCTGCAAGAAGGCGAATTCGAGCGACTGGGCGGCACTACTACGCTGCGCACCGACGTCAGGTTGATCACGGCCACGAATCGCGATCTCAAAGCAGAGGTCGATGCCGGCCGCTTCCGTGCCGATCTCTACTACCGCATCAATAGTTTCCCGATCCACGTGCCACCGCTGCGCGAACGCAAATCGGATATCCCACTGCTCGCCGAGCACCTGGCCAGGAAACACGCGCGCAAGCTGGGCAAGACGATCAGTTCGATCTCGAACGAGAGCCTGGAGTACCTCAGCGCTCAGGAATGGCCCGGCAATGTCCGCGAGCTTGAAGGCGCGATCCTGCGCGCACTGATTTCCGAGAGCAGCCCGATTCTCGAACTGGCCAACGGTCGACTTGACGGTGATGCCCTGCCCCTGGGCCAGGCCTCGACGCAAAAACTCGAAGATGCCCAACGGTCGCACATAATGTCCGTCCTGACCTCGACAGGCTGGGTGATCGAAGGCAAGAAAGGTGCAGCCGAGAAACTCGGCCTGGCGCCAAGCTCGCTTCGATCGCGCATGAAACGACTCGGGATTCGTCGACCGGACTAGTGTCGCTGGCGTTCGTCCGCCGGCATCGCAAAGAACTGCAGTTCGCCGAGATCGCCTCGGAGTGACGTCAGTTTCGTGTCCGGATCGTTGCGTAGCCGGGTCGCCAGCTTGGCCGCCTCGGCCATGTAGTGACGATACAACTGCTCGCGCAGCTTGAGGCCAAGCGTTGCCGGCTCTCCTTCGTCGTTGGACAGCGCAGCATCGAGAGAGAACTGCGGCAGTGTGCTGGCCGCGTACTTATGCACCCAGGTTCCCGTATCGAGATCGAAGTCATACAGGCTGAGGAAGTGGTGGCCTTCCCGGGCCAGGAAATGCACCGCATCGATGACATAGTTGACCTCGGCGTCATCCATGACCCAGTGGAGGCCGACGCGACACCAGCCTGGCTTGAGACCGCAGTGTCCCTGCTGTACCGCAGCCCGGTATTTCTCTGACGTATCTTCGTCAATATCGAGCAAGCGATGGCCATAAGGGCCCGCACAGGAACAGCCCGCGCGCGACTGAATACCGAACAGATCATTCAATAGCACCGTCAGGAACTTGTGGTGCAAGTACTTGCCCGTCGTGTCCTTGACGTTGAACGAAATGATCCCGACACGGCACCCAGGGTCGGGATTGCCCAGCACCTCGATGTTCTCATTCTCCGCAAAGCTCGATAGCGCCCGGCACGTGTATTCGTGCTCTCGCTTCGCGATCGTGTCCACACCGACAGCGTCCTTAACCTGGAATACGAGCCCCGCCTTGAGCGTCTGCAGCACGCCGGGCGTACCCGCTTTCTCGCGTTCCTCGATACGCGAAATGAAGTCCTGATCGTTCATGCCAACGTAGTCGACGGTACCGCCTGCGCTGACGCTCGGCGGTAACGTGCGATCATATATTCTCTCGTTGAATACGAGCACCCCGCTCGAGCCCGGACCACCGAGGAACTTGTGCGGGGAAATGAAGATGGCATCGATGCTCGGATCCTCGCCGTCGGCCCCGGGCTCCGGATTCATGTCGATGTCGACGTAAGGCGCGCACGCCGCGTAGTCGAAGCAGGCCATCGCGCCGTGCTTGTGCAACAGGGACGTAACTTTGCGAACGTCCGTCTTGATACCGGTCACATTGGACGCGGCAGAAAACGACCCGATCAATGTACGACCGGAGTATTTCGGATCCTGCAGCAGGGTTTCAAGGTGCGCGAGGTCGAGATGCCCAGCGGCGTCGAGACGCACCTGTACTGTCGTTGCCAGCGACTGGCGCCATGAAAGTTCATTGGAATGATGTTCATAGGGACCGATGAACACGACCGGCTGAGTCTCCATCAGCACCTCGTCGTCCAGCAGGTCGCCCAGGTTGCGCCGGGTAGCGGGCGCCATCGTTACGCCCACGATCTGCTGCAGCTTGTCGATGGCACCGGTCGCGCCCGTACCGCAGGCAATAATGCGTCCCTGCGGGCCGGCGTTCACTGAATCCTTGATGGCCTCTTCCGCTTCGTGCAGCAGCTGGCTCATGCTGCGACCGGTAATGTCGTCCTCAGTGTGGGTATTGGCGTAGACGCGCTGCAGGCTTTGCAGATACGACTCGACGAAGCGCAGGCACCGCCCTGATGCGGTGTAGTCGCAGTACACCATCAGGCGTTCGCCGAACGGTGTTTCAAAGGTCGAATCCACGCCAACAATTTGCTGGCGCAGGTATTCCGGATCGAGTTTTGCCTTGCTCATCAAGCCTGCCCTGGTCGGTTCTCGACCCAATTATGCCTTGTTCAGGGGCTCTCGTTGATCGTGTCTTCGATCGAGTTGGCAATCTTGCTCGGCACACCGACATTGGCGGTGAAAGCACGATAGCCCGAGTCCCAGAAGTACAGCTGCATCCGCCACATCTGGCCGTAGTGCAAAACGAGCGTCCGATCGTCCTCGCGAATTACGAGCACATCGGTCGGCAGCGCCGTGACGTGATCGACACCCGGATACGGTGAAGCCTCGCTCTTGCCGTCTTTGCGAAAACGCGAGTTGATGCGCACCATCTTGTCTTCTATATACGGGTTCGTCACGCCGATATACACCGCGTCATCGCGCAGGCGAATCGTCGCCACCGGCTCCCAGCCCTGCGAATCCTCGGCCCCGGTCACTTTACTCCTGGCCACCGCAGCCTCAACGCGTGCGACAACATCGTCGAACGACGTTGCACCGTCTTCCGCGATGACGAGCTGGCTTTTCTCGAAGGTGCGAAATTTCGCCATCATGCGGGCCGGGCCGTCGCCTTTGAACTTGCGATAGTGTTTTTCGCTGCGCATCGGCTCGGCCTGAACCGACATTGCTTTACCCGGTACGTCGGCGACGGCGTTCCGAATCTCGCCTGCGGCACCGGCTGCAGCCTTGATCATGGCGTCGTAGTCCGACGAATTGGCGTAGTACACCATCGCGTGCGCCACCGGGTTCGCCATATTGATGTACGTTGCCTGTGAGTCACCCTGCGTGAAGACGGCGAGGCGAAGAACCTGTGCCGAAATCGTGCGCGCCGGTTCAGAGGCGGCTGCAGCCGCATACGACGGCGAGGTCAATACATAGACACGCGCTTTGTGGCGCGCCTCCGGCACCCGGACGTCATGCGTCGCGTGCAGCACGAGCGCAGACTTCGCCAACGACGCTTCGAGCACGCTGGTCGTTTCCTCGAAAGATACCGACGATGCGTGAAGCATCTCGAAGATGCCGATTTCGTCATCCGCCGCAAACGAAAACGGCGCTGAGAACAGCGCCGCAATCGTGACGACGGCCAAAATAGTCCTGGCCTTCATCATCATCTCCTAGAAGCGATATGCAAACTCGAACTCGAGCTGGGTCATTTCCAGCCGGATGCTCTGGAACGGATCGAATGTGCTAAAGCCACTAACCTCGGTCTTCGGCGCATACATGAACGAGAAGGACATGATGTCGCCGTTGTCGCGCTCACCGGTCCAACCGAACGTAATGTGCTGTTCCATGACGCCCGGCGCCAGGATGTTGAACAGTACCTCGGTCGACGGAATCGGCTGTTCGCCATAGCTGTAGCCGAGACGCCAGGTGTTGCCGTTCTCGCTCCTGATCGCAGCACCGACCTTGTAGACCGTCATGTCTTCCCAGCCGAAGCCGGCACCGGACGGACCGCCCAGGCAACCGCTCGTTGCCGGTGCAACCGCCGGATTCGCCGTGAAGCAACCTGTCAGCAGGTTCGAAATCGGGTTGTGGACGGAGTCAGCGTCGCTATAGGCAATGTGCTCGATATCGAAGTTCAGCGTAACGGCCTCTGCCGCTCTGAACGACACGCCAGCCTTGATCGACGAGGGAATATCGAAACCGCCCCGCTCGGCAAACAGGTCCGAATAGTCGCTGAACTCGTCCATTGAGATGACGCTCTGGTAAGCAAGGCCGAAGCTGAAGGTTTCATTACCGGCCCAGATACCCGCGGCAAAACCGTAACCGGTGGACATGTCCGAATCGTTGTTGGTCAGCGAATTAGCCGGCGCACCGACGCCGTTGCTCAATGCCGCGTTGGCAAACGTTTGCGTGTAGGGCGTGAAGTTCACAAGCCCTTTCGCCTCAAACATCTGGATTGCTACTACCGGACCCAGGCCATAGGCGAAGTTGTTGCCGATCTTGCCCGAGTAGTTGACGCTCAGGAATGCCTGGACAAGGTTCACACCAGCTACGCCTCCACCAAACGTGCCCGGGAAAGTCGACGGCGCGCCGCCCTGCCCGGTCGGATCGAAGGAAGCAGTCTGGTTGCTGTTCCACTCCGTGTTCATGCCGCCGCGACCGTAAAACACGGCTGTGATGGCATTGTCGTTAGCCAGTTTCCAGTTCTTGGCAACGTAGGGAATCGGAAAGGCTTCGTTGTCGCTGTCGTATTCGCCGTTGCTCAACGTGAACGCGCCCATCGTGCCGCCAATGCCGCCGTTCGTCGTGTACGAACGCATCGGGCTGAAGAGTGACAGACCGACCTGCCATTTCTCGTCGGAAAACACGCCCAGCGCAGGATTGCTTGCAACCGAGATTGCGCCCACATTTTCGCTGGAGCCTATGCCTGTTCCAGCCATCGCCTTCGAGTCGGTGCCGACGCCATGCGTGAAGTAGCCATTCGTGGCTACAGCCGGCGCACTGAGCGCGAACAGTCCGGTCGCCAGCAGGCCTGTGACGGCCGTCTTGTTTAAAGATGTCATGATTTGTCTCCCCGCGATTCGCAAAAAACTTCGTGCAATGTATGCATCACTTTCGGTGCATCATCGCCGGCCAGCGAATAGCTGACCGATTGCGCATGCTTCCTGGCCGTGACGATTTTCTCGCGCCGCAGCACCGCCAGGTGCTGTGACAACGCCGACTGGCTAAGCCCGAGAATATCCTGCAATTCGCTGACGGTTTTTTCCCCCTCCGACAGCTGGCACAGAATCATCAGGCGCCACTCGTTCGCCATGGCTTTGAGCAGCTCGACAGCATGCGCGGCCGAGTCGTGCAGCTCTTTGAGTTTGGTAAAGTCCTCGTCGGACCGTTGTATCGCCTCGTCAGTCGTCACTCGCAGCCACCGAAGCCTTCCGAATCCATCTTGGCTTCGTAAGGTCCAGAGACGTCGCTGCCGACAACCAACGATCCTTTGACCGAGTCCCAGTCATCCGGGCGCAGAATGATCAGCCAGCCTTTCTCGTAAGGATCATCATTGGCAATGCTCGGATCGCCGACAAGGTCTTCGTTGACACCAACCACCTCGCCGCCGGCGGCGGATTTCGCAGGACCGACCCATTTGCCGGATTCCAGCGTGCCACAGGACTTGCCGGCACGAACGCTGCGCCCGACCTTCTTCGGCGTAAAGGCAACCAGCTTGCCCGACATCGCCGTGGCCACAGCCGTCATACCGATTTTCACGGTACCGTCGCCCACTTCCGTGAACCAGATGTGATTGTCTACGTCGTAGAGCAGATCGTCGGGCAGATTACATCCGCGTACAGATGGCATACCTAGGCCTCCTTGTGTGTCGTTGAATCGTGGCCTGGCTTCGACCTAATAGGACGCGACGAGCAGCAAAACTCGCCGAGCTCCGCCACCTGCAGCTTGCCACTTATAAACAAATACAGGTGTCTGGATACCATCCCCATCATATATAAGCGATCCGTAATATCCGAATTCTCGGGCTGCATTGTGATGAGGTTGAAGTAGTAGGCGATCTCCCGGCACGTCTCCCGACAGGCATTAAAGCTCGGATCGCCCGTCGTGCCTTGCCGGTGCAACGCGAGTAGGCGAAAGCCCTCGCGTGTGTCATTAGTTGGCTCGTGCCCGTGTGCCGTAATCCAGTGTTCGAGCACTTCTTCGCTCGCGGCGAGCAGATTCCGTGCCGATGCCTGGACATCGCCATCCTGCATTGGCGCGTCGAATATCGCCTCGAGTTCTGCGAGCGGTCTCACGCAAGCCCCTTCTCTTTCAGGAACTGGATTGAGTCCGACACGTTTTCGTGGACGCCAACCTTGCGGGGCTTCAGACCGAGCGCCATGCCGAGCAGCTGGGTGAAGTACAGAATCTTCATCTCGACTTTCTCGCCAAATACTTTTTCGGCGCGGATCTGGTGCATCTCGAGACCCGAGTGACAGGTCGGACACTCGGTCGCAATGACATCCGCACCCGACATCTTCGCGGCTTTGAGGATATTGAGTACCAGCTTGGTCGACGTGTCGCTGTCAGACAGTGTGTGCGCACCGCCACAGCAGGCTGTCTTCAACGGGAAGTCGACGTTTTCGGCGCCGGCCGCCGCCAGCAGGTCGTCCATGAAGTGGGGCTTTGAGGTCGACTCGCTGCCCGGCCCCTGGTCTTTCTCGGGGAAGATATGGCGCGGCCGCGTGTACATGCAGCCGTAGTAGTTCGCAACCTTGATGCCTTCGAGCGAATTCTTGACGCGGGCCTTGAGACCCTCTTCGCCGATCGTATCCTTGATCCAGTCGAGCGCGTGAATGGTCTCGACCTGGCCGGACTCGTAAGTCTTGTGGCCGGCTTTTTGCGACAGCTTGTCGACAACCGCAACGGACTCGTCGTCATTGGCGAGATCGTATTCGGCTTTCTTGAGATTGTGGTAGCAGCCATTGCACGGCGCCATGACCACATCCATATCCATCTCGTTCGCCGCCGTCGACATGACGCGCGACGACAGGTAAGTCTGAATCTTCGGATCGATATTTTTGACTTCCATCGCGCCGCAGCAGTTCCAGTTTTCGACCTCGACAAGATCGAGACCCAGCTTCTTGCCAACGGCCTTGGTCGAACGATTGTAGGCGTGACCCGTACCCTCAAGGGCACAGCCCGGGTAGTAGGCGACCTTCTTGTATTTGTCTTTCGTCGTACTCATCTCGAATCCCTTAGGCAGCCACGTCTTGCTTTGCAGTCTCCACGAGCTGGGCAAGACTCAGCGCCTGCTCGTGTTTATCGTGCTGTTCGTCGATGTATTCCTGAATCGCGGCCGAGGCTTTGGACCAGTCGCTGGTTCTTGGCGCCACGAACGTCGCAAGGCCCATGCGCGTCAGCAACCCGATCGGCAGGCCGCGCAGCATCCGTTTGGTCATTTCAATGAGCCACGGCTGCATCAGCGCCTGGCCTGTGCGCGTGAAGAAACGCCGGATCGTGCGGCTTTCCTCGATCTTGCCCGTGGCGACGATCTGCTCGGTGAAAATCTCGTCGAAATGCGTCGACGGCGATTTGCTCGTGTGGCCCTTCAACTCGAGCCAGTGCGCGGTGGCTTTCATAACGCCTTCGGGGAATACGTCGCGCGGGCAGGCATAGGTGCACTTATTGCACGAAACGCACTGCCAGATAATGTCCTTGTCGCGCAGCAGTTCGGATTCATAGCCCATGCGAATCAGGTAGATCCAGTAGCGCGGGTTGAAGTCCGGGTTAATGGCGTTGACCGTACAGGCATTCGTGCAGGAACCGCACTGCCAGCAGCGATGAATTTCCTCGCCCCCTGGCAACGCCGCGATCTCCTCCTGGAGGTTTTCGTTGTAGTCCTTCACCACGCGCGTCTCAATGAACGTGCTCCAGTGGCCGGACACATCGACGCCATCCAGCACGAGTTCATCGTGGGTTTTGATGTCCTCGGGGCGAATCAGGTTCTTCTCATGAATGGGCATTGCGTTATTCCGCTTAATTCAGGTGCTTGTCATCGAGGACGAAAGCCTCGCCATCAATCGACTTGAGACGGGTCCTGCCGTTGCCCGGCTGAACGCCATCGAGACCGAGGAGTCGACGCGTGTGTTGCATCGGATCCTCCGGTGCCGAGAAGTCGGCGCGCAGGTAGGAACCACCTTGTTCACAGATATATTGCGCGTAAACCTGGGCGCACAGGACGTCGACGTAATAGAGCACGTCCCGGAACACACCGTTGTCGCTCAGGAACTGGGACAACTCCTCGCGCAGCATGATGTAGGTGCCGTAGCCGTCGGTGACGGCAATCGTAATGTGGTCGACGTCGTCGCCATGCCAGACTTCGCGAATCACGCCGGTATTGGCTTTCGCGTCCCAGACCCAACGGTTCATGAGCGGTACGCGTTCGGGATCGGCGTTGTGTAGTAATTCGGTCGCGAGATCGCGTACCCAGCGATGGCGCTTGTCGTCCGGAAACTGCTCACAAAAGCGACCAATCCTGTTGTCGATATGCTCAGCTTCGTCGAGTAACTCAACAATGTGGCCACGCATCGTCGCGAACGAATCTTCGTTGAGCCAGTCACCGATGCGACGTCGCACTGTTGCCATAAACGTGCAGAGGCCCTTGAAGGTCTCGAGATCCAGCTCGGCGACATCGTTCTCGACGAGTGCCTGCCGGAACATCTGGCTCTTGAGTTTGACCGCATCGATATAGCGTTCGATACCGCCGTGTTCCTCGCTTCCCTGGATCATGGCCTGGAACGCGGCCCGCAACGCAGGACCGTGCAGGTCGAGAACAGGGCGCTCGAACTCATGCGGTTGCAGTGCGGTCGGGGATGGCATCTCAGGCGGACTTGAGCGCTTTGCCGCTGGACAGCACGGCCATCGCCGCGGCGTGGCCCTGTGCGATCGAATCGTCGATCGTTTCCGGGCCCGTTGCCGATCCCGCGACGAAGACCCCCGGTCGCGACGTTGCGCCCATGGCGCCGTAGCTATTCGCTACATCGATGTAGCCGTGGGTCTCGAGATCGATACCAAACGTCTCGGCGATCTCCGGGTTGTCGACGTTCGGGTCCATGCCAATGGCATGCACGACCATGTCGAACGGAATCGTTATCGGGCGCTTCACGAGCGTATCTTCGCCCTTCACAATGAGTTTTTCGCCGTCGGACGTGACTTCGGCGATACGCGCTTTGATGTACTTGACCTTGAACTCTTCCTGGCTCTTCCAGTAGTACTTGGTCTCGTAGAGGCCGAACGTACGGATATCCATGTAGTAGATGTAGACGTGGCAGTCCGGCAGCTCTTCGCGAATTTCCATCGCCATGTTGGCCGATACGGTGCAGCAGATCTTCGAGCACCACTCACGCCCGATCTGGCGATCGCGCGAGCCGACGCACAACAAAATGGCAACGCGTTGCGGTTTGCGTCCATCCGACGGACAGCGCACGCCCTGCCCTGACGAGATCATCTGCTCGACCTGCGTCGTCGTGACGACGTCTTCGTACGTGCCGAAACCCCATTCGGGCTTGTTGACGGAATCGAAATGGGAGAACCCGCTGCAGAGGATGGCCGCCTCGGCGTCGAGGCTGTCGCCATTGGAAAGCTGCGCCGTGAAGTTGCCCGGCGTGCCGTCGAAGCTCGTTACCGTCGCATTCGTGACGATCTTCACCTTGTCTTCGTTCGCCACACGATCGACCATGCCGCCGATCGCATCTTTGGCCCATTCCCCGGTCGGCACGAGCTTGGCGTACCCCGAGAGGATTGGCGTGCCACCGAGGCGGTCTTCCTTTTCGACGATGACGCATTCCTTGCCAACGGTTGCAAGACTGTGTGCGGCCGCCAGACCTGCCGGGCCGCCACCAACTACTAGAACGGGTTTACTCATTGTCTGCTGCCTGTTTGTTAAGGCCGTTATTCTTCGGCGATCTGGCCCACAGGCTTGAAGCCCGGGCCGGACGTGATCATCAAGCGCGGATCGTAGAGGTTCTCACCCCGACCCGCCTCGACTTCCTTGAGGTAGTCCTCGAATTCCTTCTTCTTCGCTTCCCAGTCGATGCCGAGCTTCTCGTAGAGCTGCTCGGTCGGCGATGCGTGCCAATGCGACTGGACGATCTTGTAGGGATGCGCGCCGCAAATAAGCGCGGCGAACTGGCAGTCCGCAAGTACGGGAAGCTCGACCGGTTTACCCGCGGCCGCGCCAATCCACTGGTTCTTGTCGAGCGTCGTAATGCAGCCCGTGTCGTGACCGACCATCATGTCGGCCCGCGCTTCTTCCTGAGCGACACGCAGTTTGCGGTCGATCGCGAACGAACGCGTGAACTCGCGCTCCGAGATGATGTGGCGGAAGCCGAAGCCGCAGCAGTCGTACCACGTCGAGTAGTCGATGACCTGCGTACCCAGCGTCTCGAGGATTCCCGTCGTCACCGCTACGCGGTTACCTTCGAGGATATCGTCGTCGTAAATCGCGTCCTCGGGAACCATCTTGTAGACGTGGCAGGCCGGGTGCACCGTCGCGCGGATGTTGCTGCAGTCGATGACCTGGTGTTCCTTGATACGGTCGCGCATGACGTGCACCCACTCCGAGTAGTGCACGATCTCTTCCGGAATCAGCAGCTTGCCATCGACGAGGCGGCCGAGCTTGCCGAGAATCGTCTTAACGCGCTCGCGCAGCTTCGCGGAATGCAACAGGTAGCCGCGGACTTCCTTGTAGTTGCCGAAAGACGTGCCGCAGTGCACGAGGGGGTAGAAATAACCATCGGGCAGACCCTGCGCCTTCGCCGACACATAGGCCTGGTGGAAATTGCGCAGGAACACGGCCGCGAGACTCTCGATATTGCCGATGCCCGAGCCGTGGTAGTTCCACGCAGTACAGGACGTCTGGTCCGTCTCGTCGAGATACCGGATGTCCATCTTGTTCATGAGCCACAAGAGTGACGCGGGGTACCCGGGGATGTTGCCGCACTGGCCGCAGGACTTGTGGTGCCAGAGCTGTGTCGTCGGCACACGCTTGTCCCAGCCGTACAGCGTCTTGACCGTGACGGGCTCATGCTCGTCCTTCACTCGATGAACGACGATCTCGCCGTTCTTTTCGAGTTCCCACATGGCATCACGTACGTCTTCGACGCGATCCTTGTTGGTCAGCATCGAGCGTTTGTTGATGATCTGGTCAACCCAGACCGTCGCCGTGTGAGCATCCTCTTTCGAGAGATTCGCATCGACCCACTCGGAGCCATGCCCTGTAAATCGTTCGCCGTCGTTACCTGCCATAACGCGTTACCTCAATCATCATCCTGTTCGTCGAGCCAGTCTTCGTAGTCGTCGCGCTTCTCATCCATGATGTCGAGAATGACGTCGAAGAGGTTTTCGTCAATCGTCTCAAGGCTGTCCAGCACGCCGGTCTCTTCCCAGATCGTGTAGAGCTCGACGGAGGTCTTGAGATTGACTTCCCATGCCGTCTTGGTCGTGTGCAAGGTCGGCATCGGGATGGCTTTGCGCAGCGTCGCCAGTGGCGCGTCCACCTTGGAAATATGGGGACCCCAGTCGGCAAAGCCTTCAGGGTTGATCATGTCCGGCGACAACTGGTTGCCGGTCGAAATGAGCTTCAGCATCACGCGGCTGAACGGGCGCAACACGCTCTTCGCCGACTCCATGCCGTGCTTGATCGCGGTCTCACGCATCAGCATGACGAGACCGCCGGGCGAGTTGCCGAACGGACAACGCGCTGCGCAGGTGTAGCACTGCGCGCAGGACCAGATCTTCTCCTGCATCGCATCGTGAATGCCCTCGAGATTCTCGGTCCAGAGCAGCTGCACGATTTCGCGGGGGCTGAAGTCGTAGTAATGCGCGGCCGGGCACGTGGCCGTGCAGATGCCGCAGTTCAGGCAGCCATTGAGCTCATGGTCGTAGCGCAGGTCCGCCTGGATGTCCTGGAATATCTCTTCGAGCTTGCCTCGATCGACGGGCGGTGAGTCGGAGACCGGATCGCCGATGTATTCCTGTACTCGTGACGCGGAGGAATGCGACATAGGCTCGAACCTCTCTGTTACTTAGTAAGACAGTACCCGGCAATCGCCTTCCATGACCTCTTCGATCAGATGGGCGCCACCAACGATACCCTCACATTCGGGAATCAGGTCGTCCTTCGTCATGTCGAACAGGTCGAGATTGGGCGAACAGCAATAGAATTTGGCGCCTGCCTCGTGGGCGTCCTGGATAAAGCTGTAAACCGACTTGGGCGAACCTTCCTTGACGTACAGGTTCTCCGCGACGCCCTTCTTCATGAGTCGCCCCGACGTTGCGGTGCAGATCACGTCGACGTCGTAGTCCATCGCGGCGGCGACGGTAGCCTGGAAAATTGGCGCACCGAGTTCCTCGCCGTTACGCGTATCGGTGTTCGCCATCACGATGATGAGTTTTTCTGCCATGTTGTGATTCCCCTGACGTTGAACGGCCGTCCAACAGTTCATTAGCATATACTAAATTAGCTGTGCATCCAACTCCTGAGCCGCCCTTGGCCTGGCCATTAGCGCGGTACACTGCACGAGTCCGGTCATCAGCGGAACGAGCTCGTCCTCGATAACCCCCTGAATTTCTCTAAGTTTTTCAAGGCCCTCCCCGGTGTTCGCGGGCACCTCCTCAAATTCCATGACGAGATCCTCGATCATGCCGAGCTTGACCCCCGGGTTGCCCGCGAAGGCGAAGACGTTGTCTCCAAGCTGCCACGCTACGGCTCGGCCTGACTCGTCCTCAGCAAGCGTCTGCGCCGCATCCGGAAATCGCGGCCAGTCCCGCATGTAGACCACCTGGGTCAGGCTCTCGGGCAAAAAGCCGTTGAGCGCGCCATCGCGGGTGCGACGCGCCGGCAGGATCTCGAAGGTCAGGTCGCGCGAATCGACGCTGCCGCCTGCCGCAAGCGCCAGCACCTGGGCGCCCAGACCGAACGCGATCACCGGCGTGCCTTCTGCGAGTCGCTGGCGGGTCAGCTCGACCTCCTGCTCGAGGGTCGGCAGATCTCGCGACCCGGCCGCGCCCCAGGGGCCGCCGCCGAGCAAAATCAATGCGTCGGCAGGCAGCGTCGGGTCGGGCAGCTTGCCGGCTGCAAACGGTCGGTAATACTGAAAACGGACTCGGCGACCTTCGAGATGGTCCTCGATCAGCCCAAGATATTCGCCGGACGTGTGCTGGATGACGGCGACCACATTCATCGGGTCCGCTTCATGCGCGGCAAGCACGAAAGCGTCGTCAGGGTTCTTACACTGGGCCAAGTTCAGGTCCCTTCCCGGTGCGACAGCGCATCGTTGATTGATGCAACGAAATCGCCGGCACCGACACTCAGCATGTCGATGTCGGTCTCATCGAAGAAGTTATTGACCGTACTTTCAACGTCGTCGAGTCGGGTTCCTGCCAACGCGGCTTCGAGATCGAACACAACGCGCGGCGGCGTGACGAAGAAGTCCCCTGTGATGAGCGCTCGCTGCACGAGGCCGTGTGTCGGACCCTCGAGCTTGACGAAGGTCGCGATTGTGCCGCCGGCTCCCGTATGCGTTCCTTCGAGCAATTGATCGCTCCCGCCAGGGTTATCGATTTCGGCGACGAAGTCGTCGGTGCCGATTTCCTCTTCAAAGATACGCTGCGCGAGAGCCTCCTCGGCCTCGGTGATCTCGCCTGGCTCGGCCTTGATACCCAGACCTTCCGTGAAGCCCTTGATCAGCGCTGCCTTGATTGTTTCTATGTCCGGCAGCTCGTCACCCAGCAGCTCTTTCAAAGTGACCACACGCTTCTCCGCCGAGTCGAGGTCGTGCTTCGTGACCTTTGCCTCGGGGATGTTCAGCGCCCTGACCATCTGGGCGGGATTCATGTCGACGAGCACAGTGCCCTGGTAGATCAGGATGTCCCCGTCGAAGAAGCCGCCCGTGCCGCTGATCTTTCGTCCGCCAACTTCAATGTCATTGCGCGGCCGGAACTTGGCGTCAACACCGAGCTCGCTCAAACCGGCTGCGGCCGCATTGCAGATCTCGCGAGCGAGGTCGGGCAGCGCCGCGATGCCAAGTGCCGAGCGATGAAAGACGAGCTCCCAGCCGAGCTGCCCCTCGTCGAGGTAGATCGCCCCGCCTCCCGTGATCCGCCGGACCGTGCCGACGCCATCGTCGCGGCAATAATCGAGGTTGATTTCACGGCTCAAATCCTGGTGACGACCGATCAATGCCGTGGGCGGGAAGCGAAGAAAGCGAATCGTGTCCGGCACGACCCCTTGCTGCCGCAGCTCGATCAGCGCCGCGTCGAAAGCAATGTTGGAACGCCCTTCCCGCACTCCGGTGTCGATAATGCGGAATGTCTCGCTCATTACCTGACGGTCACCGGAATATCGAGCTGCTTGCGAATCTTCTTGAGGTCTTTCTTCTTGGGCTGGAACGGGTAGCTCGCGATGTTGCTGGGCGGTGAGTCACCGTAAGGACGGTCACAGGCCGAGATGTCGTCCTGGAATTTACCTGGACAACCCGATGTTCGAAAGGCGATACCGGCGTCGATGACATCGTTGAGTTCGGCGTTCGAAATGCCGTAATCAGTGACCCGGCCCGCATCGTCGAAGCGCATGTGGTCGACGCGAACATCGCGGTAGTCGATCAGGTAACGCGCCAGCTGCACGCGCCGCCACTGGTCGCGCGGCGTCGCCGGCAGGTGATCCATGAGCGAGCCTTCTTCGGGGAAGAAACAGAACATGTGGCTGTGCCCGCCGAGGTCGACCAGTTCCTGGACGAGATTCAGTACCTCGTACTCGGTCTCACCCATGCCAACGATGATGTGGGCACCGAATTTCTCCTGGCCGAAAATATCTTTCGCTTCGAGCAGCGTGTCCCAGTACTTCTTCCATTTGTGGGGCGACTGCACGCCTTTGCCGCGTGTGCGGTCGAACAGTTCGGGCGTCGCCGCATCGAGGGCGACCGTGAAAATATCGGCGCCAAGGTCCTTGCACTTCTGCACGTCGTCACGCGTCATTGTGGTCGGATTCGACAGGATCGACACCGGGATCGCGTCGGGATCGATACGGTCGGTCCACTGTTCGAGCACGTTGAATGTGTCCTGTTCGGATCGCGGGTGCGTGATCATCGAGATGCACATGCGATGGAACGGGCTGTTCTCCGGATCCCTGGCCACGATGTCGACGATGTCGGTCATCGGCACGGCGGGCCAGTCGACGCGAATGAAGTTGCGGTCCGCGTAGTCACGCTCTGCCTCGCGATGACGCGCGAGGCCGCAGTAGGCACAGTTGGCGCGGCAGCCCTCGGGATAAGTCAGCAGCAGGTTCAGGCAGCGCGTGCACTCACAGCCGTACATGCGGCCGCCCATGATGCCGAGCGTGATCGCGGCGGCATTGGAAAGCTGAACATACTCGGGCGACTTCATGTGAGGCGCGAGTATGTTGTTGTTGGGCAGGTAAACACCCTCTGGCGGTATGTCGTTGGCCTTGACGTGCTTGCCATTACGCCGATCGACCGGCGTCTTGCCAGGCAGCCGCGGCTCCATGACCTCGTAAGGATTGAAGTCGCGACCGTTGCTATCGGTCGCCGGCGATTTCTTGTGTTCGATACAACCCATAATTTCCGGTCCTAAGCGGCGAACGATGCCTGTAATCGGTTCTTGAGATCGCTGCCCACCTTGATTGAACAGCATGAATGCGCCTGCTCGAATGGCCGGCCGATCGTATGCGCGACCGACACGGCGCCGTCGGCGGGAAATGCGATACCGTCGAGTCCGGCCATGATCGCGTAGGCATCGGTGATACGCTTGTGCATCCCGGGCGGCCTGGCGCAGCCCAGCAGCACCTGCTGGTCCGCGAGCCGCTCCCTCGCCTCGAGGAAGATGCGACCGACGTCGGACGTCTCAGGGGTCACGAACGTGCCGGGTTTCGCATAGAACGGCATGATCACGACGAGAACGAGCGCGTTGACGTCATAGCGACTGACCATGTCGAGCGCGTTAGCTTCGCCAAGTATCTGCCCATAGTGAAGGCCGACAACGATGTGCGGCGTTACTTCCATTGAAGTTGAACACAGCGCAGCCAGCGTTTCTTCGAAGTCCTCGACCGGGCGCTTGAGCTTGTACACCTGCTCGATCGTTTCCTGCGCGCCGATGACGTCCATCATGACCGTATCCACACCGGCGCTTTCCATGTCTTTCGCGCGCCGCTCATCGAGCAGCGCGGTGTGCACGGCGACCTTGAGACCCGGAAACTCGGTCTTGAGCCCCTCGATGACGGGCATGTAGCGGCCGTAGGGAATTTCGTTCTTGCGGTTCGAACCGCCGCTCAGCAGGAAGCCGCTGAGCTGTTGGGTGTCGACGAGTTGCCGTACCTTCTCATCGAGCATCTGCGGACTGGTCGCAGGAATCATCGGCTCGAGGATCTTCTTCTGGCAGTGGTCGCAGTTGAGACCACATTCGCCGGCGGTTATCGAGAACGCCGGGAAACTGTTCTTGCCGCAACCCTCGAGTTCGGTGCTCTCGTACTCCTTGAACGTCGGCGTCGAGAATCGTATTGGCCGCGCAACGGCGACGTCCCGACGTCGTTCGAATTCGGCGATGAGATCGGCATCGAACTCCGCATCCTCGAGATCCTCGATTCCCGCAAGCAAATCAAGCCAGCTCATGCAACGTGTCTCCCGGCATCAGTTACCAGTGATTTTATCGTGTCCCGCACGGGCCCGGGATACGGGGTATCCGCGAGCGACGTGAGCCACTCCGGCTCGATCTCGTCCTCATCGATGAGGTCGCATTCCATCTCTCCAAGGAAGCTTGTCGCTTCAGCTGACAGGCGCTCGGGCACCGTTTCGCCCTTGATCATGCCCCATATGCCGGCCCAGTAGCGCGTGACCGTCCACGGGTTGTAGCCACCGCCGCCCAGAACGACGGTCGGCAGGTCGATGGCAAGCAAGCGCGCGACGGTATCCCAGAGGGCAACATTCGACAGCGCCATCTTCGACAACGGGTCGCCAGCAAGGCAATCAGCGCCGCAACATAATACGAGCGCATCGGGTTCGCGCTCCGCGATCAGCGGCATGATCGCGTGATCGACGAGAAACTCGAGTTCCGTGTCGTTGAGCCCCGGCGCCACGCTGAAATTGTGAACGTTCTGGGAAGGCCGCGAGCGCGTGCCGCTGAACGGCCACCGCTGGGCTTCGTGAACAGACAGCGTCGTCACACGCTGGTAGAGATAGAAGGCTTCCTCGACACCGTCGCCATGATGCGCATCGAGGTCAATATAGAGGACTCGCTCTCTGCCGAGGTCGAGCAGCGTAAGAATCGCGAAAACGGGGTCGTTGAAATAGCAGAAGCCGCTGGCGCGATCCGGACGACCATGATGCGTGCCCCCCGACGGATGAAATACCACCCTGCCCTCGTTCGCCAGATTTGCAGCGAGTATCGATCCGCCGACTGTCGTCGCGGCGCGATCGAAGACGCCGGCAAAAAGTGGGTTCTCCATCGTGCCGATCTGGTATCGATCACGCACCTCCGGATCGACCTTGCCCGTCGCGTTCGCATGTTGCAGGGCACGCACGTAAGACCGGTCGTGGAAGCGCTGCAGTTGCTCGACGGATGCAGGCTTGCACTTCATGAATTCATCATCGTCGAGCCAGCCGAGCATATTGAGAAGATCCATCACGGCCGCGTGCCGCATGATGCTGAGCGGGTGGTTGGCACCGAAGGCCGGCCGCCTGAAAATCTCGCTACCGATGTAGATTGGATCGAGAGAGCGCATCAATTGACAATATTACATTTCACTAATAAAGACAATTCTGATAGTCTAATATGAGTTTGCCTGAACCCCTTAAGAGAAGAGGAACCAAGCCATGTCTGCTGAAGAAAAAAGCATGTCGATCATCGTGACCAAGGGGTCTCTCGACTGGGCCTACCCGCCGTTCATCCTTGCGACCACTGCCGCAGCCATGGGTTTGCCCGTGACCATGTTCTTCACGTTCTATGGTCTGCCGCTACTCCTGAAGAAGCTCGACCTGCAGCTCACCGCGGCCGGTAACCCGGCGATGAAGATGCCGATGATGGGCGGCCACATGGGCCTGCCTAACATCCTGACGGCGATCCCGGGTGTTGATGCAGCCTGCACGAAGATGATGAAAAACCTCATGAACAAGAAAGGCGTCGCCTCGATCGAGGACCTGCGCGAACTGGCCGTCGAGGCCGAGGTTCGGCTCATCGCCTGCCAGATGACGATGGACCTGTTCGAGTATACGCTCGACGATATGATCGAAGGTCCGGAGCTTGGCGGCGCGGCAACCTACATCGAAGTCGCAACGCAAGCCGACATCAACCTCTTTATCTGACGGAGACAACCCATGGCTGACCATACACTCGACGCGAAGGGCCTCAACTGCCCGCTGCCGATTCTCAAGGCCCGCAAGGCGCTCAAGGAGGTGCCGGCTGACGGGACGCTCGAGATCCTCGCAACCGACCCGGGTTCCGTTGCCGATTTCGAGGCATTCTGCCGCCAGACCGGAAACGAACTCGTCGAACACTCGGAAGACGACGGCGTGTTTCGGTTCCTGATCAAACACACCGCGTAGAACCACCCAAGGGCGTGCAGATAACAATCTCCACGCCCTTTATCTTGCTCCGGGATTTGGGGCTCTGGGCAATATCATGAACGTCTTACCTGGACTGCTACTTGCACTCGTCCTGGCGTTTGCCGGGCAATTTCTGTCGGAGTTCATCGGCAAGGACCTGATGGGTCTGCCGAAGAGCCCTGTCAGCGCAATCATGATGGCGATTATTCTCGGCATCATCATTCGCAACACTTTCACACTGCCGAACATCATGCAGGATGGCATCCGTTTCGGTCTCGTCCGCGTGCTGCGACTCGGTATCGTACTGCTCGGCATTCGCCTGAGTCTTGGCCAGGCCGGCGCCATTGGCCTGCAGGCACTGCCCGTGATCATCGGCGCCGTCGCCGCGGCGCTCATCGTCGTCACATTCCTTGCAAGACGACTCGGTCTGTCCGGCAAGCTGGGTACATTGATCGCCGTAGGCACGAGTATCTGCGGCGCGACCGCGATCGTTGCCACAGCGCCGACGATCGCGGCCAAGGACAACGAGGTGGCCTACGCGGTCGCCTGCATCACGCTGTTCGGTGTCATTGCCATGCTCCTGTACCCGTTCGCGGGGCACTTCATTTTTGACGGCGATGCGTTCAAGAGCGGCCTGTTCCTCGGCACCTCGGTGCACGAAACCGCGCAGGTTGCCGGCGCCGGTCTCGTTTACCAGCAGTACTACAACGAACCGCAGGCGCTCGATGTCGCGACTGTTACCAAGCTCGTGCGAAATCTTGGCATGCTCCTCGTGATCCCGTTAATGAGCATCGTCTATCACCGTAACCACTCGGACGGCACCGAGGCGCCAGCCTGGTACACGATGATTCCGTTGTTCGTCATCGGCTTTGCGCTAATGAGCCTGCTGCGCACAGTGGGTGACATGGGGGAGCAACCGTTCGGCGTACTCGAGCCCGCACTATGGCAGGCGATCGTCAGCCACACGAAGGAAGCGGCCGAGCTCTGCCTCGGTGTAGCGATGGCAGCGGTCGGGCTCGGCACGAGCATCCGGGGACTCGCAGACATTGGGCTCAAGCCTCTCGGCGCCGGACTCGTCGCGGCCCTGCTCGTCGGCGGCGTCAGCATCGCGCTGATTTCATTACTTTACTAATTGGCGACGCGCCAGGTTAACCGTATGACAGACAAGAAGCGCGGTATTCACGAACTCTACGGGGACGACCCCGTTGCCGCCGACAAGGCCGTCTGGGGACGACAGACGAATCCGGTCACTCGACGCGGTTTTCTCAAAGGAAGCGGCCTCATGGCAATGTCCGCCGCCGTCGGCGCTTCAATTCCGTTCGCCCACCTGATGCCGGGCGGGCTGATCCCGGCAGCGCTCGCACAGAGCGAGAAACCGTTCACGATTCCCGGCAAGGAAGGACTGATCGTTCTCAACGATCGGCCTGTCAACGCCGAGGCGCCGGCACACCTCCTCGACGATCGCATCACACCGGCAGAAAGGCTGTTCGTGCGCAATAACGGCATTCCGCCGGTCGCTGACAACATCGAAGTGGACCCCTGGGAACTCACGATCGGCGGCGAATCCGTTGAGCAGGAGATGACGCTGTCGGTCGCCGACCTCAAAGCGAAGTTCAGGCACCATACCTACCAGTTGCAGCTCGAGTGCGGCGGTAATGGTCGCAGTGAGTTTGTCCCGCCGGCCTCAGGTAACCAGTGGACCACGGGCGCGATCGGCTGCCCCCAGTGGACGGGGGTGCGCCTGCGCGATGTCCTCGAACACGTCGGTATCAAGGACGACGCCGTCTATGTTGCCTATTACGGCGCAGATACCCATGTCAGCGGTGACCCGAACAAGGTGCCGATCTCTCGGGGCGTCCCGCTCGACAAAGCCCTCGAGGACGAATCCCTGATCGCTTGGGCAATGAATGGCGAAGACATTCCGCATATGAATGGCTATCCGTTGCGACTCGTCATCGCAGGCTGGCCTGGCTCGGTTGCCGGCAAATGGCTACGCAAAATCGTCGTTCGCAACCAGGTGCACGATGGTCCAAAGATGACCGGCACGTCATACCGAGTGCCTTGCGAGTCCGTCGCGCCGGGCACCGTCGTGCCGGACGAAGAAATGTGCATCATCGAGTCGATGCCCGTGAAATCCCTGGTCACCTACCCGAAGTCCGGCATCGAGCATGACATTGCGGCCAAACTCGCCATTCGCGGACATGCCTGGGCCGGCGATCGCGAGGTTGTCGAAGTACACGTATCGATCGACTTCGGCGCTACATGGACGAAGGCCACGCTGGAGAAACCGGCCAACCGTTTCGCGTGGCAACACTGGCAGGCGTCTGTCGAGTTTCCTGAAACCGGTTATTACGAAGTCTGGGCGCGGGCAACCGACGATACGGGGCGCGCACAACCGATGGTGCTGCCCGGCTGGAACCCGAAGGGCTATCTGAACAACGCGTGTCACAGGATCGCGGTGCAGGCAGTTTGATGACGCGACTTGGCTTCATCATCGCCGCCGTCACTGGAGCCACATTGCTCGGCGCGTGCTCAAAGGAAGAAGCCGCGCCGCCGGCACCAGCGGCCAAACCTGTGGTCGTCGTGGCCGAGCCTGAAGTGGATCCGGTGACCGGCCTGATCATGGCCGAGCACTGGGAGATCGTGCGCGCGAACTGCACCCCGTGCCATTCGGCCAAGCTGGTGACGCAGCAGCGAGGCACGGCACAACAGTGGCTGACCATGATCCGCTGGATGCAGGCCAAGCAGAACCTCTGGCAGTTCGATACGGAGACGGAGAGCCGCATCATTGCCTATCTTGCGGACAACTACCCGCCCGACGCGGCTCGCCGTCGGGCTGCAATTCCCGCGGCACTGATGCCGCCCAACCCCTATTCGTCTACGGAGTAACCCGATGCTCGTTTCGCCCGCCGATTTTGTCGCCAAGGCCAAGGCCACGATCAAGGAATGCACGGTGTCCCAGGTAGAAGAGTTCCTTAATTCGGACACGATTCTGGTCGACATCAGGGAGCCGGAAGAATACGCGCGCGGGCACATCCCGGGCGCAATTCACGTACCGCGCGGGATGCTCGAGTTTCAGATTCTCAAAACCCTCGAGCACATCGGTGCCACCACCGACCCGGCCGATGCAGACATGGTGCTTTACTGTGGCACGGGCGGCCGCTCGGCGCTGGCAGCCAAGTCGATGGACGATATGGGCTTTCGCAACGTGCGCTCGATGGACGGCGGCATCGTCGCCTGGAACGAGGCAGGTCTGCCGGTCGATAAGCCTGCGTAACCCAAGTCGCTCGGCGACTGCCACTCACGGCATAACGCACATCAGGTCTTCGGCGAGAACAATCCTGCCATCGTAGCGCTCGCGTACGAGCGCGACATTGCGATCGATTTTATGCAGGCTGCGCGCCATGAAATGGCTCAGCACCAGCGTATCGGGACTCGCCGCCGCAGCGATGCCGCCGATGACGCTCGGCGGGGCGTGCAGGCGCCGAGCAACGCCTTCGATACCCTCGGGTACGACCATGTGCATAACGAGAATCGTTGCGTCAGCTGCGAAGTCAGCGAACGCCGGATCGCTGCCGTTCTGGTCGCTGGCGAAGACGATCGTCTTGTCCCCGGCCCTCACGCGGAATGCGACGGCCGGGACGATGCCGTGCGGCACGCGCATGGCGTCGACGACGAGACCCTCACTCTGATACACAACGACGGGATCGCCACGGCCGACCTCGCGCCGCGTCAGCATCGGCGTTCCCGAGGTGCCGTCGAGGAACGAAGACAGGTAGGCATAGGCACCCGCGTCGCTATCGAACAGTGACGTGAGAAAGCCGTTCAGCCCGGGGAACATCCGGTCGCCGTCGGGCCCGGCGACGCGCAACGAGCGTTTGCGCGTCGAGAAATTGCCGGACTTGATCAGCGCCGCGAAGTCGGCGGAGTGGTCGGTGTGAAAATGGCTCAGACCGACGAATTCGAGATCGATAAAGTGCGCACCGGCTTCACCAAAGCGCAGAAACGTGCCGCCGCCGGCATCGATCAGCACGCGGGATTTGCCGTCGATCCAGACAAGGAAGCCGCTCGATGCTCGGCCGTCGTCGGCGATCGGGCCGCCAGAACCGAGGATTTGCAGGGCAACTTCGGACTCCGCGGAGCACGAATCGGCCGCCTGAGCGGCTTGTAGCGTGAAAATCCCAATAAAAACAGAGAGTAACGACTTGGTGAAACTGCGTATTGTCATATAGAAGTTTCAGGTGTATCCGTATTAACCGGCATATTAATCACCCGATTCCTTTATTAGGGTTTGCTAATAAAGAGAACGTACATGACCAGCAACGCGAAATCCATCGCCGTCGTTGGAATCGGAAACAGCCTGCTCACGGATGACGGCGCCGGTATCCACACGCTAGAGCGATTTGCCGAAGGCAATAGCGACGATACGATCGACTGTATCGACGGCGGCACGGTGGGGCTCGCACTCCTCGATCGACTCGCCGGACTCGACGGCCTGGTTGCCCTTGATGCGATGAAACTCGGCAAGGCGCCGGGCTCCGTGACGGTCCTGCAGGACGAGGACATGGACTCGCACCTGCGCCGACAGAAAGGCAGCGTGCACGAGGTTGGCCTGTCGGACCTCATGGATGCGCTGCGCCTGCGCGGCGAACTGCCCTGCCATCGCGCCCTGATCGGCATCGAACCGGCCGATATGGACTGGGGCACCGAACCAACCGAACCCGTGGCTGCGGCCGTGCCCGAAGCCGTCGCGCTGGCCGAAGATCTAGTGCGTTCGTGGCGCGATGATGCCCCGCCGGAAGCACGGGCGTGACGGGCCCCGAAGAAGTCAGGAATACACCCTTCTACGGCAACGTGGGCCCGCTGCTCAACGAAGTCCTGCACGCGGTCGACCGACTGCTGGAAACGGACGAGCCAACAACCATCGATCTCGCCGGACTGCCGTTCGGACCCGGCGAACTTGAACACCTTGAAGCGACGCTCGGTACGGGCGAGCTGTCGTGCAAACTGGATGCACTGGGGACCAGTCGCATTCGCGAAACGGCCTATCCGGGCGTGTGGTGGCTCGAACACCGCAATCCCCATGACGAAGTCGTGGGCCGTTACATCGAGATTACCCGTACACCGGAAATCCTGTCGTCACAGGAAGCCGACATTACCGCCGGCCGCGCTCGCCTGGAGGATCAGCTGACTACATAGATTTTCGCGGGAGGAAAACAGCATGAAGAAAAGACCTACCGTTGGGGAAGTTCTGCAAGCGAAGGGGGTATCTCGCCGCGGATTTCTCAAGTACTGCGCCACGACGGCCTCGATACTGGCATTACCGCCAAGCATGATTCCGCGCATCGCCGCGGCAATCGAGAGTGCGCGGCGGCCATCCGTCATCTGGCTGTCCTTTCAGGAGTGCACGGGGTGCACGGAGTCGCTGACGCGGTCGGCGTCGCCGACCGTCGAGGGGCTCATCTTCGATGCGATCTCGCTCGACTACCATCACACGCTGCAGGCCGCCTCGGGCGACCAGGCCGAAGCTGCCCGCCACGCTGCGATGGAGGAGAACCACGGCAGCTACCTCGTACTCGTTGATGGCTCGATCCCGCTTGGCAATCCCGGTTACTCAACGATTGCCGGCATCAGCAACCTCGACATGCTCAAGGAAACGGTCGAGGGCGCCGCGGCCGTCGTCGCAATCGGCAGCTGCGCGGCATTTGGCGGCATCCCCGGTGCGGACCCCAACCCGACCGGTGCCGTTGCCGTTGACGAACTGGTGACCGACAAGCCCGTTATCAACGTACCTGGCTGCCCGCCGATCCCGATGGTCATGACCGCGGTATTGACGCAGTTCCTGACGTTCGGGCAATTACCCGAACTCGACAAGCACGGTCGTCCGCTTGCTTTCTACGGCCAGACGATCCACGACCGCTGCTACCGTCGGCCGTTCTACGAGCAGGGCAAGTTCGCCGAGACCTTCGACGACGAAGGCGCGAAGGCGGGCTGGTGCCTGTACAAACTCGGCTGCAAGGGGCCGATCACGTACAACGCCTGTGCCACGGCCAAATGGAACAGTGGCACGAGCTTCCCGATCGAAGGCGGTCACCCCTGCCTCGGCTGCTCGGAGCCGGCATTCTGGGACAAAGGCGGTTTCTACAATCCGCTGTCGACAGGCAAGTTCGATAGCGGCACCAAACTGGCTGGCGCTGCGGCTGCCGGCGTGGCAATGGGTGTCGTCGCGGCCGCGGCGGGACGTCGTCGCCAAGACAAGTTTACGCGGGAGGGATGATATGGACCTTCTTGAATTCGCACGCGGCCCTGCCCTGCAGGTAGCGGCCTACATACTCGTCGCCGGTACGATCTGGCGCATCGTCGGTATCCTCCTGCTCAGGGAAAAGCCGGACTACTCCGAACCACGCGCGCGCGGCGGTCTCGGTGCAGCGCTAAAGGTAATCTACTCACGCAGCTTCACCGCGACACCGTTCAAGCCGGCGACGCTGTACCCGAAGATGCTGGCCTACGTCATGCACATCGGGCTGTTCGCAGTCGTCTTGTTGTTCGTCCCGCACATCATGTTCTTCGAGGGCTTCCTGGGCTTTAGCTGGCCGGGCCTTCCGAACAATGCAATCTACGTGCTCGGCGTGGCTTCCGTGGCCTCCGCTGTCGCACTGCTTGTGCGGCGTCTCACGAGCCCGGTACTGAGGCTGATCTCGAATTTTGATGACTACTTCAGCTGGTTCGTATCCACGTTGCCGCTCGTAACGGGACTCATTATTCCGCTACGCATCGGCTTCCGTTACGAAGACCTGCTGGCGATCCACATTCTGAGCGTCGTGCTACTCATGATCTGGCTGCCGTTCGGCAAGCTCGGCCACACGTTCCTCGTGTTCATCACACGTGGCACAACCGGCATGGTATTTGAGCGCAGGGGGGCACGGACATGACCACCGTAGACGGCAGACACACTCTTGATCGTGAAGCTGAACGGCTGGCCTACAAGCCGCCCGAGATTCGGCACGACAAACAGGGTGACATGGAAGACGAGGCGCGCATCAATGCTGCGATGCACCACTTCGTCAAGAACTTCAACACGCAGACCGCGTCGTATCTCGACGGCTGCCTGCACTGCGGCATGTGCGCAGATGCGTGCCACTATCACGTACGCACCGACGATCCGCGCTACACGCCGATCTGGAAGATCGAACTGTTCAAACGGACGTACAAGCGACAGGTTGGACCGTTCGCGTTCTTCTATCGCCTGCTCGGCCTGAAACGCCACGTCACGATTGACGACCTCGAAGAGTGGCAGCACTTGCTGTATGACAGCTGCACCGTGTGCGGTCGCTGCTCACTCGTGTGCCCGATGGGCATCGATATCGCGGGACTGGTCTCGATGGCACGGCACGGCATGTTCAAAGCCGGCCTGATTCCGCACGAGCTGCACGAGGTCGCAAAGAAATCGGCCGAAACCGGCAGCCCGCTCGGCATTACGCCAGAGAAGTTCGAGGACCGTGTCGAATGGATGGCTGACGAGCACGACGTCGAGATTCCGATGGACGTCGAACAAGCCGACGTGCTCGCCGTCATGTCGTCGATCGAAATCCAGAAGTATCCGCAGTCGATCGCCGCAACCGCGAAGATCCTGAACGCGGCCGGCGAAACCTGGACCTTCAGGACCGACGGTTTCGAGGCAACCAACTTCGGCATGCTCTCCGGCAACCCGGACTGGCAGAAGGTTGCAACGATGAAACTCATCGATGCCGCCATCAAGATCGGCGCAAAGATGATCGTGCTTCCGGAGTGCGGCCACGCCTACATGGCGCTGCGCTGGCAAGGCGCCAACATGTACGGCAAGCCTCTGCCGTTCAAGGTGATGCACATCTCCGAGTACATGGCCGACGCCCTCGAGAAGGGCAAGATTCGTGTCAAGCACGTTCCGAAGAGCGTCACGTATCACGATCCCTGCCAGGTCTCACGACGCGGCGGCGCCACCAAGGCGGCACGTGTCGTGCTCGATCACCTCGGTGTGGATTTCCGCGAGATGCAGTTTGGCGGCGACTATAACTGGTGCTGCGGCGGCGGCGGCGGTGTCGTCACGATCACGCGTGCCGATGGCTTACGGCGTCGTGTTTTCAAACTGAAGATGGACCAGGTTGAGAAGACCGAAGCCGACGAGCTGTTGTCGAGCTGCGCCAACTGTCGACAAAGCTTTGACGACTCTCAGGAATACTTCAACTGGGATTACAAGATGGGCAGCCTCATGGAAATGGTTGCCGAAAACCTTGAGGAGGATGGGTCATGAACGCAAGAGTCGTAGTCGATCCCATCACACGCATCGAAGGACACCTGCGCATCGAAGCCCAGATGGATGGCAACAGCATCGGTCAGGCCTATTCGTCCGGCACGATGGTCCGCGGTATCGAGATTATCCTGCAAGGCCGCGATCCTCGCGACGCCTGGGCATTCGCGCAGCGCATCTGCGGGGTTTGCACGCTGGTACACGGCATGGCCTCGATCCGGTCGGTAGAAAACGCGGTCGGCGCGAAGATTCCGCCGAACGCCGAGCTGATCCGCAACCTGATGATCGGCGCGCAGTACATCCATGACCACGTGATGCACTTCTATCACCTGCACGCGCTGGACTGGGTGGACGTCGTATCGGCGCTGAGCGCGGATCCCAAGGCGACGTCGGCACTCGCGCAGTCGCTGAGCAGTTACCCGCGTTCGTCGGAGGGCTACTTCCGCGACGTGCAGAAGAAGGTAAAAGACTTCGTTGAGGCCGGCCAGCTCGGTATCTTCGCCAAAGCGTACTGGGGACACCCTGAGTACAAGCTGCCGGCTGAAGCCAACCTGATGGCCGTTGCGCATTATCTCGACGCGCTCGAGTGGCAACGCGATGTCGCACGCCTGCACGCGATCTTCGGTGGCAAGAACCCGCATCCGAACTTCGTCGTCGGCGGCGCGCCCTGCCCGATCGACCTGAACTCCGATTCCGCCATCAACTCCAAGCGGCTGGCCGAGGTCCAGGACATCATCAACAAGATGAAGACCTTCGTCGAGCAGGTCTACGTGCCGGACACGCTGGCGGTCGCCAGTTTCTACAAGGACTGGTTCTATCGCGGCGAAGGTCTTGGCAACTTCCTGTGCTTTGGCGACCTGCCCGCAACCAGCATGGACGATCCCGATTCGTTCCTGTTCCCGCGCGGCGCGATCCTCGATCGCGATATCACAACGATCCACGAGGTACCGCTCGACGACCCGAACGGTGTCCAGGAGTTCGTCTCCCACTCGTGGTACGACTACACGGGCGGCAAGGAAGTCGGACTGCATCCGTGGACCGGTGAAACGAACCTGAACTACACCGGCCCGCAACCACCGTATGACCAGCTCGATGTCGAGACCGGCTATTCGTGGCTCAAGTCACCACGCTGGAACGGCCATGCAATGGAAGTTGGACCGCTGGCGCGCGTCCTGATGCTGTACGCCAAAGGTCACGACCTGACCCAGCACCTCGTCAACACGACGCTCCAACAGCTCGAGCTGCCGACGCGGGCGCTGTTCTCGACGCTCGGCCGCACGGCGGCCCGCACGCTCGAGACGGCTGTGCTTGCCGACGGCATGCAGACCTGGCTGGATTCGCTGATTGGCAACATCAAGGCCGGCGACACGAAGACGTTCGACGAGACGTTGTGGAAACCGTCGAGTTGGCCGAAGCAATGCAAGGGCGTTGGCGTCATGGAAGCGCCTCGAGGCGCGCTGTCGCACTGGATCGTGATCGAAGATGAGAAGATCGCGAACTACCAGGCGATCGTTCCGAGCACCTGGAACGCGGGTCCTCGCGACCCCAATGGCCAGCCCGGTGCCTATGAAGCCGCGCTGGAGGATGCGCACGACATGCACGATCCGGAGCAACCGCTCGAGATCCTGCGCACGATACACAGCTTCGACCCGTGTATCGCCTGCGCCGTGCATGTAACGGATCCCGAGGGCGAAGAGCTCGTTAAAGTCGCGGTTCGCTAGACGTAGCGGATTGCGACTGACGGAGCGGGGCCGGGTAGCAATACCCGGTGCCGCTCTTATTCATTGGCTAGCCTGCCGTCAACGAAGCATGGAACATCGGGCCGCCGCGGAACGCCGGAAATCCGTAGCCATAGACATACACGACGTCGATATCGCTCGCCCGCTGCGCAATGCCCTCATCGATAATCTTGTGGCCCTCGTCGACCAGTGCACCGACCAGCCGCTCCACGATTTCGTCATCGCTGATATCGCGACGCTTGATACCGAGTTCTGACGCGGTGTCCTCGATCATTTTGTGCACTTCGGGATCGGGCGTCGGCTTGCGATTCTCGTCGTAAGAGTAGAAGCCGCTGCCCGACTTCTGGCCCAGTCGACCCGCCTCGACCAGCAGGTCCGGTACGCGATAGCCGGCAGGGTCGCCCTTCTCCTCCTCGCTGAGCGCCTCGCGTGCCTTGTAGCCGACGTCGAGCCCGGCGAGATCGAAAACCCGCAGCGGACCCATGGCCATGCCGAAGTTTTCCATGGCCGTGTCAACCTGTTCGGGCGTCGCGCCTTCGAGCAGCAGCAGCTGCGTCTGCTGGGCATACGGCTGCAGCATGCGGTTGCCGATGAAGCCATAGCAGACGCCGGCGACAACCGGCACTTTGCGAATGCGCTTTGCCAGTTTCATGCAGGTTGCGAGCACATCGTCAGCGGTCTTTTCGCCGCGAACGACTTCGAGCAGTTTCATGATGTGCGCCGGGCTGAAGAAATGCAGGCCGAGAACATCCTGCGGTCGTTTTGTCGCCGCTGCGATCTCATTCACGTCCTGATACGACGTGTTGGTAGCGAGGATCGCGCCGTCCTTACAGACGTCGTCAAGCTTCGCGAAGATCTCTTTCTTGAGATTCAGGTTCTCGAACACTGCCTCGATGACCAGATCGACATCGGCCAGCTGCGAATAGTCGGTAGCGCCGGAAATCAGCGCCCGGCAGGCTGCTGCTTTGTCTTCGCTGAGCTTGCCGCGCTTCACGCTCCCGGCGTAATTGCGGTCGATGATCGCCAGTCCGCGCTCGAGCGCCTCGTCGCTGATCTCCACGAGCGTGACGGGAATGCCGGCATTCGCAAACGTCATCGCGATGCCACCACCCATCGTGCCGCCGCCTATGACGGCCACGCTCTCTACGTTGCGCAGCTCGACGTCCCTGGGCAGGTCGTCGACTTTCGCGGCCGCGCGCTCGGCGAAGAAAAAGTGCCGCAGCGCTTTGGACTGGTCGCCGCCCATGAGCTCCATGAATCGCTGTCGCTCGTAGGCCACGCCCTCCTCATACGGTGTCGCGGCCGCCTTCTCGACGCAATCGACGATCGCCTGCGGTGCGACCTGGCCGCGTGCTTTCTTGCCAAGCACCGCGCGGAACTGATCAAAAATCGCCGCATCGTGTTCGGGTACGTCGAGCGCGCTCGTGCTGCGCCGCGGCGCGTTGTCATCGAGCAGCTTCTGAACGTAAGTAAGCGCGCCGTCGACCAAGTCACCTTCGATGATCTCGTCAACGAGCCCGGCTTCCTTTGCCATGGCCGCAGGGATCGGTTTGCCACTCGTCATCAGTTGCAGCGCCGCATCGACGCCCGCAAGTCTCGGGGTCCGCTGCGTCCCACCGGCACCCGGAAGTAGCCCGAGCATGACCTCGGGCAGACCGACCTTGGCCGATGGCACGGCACAGCGGTAGTCCGCAGACAGCGCGACTTCGAAGCCGCCACCGAGTGCTGTGCCGTGAATGGCTGCCACGAACAGCTTGTCTGACGCCTCCATTCGATCGCAGAGATCCGGGAGAAACGGCTCCTGGGGCGGCTGCCCGAACTCCGAGATGTCGGCGCCCGCAATGAAGGTGCGGCCCTCGCAGACGAGAAGCAGCGCTTCGCTGGCGTCGCCGGCGGCGGTCTCGAAGGCGTCGAGCAGGCCCTGGCGAACAGCGTGGGACAGCGCGTTGACGGGCGGATTATCGACCGTAACGACGCCGATATTGCCTGTAAGTGTGTATTTCACGGGAGATGACATGCCGGTTCCTTTATAAATCTGGGCGCACTCTGTATTGTTGAGGCAGCTGGATTGTACCGGCTTGGATGTCATTCACAATGTACAGGCAACTCATCGAACAGGCGGAAAAGTACCTGCGGTCGCTGTACCAGCAGGACGATATCGCCGGGCAGCTCAAACGCCGCCTGGCCGACCTCATGGCGCGCGGCGAAGCCAACGCCGACGCAGCCTGCCGCGCTCTGCGCCTGAGTCGCCGGACCCTGCAGCGCCGGCTCAAGGCCGAGAAGACGAGTTTTCAGAAGATCCTGCGTGAGGTGCGCGCCGAACTGGCCGTCAACTACCTCAAGGACGCACGCCTCAAATCGCTCGAGATCGCGATGCTGCTCGGTTACTCAAACCTGAGCTCCTTTACAACCGCGTTCAAGTCCTGGTACGACATGCCGCCGGCCGAGTACCGCCAGAAGATCCTCGCGGCCTCCTGAGCCGCCTGCGCCGGACTGCTCCGGCCTTCCCAACCGCCCTGCTGCAGCCGATTTAGGCTATCATTCGCGGCTCGCTCATTGAGGACAAGACATGCTTGAGAAGCTCCAGTTCTATATCGGCGGCCAGTGGGTCGATCCGGTCGAACCGCGCACCCTCGACGTCGTCAACCCGGCGACCGAAGAGGTCTACGGCCGTATCAGCCTCGGCTCAGCGGCGGATGTCGACAAGGCCGTTGCTGCCGCCAAGCGAGCCTTCGCGAGTTTCTCGCAGACGACGCGCGAGGAGCGCCTCGACCTGCTGAAGGCCATCCTCGACGAGTTCGGCAAGCGCCACGAGGACGTCGCGGAAGCGATCATGGACGAGATGGGCGCACCGTGGGGACTCGCGAAAGGAGCTCAGGCACTGAGCGGGCCGCAGCACATCAAGGCCGCGATCAAGGCGCTCGAAACTTACGAGTTTGAGGAACGCATCCGCACGACGAACATCGTCAAAGAGCCGATCGGCGTTTGCGGCCTGATCACGCCGTGGAACTGGCCAATGAATCAGATCGCGGTCAAGGTGGCTCCGGCTCTCGCCGCGGGCTGCACGATGGTACTCAAGCCGAGCGAGATCGCACCGTTCGACGCGATCGTGTTTGCCGAAATCCTCGACGCCGCCGGCGTGCCCGCAGGCGTTTTCAATCTCGTCAACGGCGACGGCCCGGGCGTCGGCACCGCGATTTCGGGCCATCCGGATATCGCGATGGTGTCGTTTACCGGGTCAACACGTGCCGGCGTGCTGGTCGCTCAGAACGCGGCGCCGACAGTAAAGCGCGTCGCGCAGGAGCTCGGCGGCAAATCGGCGAATATCATTTGTGACGACGACGGCTTCGCGAAAGGCGTCGAGTCCGGCGTGGGCGACATGTTCGACAACACCGGGCAGTCCTGTGACGCGCCCTCGCGCATGCTCGTGCCGCGGGCCCGTATGGACGAGGCAGCTGAGATCGCCGCGCGAGTGGCTGCCGAAACCAAGGTCGGCAACCCGCGTGAAGAAGGTACCGAAGTCGGACCGGTCGTATCCGATGTGCAGTGGGACAAGATCCAGGGATTAATCCAGGCCGGCATCGACGAGGGCGCCACGCTGGTCACCGGCGGCACCGGCCGCCCGGACGGACTCGACAAAGGCTATTTCGTGAAACCTACGGTATTCGCAAATGTCACTAATGACATGACGATCGCGCGTGAGGAGATCTTCGGCCCGGTACTCTCAATCATTGCTTACGATGACGAGGACGAAGCGGTTAACATCGCCAATGACACGCCCTACGGCTTGTCTGGCTACGTCTCGTGTGCCGATCTCGAGACTGCGCGCCGCATTGCATCGCGAATGCGCACCGGCATGGTCCACATCAACGGCGCATGGCTGGATTCCGCCGCACCATTTGGTGGTTACAAGCAGTCCGGCAACGGCCGAGAGTGGGGACATCACGGCATCGAAGAGTTCCTTGAAGTGAAGTCGGTCTACGGCTACGAAGAGAGAAAGAAATAATGAAACGGATTTTGTTTCTGGTTGCGTGCCTCGTCACGCTCGTTGCCTGCGGTGGCGATTCGGCGCTGCCGAACCCGACCGGTAAAGGCAACATCCGCATGATCAACGCGATCCCGGGGTCGCCGCCGGTGCGGTTTCTTATTGAGGAGCTTCTGATTTCCCAGGTGAGTTACAAGAATTCCTCATCGCCCGCTGACTACGACGACTTCAGCTACACGTTTAATTTCGACATCATCGTACCCGGTGCGAGCGCGCTGTCGCGTGTCGCCTCGCGAACGCTCCAGGTCGAAAAAGACCGCGAGCTGATCTTCTTCCTGTCGGGTGACATCAACAACCCGGACATAGCCATCTGGGATGGCGACATTCGCACGTTTGACGCGGAAGGTACTGTCCTGGAAACACGTTTCTCGCACGGCAGTAACACGCTCGGCGACATCGATATCTATTTCGATCCAGCTGGCACGGTGCCGGGTACGAATCCGCCGGCCGCGTCGCTATCATTCGGCGAGATTTCCGACCCGGCCGACTTCGAAGCCGGCGACTTCGTTTTGACCGTCACGGCGGCGAATGACGTGAATACCGTGTACTTCGTGACCCAGGACACGAGCCTGCCCGCGGGGTTCGCGCATATCATTACGGTGTATGACGGCGACGCCAACGATGCAGGGACGGTCGCTGTGCGTTCGATGACGGGCGACGGTACCGCGATCGCGTTTGGCGACATCACGAGCCCACCACAGGTACGATTCATTAACACGTCGCTTGAAGTCGGCGCGGTGGATATCTATGACGACGACCAGTTGACCAACCTCGTCGCCGCTAACGTACCGTTCGCTGGCGCGACGCCATACCTCGACACGACAACCACCGATCGGACCTTTTACTTCACGCCTGCCGGAAGCACGGCGCAAATTCTGATCGAACAGCTCTTTACGGCGCGACCCTCGGCGACGTTTTCGAACATCTACGTTGTGGGCGACGCGTCAAGTGCAGTGGCGACCGGACTGGTCCCGGACCGCGCAGCCTATACGACGAGTGCAAGGCTCGTCATTTTTCACGGTGCTGCCAACAACCGTCGCTTTAACGCGTTTCTGGTCGACCGCGGCGGCGAGTTCAACGACGATGTCGGTGCGATCTTGTTTGACGTTCGTTACGGCGGGCCGTCCTCGGTCGTTGCGCTGGAAGAAGGGAGTTACGACCTCTACCTGACGGATACATTGACGGGCAATGTGGTGGTCTCAGGGTTCCCGCTCGAACTCGTGATAGGCGGTGTCGTCGAACTGATCGCAGTGGACAACGTCGATCCAGCTATCATCGACCTCGTTGACATTTCATTGCCCTGATGACCACCAACGTTCTTGTGCTGTGCACGGGAAATTCTGCGCGCAGCATTCTCGGTGAAGTGCTGATCAATGACATTGGCGCGCCTGCGCTGCGCGCATTCAGTGCGGGCAGCCGGCCGGTTGGCACGGTCAACCCGGGCGCTATCGAGAAGCTTCAGCACGAAGGTCACCGGGTCAGTGATCTCGAATCCAAATCCTGGGATCGGTTCAGCGGACCTGATGCCCCCCCGATAGACATCGTAATCACGGTCTGCGACAACGCAGCCGGTGAGTGCTGCCCCATCTGGAACGGTGCACCTGTAACAGCACACTGGGGAATACCGGACCCGGCCGCTGACGGCGATTTCGACGCCGCCTACGCGCGTCTGCGGGCGCGCATCGAAGCAATGGTGGATCTGCCGCTGGAGTCACTTCGTCCCGACGAGTTACGAGAGCGGCTGAACACAATCCACCGTGATTCGGAAAGCAGGACTAGTTCGCGGTAGCGGCGTCCACGTAGGCGGCACGATCGTTGGCCGCTTCTTCTTCGGAAATGTTCTTCGCGCCGTACATGGCCTCGTCGGCCACGCTGAGCAGGTGCCAGAGTTCCTCGCCATGCTTTGGTATCAACGCGATACCAACGCTGGCCGTACACGTAATTTCCTGGCCCTGAATGATGTAAGCCTCGGACGACGTCTGTACCAGACGCTCGGCGATGTGCTTCACGTCCTCGACGCCCACGCCGGGCAGCACAATGGCAAACTCATCGCCGCCCAGGCGTCCGAGCACGTCTTCCGGTCGCAGGCAGAATTCGAGGCGATGACCGAACGCCTTAAGCAATGCATCGCCGGCCTGGTGACCGAAGCGGTCATTGATTGATTTGAACTGATTGAGGTCGAGGTAGAGCACCGCGCCGACGCTGCTGCGACGAATGCATGCCGCCGCTTCCTTTTCGAAACCGCGACGATTGAGAACCCCGGTAAGCGGGTCGCAAAGCGCGTCCGCGAGCATCTTGTCCTCGTTGCGCTTGCGTTGCGTGATATCGATCAGCGTCACCGAGAAGTCGTCGCCAACCGGTTCGGCGACGATACGCAGCCAGCGGTCGCCGTCCTCGATATCGCTGTGCACTTCGAAGCTGACCTGTGACACCGGCTGGTCTTCTGCGGTGAAGTGGCGTAGCAGCCGCTCAGGGTCGAACTGCTTGAGTTTCTCGAGCGGCATGCCAACGAGCGTGCCGGCGCCCTCGCCTGCAAAGCCTTCGGCAGCGCGGTTGGCAAAGACGCAACGGAACTTGCGGCCCGCATCGCTCTCGTCGCGCGAGAAGCGCAGGATGCCGTTCGATGAGGTTTCGATCAGCGTACGCACGAGGTGCTCGCTCTCGGCCAGCTTCTCGAGGGCCTGGCGACGCTCGGTGACGTCGCGGCACGTAACGACCATGCCCAGATTCTGTCCTTTGGGGCCGGTCAGCGGACCGACGCTGACCTCGTAGACATTGTTCGTGTCCATGCGCAACGTCTGTGTCAGGTCAAGGTCCTTCGCCTGCTCGATGATCGCACGCGCTTCCGGAAAGTCCTCCCAGAGCTTTCTCCCGATCAGTTCATGTTCGGAACCCTGGAGCAGCTGCTCAGCAGCCTGGTTCGCACAGATGATGCGTTGGTCGCTGTCGAGTACGAAGATCGGGTCACGGACGTGGTCGAACAGGGTTTGGTAGGCCAGCGGGCTGAACTCATGCAGGCGCAGCTTCAGGCTGACGTAGGCGAACAATGGGAACATCACGGTCATCGACGTTGTCGTGAACGGGAATTCCGGCGGGCCGATGCCGAAGAACGAGTTCGCGATACTGATACTGAACGGCAGTACCGCGGCAACGAGCAACAGCAGTATGCGCCCGCGATGCGCGGGCGCGATCGTTGGCAAGCGACTGATCAGCAGCAGCATTGAGAGCGCAAACAGCCCGTAGGTATATGGCGCATAAATCTGCCGGTACCAGGGATGATCGAGCATCTCCGAGAAGATGAGCCCGGATGGCGTTTCGACGGCCTGCCAGATCATCTCATGCATCGAATTCGTCAGCGCGAGCACCGTTGTCGATATCGGGATGATACAGAGCATTGCGATCAGTATCGGGTGCGCTTTGCCTACCGTGAACTCGCGGTAGATCAGGTAGAACACGACGGGTATGAAGCCAGCCGAGAAGAAGCTCAGCGTGCGCCCGATGCCGTACAAGGTGGCATCCGTCGCGCCGTAGGAGAACGCCGAGCCCGCCACCATGCCGGCGACGAGAAACAGGAAGAAGCTGATCAGGTTGTTCGGGTTTTCGGGGGTCGTGCGCGCCACGCGTACAGCAAGGATTGCGTACGCCACGGCCGACACCGCCAGGATCGGCGGCAAAATTGAGGTAAACGACACCATGTTGCCCATGCTATCGGGCTTCGGCACAACATAATGCGACCTGTGCCCCATTCCGGACGGCACAGTGTGTCGTAGTTCACAAAACGACTTGGATACAGTCTAAAAGCCCGCCGCTACAGGCCTTTGGCCGTGTCGTGAATCAACGTATCGACGACGGCCTTGAGGCTGTCCTCAACGCTTGCGCCTGAGGCCCGTTCGAGCTCGTAGTCCTTGAGCTGGCGGTGCGCGCTCGTGCCGCGCGTCAGGATATCGTGGACGCCGCTGATTTCCTTTTCGCAACCGAGCGCTTTCGCATCGTCCCAGATCAGCGAGCACAGTTCATCCAACAGGTCGCTGAACGGCACGACCTCACCCTTGGCAAGGTCAATCAGCCCCTCGTCGAAACTGTAGCGCATCGCTCGCCAGCGGTTCTCACGAATCAGCATTGGCGTGTAAATTCGCCAGCGCTGGTTGCGCATGCGCAGTCGCCACAACATGCGCAAGGTGCAGGCGAGCAAGGCCGCGAGCGAGATGCAATCCTTGAGGCGGGTGCACACATCCATGACGCGCGTTTCGAGCGTCGGGTAGCGACCGCTGGGACGGAGGTCCCACCAGATTCGAGTCGAGTCTTCGATCAGCCCGGCCTTTTGCATGATGCCGACATGTCGCTCGTACTCGGCCCAGCTCGCGAACCGCTCCGGTATGCCGGTGCGCGGCAACGCGTCAAAGATTGTCAGTCGATAGCTCTTGAGACCCGTGTCGTGTCCCAGCCAGAACGGTGACGAGCACGACAGCGCGAGCAGATGCGGCAGGAAATACGACATCTGGTTCATCAGGTCGATGCGTAATTCGTCGTCGTCGATGCCGACATGGACGTGCATGCCGCAAATCATGAGCCGACGCGCAGCACCCTGCATTTCATGCGTCAGCTGGTCGTAGCGGTCTTTCTCGGTGTGCTTCTGCTCTCGCCAGGCGGAGAACGGATGCGTCGACGCGGCGATCGGTGCCAGGCCGTGGTTGTTAGCGACCTCGATGACGCTGCGGCGCAGGTGCGCGAGATCTTCGTGCGCTTCCTGGATATTGGCGCTGACCTTGGTGCCAACCTCGATCTGCGAACGCAGCAATTCCGACGTGACCTGCGGGCCGCACTTCTCCTCGGCCTCGGCCATCAGGCTTTCAGGCGGATCGATAACGAGACCTCGCGTCTCCTTGTCGACCAACAGATATTCTTCTTCTATGCCGAGCGTAAATGACGGCTCGTTAGTGCCCATCCCCTGCCCCTTTCTTATTATCGGCCTATTGCCGGGCGGCTACGCGGTTATGCGATCGTTCTTCATCTCCAGCCGCTCAGGTAGTGACCCGATGATGTCGTGCATCACTGCCGCAATCTCCGCCACACCGGCCTCGTCGTCAATCAGATCTTGCCGAATTTCGATACCGATATGCGGCAAGCCGAGTTCCTCGGCGTGATGGTCAATCGTGAAGTCCTGTGGCGCCTTACCCGAGTACGGTTCGTTGTCACCAACGTGATATCCGGCGCCGCGCAGTCCCTCGAGGAATATGTCGCGCGTCTTCTCGTCCTTGTCCCACAGCACTCCCATCTGCCATTCGCGTGACTCGCCGTTCAGTACGGGCGTAAAGCTGTGAATCGAGATGAACGCGGGCAACGGTCCTGCGTTCCGCAAACGCGTGACCTGCTCTTCAATCGCAACGTGGTACGGCCAGTACAGTGTGCTTGCCCGCAGGTCCCTGTCGGACTGCCGCAGATTGGTATTACCCGGCACGAGAATACCGTCGCCGTACTGCAAAAATGCACTGGGGTCCATGAGCTGGCGATTGCAGTCGACCACGAGGCGCGAGTAGTTATGCACCACGGCTGTAACGCCGAGACTTTCCGCGAGCTTCTCGGTCAGGGGCCCGGCACCGATATCGATGGCCAGGTGGCAGCGACGTGCGAACGGGTCCAGACCCATATCGCCAAGGGATTTTGGAAAGCGGTGGCTGGCATGGTCGCATACGAGAAGAATTGGCTGTTCAGCCAATGGGTTAAGTACCCTGTAGGGTCCGGGCTCGTCGGGGCCTAGTAATGCGTGCACGATGCCCGGGTGCTGCTCTCGCGTCATTCCCTGTCTGCGCAATACCTGAATGCAGGTCAGTTTACCGCAACAACGCCGTAACGCCAGCGTGGAAAGTGCGGATTCGCGCTAGGCGAGCAGCTTGGCGTCTTCGTCCCAGGGCTCGAAAGACTCAACCGAGGTCGGGCGTGCAATGTAGTAGCCCTGTGCGAATTCGACGCCGAGTGAGCCCAGTTTGTCGAGCACTTCACGCGTCTCGACGCGTTCGGCAATCGTCTCGATGCCCATGGCACTGCCAACTTCGTGGATGGCTTTGACCATGCTCTCGTCGACGTTGTCTTCGGCGACGTTGCTGATGAACTGGCCGTCGATCTTGAGATAGTCGACGGGCAGGTTCTTGAGGTACGTGAATGACGACAGGCCGCTACCGAAGTCGTCGAGGGAGAACTTGCAGCCGAGTTTCTTCAGCGCCTGCATAAAGTGGACGACACGTGCGAGGTTCGAGATTGCGGCGGTCTCAGTAATCTCGAAACAAATCGCGCCGTGCGGGAGTTTCTGTTTCTCAAGTTCGTCGATCACGAAATCGAGGAAGCGGTCTTCGCTCAGCGATGTTCCGGAGAGGTTGATTGCGAGCGTGTAACGCGCCTCGCCTTCCTCGCTGCGGTCCGCAAGCTGCGACAGCGCTTCATGAATCACCCAGCGATCGAGCGTCGACATCAGGTTGTAACGTTCGGCGGCCGGAATGAACTGATCCGGGCTGACGAGCTGGCCGTCTTCATCGCGCATGCGCAGCAGCAGCTCGTAATGGCCACGATGCTCACCGTTGTCGTCGCCGATGCCGATGATCGGCTGGTAGAAAAGTTCGAGTCGATCGTCTTCGACGGCGCTCGTGATGCGCGATACCCACTTCATCTCCTCGTGGCGTAACGACGCATCGCTGTCGCGATAGAAGTGGACCTGGTTGCGTCCCATATCCTTCGCGGAGTAACACGCGACATCAGCCGAGCTCATGAGGCCGGCAACATCATCCGCATGTTCGTTCGTGACAAGGACGACACCAATCGAGCAACGCACTGTCGTAAACGAGTCCTGCCACTCGAAGCGGTAACCCTCGATCGAACCGCGTATTGCTTCGGCGACTTTAATGGCACGCTCCTTGTCGCAACGTTCGAGCAGGATGCCGAACTCGTCGCCGCCGAGTCGCGCAAGCACATCGGTCGAACGGATGTTTGCATGGATCAACTCGGACAGCTGGCCCAGCAGCGCATCGCCGGCCGTGTGACCGAAGGTGTCGTTGACGACCTTGAACTGGTCAAGATCGACATACAGCAGCGCGTGTGTTTCCTCTGTGTTCGACTTGATCTTGTCGAGCGCGGTGACGAGACGATTCTCGAACTCGCGACGGTTGATCAGACCGGTCAGCGTGTCATGCGATGCTTGGTAACTCAGCTGGCGGAACAGCCGTGTTTCCTTGCTGACATCGTGGAACACCATGACCGAGCCGATGATGTTGCCTATGCGATCGCGAATCGGCGCCGCTGAGTCCTGGATCGGCACCTCGTCGCCGTCCTTCGTAATCAGCACCGAGTTCTCGGGCAGCGTGATGGTGCGACCTTCCTTGAGGCAGCGCACAACCGGGTTCTCGCACGATGCACGCGTGTGCTCGTTAACGATCATCATCAGGTCCGTAACGGGCATACCACGCGCGCTGCGCATGTCCCAGCCGGTCAGGTCCTGCGCCACCGGGTTGATGTAATCGACCAGGCCGTCCGCATCGGTCGTGATAACGCCATCACCGATTGACTGCAGCGTGACCTGCGCGCGTTCTTTCTCCTCGAACACGCGGGTCTCCGCACGTTTGCGTTCCGTGATATCGGTAATCGTTCCTTCGTGGGCAATCAGGTTGTTCTTGTCGTCATAGATGGCCCGCGAATTTTCGAGCACGACGATTTCAGAACCGTCCTTGCGGCGCAGCCGGTACTCGAAGTTTTTGACGATGCCCTGTGCCTCGAGCCGCGCAAACACGCGCTCGCGGTCAATCGGGTTGACGTACAGCACCGTGGTCTGACCCGCCGCCTTGAGATCTTCGACATTGTCGTAACCGAGCATTTCGACGAGTGCCGGGTTGGCCGTGATGATATCGCCATCGCGGGAGGCGATGTAAACGCCGTCGACGACGTTCTCGAACAGGCCGCGATAGCGTGCCTCGCTCGTGCGAAGACGTTGCTCATCGAGCTGACGTTTGATGGCAATGCCGGCCAGGCGCGCCATGCGACCCAGCTTGTCGAGTTCGTCGGTGCCCGGTGCGCGGGCCTCGTCGAGGTACACGTCGAGCGTGCCGATAACGCGATTCGCCGCGCCATACACCGGGAAAGACCAGGCAGCGCGAATGCCGTTCCGAGCGGCTTCCTTGTCCACGCCCTGCCAGCAGGGATCATTGGCAAGGTCTTCCGAGATACGATCCTGCACATGATGGACGGCGGAGCCGCAGGTCAGGCTGTCCGGATCCACCTTGACGAAGTCGAGGCAGAGCTTGAATGACTCGGGCAGGCTAGGCGCCTGCTCCACCGATAGCGTCTGTTTCGCGACATCGAGCGACATGATCGCAGCTTTGAACCCGGGACCAATCTTTTCAACGAAGCGGCAGATCGCGCGCAGCGTGCGGTCGTACGGCATGCTCGCGGCGATCATCTCGAGCACCTTGTTCTGGGCATGCGCGAGCGCTTCGTTACGCTTGCGTTCCTCAATGTCCGTAATGCTGACGCGAATCAGCCGCTGGTCGTCGGACGGCAAGCGGCTGAAGCGCACTTCGCACGGGATGCGACGGCCATTCGAGTCCTTGTGCATCCACTCGAAGGTCGGATGCTCGCCTGCAAGCGCGGCATCGATGTAGCCCCGACGGACGCCAAAGGATGGCGTGCCGTCGGGCTGTGTCTTCGGGCTGATGGCTTCAGGCCCGACCGTCAACAGGCGTGCACGGGAGAGATTAAAGAGCGTGCACGCGTTGTCATTCGCATCGGTAAAACGGTTCTCGTCGACGTCGAAAACGATGATTGCTTCGGGCGCGTTCTCGACCAGCGCGCGATAACGTTCCTCGTTTTCGCGCAGCGCAACTTCGGCACGCATGCGGTCGGTGATATCGCGCAGGCTGATGACGTAGACATCCCCGCCGACGGTCTCGAGCGTGCTCGCATTAATGCGAACGTCGAAGACGCTGCCATCGGCGCGCATGGCCTTGATCTCGCCCCCACCCATGCCAGGATGGGTATCGTCGAGACTCGACAGGAAGGGCGTCAGGAACTCGCTGAGCGACTTATCCTCGAGCCCGAACAGAATCGTGTTGATGTTAGTACCGATCAGCTGCCTGCGCGACACGCCGAAATAACGGCGGCAGACCTTATTGCAGTTGCGGATGGTGCCTTTCGCGTCGACAGACAGCAGCGCGTCGGTCACGCTGTCGAAAATGGCTTCAATCGGGGTCTGGGTCTGCGAATGGAGCGACTGAGCCTCAAGAGATTGAGTAATTGTCGCTTCCATTTTGTCATAATGCTGGTCAATCAGCTTGAGCAAGGCGAGGAAATCGGGTTTCGTTATCCCTGACTCCTCAGTCGCGGCTTTGATCTTGTCCCTTAAGTCGCCTTGCATTGGCCAGCCTTTCCTGTAGCCTGTCCAATAACTCTAAGGCAGGTCACGGCTGGCAATCCGTGACCTGAATCCAATTCTGAAAAAAATAATGGGAAAATTTTCCCTTTTTCTCACTCCGGCGTCAGAATCCGGATCGATTCGCCTTTTTCGTCGGTGCCGAGCTCGCCGTGCTCTTCCATATCGCGCGCTCCCTGCCCGACCTGGACCGGGATCGCCATCGTCGTCGATGCACGGCCGGTCTCTGTGTCCATCGCGACGCCAACGTTCACGAACAGGCGCCCCTCACGCTGCGGCACGATCGTGATGCGCTGATCAACGAAGTCCTCGTTCGCCGCAAACTCAGCGACGAGGTTGGCGGGCTGCGCAGCGTGCAGAGTCATCGCTGTTGCATCGGGGATGCGATAGGAGAGATCGACGCTGGGCTGTCCGAGCGTCGACGTGACACGCAGATCAATTGAGAGCGGCGCGCCGACAACCGGCGTGCCGATTATCCGGTAACTGATGCGAAACGGTGCGCCGACCTTGGCGACTTCGCCATCCCACGGCGCCATCGGTTTTTCTTTCTCGACGGTCGTCTTGTCAACAGCCGCAACCTCCCCGGCAGGCGCGGCCGACTCCTGGCTACAGCCAGCGAGGGCGAACACAGCAAACAGGGAAATCAATCTCAGGTTATTCATTGTCATCACCATAGCGGAGTTATTGCGGCGTGATTGTGACGTCGAAACATATCTGGTCCGGGTAGTCGGCAGGCGCCCCTTCGTCGTCCTCGTAGCGCCACTCCTGCAGCGCGGCTACGTAGGTGTCGACCGGCAGCGGTTGCGTCGTGAACGCCTCGCTGTTTTCTGCGCCCGATCTGCCGAAAGCAACCAGCACGCCGTTGCGGTACACGTACATATCCGGGTCGCTCTGATCGCGATCGTCGGGATCGGCGGTTACGGGTGTTGGGGTCGTCGTCGTAATGCTGACAGCGTAGGCACGTGTTCCTCCCGTCGTCGTGAAGCGCAGATAACGGTATTGAGCGAGCTTGTTGCCTTCTCGATCATTGTCGTAGTCGCTGTTAACGCAGACATTGATCGGCGGGGCGCCGATCGGAAGGTCGATATAGAGCGGCAGGACGTCGCGAGCCTGGTTCGGCGGCGTCGAAATCATGTTCTGACTCGAGCCCCAGATATCGAGCATCGTCACCTCGATGTTCTCGCGCTGCAGTTGCGAGTCTATGAAAGCGCGATCCGCGCTGAGCACCTGATTACGAATCTCGGTCGCAAACGAGAACAACGTCGTGAACGCTTCGGTGTTCGCCTGCGGACCGAACATCGTGTCAAGGATCGGCTTGAAGCCGATAGAGCTCGTGTCGGAACCGTCATTGTCAGTGTCCCAAAGGTCGTAGAGGAACGTGGCAACGGACATCTCGTTCATCCAGCCCTGCGGCCCGCGATTCTCATTCTCGGTGCTGAGTCCAAAGCCGGTGCCATCGGCAGGACCGGTATCGCAGTACTGCTGTTCGTTCAACACGATCGCCGCGAGCGCCGTTGCCCAGCCTTCGCCCCACGCGAGACGCGCGTCGATACTGGCGCCGATCCTGTGCGGACCGCCAATCGAGTCGGAGCGCGAGAACACGTCCTCGAAGTAGTGACCCCACTCGTGCATCGTGACGTGGTCATCGAACTCCTCAGTATCGACATTTGCGTCGCCGAGCAGGAATAACGAATCGATGCTGGTGCGGTAGAACGAGGCCGGTAACTCGCCGGCATCCTCGTCCAGCGTGCCGGTGAGAGTATTGTTGACGCTCCAGAACGCATCGAGCGGCGGGAAGACTTCGTTCTCGTAGCCAGCTTCCGACGTAATCGCCAGCATGCCCGTGTAAATCTGATCGAGGATCGCCATCGGCGCGGCCGCTCGCGTTCCCGTGTAGGCAGTGCCGTCCCAGCCAGTCGTCGCGGTAAAGTCGGCATCCGTGATGTTGTTGACGCCCGTGTTGAACGAGGCCCACTGCACGACGTAGATCGGCCGCTGGCTGAGCGGATTACCTATGTCCGACGTGTTGTCGCGAACCTCGACGTTCCATCCCGGGGTGCCGTTCCGAATGAGCTCTGCACGCACGCGAATACGTACGTCGGTACTGCCGCCGACATTGGTGAACGAGTAATCACCGTTGTCATCGGTCGTTGTGGTGTCCAGGACATTGGTGTCGTCGTTCGCATCAACGAGCTGTACGGTCGCCTGGCGAATCGGGCGAACGTCAATCGCATTGAAATTCAGGCTGCAAGCGCCGCCCACAACTGACGGCGGCACGAATTCGTAAGTCAGTTTGCCCGCCACGGTGACCGCGCTCATACCTTCCGCAACACGAATATCGACGGTATCCGTCGAAGTATCAGTGCCGTCATTGACGGTCAGCTCGAACGTCAGCGTTTCTGTGACACCCGGCGCCACGTCGGGCGAGGTGAATTCCGGCTGACTAGCCGTGCTGTCATCCAGCGTGACGGTTGCGCCAGCGGTCTGCTGCCACGAATAAGTGAGCGTGTCGGCCGGATCCGGGTCGCTTGACGCGGTGCCGTCGAGAACAACGAGGGTGACTTCGGCAACGTCCCGGTCCGGTCCTGCGTTAGCGACCGGGGGACTGTTCGTGCCGACGCCGATGTCGTTGACGGTGACTATGACGGAGTCATTGACGTTGACTGTGCCGTCCGTCACCTGGAACTGGAACGTCAGCGTGACCGGAGTCGCCGTTGCGAGGACATCCGGCGCCGTGAAACTTGGCGTCAGCGTGTCGTTGTCGGTCAACGTAACCGTCGGGCCGTCGGTCTGGATCCACAGATAGCTGAGGGTGTCACCGGCATCCGGGTCCGACGCAGTGCCCGAGAGACCAACCGACGACATTTCATCAACGGATATGTCCGCGCCGGCATTCGCCGTCGGCGGATTGTTGGCCGGCGGTGGTGGTGTCGTCCCGCCGCTGCTATCCGAACTGCTGCCGCCACAAGCGGCTAGACTAAACGCACACAGCGCCAGAGCGCCCTTCATAAGGCCAGGAACCTGCTTCATGCTGTAGTCACCATCCCAAGCGTAGGTGAATATAAATAGTAACGTTTAAAACTGAACACGAACATAACGAGAACCGTGCGATTTTTGCGACATATCAGTTCGTTACATCACAAAGCACAGTGGGACTCAGGTCCGCTCTTATGTCCACCAGTATTGATAAACTTCGGCCTAGATTCGCATGCTGGGTTCACAAAATCTGAAACCAATTGTTTCGTTTGAGATTTATTCTATGAAAAACAATAAGATACTCGTGACTGGTGGTGCCGGCTATATCGGCAGCCACGTGGTTCGACAGCTCGGCCGGTCCGGCGAAGCGGTCGTAACGCTCGACAACCTGTCGACGGGCTTCGAAGCGGCCGTGACGGCGGGCGACCTCATTATCGGCGACACCGGCGATGCTGCCCTCCTTGAGCGCATCTTCTCCGAGCACGATATCGACACGGTGATGCACTTTGCGGCGCACACGATCGTGCCCGAGTCCGTCGCAGATCCCCTCAAGTATTACCGCAATAACACGGCGTCGAGCCGCACGCTGCTCGAGGTTGCGAATCGTCGCGGCGTGAAGAACATCGTGTTTTCGTCAACGGCCGCCGTCTATGGCATGCCGGAGAGCGGCCGCGCGTCGGAGGATTCGCCGACTGCGCCGATTAACCCCTACGGCACGTCGAAACTCATGACCGAGTGGATGCTGCGCGACCTGGCAGCGGCCGGTGGCCCGGCCTACGTCGCATTGCGCTATTTCAATGTGGCCGGCTGCGAACCAACCGGCACGATCGGGCAGTCGACGCCCAAAGCAACGCTGCTCGTCAAAGTCGCGTGCGAAGCGGCCACGGGTCGCCGACCCGGTATTGCAATCTATGGCACAGATTATCCGACGCCGGACGGCACAGGACTGCGCGATTACATCCACGTCGAGGATCTCGCCACCGCGCACCTCGACGCTTTGACCTACCTGCGCAACGGCGGCGAGTCCGCAGTGCTGAACTGCGGCTACGGCCACGGCTACAGCGTGCGCGAGGTCCTGGCCGCCGTTGAGCGAGCCAATGGCAAACCGCTCAACATCTCTGAAGAGGCGCGCCGCGCCGGAGACCCGCCTGAACTCATTGCTGTCGCGGAACGCGTCCGCGCGGTTCTCGGCTGGGCCCCGAAGTTCGACGATCTTGATACCATTGTGCGCACCAGTCTCGAATGGGAACGCAAGATCGCTGCCCACGACCCAACGGCGTACTGGGCCGCCTGAGAAAACATGAAGTTTCCGCGTCCAAGATCACTGAACGGCCTGCTGCTGGTCGGTTTCGGGCTCGTCGCCCTGCCGCTGCTGATCGCCGTTATCTGGGCGCTCGTCAATCTCGACCGCGTTGCCGAACAAAGCGAGCGTCTCGTGTTCACAGGCGTGACCGCGGCCGAGAACAACCGCCGGCTTGAAGAGCAGCTCGGCACGCTGGAGCGCGTCGCTCGTCAGTATCAGGTACTGCGCAACCCCGAGAGCGTGCAGATTCTGCGCGATGACCTCGACGCTGTTCTGGGCCTACTCAACAACATGGCGCCGCTCGCCGAGGAAGCAAACGCTGCCGACCTGGCCGGCTCGATCGGCCGCGGCGCGCGTTCGATCTTTGCCGAACTGGCCGACCCCGAGGTCACTGACGAACAGATGACCGCAGCGATCGCGCGCTTCGTCCCGCTGCGCGAGCGGACCGATCGCCTGACAGGACTACTGACGGCCTACGTCGACAACGAGCTCTCCAACCTGCAGAAGACGGCCCGCGATGCGCAGAAAGTCTCGGCCTGGCAGGTCGCGGCGCTCGTGCCGGGCACGCTGGTGCTCATTCTCATCTTCACGCTGCTCGTGGCGCGTCCGATTTCGCAGCTCGACAAAGCCATCGGCCAGCTCGGTGAAAGTGGTTTCGCGAGGCCGATCGAGGTGCGCGGACCGACCGATCTCGAACGCCTCGGCCGGCAGCTCGAATGGCTGCGCGTCCGGCTGCTCGAACTCGCGCAGGAGAAGAACAAGTTCCTGCGCCACATGTCGCACGAATTGAAGACACCGCTGGCCAATATTCGCGAAGGCACGGAATTGCTGCTCGACGGCTCGGTTGGAGAACTCGACGCGCCGCAGCGCGAAGTGACCGACATCTTGCGCATGAACGGCCTCAAACTGCAGCAGCTGATCGAAAACCTGCTCTCATTCAGCGCCTGGCAAACCAAGAGCGAGGTATTGACGCTGAGCGATTTCCCGCTGCGCGCACAGGTGATTTCGATCGCCAAGGCGCAGAGACTCGCTCTAAAGGCCGCAAATATTCAGCTGAAACTCGAGGTAGACGACATTATTGTGAACGCGGATCAAGACAAAATCCGCACAGTGCTGGATAATCTGCTATCGAATGCGATCAAGTTCACGCCGCGGGGCGGCCTGATCACGATTCGTGCCCGCCGACTGCCAACGAGTTTCGTGCTGGAGTTTGGCGACACGGGACCCGGCATCCCCGAAGAAGAAAGTCCGCGCATTTTCGAGGCATTCTTCCAGGGCCGCCGCGAACAGGGTGGTCAGGTCGGCGGCACGGGTATCGGCCTGTCCGTCGTACTGGAATGTATCCAGGCGCACGATGGTTCGGTGGAACTGATCGATTCGGACGAATTCACGGGCGCGCACTTCAGGATTCACATCCCGCAGGCGCGCGAGGTTGGACAACAGAAACTGGCAGCCAATGCATAAGACAGGAACGACAACGAAACTGTTTTCGACCGTGACGGTGCTCGTCGCGGTGTCGATGCTGTCCGGGTGTGCCGCGGCCAGCAAGGCCGGCGACTGGCTCAAGGGACGAAAAACGGCAAATGCTGACGACGTCGTCATCCTCGGCGCGCCTGATGCGGATGTGTACCTCCGCGAACTGCAGGACCTCGCGTCCGGCGATCCGGCGATGCAAGCCGAGATCTATGCGGACGCTGCCTCGGCCTCTCAGCTAACGCCCGGCCCGAACACAAATCTGCGCCTGGCGCTCGTGCTCGCCACGCCCGGTCACCCGGAATCGGATTTCGGCGAGGCGGAGAGCATGCTGCGCGAGGTACTGGCACGCACCGAGCTGCTGACCACGGCCGAGATCGCGCTTGCCACGATTCACCTGAATAATGTCGAACGCCTGATCGTCACAACCTCCGAAGCACGGCGCCTGCGCGAGTCGTCGAACCGGGCCGCGCGCACGGAGGAACAGGCCATCAGCCAGCGCCTCGCGAGCGTCGAGGCCGAGAATCGGCAACTGCGCCGCGAACTCGAGGACGCCGAACAGAAGCTCGAGGCAATCACGTCGATCGAACGGTCGATCCGTGAGCAGGAATAAGGAATAAGGGGACATTCTGCTTTTCCGCTACGTGGAAAAGCAGAATGTCCCCATTTAACTAGGTCAGCCATTCCTATATTTTGTTAACCTCTCCTCATGGCAGCCAAGCAGCCACAACGTGAAGGCAAGATCCTGCTCGTCGATGACGACCCGGGATTGCTGCGCCTGTTGAGCATCCGCCTGCGCGCGGAAGGATACGAAGTCGAGGCGGTCGAGTCCGCACACAAGGCGCTCGGCGCCCTGCGTCAGTTCAGCCCTGACCTTGTCATCACCGACCTGCGCATGGACAAGATGGACGGCATCGGGCTGCTCAAGGAACTGCAGACGAAGTCGCCCGGCCTGCGCGTCGTGATCATCACGGCGCACGGCACGATCCCGGATGCCGTAACCGCAACGCAGCACGGCGCGTTCGGCTTCCTGACCAAGCCCATCGACAAGGACGAGCTCATGTCGCTCGTTGACCGCGCGCTAAAAGTCTCGGGCAGCGTCGACGTCGAGGAAGACTGGGCATCAAGCATCATTACCCGCAACGCCGCGATGAAAGAGGTGCTGCAGCAGGCCAAGATGGTCGCCGCAACCGACGCGCGCGTGCTGATCACGGGCGAAAGTGGCACCGGTAAGGAACTGCTCGCGCAAGCGATTCACGATGCGAGCGAACGCCGCAACAAGCCGTTTACCGCGATCAACTGCTCAGCCATGGCCGAGAACCTGCTCGAGTCCGAATTGTTCGGTCACGAGAAGGGCGCGTTCACTGGCGCGACGCGGTCGCACGAGGGCCTGTTCCAGGCGGCCGAGGGCGGCACGCTGCTGCTCGACGAGATCGGCGACATGCCGATGCGCCTGCAGGTCAAACTGCTGCGCGTGCTACAGGAAAGCCAGGTTCGCCCCGTCGGCAGTACTGAGGCGAAGCAGATCGATGTGCGCGTGATCTCGGCGACGCACCGGGACCTGCAGGAATTGATGACGCAGGGACGCTTCCGCGAAGACCTCTACTACCGCCTCAATGTCGTCAACATCAAGCTGCCGACGCTCGACGGACGCCGCGAGGATATCCCGCTACTGGTCGCGCATTTCCTGCAGCTGATTGCTGCGGAGGCCGACCAGGAGCGCAAGGTATACGCACCCGAAGCGGTCGAGATGCTGGTTACGGCCGAGTGGCCGGGCAACATTCGCCAGCTCTACAACATCGTGCGTCAGAACGTTGCGCTGTCGCGCTCACCGGTGATCAGTGGCGAGCTCGTGCAGCAGTCACTCGGCGAGCACGCGGGCAAGCTGGCGTCGTTCTCGGATGCGCGCGACGAATTCACGCGCAATTACCTGTCGCAGATCCTGCAGATTACGATGGGTAATGTCAGCCAGGCGGCGCGACTCGCGAAACGCAATCGCACCGACTTTTACAAGCTGCTCGCACGCCACGACCTGAACCCCGACTCGTTCAAGTCGCGCTAGCCTCGCGTCAGGCTACTGCCTCACTGATCTCGCGCGCGGCGCCTTCCGCAATCGACAAGACCGTGCTCGGATCGCTGCCAATCAGGTTGACCGTGTTGCCGTGAAGATCGCGTCCTTTCGCGCGCCAGAAGCCGGTCGGCAATTCCTCGAGCCGAAAAAACCAACCGAGTACGCTGCTCCGCAGCCGGTAAGTAACTCCGGTACCGGACCTCTCCGCCTGTCCCGTATCGCCCATTGCTCCACCCTCGTTTGTTGTTCGTTATTACCGAGATTTAGACCCAGTACAGACACCGTATATGGTTCATTTATTACAGGAAAATGAGGGGCCCGGACGGGGTTTGAGAATCTACGTGAACTACGAGTTACAAGGTGCTGAGCATCAAAACGATGCCCTTCGACAGGTTCGGACCACGCGAAGCGCGCTGAATGGCCTGAAACGGGAAAACGGCGCGCGATCTGCGCAAATAATCTAGGACGCGGCTTTCTTCGAGTAGCTGTCGGCGCTCATGCCGTACTTGTTGAGCAGGTCATAAAGCGTCGGGCGCGTGATGCCGAGCATCTCGGAGGCCTTCGAGATATTGCCGTAGCAGCGTGTGAGCGCGACGCGGATTGCCTTCGACTCGGCCCGCTGGCGAACCTCGCGAAGATTCAGTGACTCGACGTCGTCGTTCGCTGTCAGGCCGAGGTCCAGCGCCGTGACCAGCTTGCCGTCGGCCATGATGACCGCACCCTTGATCTTGTTCTCAAGTTCGCGGACGTTGCCGGGCCAGGAATAGCCCTCGATAGCGGCAACGGCATCGTCGGTGAAGCCGTTGATCGCTCGCTTCTGCAACTTCGCGTACTTGTGCAACAGCGTGCGCGCGAGAATCAGGCGGCCTTCTTCACGGTCGCGATACGGCGGGATATTGATCGTGATTTCGCTGACGCGATAGAAGAGGTCTTCCCTGAACTGCCCTTCCCGGATCAGATCTTCGAGGTTCTGGTTCGTCGCGCAAACAACGCGCACGTCGACCGGTATTTCCTTGCGACCACCGACTCGCTCGATGACACGCTCCTGGAGGAAGCGCAGCAGCTTCGCCTGCAGCGCCATCGGCATGTCGCCGATTTCGTCGAGAAACAGCGTGCCGCCGTTCGCGACTTCGACCTTGCCGACGGTCTGCTTGTGCGCGCCCGTGAACGCGCCTTTCTCGTGACCGAACAACTCGGACTCAAGCAGGTTCTCGGGAATGGCCGCACAGTTGATTGCGACGAAACTGTTGTCGGCGCGCGGACTCAGTCGATGCACGGCACGCGCCAGCAGTTCCTTGCCCGTACCGCTCTCGCCGAGCAGTAACGTCGTCACATCGGTCGGCGCAACCTTCTCGATCATGCGACAAACAGCAAGCATCGCTTCGCTCGCGGCAACGATACCGTCGAGCGGCGATTCATTGACCTTGTTTTGCAAGCGCCGGTTCTCGGCTTCGAGTTCGTAGATCGCGAACGCGCGATTCACGATCAGGCGGAGGATGTCCGGGTCGATCGGTTTCTTGTAGAAGTTGTAAGCGCCCTGGGCAACCGCCTCGAGCGCTATCTCCTGCTCGACATTGTCGATCAGGACGATGACCTTGGTGTGCGGGGCGAGCTTCAGGACATCGGCAAGCGCGGCGAGCCCGCCTTCCATGTCGTCACTTTTCGGCGGCAGATCGAGGTCGAGCAAGACAACGGCCGGTTCGTGGCGCCGAAGTTCGGCGATCGCGTGGTCGCGGTCCACGGCTGTCGATACGCCATACTCGTCGAAGCACTGCTTGTACTCATCAAGCAGGCTCGCGTCGTCCTCAACGATAAGAAGTTTACGGTCGTTTTCAGTCATGCCGATGTAGTGCGCTGCCCCAAGCGAACGACGAGACGCAATGGTGCCACGAAAAATCAATGGATTGCAGTAGGTGAATCACACGGATCGGTGTGCACTTCGTCGAATTCGGGCATTTCACATAAGCAGGAAAATAGTCCTGGAATACGTACTAACCGCAGTTGCGAATCATTCTCATTTACATTACCGTTTGGGCATTCTACCCCAACCGGTATACAGACACGATGCACACATCGAACCGCCGCGCAGGGATTTGCGCCGCCATCGCCCTGCTTCCTTTTGGCGCTGTCGCCGAAGAACAGCCGGCCATCGAAGAGATCGACACCGTCACGATCATCGGCAAGAAGATCGATGCCGCCGACATTCCCGGCTCTGCCCACGTCGTCGACACCGAGGAACTGCGCGCTTACGTCAATGCTGACATCCTTCGCGTGCTCCGCTCGGTACCGGGCGTGTATATCCAGGAAGAAGAAGGCTTTGGCCTGCGACCGAATATCGGAATCCGCGGCTCAGGCCTCGACCGCAGCGCGCGTATTGCCCTGCTCGAGGACGGCGTCCTCATCGCGCCGGCCCCTTACGCCGCGTCCTCGGCCTACTACTTCCCGACACAGCGTCGCATGAGCGCGCTCGAAGTGCTCAAGGGTCCGGCAGCTGTCGCAGTTGGCCCGCGCACGACGGGCGGCGCGCTCAACATGATCTCGACGCCGATTCCCGACGCGATGGGCGCCAATGTCGACATTCGCGGCGGCGATCATTCCACACTCGATGCACACCTTAATGTCGGCAATCGCGGCGAACGCGTCTCGTGGCTGCTCGAGACCGTGCAGGCACAGAGCGACGGCTTCAAATCGATCGACGGTCCGGTCGGTGGCGACACGGGCTACGACATCGAGGACTACATGGCGAAGTTCCAGTTCGACTCGAGCCCGACGAGCCGCGTGTATCAGAGCCTGCGCGTCAAGCTCGGCTACACCGACCAGTTCTCGAACGAAACCTACCTCGGCCTGACCGATGCGGACTTCGCTCTCGACCCGAATCGTCGTTATGCTGCGTCTGCAAATGACACGTTCCAGAGCGAGCACGAGACCTACCAGGCGACCTACGTCATCGACACCGACGCCAACTGGCGCGGTGAAGTAACGGCGTATCGCAACGACTTCCAGCGTAACTGGTACAAGCTGCAGTCCGTCGCGGGCCAGAGCGCCGGCAACGCGCTGGCCGATCCGGTTGCCTACGCGACCGAGTACGGCTACCTGACCGGTGCCACGAGCGCCGACGACGACATCCAGATTCGTGCCAACAACCGCACCTACTACTCGCAAGGCGTGCAGGCCAAGATCGACTGGGATCTGAATCTCGGTGACGTTGGCCTGTTGCTGTCGACCGGCATTCGACTCCACAAGGATGAAGAAGACCGCTTTCAGCACCAGGACGGCTACCGTATGGACAACGGCACGCTCGTGCTAACGACCGCGGCAGCAGGCGGTTCGAACACGAACCGCGTGTCGGATGCCGACGTGACGTCACTGTTCGTCGACTCGAAGATCTCGGCGGGCGACTGGATATTTACGCCCGGCGTACGTTTCGAAGACATCGACATGACGCGCTACGACTACGCAACCGACGACCCGACCCGGGCAAACGGCCCGACCCGCGTGCGCAATAACAGCGTGCAGGTAGTTATTCCGGGTATCGGCGCGCTGTATCGCCTCAACGAAGACTGGCGCTTGCTGGCCGGCGTGAACAAGGGCTTCAATCCGCCGTCGCCTGGCAGCTCGGCGAACGAGGAGTCGAGCATCAACTTCGAAGCTGGTGTGCGTTTCGACAACAACGCGCTTAGCTTCGAGGGCATCTACTTCGTCAACGACTACGACAACCTCGTTGGCACCGTTACCGACTCGACAGGCGGTGGCGGCCAGGTCGGCGACCAGTTCGATGGCGGCGAAGTCATCGTCAGCGGATTTGAGTTGGCAGCAGGCTTTGGACTCGATGCCGGGTCCTTCCGAGTGCCCCTTGCGCTCAAGTACACGTGGACGACCGAGGCCGAGTTCGAAAACGCGTTCGAATCGAACTTTGACCCGTGGGGCGAAGTCGAGGTTGGCGACGAACTGCCCTATATCCCCGAGCACCAGCTGCGCGCGAGTGCGGGACTCGAGGTTCAGCAGTTCCGCCTCAACCTCGCCGCAAGCTACGTAGACGAGATGCGCACGAAAGCCGGCCAGGGTGCGTTTGTCACGGCCGAGACCGTGCCCTCGCACATCGTCTGGGACGCGGTCGCAGCATGGAATTTCAACGATCAGTTCTCGACCTACGTCAAGGTCGACAACCTGCTCGACGAGACCTATATTGCCTCGAGGCGGCCCGCCGGTGTACGTCCGGGTCTGCCGCGCACGGCGTACCTCGGTTTCACCTATCGCCTGTAACGCGATTGCAGAGAATAAAAAAAGGCCGCTCACTGAGCGGCCTTTTCGTTCCAGGCAAAGCGTAACGCCGCGTTAATCCTCGAGTTCGAGTTCCTCAGCCAATAGCGTGGACATACCCGTCTCGGTGCCCTGCGCTTCGATCAGTGTACCCTCAGCGACCGCGGCCCAGAAATCGTCGGGCAACATAGGCTGATCGAGTGCATCCCGATATTCCGTGGCGCCGTTGGTTTCGATCGTCACGCCGAGCACGGTCAACGTTGGCCGGCTGACTCCGCCAACTTCGACGAATCCTTGCAGCTCCGTTTCGGCGCGCGCATCGTCGCGCTCGAGAAGCACCGCCAGTATTTCGCCGCTACCCGCCGGGAACTCCTGACCACGCACCTCGACGTAGTCGTCGACATTGAGATCCGCGACGCTCAGCGGGTCGACATCAGCGCTGCTCTTGTCCTCGAAGCGTGTCGTCACGCCGTCCGTAGTTACCGGAATATTCAGAATCAGCACCGTGGACCCGCTGACCGCGTCAATGCGCCCCGTCACGCGAACGCTCGTCGCCTGCTTGATCTCGACCTTGGTCGCCAGAAGAACACCGCTCGAATTGAACTCACCCTCGACTTCGACTTTCAGGTTTAAACCGAGGTCACCAGCAGCACCGCCTTCGAATACCGTCGCGCCGTTGGTTGTCACCGGGATGCCACTCACATCGAAGTCTGCTGCCGAACCGAACCGCGTGATAAAGCCCTCGACCTCGACATGATCGCCCTCGTTGTCTGCAAATTCTGCGCCCTTGTACTCGACGCGCGTTGCCAGCAGTTCGCCGGCGCCGCCGAGATTGTTGCCCTTTGCTTCAACCGGATCACCGTCAGTGATGCTGCCCGTCGGGAAGTCTTCGAGCATGGCGCTGCTGTAGTCGACGACCAGCGCATTGATCTGGAACGTCATAGCGCCCGCGTTGTGATTGCTGACAACTCCCGTCACTTCGAGCTCCCCCGCGACCGCCTTGCACTCGATGCGCGTGGCGGCGATCGTGCCGTCTGCCATCACCGGTCCCGAGACTTCGACCGCGGCAACACCAAGCAGGCCGTCGAGCGTCGCCGGGCAACTGTCGTCGAACGACGTGTTGCCATTGACGGTTACGGTTTGGCCAAGAACGACGAACGAGCCCGCTGCCGAATCAACACTCGAAACCGGGCCTTCGACATTGTCGTCAAACGTGACCGAACTGGCCGTTCCGGTCGTGTCGTTGCTGTCGATCGTGCCCTGCACCAGCACGTACTGGCCGACCTTGAAAGCAGCCTCGGTCACTGTCGTACCGTCCTGTGTAAACGTTGCGGACGAGGTGTCGTACGTCACGCCGTTGACGATGACGCTGCCAAAACCTGTAATCGGCCCGATGGCAACGGCGTCGCCGGTGCGTGTGATACCGCCGGTATTGCCGCCGGGGTTGGGGTTCGCTACCGGGCCGCTGTTGCTTCCACCGCCACCACATGCGGTAAGCAGCAGCGCGACGGCTGTTAATACGTAGATGAGTCTGCCGGTTCTCGTAATCATTGCTCTGGTCCTTAGGTCTTCTGGCCTGTGTCGTCAGTCGTTGCGGATGAGGTACGCGCCGGCGCCGAGTCGCACCGTCTTCGCGTCGTGTTCGTTGGTCTGGTGTTCGGCAAGCCATGCATCGACGGCTTCCAGGAATGCCATGCCGCGCTCCTCGACGAATTGTTCGAATTCGTCGACAGCGGTAGCCGGAATCGAGACGTTGTCCGCAATACCTTCGAAGCGCGGCGCTGAAATCCGGTCGTTGTTGAGGTTGTGATCGAGCGTGCCCGCATGGTCGTGGAGCGCAACGCCCAGCTGGCGCACGATCTCGGGGTCGACGCTGGAATATACGAAGTCACGTTCTAATACACGTAATTCGGCGCCATCGAGTTCCTCGATCAACCTGTGAGCCAGCAATTCCTTGCGGATCGCGGTATGCGGAAGATCACCGGCGTACCGGTTGAGGAGATCTTCGAACGCGGCCGCGTCGAGATTCCGAGGTGTCCCGTCTGTCGAGACGAAATCGGGGTCGGTATGCCAACCGGTGAGGATTCTCGCCAGGCGGCTCCCCTGCCGCTCATCGTCATGCTCCGTCACCTCGAGCAACACGTCGCGAACGCGCCCGACTTCGCGACGGCTCAGCCCCGTCAGCATGGCAACGCGAGAATTATTCGTCGGCCGCCCTTCGATACCGTACTCCGCGCGAGCGGTCTCAACGTAGACCTCTTTTGCGAGCTCCGCGAATTCCTTCCACTGCACGCCCTGGCGCAGCAGGAAGCGCACGATGGGCCGCAAAAGGTGACGGCAGCTGTCGATAACGATGTCTTGAAGCACGGTGTCTCTGCCCAACAAAAACCTTATATGTGTGCAGTTTTAACACACATATAAGGTTTTGCAAGCATTATTTGACATAATCCGGATCGCCAGCGGGATGAATGGCCGTCAGATCGGGGTTCTAGCGAGAGAGATAGCGGCTCGGGTGCAGGTCGAGCGGATTGTCGGCGTAGCCCTTGATTGATGGGCTGACGAGGTGCTTCGAAACATAGAAATACAGTGGAATCACGGGATAGTCGGCAAGCATCAGGGCCTCTGCGTGCCGGTAGTCGCCCTGGCCAACGAGCCGGTCAAACTCCGCGTTCGACCAAACCGGCAAATTCATCGGGCCGTCCGCAAGGAAAAGATCAAGAAACGTGCTCGGGTGCGCGTAGTCGCCTGTCCATGCGAAGCGCATCACGTCCCAGTCCTCGCGCAAGTCCCGGCTATCGAGAAAGTATTTCCACTCCCGCTTCTCGAGGACCACATCAATGCCCAACGCGTCCTCCCACATCGACGCCACGGCCAGCGCTACTGTCTCGTGAACGTCGCCCGCATCGTAGAGCAGCGTCAGAGACAGAGAGGTATCGATGACCTGCGGGACCGAATCATCCCAGGCGTAGCGCGCGGGCTCGTAGCCGGCGATGCCGTCCGGGACAAACCCGTACGCGGGTTGCTCGCCACGGCCCAGGACCTTAACCAGCTGTTCGCGATCGATGGCTCGTGAGAGCACCTCGCGCAGAGCCGGATCGTCGAGCGGCGCGGCGGTCAGGTCGAGCGCAAGGTAGTAAACCGCGAGCCTCGGTGCAATACGCAGCTCACTGGCCCGCTCGGCGCGCAATTGCTCGAGACGCGACGGAGGAATTGTCGCAGTGATGTCGAGCTCCCCAGCCGCGTAGCGCAGATACTCGGCACTCGGATCGGCAATTGGATGAAACACGACCGTCTCGAAGGCAACATCGCCTGCCGAATGGTAAGCCTCGTTTCGCCGCAGACGGATCAGCTCGTTTGGTCGCCATTCGTCGAGCTGATAAGGGCCGTTCGAAATTATCCCTGCCTCGGCTCCGGGGTACACCGGCGACGCGACAGCCATCGAGAGCACGGACTCGAAATACGGCGTCGGCGCGTTGAGAGTAATGATCAGCGTGTGACTGTCGCGAACTTCGGTCGCCGCGATAGGCGCCAGCAGGAACGATAGCGGCGCGGCTGTTTCCGGATCGACAACGCGCGCGAATGACCGCGCGAATTGCGTGGCCGTCACGGGCTCCCCGTTTGACCACCGTGCGTCTTTGCGCAGGTAAAACGTGTAGGTCAGCCCGTCGTCGCTGATGCTCCAGCGCTCGGCGACGCCGGGCTGCAGCGAGCCGTCAGCACCGTGGGTCAGCAGGCCTTCGTAGAGATCGGCGAGCACGTTAAACGCGTGTTCATCCTGGGCCAGCGCCGGATCGAGCGAGCCCGGGTCAACGCCGTTGCCGCGGTGCAAGACCGACGGATCGTCGTTCCGTGCGACGCACGCCACAAGAAGCAGCGCAACAAGAAATGCGAACGCGGATCGTAGTCCAGTTCTCAGACCAGGGGCCCTCCCGAGCTAACCGATCGCCGCTTCGATCGTTGCTTTGTTGATGGCGGCTACGTAGTCCAACTTGTGGCCAGTGGCGCGCGTCGCCCGCTTGATCATGCCCTGCAGATTCGGGCGTTTCGCGTCGGCCTCGCCGGACCCGATACCGCCGCCGAACTCAATGACCTTGTCGACGTTTGCCGCGAACGCGTTCTCGAGGTTGTTGAACCAGCGCACCGGGTGAAACAGCTGGAAGAACAGTCGTGCACGAATACTCTCCGCCTGTCGATAGTGAAAATCACCTGAGAAGTTTGACAACACGCCGATTTCGGTAGGTGTGAACTCGGCATCGTCGAGCATGGCGCGGAAATAGATCGCCGCGGTAACCATGTAATACGTATGGAATGCGCCCTCGGTCTTAAGACGAGTCGCGGGTTTGCGCGGGAAATTATCGGCCACGTACGCCTCGACCTGCTCGAGGTCCTCTGCCCGGCCACCGACAACGGTTTGCTCGGGCAGGTTGTAACCGGCCACGGCACAGTGGAACGCCTCGGCGATAGGACGAATCGTTTCCATGTCGATGGGAAATGCCGTCATTTCGCCTTCACCGTGCGCGCCCATGAGTTCGCCGCGTTTCTGTACGAGGCGCAGCGCACTTTCGAAATCCAGGACGCCCGCGGCCACGAGCGCCGAGTACTCGCCGAGACTATGCCCGGCTGCCATGTCGGGCTTGGCGTCGCCACCGAGGCTCTTGTAGACCTCGAGGCAGGCGATGTGATGCGTCAGCAGCGCCGGCTGCGTAAACCGGGTGAGGTTCAGCTCATCCTTCGGGTCATTGAAGGACAGGTCAGCAATGTCGAAACCGAGCACGTTGCTGGCGCGGTCATACACCTGTTTCGCCACGTCGAACGATTCGCAGATGTCCTTGCCCATGCCCGGGTACTGCGATCCCTGCCCGGGAAAAATGAACAATGTCGTCATGAAAGCTCCTCAATTACTTCAGGCGGCGCCTGCACCAGCTCGATGAGCGCGCCTTCGCCACCAATCGGAAATTCGTCGTTGCCCTTCGGGTGCACGAAACAGATATCGTAACCCGAAGCGCCCTTGCGGATACCGCCGGGCGCGAAACGCATGCCTTGCCCCGTGAGCCATTCGACGGCCGCGGGCAGGTCGTCGACCCACAGGCCGACGTGGTTGAGCGGCGGGCTGTCGACTCGCGGCTTCCTCTCCGTATCGAGCGGCTGCATCAGGTCCACCTCGACGCGATGCGCACCCTCACCGAGGAACGCGATATCCTCGTCGACGTTTTCCTTCTCGCTCGTGTAGTTGCCGTCGAGCTGCAGGCCCAGCGTGTCGACCCACAGTGTGCGCAAGCGGCCCTTGTCGAGCCCGCCCACGGCGATCTGCTGGATGCCGAGGACTTTGAACGGTCGTTCGCTCATGATTTTCCCGTTTTCTTCTTCAGATAGATGTCGAGCAGGCGCTCCGCCGCCGTTGCCGCGGGCATGCGGCCCTCACTGGCCGCAGCCTCAAGCTCGGGGATGTGCTGCCTGACCTCCGGATCGGCCCGGAGATCGGCGATCAGGCTGTCCTGGACCTCCGACCAGAGCCAGGTCCGGGCCTGCGCAGCGCGTAGGTCGGCAAGCTCGCCACTGCCGCTCAGCGCTTCCTGGTGGCGCTCTACGGTTTCCCAGGCGGTGTCGATGCCCTCATGGTCACGCGCCGAGCACGTGGCCACCTCGACCTTCCAGTTCGGCGAGCGTGGCCGCAGCAGATGCAGGGCGTGCCGGTACTCGTTCGCCGAGTTACGCGCCAGTTCCTCGCGGCCATCATCGGCCTGGTTAACGAGAATCAGGTCCGCAAGCTCCATGATGCCGCGCTTGATGCCCTGCAACTGATCGCCGGCTCCCGGCTGCAGCAGCAACACGAACATATCGGTCATGTCGGCAACCTTGGTCTCGGACTGACCGACGCCGACGGTCTCGACGAGAATGACGTCGAACCCGGCCGCTTCGCACAGCAACAGTGTTTCGCGGCTGCGGCGCGTGACGCCGCCGAGCGTATTGCCAGATGGTGAGGGACGGATGAACGCTTCTTCGCGTCGCGCGAGCGTCTCCATGCGGGTCTTGTCGCCGAGGATCGACCCGCCAGAGATCGCGGACGAGGGATCTACGGTCAGCACCGCAGGCTTGTGGCCCTGGTCGATCAGGTAATTGCCGAGCGACTCGATGAACGTGGATTTGCCAACGCCGGGCGCGCCGGAAATGCCGACGCGAATCGAATTGCCTGTGTGTGGCATGAGTTGTTCGAGCAGCGCGCCGGACTCGGCGCGATGATCGCGACGAGTGGACTCAATCAGCGTGATCGCTTGAGCCAGCACGCGGCGGTCGCCGTCGAGAATGGCTTGCGCCAGCGAGTCGATCTCGTCCTTCACGACGGCTACTGGAGCTCCATGATGATCTCGTCGACCTCGACGCTGTCGCCGGCCTCGAAGTTGATCTTGCCAACGACGCCGTTGCGCTCGGCGCGCATCGCGTTCTCCATCTTCATCGCTTCGAGCACCGCCAGCTCATCGCCGGCTTTAACCTCTTCGCCCTCGGTGACCGAGATCGAAACGATCAAGCCCGGCATCGGCGCGATGACATGGCCCGAGGTGTCGGGCGGCTCCTTTACCGGCATGAGCTTGTACAGCTCGGCCGCACGCGGGTTCATGACAAGCACGTCGATCTGCGAGCCGCCGCGCGACAGCGTGTAGACCTGGCCGTCGCGCTCCACCTGAACGTGCACCTCTTCACCATTGATCGTGCCACTGAAGAGATGCTGACCGAACTCCCAGTCGCTGCACACGGTGTACGTCTCGCCGTTGTAATGCACGGTATGACACTCATCGCCAGGCAGGACCGTAATCGCGTGATGCTCCTTGCCAACGACGACCCAGTCATCCGGTACCTTGCGGCGGTGGCCGGGAAGCTGGCCTTCGATCAGCGCAGCACGATCGCGGTATTCGCGAAGGACTGAACCGATGACTGCGATAAACGTCGTCGGATCCTCGCTCGGCACGTGGGTCGGGTCGAAACCGTCCGGGTATTCCTCGGCAATCGTATTGGTGCTGATGTTGCCGCTCCGGTACTTCTCGTGTGCGATCAGTGCCGAGAGAAAAGCGAGGTTTGTCTGGATGCCACGCACGACGAACTGATCGAGCGCGTCTCGCATCCTGGCGATCGCTTCGTCGCGGTCTTTGCCCCACGTAATGAGCTTGGCGACCATCGGGTCGTAGAACATCGACACCTCGCCGCCCTCGTACACGCCCGTGTCGACGCGCACGAAGTCATCATCTTGCGGCGGCCGGTAATAGACGAGACGCCCGGTCGACGGCAGGAAGTTACGGAAAGGATCTTCGGCATAGACACGGGATTCAATGGACCAGCCGTGAATGCCGACGTCTTTCTGCTTGAGTGGCAGCTTCTCGCCGGCAGCAACCTTGATCATGAGTTCGACAAGGTCGACGCCCGTCGTCATCTCGGTGACCGGGTGCTCGACCTGCAGGCGCGTGTTCATCTCGAGGAAGTAGAAGTTGCGGTCCTTGTCGACGATGAACTCAACTGTGCCGGCCGACTCGTAGTCGACAGCCCTCGCTAGCGCGACGGCCTGCTCGCCCATCGCTTTGCGGGTTTTCTCGTCGAGGAACGGCGACGGTGCCTCCTCGATAACCTTCTGGTGGCGCCGCTGCAACGAACACTCGCGCTCGTTGAGGTAGATCACGTTGCCGTGGCTGTCGGCCATGATCTGGATCTCGATGTGGCGCGGCTCGACGATGAACTTCTCGATAAAAACGCGATCGTCGCCGAAGCTCGACCTCGCTTCATTGGTCGCGCGCTCGAAACCGTCGCGGCATTCCTCGTCGTTGTTCGCGACACGCATGCCCTTGCCGCCGCCACCAGCGGACGCCTTGAGCATGACGGGATAGCCAATGTCTTTTGCGATCTTGACGGCATGGTCGGCGTCTTTGACGACATCGGTATAGCCAGGAATCGTGTTGACCTTGGCTTTGTCGGCGAGCTTCTTGGACGTGATCTTGTCGCCCATTGCCTCGATCGCTCTGACGCCCGGGCCAATGAAGGCGATATTCTTCGTGTCGAGTGCGTTGCGAAATGCCGGGTTCTCAGACAGGAACCCGTAGCCCGGGTGCACGGCTTGGGCGCCTGTGTCGATGCAGGCCTGGATGATGTTCTCGGCGACGAGATAGGACTCGGCCGATGGCGCAGGACCGATGTGCACGGCTTCGTCCGCCATGTGCACGTGCAGTGCATCGAAGTCGGCGTCCGAATAGACGGCAACGGTCTTGATGCCCATCTTCTGCGCCGACTTGATGACGCGGCAGGCGATTTCGCCGCGGTTGGCTATGAGGATCTTGTCAAACAACGCTTCGTCTTCTCTTTAGAGCGGGATGTTGTCGTGCTTGCGCCACGGATTCTCGAGCTTCTTTTCGCGCAGCATCGCGAGCGACCGACAGACGCGCTTGCGCGTCGCATGCGGCGCGATGACGTCATCGATGAAGCCGCGGCTCGCCGCGATAAACGGGTTCGCGAATTTCTTGCGGTACTCCTCGGTGCGCTGCTCGATCTTCTCCTCGTCACCAAGATCCCCGCGGAATATGATCTCTACCGCTCCTTTCGGGCCCATAACCGCGATCTCGGCACTCGGCCACGCAAAGTTGACGTCGCCGCGCAGGTGTTTCGACGCCATCACGTCGTACGCGCCACCGTATGCCTTGCGCGTGATGATCGTGACCTTCGGCACCGTCGCCTCAGCGTAAGCGAATAACAGCTTGGCGCCGTGCTTGATGATGCCGCCGTACTCCTGCGCCGTGCCCGGCATGAAGCCCGGCACATCGACGAGCGTGACGATCGGAATATTGAACGCGTCGCAGAAACGCACAAAACGACCGGCCTTGATCGAGGACTTGATGTCGAGGCAGCCCGCCTGCACGAGCGGCTGGTTGGCTACGATGCCAACCGTGTGGCCGTCCATGCGCGCCATGCCAATCACGATGTTCTTGGCGTGGTCCGGCTGCAATTCCCAGAACTCGTTGTCGTCGGCGATCTTGTAAATCACCTCTTTCATGTTGTACGGCTTGTTCGGATTGTCCGGGATGAGCGTATCGAGCGACATCTCTGCACGATCGGCCGTATCCGGTGTTGGGCGGAACGGCGCTTTCTCGCGATTGTTGGACGGCAGGTAGTTGATGAAGCGTCGCACCATGCCGAGCGCTTCGACGTCGTTTTCACAAGCGTGGTCGCAGACACCCGAGATAGTCGAGTGCGTCACGGCACCACCGAGTTCTTCGGCGGTGACCTGCTCGTGCGTCACGGTCTTCACGACATCGGGGCCCGTCACGAACATGTAGGACGTGTCCTTCACCATGAAGATGAAGTCGGTCATCGCGGGCGAGTACACGGCGCCACCGGCGCAGGGGCCCATGACGAGGGAGATCTGCGGCACGACGCCCGAGGCGAGCACGTTCTTCTGGAACACGTCGGCATAGCCGCCGAGCGAGAGGACACCTTCCTGGATGCGCGCACCGCCCGAGTCGTTGATGCCGATGATCGGCGCGCCGACTTTGACGGCCTGCTCCATGATCTTGCAGATCTTCTCGGCGTGGGTTTCCGACAGCGAGCCACCGAATACCGTGAAGTCCTGGCTGAAGATGAACACCATGCGGCCGTTGATCGTGCCGTAGCCCGTGACGACGCCGTCGCCAAGGACCTTGTTGTCTTCCATGCCGAAGTCGTTGCAGCGGTGTTCGACGAACGTGTCCCATTCCTCGAAGCTGCCTTCATCAAGCAGCAGTTCAATGCGCTCGCGCGCTGTGAGCTTGCCGCGCGCGTGCTGCTTGTCGATGCGATCCTGTCCCCCTCCGAGTGCCGCCGCGGCGCGCTTCTCGGCTAACTGGTCGACGATATCTTTCATGCGGCTCTCTTTTCCTTCACTTTTTCGAGCACTTCCCGGGCGGCGTTGACGATATTGGTGCCCGGGCCGTAGATGGCTGACACGCCGGCTTCATACAGCATGTCGTAGTCCTGCGGCGGAATGACGCCGCCGCAGATAACGATGATATCGGACGCGCCGGCTTCCTTCAGGCCATCGATGACCTGCGGCACGAGCGTCTTGTGGCCGGCCGCCTGCGACGAGATGCCGATCGCGTGGACATCGTTCTCAATGGCTTCGCGCACGGCCTCTTCGGGCGTCTGGAACAGCGGGCCGATGTCAACATCAAAGCCGAGGTCAGCGAACGCGGTTGCGATAACTTTGGCGCCGCGGTCATGGCCATCCTGGCCAAGCTTGCAGACGAGCATGCGCGGCCGGCGGCCTTCGCTCTCGGCGAAAGCCTCGACGTCGTTCCAGATGCTCTGGAAGTCCTCGTCGTTCTCGTAAGCCGCGCCGTAGACGCCTGAAATCGAGCGCGTCATCGCGCGGTACCGTCCGTAGACGTCTTCGAGTGCATCCGAAATCTCTCCAACTGACGCTCGAGCGCGTGCCGCGTCGATGGCAAGCGCCAAAAGATTGCCCGTACCGTCTTTGGCGGCCTCTGTGAGTTTCGCGAGGGTCGCCTTGCAAGCCTCGTCGTCGCGCTCGGCGCGTATTTTCTCGAGGCGAGCGATCTGACCGTCGCGTACGGCCGTGTTATCGATGTCACGAATCTCGACCTGTGTCTCGTCCTGCGCGCGGTACTTGTTGACGCCAACGATGACTTCTTCGCCGCGATCGATGCGTGCCTGGCGAACGGCGGCCGCTTCTTCTATGCGCAGCTTGGGCATGCCGGACTCGACGGCCTTGGTCATGCCGCCCATGTCCTCGACCTCGTCGATGAGCTTGCGCGCCTCGGCTGCGAGGTCGGCGGTGAGCTTTTCGACGTAGTAGGAACCCGCGAGCGGGTCTACGACGTCGGTGATGCCGGACTCTTCCTGCAGGACGAGCTGCGTACTGCGCGCGATGCCAGCCGAGAAGTCGGTCGGCAGAGCGAGCGCTTCGTCAAAAGAGTTCGTGTGCAGCGACTGCGTGCCGCCGAGCGCCGCGGCCATGGCCTGCGTCGTGACGCGGACAACGTTGTTGTAGGGGCTGTCAGCGGTCAGCGAGACGCCCGAGGTCTGGCAGTGCGTGCGCAGCATCAGCGACTTCGGATTCTGCGGCGAGAACTTCTCAGCCATCAGCGTTGACCAGAGCAGGCGCGCAGCTCGCAGCTTGGCGACTTCCATGAAGAAGTTCATGCCGATGGCGAAGAAGAACGACAGGCGCGGCGCAAACTTGTCGACGTCGAGCCCGGAGTTGATGGCCGTGCGGACGTACTCGATGCCGTCGGCGATCGTGTAGGCGAGCTCCTGGGCGCACGTCGCACCGGCTTCCTGCATGTGATAGCCGGAGATCGAGATCGAGTTGTAGCGCGGCATGTTTTCCGCCGTGAACGCGATGATGTCGGAGACGATGCGCATCGACGGCTCGGGCGGATAGATGTACGTGTTGCGGACCATGAACTCCTTGAGGATGTCGTTCTGCAACGTGCCCGCGAGCTTGTCGGGCGTGACGCCCTGCTCTTCGGCCGCGACGACGTACATCGCCATGATGGGCAGCGCGGCGCCGTTCATCGTCATTGAGACGGACATCTTGTCGAGCGGGATGCCGTCGAAGAGGATCTTCATATCCTCGACCGAGTCGATCGCAACGCCCGCCTTGCCGACGTCACCAACGACGCGAGGGTGGTCAGAGTCATAGCCGCGGTGCGTGGCGAGGTCAAAAGCGACGGAGAGGCCCGTCTGGCCCGCTTCGAGATTGCGGCGATAGAACGCGTTGGATTCCTCGGCCGTCGAGAAACCGGCGTACTGGCGCACGGTCCACGGACGGCCGGCGTACATCGTGGCGCGCGGGCCGCGGACGAACGGCGCGAACCCCGGCATCGAGTCAACGTGCCCCAAATCCGTTACGTCATCAGCCGTGTAGAGCGGTTTGACGGCTATGCCCTCGGCCGTATCGACGGTTAGAGACTCTAGCGGCTTGTTCCGGCATTCCTTCTGGGCCAGCGCCGCCCAGTCATCCAGCGTCTTCTTGTCGAAATCGGTCATCAGCAGCCCAGGGTTTCCAACGATTTGGCGCGCTCGAGCGCAAGCCTCTGCATCATAAAGGATTTTGGTCGCACAGCGGGATACTACAAAGGGCGTAGGTGCTTGATTCTCTGGGGGACATTCTCCTTTTTCTGGGACGGTCAGTCTTGATACCCGCGGCTCGTCGACTGGAAAAAGGTGAATGTCCCCATTTCGCCCTACCGTGACGTGTGTCTCGGATTATACGTAATGTTATTGACAATCATTCTCATTTGCGTTTGAATGCCTACAAACACACTAAGTGGTTGATTTATGTACGTCTGCGTCTGCAATGCGATCACCGATAAGGACATCCGCCGGGCGGCTGAAGCCGGTGCGACGGACCTCTGGGCGCTGCAGTCGGAGCTTGGCGTCGCCACGGGCTGCGGCTCGTGCAAGGAAATGGCCTCCGAGATCCTCCACGACGTGCGCAGGCAGCGCCAGGTTGCGCAGCCACAGGTTTATATACCCGTCATGGCATGACGGGTGTAGCCCTTCCAGGGTTGAGTGGATAAAAGCCCCGCATTGCGGGGCTTTTTTTTGGCCTGTAGAGGCTACTCGACGATATACATCGCGAATATCTCGCCGCTGCCCGGTTCCACTGCTGTCGCTGGGCACGACGGGCTAGGGCAAGTAGCCTGGCTGTAGGTGTCCTCCGAATTCCAGTCCGGATCGGAGAACTCGAACGACAGGTGCTGGATGGTGTGCGTCTTGACGTCCTTGCCCTCAAAGACCGCCATCACCTCATTCGCGCCGACGGTTGCAAGCGTCCCTTCGATCCCGCCGAAATAGTTCCAGTGGTAGGTCGGGTCCGAGGTGTCATACTCGCCAACTCGCCCCTCGATAGAAAAACGCTGGTCTTCTGTCAGCCCAAACGTTACCGACCGGAGGTCATCGGGTATGTTCCACATTGGGTTAAAGAACTCGATCTCGTCACCGTCGGTCATTTCGATACCATCGGACAGCGCTGTGCCGTCGGTGGCGTTGTGCACACATGGCGTATTGTCGTGGTGACCCAGCCACGGTGCATTGCAGACCGTGAGATACGGACGATAGGTCCAGTCACTCGCGATAGTCCGAGGTGTTGCCTCGAGGCCTGTGGCCGTCGAGTCGTCCGGCCGACGAACCTGTAAGTAGAAGCTGATCTCCCCGTCACCTTTGCGTGAGCCGTGGGTGGTCCCAGGATGATGGAAGATATTGTTTTGGTCGGCGTCGCCATCTTCGTCGACACGGATGCCACGGTAGAAAACGGTTACACGGAAGTCGACCTCGAGCGGATTCAATCCAAGCACGATTTCGCGCGCGTCGTCACGACGGTCGTTGTCCGTGTTCGACAAGGTTGGGTCGGATCCGTAGGCGTACTCATCACCGTCCACTACGGTGTCGAAATCCTCGTCCGCATTGCGCGGGTCGCTGTACACGCGGTACGGCTCCTGCCCAGCAATACGCACGATCCACCGGCCTGCAACCGTGTCATCAACCTCCACTTCCGCGCCATCCGGACGTTTGTCGTCGTCTGTATCAGCGTCGGCAGGATCCAGGGTAATGATGCCGAGATTGCGCAAAGCGAAGCCTCGTGACTCGGCGAAGTCGTCGATGCCATCTCCGTCTGTATCCGTATTCTCAGGATCAGTGCCGAGCGTCCATTCGACGCCGTCGATGAGACCGTCACCATCCGTGTCCGCCACTGCGGGATCGGACTTGACGTCCACCTGTACCGGCGCAATTTCCGGGCATTCCGAGTCGCAGATTTCGCTGATGGGCGAATTTCCAACATCGTATGGTGAAAGCACGCCGTAGACGTCTATCGTCCAACCGGTCGTTTCCTCAATGTTGGCAAGGCCATCGCCATCGTCATCGGCAAACTGATTTCGGTCGTTCGGGTCGGTCGGATCGCCACCCAGTTCTCGTTCGATGCCGTCAGATGCCGTGTCACCATCGGTATCACGATTGATCGGCGACGTGGGAACCGCTGCGACATAGGTTACCTGCCCCCCAGGGCTCGTCACGGCGTCGAAACCGCAGATCTCCTCCATATCGGGAATACCATCATCGTCGGTATCCTCACTGGTGGGATCGGTCACCCAGGCAGAATCGGGTCGTCCGAAGGCGCTGCAGTCGACCATTGCGCCAGCTTCCTGAGCATCGGTCAGTCCGTCACCATCGGTGTCGGCTGCCGAGCAGCGCGGAAATACGCGGCGCAATCCGGCGTCTGTCGTGACGTCCCATCCGACCAGCACTTCTGTCCGATCGTCCAGTCCATCAGCATCCGTGTCGGCTGTGGCATCAGAACATCCGTGGACAAACTCGAGGCTCGCGACAACGCGATCCTCGTCGACGTCCTGCACGTAAGCCAGCTTGATGTCGTCTTCGGTCTGCAGGATGAAGTCATCCAGGCCAATAGTCTGATCAATGCCCTCTGCGGTGAGTATCTCCCATGCCTTCGGGATACCATCCTCGACCGCGGCCCTCCGTACCCGGTAGACGCGTTCGACACCAGCGTCGTTGCGAATGGTAGAGAAACTGCCGTCTAGCTGCTGACTGGTCAGCGACGTCATCGGCGTTTCCATCTCGTCGTAGTGCTGTAGCCCGGCTGCCTCGAGTGCGTCGCGCAGCGTAATGCCGACGTGATCACCCGCACTATCGAACACAATGCGCCGGTCCATGTCGCCGACGACGCGGCCAGACCCGGTCGACACACGGTGGTATTCCGTCAGGTCGCCTTCAAGATCGCCGTCGCTGTCGAAGCTGCCGAAGTCGATTACGAGCGCTGTCGTGTGCTCGATGACTTCCTGCGAGCTGAATGCGAAATTGCGACCCAGTTCATCTTCGATGTCGTAGTTCGAAATGATGAAAACCAGACCTCGTGGATTCTTCATCAGACTCTCAACGAGCTGCGGGAAGATCACATCGTTTGAGAAGATGAACGGCCCGCGTTCAGGTACGAGCGGCCCGAGGTGAAAGCCTTCCGCCGGCTCACTATCGGGCAGCAGCGTCGCGACAGGCTTAAGTTGAGTGGGGTCTTGCGGGTCCTGAATAAACGCCGTTACTTGCAGGTTGCTGATCGTGTACGCGAGGTCGCTTGCATTTTCGATCGCGATAGTCACCGCCATTCGCGCGCCCTCAACCGAACGCGTGACGGTGGCGCCTTTCGTTGTTTCGACGTCCGTGGACAATGACTCCTGATACGCAGATTGAGTTTCTGCCGCGGACGTTCGCGTACTGTTACTCGTCCAGCTGCCCGTCCAGCCGGTCTCGAAGCCGACGTTGGTCGTCCATTCACCGCCGGGCGCGAAGATGAACTTGCCGACCTCATACGAGGTACCGACCGAGAACTTGGCCATTGCCTCCTGGGTATTGGAGTTGCTGTTGCTGTATTCCTGCTTATGACTTTGGGTCAGCGTCGAACTGACACTCTTGGTCTCAAGTTCACGAGTCTCCACGGATGTCGTTTCCGTAAAGCGGACATCGAGTTGCAGATCGATATCGCCCACTTCGATGGTCGGCGCCGGCAGATCCGCAACTCGGGGGTTGCGATTCGCAAGAACAACTTCGTCATAGTCGCTGATCTGGTCGCCATCGGAGTCCGCGAAGATCGGTGATGTCAGGTGAAAATTGAACTCCTGGCCGTCAATCAGCGAATCTTCATCGCTGTCCTGACGATACGGCACGCTATAGATCTCTTGGAGTTCCTGCCAGTCGGTCAACTCATCAGCGTCGGTGTCGGCCAGCCTTGGGTCGGTCAGCGCCGTCTTCTCGGCGGCATCGGACACGCCGTCCCCGTCGGTGTCACGCATCGTAGGATCGCTGGTGACGGATCGGGCCTCGACTTCGCCGCTGGCAAGGAATACGGTGACCTCCCAGCCATTTTGCTCGGCAACGTCGGACAGGCCGTCGCCGTCTCGATCGAGCGTCTCGAGGTTTATCATCTGTTCAGGGTCGCTTCCGCCGCCGTTGTCACAGGCGACTATCAGAGCGCAAGTGGCGAGAAGAGACCCCAGGAGAAGTGATTGAAAACCACTCATAGGGCACCCCCATCGGATTTGTGTAGATATTCCGTACGGAGCCACGCGGCCGACCCACGTCACCGGCCGGCACGTGGACCCTAACTATATTGGGTATAACGGCGCAGAAAATCCTCGTGGAAACTACCTATCGTGGGGCGCTTACTGCTAGTCGGCGAGTGGGAGGCCGCTGGGTAGCGATCTTGGCACGTCGCCGCGAAGGTCGAGCATCGCAGGATCCGTTAGCGCATTCAGGAAATCGATCAGGTAACCAATTTCCCGCTCGCTGAGATTAATGGGCGCAAGCTCGTTGGCACCGGCGATTGCGGCGACGACAGCTGCGTCGTTCATAGCTTCCAGATCCTTTGCGTCGAGGTCCGGCCTGCTCGGCATCCGCAGCTGGGACGGATCATAGTTGTAGAGCGAGGCAACCGGGTCCAGATGGTGGCGAACCACCGCCTGCAGCGTGTCGTAAGCACCTGCATGGCCGTAGGGGGCCGTCAGCGCGACATTGCGCAACGTTGGTACCCGGAACTTGTAGCGGTCGGATACGTCGCCTGTGACACGCTCTCGGCCGAAGTCCTCGTAGCCGACACCATCGCCCTTCCCTGCACCGATCTGCGGCATTGCGATGGCGCGGAAGGACTGGTCGGTCTGGAAGGTGCCGGAATGGCAGCTCGCGCAGTTGCCTTTGCGTGGCGAATAGAAAATGCGCATGCCTCTTAACTGCGCCAGGCTGAGTGCCCCGCGCTGACCCCGCAGGAAACGGTCGAACGGGCTGTTGTCGGCGCGCCAGTTGGCGGCTTCAAATGCGGCGATTGCGTTCGCGGCGTGCGTATAGCGAATATCGGCGGCCGAGTTCACGTCCGGGTATACGGCAATGAACTGGTCGACGTAGCCACGAAGGCCTTGTAAGCGCGAGGCGAGCTGCTCCCATACACCATCCGGACCAGCGAGATTACCTGCGTCGGCCGCATCTGCAATCGGGTTCTCGCCCGGCTGACCAGCCATTTCTGTCCCTGAGGTGACCGGAAACATCGCCTGCACGGCGAGTACATTATCGAGGCCCGTCGGCAGGTCGTGGCCAACAGGTGACTCGATGCCATTTGGGAAATCCGGATTCGGCTGTACGCGACCATCGTGGAACATGATCTCGAATTCGCGTGCGCCCAAGTTGAAGACGTGCGGCGCATTGCGAGGGACACGTTCGTGAACCGCATCTGCACCCACTCCAGTGTCCCGAGCCACACCCAATCCACGGCCGCCCTCGCCGATCGGCAGTGCCAAACCGTCACTGGTTCCGGTAAAAGCGTGATGGCACGTCGCACAAGAGATATTGAAGTTGCCGCTCAGAATCTTGTCCGAGAATAACTGCTTGCCTAGTGAGACCTTCGCGGGATCGGGGTGGCCGTTGTCGTAGTAGTCGGCGCTGACTACCGATTCCGGTAACGACCATATGCGCCATCGTTCGTCCGCGTGGGCCGGCAACGACGACACGAGTACGCCGCACAGCAGTGCAAGTAGGATCTTTCCCATGGCTGACATCCTTGTCTCGGTTGGCTACCAGACAAGAATGCGTCGCCCTTGATAAGCGAGCGATCCGAAAAACTGGGGAATACGTTTGGTTAGAGAGTGCGCGAGGACCCGACGATGCCGCCGTCGACAGGAATAACCGCGCCAGATATGTAAGCACTCGCCTTCGCTGCCAGAAAGATCGCCGTTCCTGCCATATCTGCAGGCTCACCCCAGCGCTTGAGCGGCACGCCCTCACGAATCTTCTCACCCATGGCTTTTGCGATGCCGGCCGTCATCTTGCTTGGAAATGGTCCCGGCGCAATGGCATTGGCCGTGATGTTTCGATCAGCCAAGTGCGAGGCGAGCGTGCGTGTCAGATGATGGATTGCCGCCTTGCTCGGGCCATAGGAATACGTTCCGAGTTGATTCACGTTAATACCGTCGATGGAGCCGACGTTGATGATGCGTGCAGGGTCTTCCGGCGTGGCCGATGCTTCGAGCAGCGGCAGCAAAGCCTGGGTGAGAAAGAACGGGCCTTTGACATTAATGTCCATGACCTTATCCCAACCGCTCTCCGGGAACTCCTCGATCGATGCCCCCCAGGTCGCGCCGGCGTTGTTCACGAGAATGTCGAGACGAGACTCTCGGGACTTGATCTCATTGGCAAGCGACTGGACGCCCTCGGAGGTCGAGAGGTCCGCAGGAATAGAGATGCACTCGCCCTGCTCCGATAACCTCTCCGCAGTCGCATCGCACGCCTCAGCTTTGCGCGAAGATATGTAGGTCTTCACGCCGTTGGCGACAAAGCCTTCGGCGATCATCTCGCCAATCCCGCGCGAGCCGCCGGTGATGACGGCGATCTTGCCAGTCAGATCAAAGAGGTTTTGCATAGCCGATTCCCGTGTCATTCATTACAATGGCGAGTCTAAACCGAATCCTACCGACCCCGGAGCCGAATATGAAAGGTGACGCCACTGTCATCGAGCACCTGAACAAGGTCCTCAAGAATGAACTTACTGCAATTAATCAGTATTTCCTGCATTCACGGATGCTGAAGGACTGGGGTCTGAACAAGCTTGGGGATCACGAATACCAGGAATCGATCGACGAGATGAAGCATGCCGATGAACTCATCGAGCGCATCCTTTTTCTCGAAGGTCTGCCAAACCTCCAGGATCTCGGCAAGCTACGGATTGGTGAGGATGTGCCCGAGATGCTTCAGTGCGATCTCGATATGGAACTGGACGCATTACCGGACCTCAGAGCAGCTATCGCCTACTGCGAGACTCACAAGGATTACGTCAGCCGAGATCTCTTCGACAGGATTCTGCAGTCAGAGGAAGAGCATGTTGACTGGCTCGAGACGCAGCTTAGTCTGATTGAGAAGATTGGGCTGGAAAATTATCAGCAGTCGCAGACCTGAATATTGGTCAATGAGACTACATCTCCTCCGACGAGATTCCCATGCGCAAGACATCGTGTCGTTGACCGTCGATCAGTAATTCGTTTCTCAGAAGCCCCTCAACTTCAAAACCAATGTCTTCATTAAGCTTGATGTTGGCTATCTGCGTCTGCAGTGTGCTGACATAGATTTTCTTGAGTCCGAGCCCCTGAAAACCGTAACGAATCCAAAGACGGGTAGCCTCCTCTGCGAGTCCTTGACCCCTCGACGCCTTATCACCTATCAACTTGCGTAATTCTGCTCGCTCTTGGTCCTTGCTATGGTCGAGGAAGGCCATCGCTCCTATCGGTTGCCCCTCCGGCGACGTTATCATCCCGAGGTGGGTACTCGCGGATTGGCATAGGGATTCCAGCGTAATTCGCCTTGCAGTGGCACACGACAGAACGAAATACCGCCCATAACGATCGGACAACCAGGACTCCAAATACTCTCGATCTTGAGCTTCAACGTACTCTCGAATAGATAGCCTTGCACCAACTAGCGGAAGACTTCTACAGTCAACTGCTGCCAGGTCGGATTCGTCACCTGTGGCCAGGTCACCTGCGACATCTTTTTTCACGCCGGCACTGCAAAGGTCCAACAGTTCATTGATCATTTTGATGACGTCGACTTTGCCAAATCCGTACTTCGAGGCCTCCTTGAAAATACTCCGCGAGAACGCCCTAATTGTCTCCTGAGGAATCGAATTACTACGCAACTCAGTTTCGTGAATGGTCATTTCGAGGTTCCGAATCCACTGTTCATCGATAAGAACAATCTACTTCGTACTTCGCAACTTCACAATGTCAACTTCGAGACTCCAGCAATTCCACGCATGCAACGTGTGCGTCCATTTCGCAGCATAGCGACCGCCAGTCGGCCGAAGCATGTCATGATACGATAGCGCTATCGTTCGACTCGTCCGCCACCAACGGCCACGCATGATTGAGGAATTGGTCCTCTTAGCGGCTCTTGGCGCGCCTTCTACGGAATCGTCAATATGGTCGAGCCGAAGGTCCCGGACATTCGATGGGAGCGATCGGTCTTATGCGAGCAAGAAAGACTATTACATTCATATTGGTAGTCTTGGTACTCGTAGGTGTCTCGATTGTCGTCGCCTACTCGGCCTTTCTCAAGGGCCTATTTCATGCGGCAACAACCATTCAGGAGTCGGGTCGTGCGGTGGTTCTGGCCGGCAATCGCCATGTAACCGTCGAGTTTGACACTGAGTTTCCAACTGCGCCTATAGTCGTGATTTCCGGAAATACACCGACAAATGTCATGGCATTCGCGACCGAGGTGTCTGCTAAGACGATGAGGATTCAACTCAGCGAACGCACTGAGTCTCGGATTGCATTCTACTGGGATGCCCGTTGGACCAGGCAAGAATGGTCGCATTTTGACGATACAGAGAGGGCACCAACTCGCGAATTTTACGTGCGACAAGACGATCAAGAGTACGCAGCCCGCGTAACAGGCACATCACTCCAACGTCCAACCGAGATCTTCGTCAGCGGGCCCACAACTACTCTTGATAGTGAACTCAGCGACAGACTCATAGTTGCGGCGAACGAGGTGTATCGATCGGAAGTCGAATGTGGATGGGTAGATAAGTTAAGACTCAAGATCAAGCTTCGCGCTCGTGATTGCCCTCCAAGACGACTGTATGAACGACTGCCGATTACTGATCTGCCCGATTCTGAGAACTGGGCTCAGACGCTAACTGCCGGCGGCGTTTTGTTGATAGACAAGACCTACAATCCCGCGGACGTATCACTCGATGTAGCGGCCTCGAAACTCGCAGACCTTTGGCGACAAACGCAAGCCGCCGACTTGATGCAACACAATAACCAGGTTCTGGACTTCATCCAGTCCACTACTGCTGCTGGCATCACGGATAGCAATAACGGGCTAACGGTCATTCGTTTTGACACACACAGCGATCTTCGGGCATATGCCAGCCCATTGGGCTACACACCGCAGGAACACATTGGGGACTTCCTGGACACGTTGATCGGCGACGGATTCGTAAGCGAAGTCTATTGGGTTATGCCAGATTGGACTCGCCACCGCGTGTATGCGGATGACTTCCACAACGCTGACACATCCCGGTTCTCCGACAGTCCGTATAGCAACGTCCACTATGTTCAGGGACCTAGCACACTCGAAATTTATGTTGCACGAAATACCGGTGAATTGCATTTCATGTCCCCACCGGAACACTTGCTACCTGAAGAAGTGAAGCGCGTGAATTTCCACAAAGTACTTCTCGATGAACTCCCTGACTTTAGCGACAGAGAAAACATCTATTTGGAAATGGACGCGGACTATTGGTCCAATGTCGGCTATCATACGCACGCCGGCGCCGGGCATGATCCGACCAGCACTGAACTTGCGGGCAGTATGATACGAGTGTTCGACACGTTGCTGTCTCTTGGCGTAAAACCAAGAATCGCGAGCATGTGCTTGTCGCCAGCTTTCACGGCGAACGAAGACCGCGCCGCAATGGCAAGGGTATTTATAGACGCTCTGGACCAGTCTGGGCTGGATGACCAACTCATTGGTTACCACCATGTCGAGGCATATGGACACGTCGGCGAGGCCTCGAATGTGCTCAGGACCAGCTCTTTGTCAAAGCTTCTGCTCCAGCTCTACCGGCTTGACGCGAGCACCATGGCATCTGATGAAAGGATCAATATCGGTGATCGAGATTCGGAGACGGACAATGCGACCAACTTAATTGTGCAAGCACTTGGAGTAACCGACAAACGTGCGCACGAACTTCTGATGCACCTGGATCGTCTCGACGGTCAGTTGGACGGGGCACTAGATCTTGCCGATATCGAATATTATTCGGCCTTTGAGGGGCCGCCTACCATGCTGAAAGAGCGCGCAACTGTCGTTGGCGAATAGTATTTCCGGTCAGCCGAGCTAGGCCTAGACGGGTGGGGCCGACTCTTCCCTCCGAAAACAGAGCCCTGAGTAATGGTCGAAGTTGAGATCTGGCCTTTTGGGAATACGGACTTTTCGAGGCTTATGCCAGCTGTCAATTAACTCGTAGCCCTCATCTTGCAAGGCAGCCAACATCTCGCTCCGATTGAAAATGCGATATGCACAGAAGGCTGTGCCAATATTCTGCAGCGTTATGAAAGGCTTACCGTCGTAGATAGGCGTATTGCTGACGATAACATACTCGGGCTTTCGCTCGACACTTCGAATAGTATCAATGAGAATTGGACGATTGATGTACTGTAGGGAGCCTGCCGCAAACACGACATCCGCTTCGCTAACCGCGTCAAGCTTTTCGACAAAATTCAGATTCGCCGCACCTCGTTCTTCAGCAATCCGCCGACCCTCCTGAGCGATACTGGGAACGTCTAGGATCGTCCAGGTGAATTCCCTTGGCGTTTCGAGGAATCTGCTGAAAGCATAGAAAGCTTGGCCAACGTGCCCGCCAATCTCCAAGACTTGGCCTCCAGAAACCAACCCCCTTTGCAGCCAGAATAGTGCCGGGTAGTCCTCAAGCCAGATCTCATCGAACTTTTCCGAGTACCACGCGGCTGTTCCAGCATCATCGTAGCCAACAGGCTTATGCTTCGGTGCGGAAAGTCGGGCGGCCTCAAATGTGTCGAATACACCGCGCAATCCGTTCACAGGGTAGAGCCTGCCGATCACCCGACGTCGCACCGCTGACAGCAAGCGGCGCAGGGTTGTGGGCTGATCATCATCACCGACGGCACGTAACATTTAATTTCCTTTAGTTTTGTTCTTTTGGGGATGGAACTTCTATTGCCCAATCCAATCTCTGATGGTCCCGAACACGCCGCGCCTTTGGATTGGCACTGAATCGTTCGACGCTCCTTCCAACATAGACGTGGGCTGCACTCCTATGCCGGCAGCAATTTGCTGGAGGCTGTCCATCATCAACGACGCCGCCGAAACTTGATGACCGAGATCGGACTCAATTTCTGCAAGAACCCTCATCGCCAACAACGAATGACCGCCGAGCTCAAAAAAGTGATCTCGTCTGTCGATAGATTTCACACCAATGGCGTTCATCCAGATCTCGGCAATCTTCTTTTCAGTCTCTGTCGCGGGAGGTTCTACTTGTGCTCGGTCCCTTGAGATTTCGACATCTGGCAGCGCCTTGCGATCTACCTTGCCGCTCGGCGTCAACGGCAATCTGTCGATCGGGACTATGTGCTGAGGAATCATGTAGTCTGGCAACAGTTTACGCAAATCTTTGCGTAGCGTTGCGACCGACAGCGGCCCATCGTCGGCGGAAACCACATGCGCAATCAATCTGTGGTCGTCAGCCGACAACTGTTTCAGCAGAACAGCCGCCTGTGCTACACAATCAACCTGTTGAAATGCGTTCTCTATCTCGCCTAACTCAATCCGATAACCGCGCATCTTGATCTGGTCATCTATGCGGCCCTCGAAAAGCAGCTCGCCGCTGCCCCCGATTCGGACGAGATCTCCAGTGCCGTACATCTTTTCCCCGTCGCGAAAGGGGGAATCGACAAAACGATCGGCCGTAAGCTCGTCTCGCTTGTGATATCCCAAGGTCACTCCGACGCCCCCGATGTAGAGTTCACCGACCGCTCCCTTCGGCAAGGGTCGCTTGGCCTGGTCCAGCACATAGAACTGCGTATTTTGGATTGGCCTGCCAAGTGGAACCTTGGTGTCCTTGTCTGTATCGATTTCGTGCACACTCGACCAAACAGTAGTCTCGGTAGGACCGTACATGTTGAATAGCGCCGCGACACGTGGTCGTACATCACGGGCGAGTTCAAGTGGCAGCGCCTCTCCGCCGCATAACGCTTTCAACTTAGGGCTCGATGTCCAACCCGATGCCAGTAACATTCGCCAAGTTGCCGGAGTCGATTGGAATACGGTAATCCCCAGCTTGTCAATTAATGACAGCAAACGAGCACCGTCACGCGCTTCATCATTCGTCGCGACTACAACTTGTGCACCGCAGATCAGCGGAAGGAAAAACTCGAGGACTGATATATCAAATGAGCAGGTGGTTACTGCGAGGAGCTTATCCTGCTCATCGATCCCGGGAAACTTCGACATCGAGGTCAGGAAATTCACGACGTTCTGGTGCGAGACGACCACACCCTTTGGCTTACCCGTCGAACCAGACGTGTAGATCATATACGCCGGACATGACGGCGATGGGAATTCATCCCTGAAGATCTCTTCACCGACCTCTTCGATGCCCGTAGGTGGTTCCACCTGACTGACACGATCATCGCACCAATCCGTCTCAAGCTGCGGTTCACTTACGAGAAACTTCGCATCAGCGTCGTCACTGATAAACCTTAAGCGATCCTTCGGTAGCGTTGGATCGAGCGGAAGATATACTGCACCCATGCGCAGAATCGACAGTAGAACGACGACTAAGTCTGCGGACCGATCCATGTGCACACCTACGACGTCACCATGCCCTACGCCGACCGACCGCAATGCGGCGCAATACCGAAGTACTCGATTGTTCAACTCGCCATAACTGAACCCTGTTGCACCGCAGAGCACAGCAGTGTTGGTCGGTACTCGGCGGACTTGCGCCTCTACCAACTCGTAAATTGATTGAGAAGGAATAGGCTCGTCAACCCGGCTCCACTCCTTTATGGTGTCTGCAGCATCTTTCCCTGTAACAATGGGAAGCTCCGAAATGCATCGTTGCGGCTGCTTGAGCAGCGAATCTAAGAAGAGAACAAAAGCGTCACGAAGCGATTTGATAGTCGTCGAATCGTACAAGTCCAGGCGATAGTCGAAGCCGCCGTCCATCCTATCTCCGAAATTGCGAACCCACAGCGTCAGGTCCGCGTCCGCGGTACGCGTCTTTCGAATTACTGAACGGCATTCAATATCTCCAATACTGGAGGCACGGCGACTTGTATCCTGATAGGAAAAGAAGACCTGAACCAGTGGCAAATTGCTGGGATCGGGCGCGATACCGAGGTCTCTTATTAGGGCATCAATTGGAACATGACGATTATCGACGGCATCAAGACAAGACTCTCTAACCGTCGACAGCAGGTCGGAAACTGTCCACTCGGTCTCGATTTGCGTCCTGACAACCATTGTGTTGACGAAAAACCCAACAAGGTTGTCCAATTCGGAGCGAGTTCGATTCTGCACATGGCTCCCTATTGCAATGTCCCGCTGACCGCTGAAACGGCTCAGGCAGCACTTGAATACAGCGACCAGCAGCATGAATGGTGTGATCCGCCGTTCAGCGCAAACATCCTCCAATCGAGAAAGAAGCGCACCAGGTAACTCAAAATATTCCGTGGAACCATTGGAACCAAAGTACGGAGGTCGAGCTCTGTCGGGAGGCAATTCAAAGTGTGCCGAGTAGTCGCGCAGCTTATTCGCGCGTTGCTCGATCTGAGCACGAACCGGCGCCGACTCAATCATTCCGCGCTGCCAATTGGCATAGTCACAGTACTGGATAGGAAGATGCGGCGCCGCATCGCTGCCACGATAGAAAGTATCAATTTCTTCGAGAAATATGTCGAATGACCAACCGTCCCACACAACATGATTAACAAGAACGAACAGCACGTGGTGCGAGGTATCAACGTTGAGTATCTCGCACTGGAAAAGTGGTCCTTTGTCTAGGGCAACGTGGTCTTTCCCGCGCGACTCGAGATAGTCGATCAGTGCAGCATCTCGCCGCTCGACGTCGGAATCACTAAAATCAAGCAGCGGAATTTCCAGTTCGGTGAATTCCGACAACCTGAAACAATTTCCAAATTCATCCGCATCAATCGTTGCACGAAGAATGGAATGGCGCCGATAGAACTCATTGATGGCCGCCCTAAGTCGATCAAGGTCCAGATCACCCACTAGATGCCATGCGCCAGGCAGATTCAAAAACGGCGAGTCTGGTTCCAGCTTTTGGCGAAATGCAAACCCCTCCAATGCAGTCGTAAGAGCAAGACGACTTCCTGCCGGCGACGGCTCAATTTCTCGAGATTCATCCCGCCCGGCTAACGACGTCGACGATTGAGTCAAAAGGTCGATGAGTGCCTGTTTATGCTCCCGAATCTTGTCAGCGAGTTCCTTCGTCATCGCGCCTTTAGGCGCCATGCACTTCAATCTTCCGCCGTCGACAGTCAGCTCTATGCCGACGTCGCGCAGACTTCTCAATAACTGAGTGATTGTCAAAACTCGATTTCCTCTACTTCACCAGAGTGATTTTTGCCTGAAGGAATCTCGGACAGCACCGCCAGAGCGTCAACGGCGTCGGCCACATCAGCGAGCACTGGCGCCTCGAAGAATCGTCGGAAGGGAAGCTCTTGCTGCAATTCCGTCTTGATCAACGCCACAACTTTGGTTACCAGGATCGAGTGCCCACCGAGGTCGAAGAAATCATCGTTGCTGCCGACCTCACCAACACCCAGTACGCGTTTCCAGATATCAGCGATGGCTCGCTGAGTATCTGTCTCGAGCTCGCCTCGATCAGAGTCACCTATTTCCTTCCCTCCCTCCGGCAAAGGAAGCGCTTTTCGATCTAGCTTGCGGTTTGGTGTAAGTGGGAATTCTGCCAACTGAACGACGTGATGAGGAATCATGTACGACGGCAAGTCATCCGAAACAAATTTCCTCACCTCGGTCGCTTCGACATCTCCGTCTCTAGTCCTAACGTAGGCTACGAGGCGTTTATCGTCTTGGCCGAATTCCTTAACTGTTACAGCGACCTCGGCAACATTCTCATGGCGCTGTATCGCTGCCTCAATATCACCGAGCTCGATCCGATACCCGTGCAGCTTGATCTGACCGTCTAATCGACCTAGAAACTCCAGTCCCCCGTCAGAAAGATATCGAACTTCGTCCCCCGTCGAGTAGACCATACCGTCTGCAAATGGGAGCTCAACGAACTTCTGCTCGGTCAACTCGGGTCGCTTCCAGTACTGCATAGCTACGCCGTCGCCGCCTATATAAAGCTCACCGGCGATGCCCGGCGGCACCACTTGCCTATTCGAATCCAACACGTACAGCCGAGTGTTGTGGATCGGAGCACCAAGTCTGACCGGCCTCTCGCCTGCACTGAGCAATCCCACCGTCGACCAGATTGTGGTTTCCGTGGGGCCGTACATATTCCATGCTTGTAGATGCTTGGCTGCCAGCCGGTCAGCAAGATCCGGACTCACCGCCTCTCCTCCACACATGACCAGCAACTTTTTATTGCCCTCCCATCCAGACTCAAACAACATCCGCCATGTCGACGGAGTCGCCTGCATACACGAAATGCCTTTGGTCTCCAACGCTTTTCGTAGCAAGACCCCGTCTTTCGTAGTGTCTGCATCGGCAATCACAACTGTTCCACCGACCATGAGCGGTCCCAACATTTCAAGTATGGAAATGTCAAACGACGCCGAGGTGACCGCAAGAAGACGCGTCTCTCGATCTAGCCCGGGGGTGTCTGCCATGGAGAGAAGGAAATTGAGAAGGTTGCGATGACTTATCTGTACTCCTTTCGGTCGGCCTGTTGAACCCGACGTGTAGATCATGTAGGCGTTGTCTTTTCCCTCTGGTGGCTTGCGCAGATCACTGGCCTCGTGGCCATCGTTCATGAGTTCGGCGAGGGGCACACAGCGCGACTGCTCGGTTGTCAGCTCAATCGTGTCGTCCTCAACAAGCACCGCCGACATTCCCGCATCTTCGATTATGAAATCCAAGCGCTTTTGCGGGAACTCCGGATCCAGCGGCACGAATGCAGCACCCGCTTTCATCACGCCCAACATAGAAATTAGCAGCATCTCGGAGCGGCGCAGGAGCAGACCAACCTTATCTCCGGGGCCGATCTGTCGCGCGCTCAGAGCAGACGCAAGTGAGTTAGATAGCTCACTCAGACGGGAATAACTCAGCGAAACATCGCCAAACTCACAAGCAATCGCGTCTGGCGCGGACTCGACAATGGAATCAAATTCGGCAATACAGGATGGTTGTCGGATTTCGAGACGATGCCCCGCACCAAGGTCGTCGAATAGCATCTTCGTCTGAGGTTCAGACACAATACTCAATTGCTCAATGACCCGCCCCGGAGCGTCAACAACGGCCTGCAGTAACGCCTGGAATGACTCGAGACGGTGCCTCATCACCGATTCTTCGAATAGATTGGTGTTGTACTGACATTCAATTACGACTTTGTCGCTCTCAACGGCCACGTTGAAGAACTGCTCGAAGGCCTCAAATTTGCGGTGATTGGAGCCAATCTGGCACTCCAGTCCTTCGAAATCCACTCCGTCAAGCGGCTGGTCAATATTGAACATGAGCGCGGTGAGCGGCATGCGACTTGGGTCCCTCCCAAGCCGCAATGACTTGATGAGGCTACCGTAGGTGAACTTCTGATTGTCAAAGTCTCCGAGCGCTTGAGCGCGTCGCGACGCCAAGTAGTCCTCAAACGTTAAAGTCGGCTCGACGTAGGTTCTCATAGGCAACAGATTCACGCAGTGCCCAACCAAAGCGGGGCAATCAAACGCCAGTTGCCCTGCGCTCGGCACGCCGATGACGATATCTCTCAACCCAGTCAATCGATGCACGAAAACTTCGAACGCACACAACATCGTCACCATCAGGCTTGTTCGGTGTGATGTGCTTAACGAATGGAGTCCATCCATCAGCGAGGCGGGCAGTTCCCAGAGTAGACAATCGGCCTCAAAGCTTCGCTCTTTTGGGCGAGGATTGTCTGGAGCAAATTCCGTTTGCTGCGGAAGCGTTCGGAAACGATCTAACCAGTAGTCTGTCGACGCTTCGATTTCTTCGAGATAGTCCGGCTCAAGCTGCCGATCAACGTAGGTCTTAAAACTGTCGGCAACAGGAAGTGCCGCCTCGCTACCCTGAACTCGAGCGGTATAGAGACGGCTTAGGTCACTGATGAGAGGCTCGAAAGACCACCCATCGCACACAACGTGATGTGCACTTACAAACAAGTTGTGTTTGGTCGGCGAAAGGCGAATAAGGCGCGCCCGAATCAGTGGCCCGTTGCGAAGGTCAAACGGCGTCGTAACCTCCTGAAGCTTCGCGCCTTGAATATCTGACGCCTGAGTTGAGCCATCGCGGCCGGTCCAGTCTTCGACTGGCAGACTTATACGTAGCGATTCAGCGACTAGTAGCGACTCCCCATCCGCACTAATTGTGGCTCGCAGCGCATCGTGCCGAGCAACCACGTCATTCAGAGCATGCTCGAGTTCTTCGGCACTGAGGTCACCTACCAGTTCGAGCACGATCGACTCGTTGTAAGCACAGGATGCATCTGAGCCGAGCTGGCTCGACAACCATACTTCTTTTTGCGGTTCCGTAGTCGGAAACGAAGCGCCAATTTCCGCGCCTGCAAAAGGATCGAAATCGACTGATCGACCGGCGCTGTCGCTTAGCTTGTCATTGCTCACTTAATTAACCCCCAATCTGCAAATATTTTCCCGGACGGTCCGGATCAGGAATGAACCAACCTGGGTTTCCTTCAGGATCTCGGCCGAGGCGCGCGCCCTCTACCGGAGGCTCGCTGCTAAATTCTTTCACGGGACTTTTTTCCGTGTTTCGAGCCACCTTCCGATCTATCCGCAGAGTCTCGAGGAATCCCATCTCGGCGATTGACTCAATCGAACGCATGAAAGCACGCTTGACCTCTTGCAGGTCCTCGCGAGTATGTGAGTCCGTGAGGAAGCAAGGACGTCCATACCAAGCATGAACGCCGTTGTATCTCAACAGGTAAAACAATAGTTCCTGAAACGGTGAATCCCAAGTGCTCTTGAGGTTCATTAGCGAGCCAAAATTCTCAAATCTCCAAGGTGCATTGACCTGCTCGAAGTACTCGTTCATATCGCCGACAAATTCGTCCGAGAGCTCGTTCAATTTCTCCTGCAATTGTGGTCCGCTGTCTTTCATGTATTGGAGCGCGGAACGCGAAGCAGCCATGGTCAGAGGATGTCGGACGAAGGTCCCAGCAAAGTATGTGACCCCGACCTCCGGGATCGAATCATCGCCGAACTCCCAGTAGCCGCCATCAAGCGCGTCCATGTATGCACTCTTTCCGGCGATGATACCGATTGGCAAGCCTCCTCCGACGACCTTGCCATAGGTCGCGAGATCCGCATCGATCCCAAAGTAACCTTGGGCGCCTTGCGGATGGACGCGGAAACCGGTAATCACCTCATCGCAGATCAAGGCGGCGTCAATCTCCGTCGCAACGTCTCGTAGCCTTTTGAGCCACTCGGTCTGAACGTTTCCGGGATCCCCACCTTGTACACATTCCACGAGAATGCCAGCCACATCGTCCTTATGTTCTCGTATCACATCAAAAACGCTGTCGTCCCCAAACGGCAAAACCAGCATATTTTCGACCGACTCACGATTAACTCCTGGCGAAGAAGGCAAGGTCTTCATCGATGGCGTGCCTCTGACCAACACTTCGTCGAAAATGCCGTGATAGTCGCCATCAAATGTCACTATAAGACCGCGGCCCGTCACCGTTCTCGCAATACGAACTGCTCCTGCAACCGCCTCGGAACCGGTGTTCGAGAAAGCCATACGCTCCGTGCCGCTAAGCTCACAAAATAGTCTCGCAACCTCGCCAGCCAAACTCGTCTGTGGTCCAATTTCCAAGCCGAGATCGGTTTGCTCGTGAAGCGCCTTTCGAACGTACTCCGGAAGATGGCCAAGCATGTTCGAGCCGAATCCGTTCAGCAGATCGATGTACTCGTTCCCATCGACATCCCACACTCGCGAGCCAGATGAACGCTCAACGACGACCTGATAGACCATCTCTTTGAATGCCGGCCTGAAACCGGATGCCGTGCGCGGATCCGCTAGAAATGCGCGGTGCTCCTGCGCAAAGGACTTTGACCGAGCGGTCATCGCGTTGTAGCGACGGATGAAGTCCTGCAGATTTGCCGATTGTGCTTGAGTCAGGTCGTCCGCACTCCTGCTGATTTTCGCACCAGCTCGAGGCGCTTTGGCAACACCTGTGGACGTCGGTGCAGCAGCACTCTCTTCGGCCAAACCGCTTTTCTCGGTTCCACTTGTTGGGATAGCGGGCGCCGAAGCCGCTTGGACGCCAGCAGAAACTGCGGGCGTACCAGACAACACAGCAAGTTGCTGCCTCATGATATCCAGTTGCTGCTGAACAAGACTCTCTACTACTGAACTGTTTTGCGTCTGAGATTTCATTTCCTCTCCACCTGATTGCAGCATCTGAGTGGTGACCTGTGAGTCGGCTATAGGTTGTGCCACGGCGACAGGAGGAGCTCGATCCTCCATCGGCAATAACTCACTCAAATATTCTGCCAGTAACGTGACGGTAGATACGTCTTCCATAAGCTGCCGGAACGTGACTTTCTGTCCGAACTCTTTCTTTAGCGCTGTTGCCGCCTGCGTGAGAAACAAGGAATCGAATCCCTGTTCAACGAACTCCAGGGAGTCGTCGATCTGGTCGGCATCAAGGCCTGACGTGTCCGCAAGAACACTCCTTATTCGCTCAGATATCCCACTAAGCCGATCCGTTTCGGACATACATTCAATCCCTATTGCTTCATCTGTTACTTGATCGTTACTCGATTCACTCACAACCGGAACGTCAGCTGAATCGAGTGCAACAGCTGGTGACATTGCCATATCAGTCGTTGACGGGGGCGCCCCTACGTCCGCCCAGAATCGCTTCTTCTCGAATGGATACGTCGGGAGAGGAGTCTTAAGACGCGCGCTGCCTTCATGTAGCGTTTGCCAGCTGGGCTGCAGTCCCGATATCCAGGCTTCCCCGATCGCCTTGAGCCAGTTAGTTTGATCGTTTTCGACCCCTGAGTCCGTGCCTAAGCTTGGTATTGCTCTATGCGAGCCGCCGGTAGCTCGGATCTGCTGCCGGGACAACTGGGTCGCTGCTTGCCTTGGACCCGCCTCAATCAAGACCCATTGCTCATCCTGCAGAAGCGTAGCAATCGCCGGGGCGAACTGTACTGTCTCTCGAAGCTGCTGGCCCCAGTAGCCAGGATCAACCGCCGTCGATGACTCAAGCCAGTTACCGGTAGCCGTCGAGACGATAGGAATCTTCGGTCGATTGAGCGACAGTGATGCAATAAATTCGCTGAGTGGCTTAACCGCTGCCTCCATCGACTTCGAATGAAATGCGTGTGACGTGTGTAGAACAGAATTCGCAATGTCACTTTGCTCCAGGCGAGCCGCAAACTGCTGAATGTCCTGATCCGGTCCAGCCACTACACAGAGGCTTGGCGCATTGATGGCAGCAATGCAGAGGGGCTCTTCCACAATGCCGGCAATTTCAGCGGCCGACGCTCGCACCGATAGCATTGATCCAGGCGGCATGGCCTGCATCAACTCGCCGCGCTTGGCAACCGTTCGCACCGCGTCTTCGAGTGAGAATACGCCGGCAATACACGCAGCGACGAACTCGCCTATGCTATGACCAATCAGCGCATTCGGTTTAATACCAAGCGACATCCAGCCTTTTGCAATCGCATACTCAACCGCAAATAATGCAGGTTGCGCGTTGATGGTCGCCTGCAGCACGCTATCGTCACTCTCGTCGGCAAACACCATCTCGGTCAAATCAATGCCGGATGCTTGTCGAGCGATCTCAGCGCAATCTTCGAAGGCCGCTCTGGCCGCCGGATTTGCGGCGATAAGGCCCTCGCTCATCTTCTTATGCTGGCTACCTTGACCCGGAAACAAAAACGCCGTCCTCGGGTCGTTAGCAACCTGTTTTCCACGTCCGCCCAACGACGACTTCGGGTCGAGGAGTGCCGCGGCGACCTCGCCACCCGACGCTCCCACGACGAACCGACGCTCCGCAAGTCGCGATCGGCCAATCTGAAGGGAGAAGGCAGCGTCCGCCAGATCTCTTGGATCGGCCTTTTCAATCGCCGCCGCGAGCTGCTCAGACATGTCCTTGAGCGCCGCCTCGGATTTTGCGGAGATCGGTATCAGCTGCTGTGCCGACAGCGGCTCTTCAGACGAACCTTTATCAGGCCATTCTTCCAGCACAACATGGGCATTTGTGCCTCCAACGCCAAATGAACTCACGCCGGCACGACGTAGTCCCTCAGCCTGTAGCCATTCGCCTGTTTCTTCGACGACTTTGAAGGGCGAATTCTCGAAGTCGATTGATGGGTTAGGAGATTTGTAATTGATACTCGCTGGAATCTTCCTGTGGTAGAGGGCCATCGCTGTCTTAATCAGCCCAGCCGCACCTGCTGCCGCCACCAAGTGCCCAACATTACTCTTCACCGACCCAATGCCGCAGTATTGATTGTACGATGTGTCGTGCCGGAACGCACTTGTCAGCGCCTCTATCTCAATTGGATCGCCAAGAGGTGTTGCTGTGCCATGCGTCTCAACGTAGCTGATTGTATCCGCCGAAAAACCGGCTTGGTCCATAGCTTGTCGGATCACATCTGCTTGCCCGTTCACAGACGGCGCAGAAAAACTAACCTTGTCATTACCATCATTGTTGACCGCAGCGCCACGAATAACCGCGTAAATTCGGTCGCGATCTTCAACCGCATCTTCGAGCCGTTTCAGGACCAAGGCGCATACGCCGCTATTGAAGAGAGTTCCGTTCGCTCCTGCATCGAAAGGACGGCAATGACCATCCGCGGACAGCATACTGCCCTCTTCATAGATATACCCAGCGTTGACAGGTACGTCGATTGACGAGCCTCCGGTCAACGCCACATCGCACTGGTACGTTAGCAACGACCAATAAGCATGTACCACAGCGACCAGAGATGTTGAGCACGCCGACTGTATGTCTATACTCGGTCCTCGCAGGTCCAACTTGTACGACATGCGAGTGGCGACATAGTCTTTGTCATTCGCCGTAACTACGTTGAACTCGCCATATGAATCAACGAGGTCAGGTCGCCTCAGTACATTATTCGTGAAATATGTGTTGACTCCTGTGCCCGCATACACGCCAATCAGCCCCGACCGATCCTTGTCGACACCAGCGTGCTCCAGCGCTTCCCAGCCTACTTCGAGAAACTGCCGCTGTTGCGGGTCCATGACTGTTGCTTCGGCCGGGGAAATGCCGAAGAAGAGTGCATCAAACTTATCCGCGTCTTCTACGATTCCGCGCGCCTTGACGTAGGAACTGTCGTTGCGAATTGCAGCCGGAATAGACTTGTCTAGCTGATCGTCGTCAAAAAATGTGATGCTCTCACGTTCGGATAAGAGGTTTGCCCAGAACTCGTCAACATTCCGCGCGCCAGGAGCGCGACATGCAAGACCAACGATTGCGATACCATCGAGATTCTTCAACTCTTTTTCGCTCACGTTGCACCCCTCTGGGGCCGAGGCTTAAACCTTTTTACTGCGAGACGTTGCTGTTCTGCTCGTGCGTCGTCGCGTTGCTTCGACTCGTTGCCGGAAACATGAGACGCTCCCGCAATGAACTTTCCAAGACCGCCAACAGTCGGGAATTGAAAGAACTGGGCAGCAGTCAGGTCAACGGAGCAAGTCCTGGTTAGTTCTTCGATGACACGAAGGCCAATCATCGAGTTGCCACCGAGGTCGAAGAAATTATCCAATGTCCCAACCTCGGCCAAGCCCAACTCTTCGCGCCAGACCCGGGCAATCTTGCGCTCTAGTTCATTCGCGGGCTCTACGTATGCATTGACGAGAGCCGGCCGTTCATTTTCCAGCTCGGGTAAGGAGTTTCGGTCTACTTTCCCGCTCGGTGTGAATGGCATTGTGTCAAGCCAGACTATCTTCGCAGGAATCATATAAGGAGGGAGTTTCTGCAGTGCGCCGCTACGAACGAGCTTCTCATCAAGCGCCTTGCCTGATTCGGTTGAATAATAGAGAGTGATCGATTCGGCACCCGACGCGCTCTTCCTGACGATCGCAGCGACGTCCGTTACATCGTCAACAGCCTGCGCGACTCGTTCGATTTCACCCAACTCAATACGATAACCGTTAATTTTGACCTGATGATCGAGTCGGCCAATGAACTCCAGCTCTCCGTCGCCGTTCAGCCTGACCTCGTCGCCTGTCCTATACCAGCGGGTCAACTCGCCATTAAGCGCGTGCTCGACGAAACTCTCTCGATTGAGGTCGTCCCGTCCAACGTATCCGTCCGAAAGCTGCGGACCGGCAAGCTGAAGTTCCCCCCGAACACCTATAGGAACAAGCTTCCCATTGCGTACTACAATCGACTGCATGTTCGGCACCGGCCGCCCGATAGGCACAGTATTCTCTGACGCCGGACTCCGTGCAGGGTCGTAGAGTGTAGACGTCACGGCTGCCTCTGTTGGGCCGTAACCATTTCTGAAAGAGATGCGTTCCCCGGTTAGCTCCTGCCAAGCGGCGAAAACCTCCGGCGAAACCCTGTCGCTGCCAGCGATAACCAACCGCAAGTCCTCGGGTGGCAGCAATGAACGCGATGAAAGATAACGCACCCACTCGTGCCAGTAGCTAGCTGGCAAGTTCAAAACGGTTACGCCATTCGCTCGGACGAAGGAGTTGAACTCACCTATGGACAGCTGCTGCTTATCCGGGAGCAAGACGACACAACCGCCGTTCATTAGTGTAGGAAAGATCTCCTCCACTGCCACGTCAAACACTGGTTTCGCAAATTGCAGGACCCTGTCAGAATCACAAAGCTCGTAGTCGTCTGATATTGCAAGATTGTGCGCGAGCATGGCAGAACGAGAGATCTGGACGCCTTTTGGTTTGCCCGTTGAGCCCGATGTATACAGAATGTAGGCGCCGTGGGAAGACGTATCTCGCACGTGATCGACGCTGCTTGAGCCGCGATCAGGTATAGCCTGCACTGGAACCCCAATCTCACCGGCGTCCCCCTCCTCCGTCGCGACCACGACAACAACTCCAGAGTCACCGCAGATGTACTTGGATCGCTCCAACGGAAACGTCTTGTCCAGAGGCACATAGGCGCAACCGATCTCGAGCACGGCCAGTAGCATCGCTACCAGTTCCGGCGACGACTCCAACATGACGCCCACACGTTGCCCGGGCTCGAGGCCCGTTTGCCGAAGCCAGTCAGAGTATGCGCCCACCATCTGGCGCAGGTCGCCATAAGTGATCTCTTGCTCGTCACATTGGATTGCCACCGCCTTAGGATTGCGCTGCGCTTGATCCAGCACTATCTCTGCACTCGATGCCGCGTCACGCTGTGGGAGGTAGTCGCCGGCCCCGTACGAGAGCACCAGACTGCGTTCGTCGGCTGGCAAACAGTCCATTTGGCTCAGCGAGCATTCGGGGTGTGTCGCAAGAAACGTGAGAACTGCAGCAAATTCTGCTGCACGAAGCTTCGCTGTACTCGTCGTCACGTAAGCAGCATCAAAGGTGACAGAAACAGAGGCTGAATCGTGCGCTTCAACGATATTGAAATGCACTCTGGACCCAAAGGGCAGGCTGACCACCGACGGCAATTGCCCACTTGCCGACCTTGTCTGACCGGTATTCAGAACACCCGGTTGAAAAGTCATCGTAACCGCGTCGACAGGATTAATTTCCGAGCAGAGAAGCGTGACCTTCGACTTGGCACCGAGAGCACAATCACCAAATGTCTCATCGGGATCGACGATCGAAGTTCGGATGACCGGCAGATTAGGCCTGAAAGCTGCTGCCGAATCAGGCGAGCAGGTCAAGTACTCTGGTACCTCGCTAGCGCCCAGGTATGAGAGATAGTATTTCCAGGCTCTCTCCAAGACGGCTTCAATAGATGCGCCCCGGTTTTCCGCGAGGCTGGCAAAACTCTCGAGTACCTGGAGCGGCAAATCGACCTGTTGCCAATGTTGAAACTGCACCGCACATCGCGAAGACGAGGGCTCGCTTTTGTCGCCAAGGTCAAGGACCCATTCGAAAGACAATTCCTCGGCCGCCGCGCCATTTTGAAACACCTTCGGAGTAGCACGCTCCTGATCGACGTCGACCAGATGGCGCAACAAGTCCAGAGCACCAATCTCGTTGCCTAGCATCGGCGACATCGCAATCGATACGACGCTTGAGGAAGATTTCTCAGTCGACATTACGACTGACACAAGAGGACCGTCAGTCTCATCGATTCGATCCGCTTGTGCGAGGAAGTCGAAATCCGGCCCGCGCTCCAGGACCTCGACCAAAGGAGAACAAATTTGGGCGACAATGTCATGCGAGCCAGAGGCGCCAAATATAGTGCGTAGAGAATCATTGTTCTGGACGAAGCCTACGAGACGCGCTTCGACCTCTTCGGCATCGGGTACGTTGACTGCAATGGCGCGCACGTAAACGACGGGAATTGCGGAATCTGACTGGGCCCGCCATTTCATGGCAAGTGACTCATCTGCATGCAAGGCACGCAAGCGCTCGAGGACCGGCCCGGCGAAGGGATCGAAATCCACCTCACAGCCGTTTCGATTCTGCTTACGTGTATCCTCGTCCATCGTTAAGCTCAGCCTACCTTCCCGCGGTTCCTATCTTGATCAACCTCTCGCAGAGGCGAAGTGAAGAAGCCCAACATATCGAGCTCTCCTACTGAATCAGTGCTTGCCACCCCTGTTTGGAGATGCGCCAATCGACAACGTTCGCGCTCCTCCAATTTTCGCCCGACAACTCTGCAATTGACAGCGTAGCGACCAAGAATGACCAAGACTGATGCCTGTGTCACATCTTCCTGAGTGCCCCCAGTCACATTATCCAATGCCCCAAGAAACTAATGAACCAAATTATGTAAAAAATATCGACAGACAGTGCTCTACGTACGTGTGAACGTCTCTCGCAGGACAAATTTGTTATCCTGCAACGACGTCGCTTTTATTTGAAAATATCAGGCTTGGACCGCTGCGCATCGATGGTCGAACCGTTTTTCTTTGGCTCGAATGACGAGCTTTTTGCCATTTACCACCCTGCTTCTGGCGCGCCCAGGGGACACGGGGTGCTCATTGCACCGCCGCTGCTCAATGAGGCGATGAGAGCCAACTATGCATTGCGTCAGATCGCGTTGAAGCTCTCGGCATCGGGGTTTGACGTATTACGTTTCGATTTTGCTGGCACTGGCAACTCGGCGTTGGATATATCCGAAATTTCAGTGCAGCGCTGGATGGCCGACATCGAAAATGCCGCTAAAGAGCTTGAAGATATTGCGGGGTCGATCGCTTTTAGCCTTGTCTCTGTACGGTTTTCGACATTTCTCTGCAGTCAACTGGGCCTCAATCGGCGAATCACCCGCCATGCGATGTGGGATCCGTTGATGTCCGGGAAAGAATGGCTGGCCAGCCTGCGGAGATCACAGGATGCGGCGTCCAAAAGGCTCCCGCACGCACAACTCGATCGCGATACCGAGTTCATGGGACATCGTGCACCTCCGCATTTCGCGACGGAACTAGACGAGCTAACTGCGCTTCCGCCAGTGGGCGACGAGCAACTTCGCATCTATCATGAAGAGAGCACAGCGAATCGGTCAGGCCGCCAGACTTCGGACTATGACAAACGTTTGCCTTTCGAATGCAACTGGGAAAGTTTGTCATCTCAAGTGCTCTATCCTCATGCTGTAATTGACAATATATGCGATTTCCTGGTTTGAAGACGTACCCGCTGCTTTTGGGGAAAGATCGACGGTTATTCGGTGTTTGCACGACTCCGTCCAATCATCGGGACTCTCTTGGCGCGATCATCTTAAACGCTGGGTTACTCCATAACGTAGGTCCGTTTCGCCTGCATGTGAATCTCGCTCACGACCTGGCAGAGTTAGGCATCCCATCAATTCGACTGGACCAGTCGGGTAAAGGAGAGAGCCCAGCACGGTCCGAACTGAATTGGAAACAATCGGTACTCCAAGACTACGATGATGCCTTTGTCGAGCTACAGAAACTTGGCGTCAATCGGTCGATTCTTATCGGACTTTGCTCCGGAGCCGACGACGCGATGCAGATCGTAAGTCAACGGACATCTGTCTGTGCTTTGTTGATGTTCGACGGATATGCCCGCAAGACATCCGCGTTTGAGGCCAGGAAAAAAGCCGAAAGCGGCGGAACTTTGAAGTCCTTGTTGCGTAGTGCCTCTTATCCGTTGCGCTCACTACGCGGCATTGGCAAAAGTAAAAAGAGTAGTGTTGCGATCGACCTCCGGGACTGGGACTCTGATGAAGAAATGACAGGCATACTCACCAGATTCGTTGACAATGGCGGTCATATCTTCGCGGTATTTACTCCCGGGCAGGACTATTACAACTACGAGGGTCAATTCGTAGAAACAGTGTCACATGCCCGCGACTCTGCAAAAGTCCGAGAGGTGTACTTTGATGACACAGACCATACATTCTCTCGAGTTGCACATCGCGAGAGACTGCGGGCGGATGTGGTCGAATGGGCAAAGTCGCTTGTTGATGAACCGGACTAATCCTCGACAAATGCGCAGACGCGGGCCCAAAAGACTAGTCAGCGACATTGCAGCAAGAATTCCGGGCGAGATCGCACTTGCGGCAGCCGAAGTCGGCACCTCTGTGCCAGCTGACTTTCCTGTCGACCTGATTCCAGCACGTGCGGTTAAGAAACGGCAACTCGAATTCGTTGCCGGCCGCATCGCGGCAAGGGAAGCGATGGAGGAGCTAGGCCGAGACGCAACCTATCCCGGACGCGCTCCCGATCGTCGACCTTTGTGGCCGAAGGGTCTCGTCGGTAGCATCACGCATACCGCCGACTATGCCGTCGCAGCTGCAGCCAGGTCTAGCGACGTTGTAGCAGTCGGAATAGATCTTGAAGACCAACAACAACTGGTTGACGAAATAGGCCGGCACATACTCTCAGATGCGGAACGAGAAGCCTGGAACTTAGACAAATCGGCGCAAAACAGTAGCTTCGTGTCACTTTTTTCGTACAAAGAAGCAATATTCAAGTGCGTCTATCCGCGGGTTGACGCCTACATCGATTTTCTAGATGTTGAACTGTCGCCCGGGAAGAATGGTCCTTCTGCGCGGTGTATCAATCCTCGTCATCCCGCCGCAATCTGCGTCAGCCAGGTTACGGGCGTGATGTTATCGATGGATGGAAGAATCTTCTCTGCCTGCTGGATTCTTGAGACCGCGCCCCTGATGAAACAATAGTCGCCGACGCATCAGGGTCAGGACTCATTTTCGCCCAGAACGCGGGAGGCATTCTCGCACAACACCGCTCTCACAGAATCGGCGGGTGCGTTCTGAGACGAGAATGCATGCATCACCAGCGCTAGCTGGCGGAATACAGGGACATACAAAGCATCAGAGCCAAAGACGACGCGCTCGGGGCTAACAAGTCCAAGCATCTTCTCGATTGCATCGTACGAAACGCCTGAGGTGTCGGTATACAGGTGCTCATGCTGATCAAGCATTTCGCGCAGAATCTCGACGTCTTGCAACGATGTCGAGCCAGGATTGCCGTCACATCCGTAGACACCGAAATGGGCGATGACAACGGGAAATGCAGTCAATGACCAGTCGACTCGCTGGAGTTTCTTCATCGTGCTGAACTCACTCGCAACCGAATCTCCGAGAATCGGACTGCAGCCACCGTGCAGCAATGCGGGTAAGCCCAGCCGGTCGCAAGCGCGGAGCATGGCCTCAACACGCGCGATGCCCTGAGCCGACGATAAATCAATCCCAGTCAGATTGGGATGGATCTTTAGAACACGGATGCGGTGCACCCTTGATGCCTGCGCCAGCACCTCGTAAATCCCATCACTTGGAACACCATTTGAGATGCTGAAGCCGGCGATGAATCTTTGGTCTTCAGCACAACACTCGTCGATAATCTCCATCTGCCGAACGATAGAGCGATTGCCGCCGGCCACCGGCAGCAGCACAGCCTTGTCGACTCCCGCGAGATCAATCTGATCCGACATTACCCGCGGGCCCGTATGTTTGTAGGAGCGACTAAATGCCAGCTCACTCATCTTGAGTTGGAGTTCAGGATTCGTCTGCCTGGCTGCAGAACTCAGTCGGACATTTGCCAGTCCCGGGGAGCGATATTCAGGACTATTGGTCGAGCTTCGCAGTCCGTCAGCCAATGGTCCATATTCGATTTGGTCCCTTATTACCTCAGTCGCATGCATGTGAATATCAAAAATATCGAGGCCGCTACAAATGCGCCTGGCGTCCGACAAGTATCGCTGCACTTCATCGATAGAAAGAACCGGCTGTTTGCGATCGCTTACGTCTTGCACTGCGCTTCGAGCGCTCCGTAGTCGATCTTGCCGCGATCAGTTCTCGGGATCGAAGTTAACTGCATCAGTTCCTTAGGTACCATGTAAAGCGGTAAACGCTCAGCAAGCAACTGTCTGACCCTTGATTGCGCGATGGTGTTCTCGGCTTCAAAGAACCCGACTAATTCGGACTGCCGCTGTTTCGTCACGTGAATGACAGCCGCGGCGACCACACCTTCCAGGCTCTGCAAGGCAGACTCGATCTCATCGAGTTCAATTCGGTACCCTTGATGCTTGATCTGCCTGTCGACCCGCGCGACAAAGACCAGATCTCCATCGTCATTCATGCGACCTAGATCGCCGGTACGGTATACCGGTTCCCCAAAATCCCTACTACCGATATGCGTCACGAACGACTCTGCTGTTCTCGCAGAATCACGCCAATACCCCAGCGCAACCCCTGGCCCGCCAATCACGATTTCTCCAACGGCGCACCTTTCCGTCAGTTCATGATCACCGTCAAAAAGGTAGATCCGGGTATTCGTGCATGCGGTGCCGATCGGCAACTCGTCGTCGGGTTTCGGTACCCTCTCGATGCGGTAGCAACTGCTGATTCCGGTAGCCTCAGTTGGGCCATATGCGTTGAAATACTGCGCATCGGGTAACGCTTGCATCCACCGAATCAAGAAACGAGTGGGCGCTTTCTCGCCGGCAAAAATCAGAATTCGCAAACTCGAAAGAGCGTCACTATCGAGGTTGGACAATTGCGTCATGTGCCCGAACAGTGATGATACCCCCTTCCAGATTGTCGGGCCCTGCTCGCTGATCTTTCTCGTCAGCAACCGTGGAAACAGGCACTCCCTTTCAGAGGCGATAACCAGCGTTGCTCCGGAAATCAAAGAGACAAAGATGTCGAATACCGACATGTCGAAGTGAAACGGCGCGGTGGATAGTATCCTGTCGCGGTTCGTAACGCCGAAATACGAAACACTCCAGTCAACATAGTCGAGTATGCTTTCTTGCGAAATGACTACACCTTTGGGCTGCCCTGTTGAGCCTGACGTGTAAAGGATGTACCCACCAGAATCACTGGAGCATGAGCCCGCATTCGGCACACGGACCTCACTCTCTTCGATATCGATAAAACCCCTGGAGACCGACAACTCAAGTAGTTTGGCGCCAACGAGCGACGCTGCTGCCTCGGCATCCGCTCGATTATGCGCATCGTAGATAATGACGCGCGGCTCACAGTCTTTCAGAACTACATCAATTCGGTCCCTCGGCATGCTCAGGCCAATCGGCACATAGAATGCGTTGACCGACAATATTGCATGCATAGAAGCGACGGATGCCACTGACCTACGTGTCAGAATAGCAACGCGGTCACCGCGTTCGACACCAATTCGAAGCAGACCTGCTGCGATCGAATCCGCGAATCGGGACAATGCATGATTGCTGACAGCACCAACAACCGGGCATACAACTGCGGTAAAGACTCTGCTTGCACCGATAGAGCGAGAGACTTCAGACGCCAGAGTCCGGTTCGCGTCGCTACACTCCGCTAAGTTTCGCAATAATATTCCTTTGGATTTCAGAAGACCCGGAATAGATTGTTCCGGCGATACTATCTCTGAGTTCTCTTTCGAGGTCCCCCTCTGCCATGTATCCCATGCCGCCATGTATCTGGACGGCATCCATGCAGGCTGACTTGCAGGCCTCGCTTGCCAAGAGCTTGCCGATTGAAGAGTACAATGCTGAGGGTTTACCGTTGTCAATCTGCCAGGCTGCTTTCGCGATCACGAGTCGCGTCAGCTCCAGGTTTATCCGCATTTCCGCGATCCTGTGAGATATTGCCTGAAACGAACTTATTGGCACGCCAAACTGCTTGCGCTCTCTCGCAAATCCGGCACTTCGCTCAAGAATACGTTGCAACTTGCCGGCAAACGACGCAAACAACAGGACGCGTTCCCAGTTCATACTGCTTGAGAACATTGCCGATCCCGCGCCTTTGCGTCCCACGAGCGATGTCTCAGGCACCGCGCAATCGGCGAAGAACAGTCCTCCGTTTTTGAGTGTGTGCAAACCCATCTTTTCGTCTGGTTTAGCCTGATCGAAGCCCGGCGAACCTCGCTCGACAAGGAAGCAACTGGTTCGCCCGAGCACCTTCTTCTCAGGAGCAGTCACGGCATATACGATAACGAGGTCGGCAACAGGGCCATTTGAAATATATATCTTGCTGCCGTTGAGCACGTATCCATCGTCCGACTCTATCGCCATAGTCCGAATAGCACCGGCCTCAGAACCGGCATCCGGCTCCGAAATTGCCTGCGCTGCAATCAGGTCGCCGCGACATAACTTTTCCAGGTAGCTGGATTTTTGCTCCGCGCTGCCATATTCATTGACATGTATCGCACACAGGTTTTGCGTGCATACTGCATGAACAAGGCCATGATCGAGGCATCCGTATCCCAATGCATCAATTACGTTAGCTGCAGATACGCAATCGAGGCCCGCGCCACCGTAGGACTCCGGAACACACAGGCCGAGCAGCCCAAATTCGGCGATAGACCGCCATTTCTCGTAAGGAAATTCTTCGCTATCAGACGTTGATACATGGTCGCTGAGTTCGCCCTGCGCAAACTTAACTACGCTATCCCGAAACTGAAGTTGCTCGTCCGATAATTCGTAGTTCACTGCTCTCCCCGTATCAAGCGTGATAAGCCTTAATTATCGCATATACCGTTTTCTGGCGGTATGTGCAGCCTCAAGAGACCCCTGCGAATCGGGCCGTCCTTTCGCCTCTCCGAGGGCTTTGCGGCAACTGCGTATCGCGCTGGTTTGTGACTCAGTTCACACTTTCAGGAAGTCGAGAATAACGGCGCTCTGAAGACGCAATAATCCTGGTGCGGCACCTATAGAATGGCACTACGCTTGCCGTGATTGGCATGCCCGGTGTTGCCGTTACTCGGCAAATCAGAACGAGAGATAGATAGATAGTGGATCTCAGCAAGCACATTTCCGATTTTATCGGAACCACAATCCTGCCTGGCACCCCCGAAGAAAAGATTCTTGCGAGCGAGTCACTTTTTGATGACGGCATCATCGACTCTCTGGGATTACAGCAGTTGATCATTCATCTCGAGGAGGAGTTTGGAATCTTCATAGAAGAAGAGCACTTGATTCCGGAAAACTTCGAGACTGTTTCGGGAGTTAGCACTCTCGTGGAGTCCCTAGCCGAAGCTCATTGATGGCGCGTGCATTCTTTTTCGGTGATCGCCCACCAGGGAGCGCGCACCTCTTTGGAACGGTTACGCATGTCTCCCCCTCAGCAAAACCGGCGTTTGCCGTGTTGATGTGCCATGCATTCAGTGAGGAACGGCAAAAATCCTATCGCAGCACTTACCTTTTCGCGCGTCAACTGGCCTCGGTCGGTATTCCGAGTATGCGTTTTGACTATTTCGGGACGGGAGACAGCCGCGGCAATCTGAGCGACGTTACCCTGCATAGCATGACCGACGACACAGTCGAGGCTTGTCATGAGATACGTGAGAGGTTTCAGGTGGACTCAATTGTCCTCCTTGGAGTACGACTGGGTGCGGCGGTTGCAACCCGAGCCGCGAACCGGCTCGGTGATATCGATCGCATGATCTTCTGGAATCCAGTCATTGAGGGTAGACGATTCCTTCGAGATCTGACACGAACCGAAGCGATGATAAATCTCGCCCGGAAGAAACGCCCGTCAGCGGAGCAGAAGGTCGATGTGACCGGTATCGAAGTTGACGCCGATACCTTATCGGAAACCATGGCATCGCAGCTGAAGGAACTTGACTTAGCTTCGGAAACGCAGTTCGCTTCCGAATTTCTTGTCACCGGTCGCAAGTCCGACAAGATTGAGACCAGACAGATCGAAAACCTGGTTGGATCACTTGCGGCTCGCGACAAACGAGTATGCTGCTGGACAGGAGAGGAAAGAGAATTCTGGTCATCGCGAAGTATGTACGATGCCTTCTATCCGAGACTGACATTCGAAACTTCGATCGAATGGCTAACAAAGCAGAGGAACACCTGATGCCTCTGGAGACACCTCTTTTCATCGAGTCGCGTCATGGTGAGATGTTCGCTATCGAACACCTTCCTGACGGCGCCCCTCCCGATTACTGGGTCATTTCGATGAATTCAGGTCTGCAATGCCGTTCCGGACCGCGAAGACTGTATGTGCACTTTGCCAGACGGCTCGCAGAAGAAGGCCTGGGCGTGTTGAGGATTGACTTGTCTGGCGTTGGCGATAGCGACGGCCCGGTTCCTGCTACTCATTTCGACATGCACAATCCAGACGATGCCGACGTGGCAATAAAGTTCATCCGCAATAAATACGATCCAAAAGGGATTATCTTGCATGGCTTGTGCGCTGGCTCGAGAGTTTCAATTAAGACCGCAGCTCGCGATACGGATATCGCGGGTTTGCTTGCCTGGTCCACTACAATATATACAGCTACCCCGGGCTCTACGCATTCGCCCGAGGAGCCAAAGCATGGCGTAAGTAATGCTGTCGCGCGATACAATGAAGGTCGAATTCTGAACGTCCTTAGAGATCTGAAATTCCTGCGCTGGTCTTTCTGGAAGAAACACTTCACATCGGGCAAGTTGCTGGCCGAACTGCGGTCCTCTTTCTGGTCAGCCTGGCTACTTCTTTTTGGCGGCTCCGAAAGCGACCAAAAAGGATGGTTTATCCGGTCAATCAGGAGCTACGTTGCCAGCAATCGCCCTGTATTCTTCGTCTATGGCGAGAAAGATCAGTATTGCCATATGGAGTTTATCGACCTTCAGCTGCCGGTCTCCCCGGACGACGTTCTTGTCATCCCTGAAGGCAACCATACGTTTTCAACTCGCTCACAACGCGACCAGGTTATCGACGGATGCTGCAACTGGCTGAGGCGCCACAATTTCTGCTGATCTGCGCCCACATGGTCAGGACGCGAAGTTGCCATTGCGGCCCAGATTTCAAGTAAACTGCGCGCTCAGCCAGCAAGATCCCGACGCCCGATGAAAGTCCGTACCCGTTTCGCACCTAGCCCGACTGGAGTACTCCACCTCGGCAGTGTTCGCACAGCCCTTTTCTCCTGGCTGTACGCTCGCCGTTTTGATGGAGAGTTCGTCCTTCGAATTGAAGACACCGATCGCGAACGATCCACCGAAGAAAACGTGCGTGCGATTGTCGACGGACTGGACTGGCTTGGCCTGGATGCGGATGCGGGGCCTTTCTTCCAGACTGACCGTTTCGATCGCTACAAAGAGGTACTCACCGCCTGGTTGGACACCGGCAAAGCCTATCATTGTTACTGCACGAAAGAAGAGATCGATGAGCTACGTGAGCAACAGTTGGCGAGCGGCGAGAAGGTTCGCTATGACGGGCGCTGCCGTGATCGCGCCCGGCCACGTGAAGGTGTAGACCCGGTAGTCCGCTTTCGCAATCCTGATGCGGGTGAGGTGGTCGTGAACGACGCAGTGCGCGGCAGAGTGGTATTTGACAATGCCCAGCTTGATGACTTGATTATCGCTCGCTCGAATGGAACGCCAACGTATAACTTCACGGTAGTCGTCGACGACTCAGACATGAAGATTACCCATGTCATACGTGGTGATGACCATCTAAATAATACGCCTCGCCAGATGAATATGCTTGAGGCGCTCGGCGTTGACAATCCTGTTTACGCCCACTTGCCCATGATTCTTGGCCCTGATGGAGCAAAGCTCTCGAAACGGCACGGAGCGGTCGACATTAGGGACTACCGCGATCAAGGGTACCTCCCGGAGGCGATGCTGAACTATCTGGTCCGCCTTGGCTGGTCACACGGCGACAAGGAGCTATTTACGACTGACCAAATGATCGAGCTCTTTGATATTAACGATGTGAATCAGTCAGCTTCAGCATTTAATCCTGACAAGCTTCGCTGGATCAACCAGCAACACATCATACGGGCTTCAACCGAAAGGCTTGGCGAGCAACTGGTGCGTTTTCTCAAGAGATCGGGAATACCGATAACTAGCGGCCCAAGTCCGGCAGATGTAGCTGAGGTCTTTCGTGAAAGAGCAGAGACAATACAGCAAATGGCGGACAATTCTCGCTATTGCTTCGTCGATTTCGACGCAATCGATCCGAAAGCCGCCAAGAAACACTTGCGTCCGGTTGTACTAGAGCCGCTTAAGGCTGTCCGGACCGCACTAGCCGAAACGCCCGATTGGGAGAAGAAGGAAATTGAAACGGTCATCAAGAAGATAGCCGCAGAATTTGACATTAATATAGGCAAGCTCGGCCAGCCTATTCGTGTCGCAGTTACAGGCGGGGCCGTTTCTCCTCCAATCGATGCAACGGTCTGGGTGATCGGGCGAAGTCGGGTTATTGATCGTCTGGACGCGGCCATACAGATTATCGCCGCTCGAGCTGCCGCGAGTAACAGCTAACTTGTTGATTCGAATGGAACAAACGCCTCAGGATACAGGTGCTTGACAGGCTTCGCGCAGCTCCGTAAAGTTCGCGGCTCCGTGGGGCTATAGCTCAGCTGGGAGAGCGCTTGCATGGCATGCAAGAGGTCGGCGGTTCGATCCCGCCTAGCTCCACCAATTTCCTCACGGAACAAGTTCCTACGTCCCCATCGTCTAGAGGCCTAGGACTCCGCCCTTTCACGGCGGCAACAGGGGTTCGAATCCCCTTGGGGACGCCATACCCATGAATAGGCCCGCTTTCTTTCGCGGGCCTTTTTATTTGTTTGGCGACGATCTGTCATTTTGCGTTAGTTCGGGTGACTGGGACTAAACGCGGGGCTATGATCGCAGCTGGCAGAACGGGACTCTGGCATGCAACCCATTGGATGGTATTTAAGGCGCCTTCGTGTGATGGACAAGGCGGAGATAATCTGGCGTATCGGTCGTCTGATCGGCGATCAGGCGGATGTGCTTCGCTGTCATTTCCGCCGATTCCCAACGCCTAATCGTGATCGTCTCTGCGAGTTCGCGTTTTTTGAGCCGCCTTTCCGTGTCGCCGAGCACCAGCCTCCCGTCCTGGAAGCCAGGTGGCAGGACTCCCTGGTCCGTGAGGCCGAGAATATCGTCGCCAACCGGTTGAGCTTCTTCGATCGGGAGGATCAGCATCTAGGCGAACCTATTGATTGGCACCGTGACTGGTCCGCCGGTATCACCGGCCCGAATCGACCGTGCACCTATGTCGACTACCGGGAGCAACGAACTTTTGGCGACTGCAAGCTCGTCTGGGAACCCAACCGGCATCATCAACTTGTTACTCTGGCGCGTGCATTTGCGGTAACAGGTTCCCGCCACTACGCCGCCAAAATATGCGAGCTCCTGGAGAGCTGGTTGGATGCCAACCCGTTCGGGCGAGGTATGAACTGGAAAAGCCCACTCGAAATCGGCATTCGATTGATCAACTGGGTTTGGGCGATCGATCTGATCCGCGACTCATACCGGATAGATGACTCGCTCTGGTACCGCATACAGAATGCCGTGCATTATTCCTTATGGGATTTGCGCCGCAAGTTCAGCAAGGGAAGCTCTGCAAACAACCACCTGATTGGAGAGGCGGCAGGAGCGTTTGTAGCGGCTAGCTACTTCGGCCATCTTTCAAATTACAGCGCGCTCGTCGATGAGTGCCAGCAGATCCTTGAGCATGAGATCATGTCGCAGACATACGAGGATGGCTGCACACGGGAGCACGCCTTCAGTTATCAGGCATTCGTCATACAGTTCTTTTCGATCTGCTCGCTCGTCGCGCGGAGGCTTGATTCCCCCCTGTCCGACCCCTTCCACGAGAGACTGCAGAAAATGTACGAATTTCTCGCGGAGATTTCTCAGGACACTGATGCGATACCACCCTGCGGCGACGGAGATGACGGCTACGTTTTGGACCTCGGCGCCAAACCTCAGCAGATCGAGGCATTGTTGTCTGTGGGCGCTCAGCTCTTGGATACGCCGACTCTGCAGTTTGCTGGAGCGTCCGAACCATGTGCATGGCTGTTCGGAACGAGCAAGTACGACGGCGGTGAGCGAGAACAGTCAACCACAAGCGTTCAGTTTCCGGACTCCGGTTATTTCGTCCTTCGTGACGCCCACGGCGGATCAACGGGTAAGCCACGTGTCTCAGTTCTCTTCGATTGCGCGAGCCTCGGCTACGGCAGCATCGCCGCTCATGGGCATGCCGACTGCCTCAGTTTTACACTAGCTGTTCGTGGGACTCCGGTGTTCGTCGATTCGGGCACCTACGATTACTTCTCTTACCCCGAGTGGCGAGAGTATTTCCGCTCCACGAAGGCGCACAATACGCTAGAGATCGATGGACGATCCCAATCGACGTCTTCGGGACCATTCATGTGGAGTCACAAGGCGAACCCCACCTTGCAGGAATGGGAGGACGACGACCATCATACGACGGTGCGCGGCTGTCATGATGGGTACGAGACAGCTGAGGATCCGCTAGTGCACTCACGTCGAGTTGATCTCGACAAAACCAACGGCAAACTGCGAGTTACCGACGAGCTAAGGTGTCGGAATGTACACCGAGCTGTACGGCGCCTGCATCTTGCACCGGGATTCATAGCACGCGAGGTTGATTCAGCCAGTATTCACGTATCGAATGGCACGGTTGGCGTTATCGTTCGACATTCGACGGAGAATCCACGTATTGTTCGCGCCGACGAACATGAAATGTGCGGTTGGATAAGTGCCGGGTACCATCGACGATCCCCGTCCAGCTGCATCGAATTCTCGGACTCGATCGATGGCACAGCATCTCTTCACCTGTCAATTGAGCAGGAATGAGTCAAGAAGAACATGGTCTCGGAAAAAGCAGTACTGATTCTGACTGCACTTCTGGCAGCTGAAACCGTCGCCTACGATCTCGGCATTGGCATACCTGCACCCAGCTTCGGTTTGGAGCAGCAATACGCTGTTTCCGATCTTGAAGGCGCAACACGCTATTTCGTCGATAACCAGCATCCAGAAGCGTCGGACTGGCTAAACCGTTACGGATCGCCCGAACGTCCTCGGCAAACGCTACCTAATGACACGCTCAAACCCGGGAGCGTGATGACCATTATGGGAGGACCCTATGAAGGTGGACCGGTTCGTTGGCGGGTTGAAGGCACAATTGACGCACCTATCTGGATCCGGGGCGAATCTGAGACGGAGATGCCCAAGATCAGGCAGCAGATCGTTCTGGACGGCCAGTTCGCGATTGTCGAGAATCTGCATTTTGACCGTAGTCGAAAATCGATCGAGATTGATTCCGGCTCGAGACATATCGCTATACGATCCAGCCTATTCACTGGCCGAGGTGAATCAGACGGCCATACGTCAGCCCTCAGTGTCTGGGGCGTCGCTGATGAACAAACCAGCCACGTTGTATTTGTCGACAACGAAATTAGAGATTTTGGCGATATCCGCCCTGGCAGTCGCGAGAACGACTATCACGGCGTAAAGGCCTCTCGATACTGCTCTGACGTCTGGATTCTTCGCAACAAGATTTTCAATATGGGAGGCGACTCCGTACAGATTGGCGATGCGCGGTTGGCGGATGGGCAGCGCTGCTCGCGGATCTATATTTCCCGAAACGAGTTCTTCAATAATCGTGAAAATGCTGTCGATATCAAACGTGCGAACAACGTTGTTGTATCGGAAAACCTCATATACAACTTTGCGCCGCCGGTCTCCGAGGAAGCGACAGCAATCGTTGTCCACGACGGTGCCGCATCTGTATGGATCCTCGCAAACGATATTCGGACGTCGGGAATTGGCTTTACAAATTCGTTCGGCACCGACACCTGGGTCATTGGAAACCGGTTTTCAGGCATTCAACCGGTCTACGATGAGGACTTAACCAGCCACTATGGAACCGGAGTGGGCGTTCATTATCGAGGCGATAGTACAGGAGGAATTTTGCTCAATGTGTTCTCCGGTGTCAGTCGCGGAGTCCAGTTGGCCGGGGGCTCGGAGTATGTCATCTCAGGTAACCTCTTCGAGCGCAACGCTTCCCAGCCTGGGTACGACATCATGATCAAGTCGACTTGGATGCATGAAGACACCAGTATCTTTTCGAACCTCTACCAAGCTTTTTCAGCTCGCGTCAGCTCTTCTGAATATTCTTCGCCGCGACAACTTGTTGGCAGACGCAATTCGTCACGAGAATCTGAGCGGCGGCTACAGCATCTCGTGAACGAAACGATCTGCCGAAACGCGCCGATTATGTTGGACAAAGACCTGATACCGGGGCTCGAGCAGGCGCTCTTGACGTTTGAGCAGCGAATCGGCGTGAGACTTGGTGGCAATAGTCTGACAGTCCCTACCGGCGACGATGACAGGCCATTCGTGTGCGGCGAAATCTAGGATTCGTTTCGGGCCCATTCCTCGAGCCACAAAAGCGCCCATATCTGATCGCTGAAATCCCGCTGTCCTCGAGTGTGGGCCTCGACAACTTGACGCACGCCCTCGACATCGAGAAGGCCTCGCAGTGCACAGTCTTTGCTGATCAGGCGGTCCTCGACGAAGGACCGATACTTACCACGAAACCAGTCACGCAGAGGCATTCCGAAACCTTTCTTCGGGCGATCCAATACCTCGGAAGGAAGGACGTTGCGAGCCACCTCGCGCAACAGAACCTTTTGCTCGGCACCATTAATCTTGAGCGCCTGCGGTAGACGGTGAGCAAATTCGACAATGCGGTGGTCCAGGAATGGCGTTCGGACTTCGAGCGAGTGCGCCATCGAGCTCCGATCAACCTTTACTAGAATGTCACCCGACAACCACGTTTCGCGATCCGCTATTTGCCTCGCGCGGATTTCGTCAGGCTCCAGTTCGAAGTACTCATGCAAAATCGTTGCCTGGTAATCGATGTACTCACGTTGCTCAACAGGAGTCAGACGCTCACGCACTTCTGGCGGAAAGATACCGATCTTGCGCTGGAATCGCTCGGCGCCGCTACAACGTAGGCGCTTTAACCAGCCTATTCCCTTGACATGCTCGGGTAGAAGCGCCAACGGAACGCCGAGAAGCGCTCTACGGATGCCAACTGGTAGGCGGCCGAATGTGCGTTCCAGTGGTTCCCAAAGGTATTGCGGGTACCCGCCGAATAGCTCATCTCCAGCATCGCCGGACAAACAAACCTTGAGATCGCGGCTCGCCTCACGCGTCACGAGAAACGTAGGCACTGTCGACGGATCTGCAAAAGGTTCATCGTATTGCCGCACTAATTCAGGCAAATGATCGAGAGAAATCCCGTCTACATGTCGCGTCGTATGACGAGTCCCCAAGGCCTTCGCCGTAAACTCGGCGTCTGCCGATTCGTCGTGGGACGCCTCCGCGAAACCAATGGTATACGTATTAAGCTGATCGGGATAAACCGAGCTCGCCGCCCAGGCGATTATGCTCGAGTCCATGCCTCCGCTGAGGAACGCGCCGACAGGCACATCACTGCGCAATCGTAGTCGCATGGAGTCCAATAACAGCGCCTCGAACTCCTCAGCAGCGTCCTGCCTGCTGTACTCGACAATGTCGCCATTGCAGGTCCAGTATTCCTTTGTCCTGAACTCACCTGCACTCCAAACACCTATTGTTGCCGGTGGAAGTTTCGCGATCTCCTGATAAATCGAACGCGGTTCCGGTACGTAGCCATAAGCCAGGTAATCGTCCAGCGCCCTTGGACAGAGTGTGTACGAGGAATCATCGTAGGACTTGATTGCCTTGATCTCACTGGCAAACAACATGCCATTGCCGCCGATGGAGTAGTAGAGAGGCTTCTCGCCCAGACGATCACGCGCCACAACCAGCTTACGGTCGCGAGAATCCCAGATTGCAAAGGCAAACATTCCATTCAGTTCTGATACAAAATCTTCACCGACTGACAGATACAGCCGAAGAATCACTTCTGTGTCGCTTTCCGTTCGGAAACGGTGCCCTGACTTGATGAGGTCCTGCCTTAGCTCCTTGTAGTTATAAATCTCACCATTGAACGTGATAGTCACTGTACCGCCCAAAACGCTCATTGGCTGAGCGCCGCCACCAAGATCGATAATGCTCAGCCGCGTGTGTGCAAGACCAACGCCGGGCTGCACGAATAACCCATTGCCATCGGGCCCTCGATGCGCCATGGACTGCGACATGCGTTGCAGACCGACGCGATCAGGCGCTCGGGACCCATCCCGGTATACGATTCCCGCAATACCACACACTTCAGTTTCGCCTCTCGCGTGAATTACGCAGCATTGAGCCATACGCTGCGATAAGCCGATCCGCCATTACCGGCGCCGCAAACTTTTCTTCTACCCACGCGCGCGCGCGACGTCCAAATCGATCCGCCAGATCCCGATCCGCAAGAAGAATTCGAATCTTCGCTGCAAGCCCGTTGACGTCTTCGCTGTCAACGACGAAACCGACCTCTCCATCGGGAACAAGTAGCTCATTGTCTGCCACTTTCGTCACGACGACGGGTACTCCACATGCCATCGACTCGAGGACAGCGTTAGGCATACCCTCGTGCCTCGATGGTAAAACGGTCAGATCGCACGCAGGGTAGATATTCTCGACATCTCGGCGATTGCCCACAAAACCGCAGCGATCACGCAAACCAAGCTCGTCGACCAGCTGTTGCAGCATCAGCGCATGCTCTCCTGAACCGTGCATACCGCCGTACAGCTCGTCACCTACGAGCAGCAACTTCAGATTCGGAAATTCGTGTACCAATAATTCGGCAGCCCGGAAGAAAAGCTCATGATTCTTCTGCGCTTTGAAACTTGCGAATACGCCGACCACAGGTACAGCGTCGGGCAGATCCAACTCCTGCCGACTAAGTTGCTGAGAGGAAGGACGAAAGCGTTCTGTATCGACACCATTGTGAACCACCTTGTAATGGTCATCATCGTACCCAAGCAAGCGGCTATTGAAGCGCGCCCCTGCATAGGAATTTGCAATGCACCAATCCTGCATATTCCTGGTCAAATCGTAGAACCGTTTCTTGACAGGTTTAAGCCGATAATCGCAGTTGCGCTCTGATCCAACGACAACCGGAATACGTGCAAGTCTGCCTGCTATCCGCGACGCAATCTCAGCATCGAACAGGTATCCATGCAAAACGTCAACGTTCAACTTCCTGAGCAGGAAATAGAGCCGGAACGGGACTGATATGTCGAACTTCCAGCGTTTTTGTATGACATGTACCGGCGCGTCGGTGCTCTGAAGACTATCGGCCAAGGGAACAAAAGACGACAGGCAAATGATATGCAAACTATGTTCGGTCGTGTCGATTGCATTGGCAAACGCGACGATTTGCTGTTGAGCTCCACCGAATTCGAGATTGCTTACGACGATTGCGATCTTCATCAGACGTCAGCCTCAGAGGTGCTTGGACGCTCCTTGGACTTGCCCCGCTCAAGCACCACGCGAACGTAGTCTCAGCAGGAAAGACTCAAGGCCTGACACGCGGGTCGCGACCTCGGCACTGTCTAGCGTGTAGCCGAAATCAAGTCTGGGCATCGAAAGCGGGTTCTGCCCCACCCTGTTAACGCCAGCGTCCGACGTGACGGCTGTGGCGTATCCCGCATCGCGGACTGCCTGTATTGAACGGTTGTCAAAGTCACCGTTCGGATAGGCAAAGTGCAACACTGGTCTACCCGTCCAGGCTTCCAGTTTCGTTTTGGACTCCTCCAGCTCCGACGCAATCGACTCGCTCGATGCGAAACTCAACCGAAGATGATTGACTGTATGGCTTCCAATAGTTACCAGCGGGTGGGATGCGTATTGAGACAATTCATCGGGAGTTACGATCCGTGACCAATGATCCTCCTCGAAAATCGACTTGAGAGCCTTGCCCGTCATCTCCTCCGCTTTTTCCGCCAGATCATTCAAGGAATCTACAAACTCTTGCTCGCGAGGAAATTGCCTCTTGGCGAACTTGCGCAGCTCGACGTACTTTCTGCTGACGTCCTCGCGCTTATCCGATTCGAAATCGAAACGCCGTCCGCCAATCTCCAGCTCCGCACCTTGGCGTGCAGCCTCTTGCAAGACGTAGTCAAGCCGATCGAACCAGAACGGTTCGCGCGTAACAGGATTGCCTGAGGTTACATAGAATGTCCCGGGCGCCTCATACTTCTCAAGCACCGGCAGCGCTTCTCTAAAGTTATTGCTATAGCCGTCATCGAAAGTCAGGCAAATCGAGTTCTTCATTGGCTCTGACTTGCCCGTGATCGAAGCCAGCACCCTGTCCATCGACACAAAGTCATAGCTCTTCGAGAGCTTTCCCAGAATTGCATCAAAAAGTCGTACGTCGAGCTGGGGGCGCAAAGGCTCCCACAAGTCTCCTCGTGTAACGGTCGAAACACCGTGCAACGTCAGAACTCTTATGTCGTAACGGTTGCGGGCACGCATTAATCGATTCAAGCCAAGCGCATCCAATGTGCGGCAAGTCACCTTCCGGTATTCCGATCTTCCAGTTGCACCCATTCTTCGTCCCTTCAGACAAGCGCTTTTGCCATGATTTAGTGTCTAGGCTTCTTGAAGCCGGCAGTTCCAAATCCGCTTATTTTTTCAGTGATCTCAACGCCTCTTTGACGTCAGATTGCAGCAGCAATAATACGATGACAAGTTGTACGACCGCACCGATTAGCAGCATCTGCCACGAACTCTCGGGGCCATATGCTCTCACCACCCAGAGCGCTATCGCGCACACTATCGCTACTGATAGCGGTTGACTCACTACCCTGACTACATATTCGCGCGCCGATATGTTCAGTACTTTGCACCCGACAACAATTGAAACCAGGCCAATTCCTATGTTGGAGGGCAATACGATGATGAATGCTGCAACCTCAAGTGTAAGGCCAAAGGTGTAAATCAGCGGTAAAGCGACCAGGAGCGTCACTATCGACAATTGCAGACTAAGCTTTGCCACGCGCCCATGCTCGTTTACGCCCGCGAGAATAGTCAGCACCGCGCTGGTCGCGGTCGGAATCAGATAACCGGCGGCGAGTACGGCCATTAAGCGCCAGTTTGCATAGTCCGCGCCCATCCAAAGGTCAACTACCTTGTCGCCAAGCACGAACAGGTATGCACACGGCAACGCGGCCAGGATCCAGCCAGCTCGCATCGCACCAAACGCGAAGCTACGCAAATCCTCGTTTCGACCGGCTCCTTGCAACGAACCTGCCGTGGGCGTAAGCACATACGAGAACTTGTTGACGACCGTCGCTAAGTGTCCCGCCAGCGCGAGAGGGCGCGCCATAGTTGCGAGCATCGCCGGCCCAAGAACACCGACAATAGCTATGCTCACAGACTGCTGCACGACTATGCGTGGCACGTAAATCAATACGTTTTTCATACCGAACGCGACAACCTTGCGAACGTCACGCCAGTTGACAAGCCCGATCCGATACATGATTTCAGGGCAGGCCTTCACCGCATAGATAGCTCGAAGCAGCTCCGTACCAAGCGTAAACCAGAAGAAAACCATCGCCATGCCGCCCAGACCGCCTCCGGTCATCAACACCGCGATCATCGCGAATGCGGTAACGGCGTAGCCTCCAGCATTGATTGCGTTATACGAAGTCCAACGGTGACACCCAGTCAATATTCCTCGGGATGCATCGAAGGCCATTTGGACTGCCAATGACAAGCCCAAATAGAACAGTACGTCTCCAGCATCGTCGGCGAATTGACCCAGTTGGTCATCCATTTGATCTGGAACAACTCTCGCGAGCACGATCGTCGCAATAGCCACCGCGGTGGCAATCGACAGCTGCACAGCAACGACCGACGATACCGTCGAGGAGAGCTTCTCTACATCATTCGCGGCGCGGTAGCGCGCAACGTAACGGTTGATTGAGGATCCGATCCCAACCATGGCCAGACTCAAGTAGTTGACAATCGTCCAGCCAAAATCCCAGACGCCCAGCGCTACCTGGCCGAGAGAATTATCGATGATTCTCGGCATGAGAAAGCCGAGCACGATAAATACAATGTGGCTCAGCCAGCTTGTAGCAACGTTGCGTCCAAGCTGTCGCGTGCCGGATTTGTCAATGTCGGACATGGAGCCTCGGGCTGCCATTGGGCAATCGGAACTGGACGCTAATGTACCCGAAAATCATACGGTTATGGCAGGATTTTTACCTATATCTCTGTCGTATGACGTATATCTCAACACGCGATGAGAACCGCGTCCCAACGAACACCAGCCGACGCGCAAAAAAGAAGGGGCCCGAGGGCCCCTTTCTTGTTTAGTACTTCAAGTCGCGGGACTACTGCTGGATATCGCCTGTGACTCCGCCTTGAACATCAATTCGGGTTGGCGCATTGATGACGTTATTCGATACCGTAATGTTCTGCGTACTACGAAGCTCTATTCCCGTATCCAGCGCAGTGATCGTATTGTTGTCAATAACATGACCACTGCGTCCTGAAGAGACCATTCCGAGCGTCGAGTCCAGGACAACGTTGTCGTAAATAAGCGCGTCATAGGCATCATCATGGACGATCAGCGCCTCTCCGGGACTTGAACTCGTAGGCCGGAATCCTTCCATAGTCACCCCCGACACAACGATGTCCCTGGAGTCCTTGATGTCGACTGCATTCTCTCTGTTGTGATGATAGTAGCCGCCGCCCATGTATACGCGTTGCGCCGACCCACGACTCGCATCGCCGACCTGGACCGAATCACCGCTATTGTCGTATATCTCGGCATCGAGAATCCAGACATCGGAGTTCATGACCTTGAAGCCATGAAAATCTTGCTCCCTGGCGTTTCTCCGATTGTCACCAAAGCCATGCACCGAACCACGAATCCAGACTGTAAAGCTGCCAAGCCAAACCGCAGACGAATGACCGGAATCCACCCCCGGGCCAGCGACCTCTACATCGCGAACGACGCAGAAGTTGCAGGCGTCGGTCGACAACCACTCACCATTGCCACTAGGCGCCTGCACGAGGCCGCCTTGAACGATAACGTACGAGCCCCTTATGTCGAGGTAGGTGAAACTCGCGCCTGATGCATCCACCACGCAGGGATCTGCGGCGCTGCCAGTGCAGTTGATCGTGTCGTCGCCGCGCGATCCTGTCAAAACCTGGTCAGCCGGATAGTCTGCCCAGACGTCGAAACCAAGTGCTGCTGAGGGAGACGGAATACCCCGATAGGAGGTCTCACCGGCCGGCGGCGTGAAGCCACCACCGGTACCGCCGCCACCACCAGTATCACCGCCACCACCGGTATCGCCGCCACCACCGGTATCACCGCCACCACCGGTATCACCGCCACCACCGGTATCGCCGCCACCCGATCCTGATCCGTTTACCGCAGACGCGATATCCGACAACAGGTCCAGTTCTTCCTGGTTCTTGTAAGACATCCCAACTGACACGATATCCGTCGTCTGGCGTGGCGCCGAGTAGTCTACGCCAAGATGCATCATCGACACGCGGCTGGACGTTAACGCTGTGTCGCCCTGAGACTCGCCACTGGGCCAATCGTTGTCGGCGAAAAACCAGTCGCCGTCCATGCTGTCGATCCTCAGACCATCGTCGGGTCCACCACGAAGCCCTTCGACATAGTGATAAATGTTGTGCTCGACGTTAGCTGACGGAGTTCCCGAGCCCACGTCGATATGCATTCCTGATGCGCCGCCTTCAATCCAGCCCCAGCCGTAGATCACATTGCCAATGAAATCCAGTTGCCGAGTGTTGTATCGAACGCGCGGCTGACGTTCATTGAGAAGCGCATAAACATTGCCAAAGATCGTTATCCGTTCACGCATTCCGCTCGATTGAGAGTAATGCTGGCCCTGCATGGAATTCATTATCAGGCTATTGGAGAGCGTAACGTCGTAGACATCGCCGTAAATATCGACATTACCGTCTCCGGAATTACTCATTGTCAGACGGTCGAGAACGACATTGTAAATTGGGGCGCCGCTTGAGCCGTCGAGCTCCCAAAGATCGTTGGCTTCGACACTGCCACCTCGTCCGATAGCACGAATATTGTTAACGATTACGTCGTGCACCGGATTGCCACCACTGGCCTCAAGTACCAGGCGACCAACATTGATGAGCGTAATACCAGGAGCCGGAGCAGACGCACCGTCGATTGTGATGTAGCTGTTACTTATCTGTAGATCACCCAAGTCGATGTCGCCTGCCACGTCGAACACCACATGGCGGCAGTCCTCGCTGACTGCGTCGCGAAGCGTTCCCTGGCCACTTCCACCTGATAGCGACGTAACCCTGTACGTTTCTACGGTGCCTGGACAACTCTGGGCGCCTTGCGTCTTCGAGCCGAAGCCGACATGCGCTGAATTAGTCGGCGCGCTGCTGTTAACGGATATGCCGAACGAATCCAAGTCCGAAGTCGCCGAGCCGTCATGCACAGAAATCACCACATCACCATAGAAACCGATCTGTGCAAGACTCGGAACGCCGCTGAGTTCGCCAGTGGCAGTATCGAATTCTGCCCATCGCGGCCTATTCTGGACGGAAAAAGTCAGCGTATCGCCGTCCGGATCTGACGCTGTTGGAATGAAAGAGTACGGAGATCCTGCCAACACCGATGTGGGTGGGGACCCAGAGATCGTCGGCGCATTGTTGCCCGTGTTTCCAGGTGCAGGCGGCGCAGCAGGTGCGGAGTTCTGACCTGACTCAACGTCACTTAGGCATCCTGACAGCAGCGACGCAACTGCGGCCATGACAACCAAAGCATTCTTAGTAAATAATCTTGACTGTTTTAACATCATAATACCCAAACCGAATGAACGGCGGGATGCTTTGCTTCCGCAAATCTTAAGCTTATGAGGATTTTGTAAAGCTGCTCAGGGAGAGCCACGCACTGCAGCCGCAATGCGATGTTGGATTTCCTGGCAACCCCGCTATCCTAGGCATCAGCCCGTAGACCGGAAGCTTTGCGTCCTCGCCTTTCGACGAGTTTGCCCTTGTTCAGATTCAGATCAGCTTTACCTCTTGATCTGGTCTAAGGCAACTCACCTTTGACACTAATGGTTGTCGCACCGTTGGTTTGAAAAAACTGTGACGGCCATCTCATATAACCGAATCGCTGTTTCAAGCTTGCCGATGCGACGCCTCTATCCTTGCTCCAATTTAACATAGCAAGGATCGTGCCAATCCTCTCGATTTGCCGTAAGTCTATGTTTACAATAGAGGTATGACAATCCTAAGGATCGGCAAGCATGGAGAAACCCGATGAAAACGTCTCCAGAAGGAGACAGTTGTTTAATACCGGTTCTTACGTTTTCGCATTACGCGATTGATATCTAAGAAAAATACAGATGTCGCAGAAATTCCACATCGGGAAAACCCTTAGTTTCGCTTATCGACGTGTGAATCAGTTATCGGCACCATTTGCGCAACGAGGCCCGTTGAATTCGAAAGCGCCTTGATCTGGCCCATCGCCCGCAAACGCCAAATGGATCCCATCACCCTTCGCCCACCCCGCGGGCCTATCGATTCGAATGGTATCCGCTGTCTCAGCAATTTCGACAACCCGGTATTTATCAGATCCACCTGCGAGCTGGATAAGGTCACCGGATACAATCCCGTATCCATCGGAAAACCAACTCGCGTCGTCAACGGGGATCACATGGCCAGCACCAGCTTCTCGTGTCCGCGTTGCGAAGGCGGCAGTGTCAACCACCCGTGAACCGACCGTTGGGCAGAGAGCACCGTCTCGCCCAAGCACTATTCCAGGGTTGTCTGCTGCGACGAGATTCTTGACGAGCTGAACAGCACGACGGCTTGCGATACTGATCTGCCGACCTCCTCCACTGCAGTCCTCATTTGCGTAAACAAGGTTGTTGAGCGCGATATTGTCGTACATGTATTTTCTCGAACCAGATTGTCCAATGATTGCGCCGCATCGATTCTTGGTAAATGTGTTGTTGTAAAGTCGATTTCCATAAACGTATCGCGACTCGTCATCGTAGAATTGGTAGGCAACACCGCCTCCTCTATTCCCGGTGAAGAGGTTTTTGCGAACAATCGTGTGCTGACCGCCATGCTGAATTGCATTGAATTTATAGTTCCG
>JASJCM010000044.1 GCA_030065985.1 Woeseiaceae bacterium | reverse complement strand
ATTGCCGAAAAACGACACCTTCAGGGTACGACTTGGCGGGGGAATCAGGGGGCCAGGACCACGTGCTTACGTAGGTTTGGAAAAAGCGGTTTCGCAAGAAGCCGCTTTTTTTTTATTCAGTTACTATCGGCCTCCATGAGCACACCAACAATAATAAGCCGCATCATGTCCGGCAGCCTCGTGCTGCAGATCGCCATCGGCGTCGCCCTGGGCATCGCGCTTGCACTGATTGCTCCGGACACGGCCAGGGCGGCGATGCTGCTCGGCACATTATTCGTATCCGCATTGAAAGCTGTCGCACCGGTACTCGTCCTGGTGCTCGTCGCCTCTGCGATCGCGAATCGCAAAGCCAGCCACACGGCACAGATGCGGCCGATCGTCCTCATGTACCTGGCCGGCACCGTTGCCGCAGCGCTGCTCGCAGTGACGGTGAGCACGCTGTTCCCGACAACGCTGGCGCTGCAGGTCACCGAGCTCACCCGGGAGGCGCCGCAAGGCATTACGGAAGTACTCGGCACCCTGCTGCGCAAGCTCGTGGACAACCCAGTCAATGCCATGCTGACGGCGAACTACATCGGCATCCTGGTCTGGGGTGTGTTGCTTGGCGTCTTCCTGCACCACGCTGCCGAAACGACGCGCACAGCGCTTCACGATTTGTCGGACGCAATAACAAAGATTGTGCGGGTTGTTGTGCGGCTCGCCCCGATCGGCATCTTCGGTCTCGTCGCCGGTAATCTCGCCGAAGGCGGTCTTGGTGTCCTTGGCAGCTACGCGCGCATCCTCACGATTCTCCTTGGCTGCATGGTGGCCGTCGCGCTCATCGCGAACCCGATCATCGTCTTCATCAAGACGCGCAGAAACCCGTATCCACTGGTTTTCACGGCACTGCGCGAAAGCGGCACGGTCGCTTTCTTCACACGTTCATCGGCGGCGAATATCCCGGTAAACCTGTCACTGTGTGAACGTCTTGATCTCGAGGAAGACACGTATGCGGTTTCGATTCCGCTTGGCGCGACGATCAATATGGGCGGCGCGGCGATCACGATTACAGTGTTGACACTCGCTGCGGTGCATACGCTGGGTATCAGTGTCGACATACCAACAGCGTTGCTGCTGAGCGTCGTTGCTGCGCTGTCTGCATGCGGTGCATCGGGCGTGCCAGGCGGGTCGCTGTTGCTGATTCCGCTGGCATGTAGCCTGTTCGGAATTTCCAACGACGTTGCAATGCAGGTCGTCGCCGTCGGTTTCGTCATCAGCATCCTGCAGGACTCGGCCGAGACTGCGCTGAATAGCTCGACCGACGTGGTGTTTACCGCAGCCGTTGCCGCTAAATCGAGTCCAGCCAGTCAACTAGCGCCGCAGCAATCTCCTGAGGCGAGTCCTCCTGGATGAAGTGAGAGCCTTTGACCGTCACTTCGATCTGGTTCTTCAGGCTGCGCGCAAACTCGCGTGCCTTGCCGATCAGGATTGCGCCGGGCTCCGCGTTGATGAAGAGTTTCGGCACGTCGGTCTCGCTGAGCCACGCGGCGTAGCGGGCCGCTATCTCGGAGACGTCGACGGGTTCGCCGTCGAGCGGGATCTGGCGTGGCCAGGTCAGCGTTGGACGCCGGTCTTCGCCCGGGTTTTCGAACGGCCGGCGGTATATGGCCATCTCTTCGTCCGTCAGCCCTCGTAACACCGAGCCAGGCAATACCCTTTCGACGAAGACGTTTTTTTCCAGAACCATTATTTCACCCGCCTCGGAGCGGAAACCCTGAAAGACCTGTTTGGCATCGTCAGGCCAGTCATCCCAGCTGATGGGGCAGGGGATGCCTTCCATGTAGCAGATGCCGCGGACCCTGTCGGGATGCTGGCTGGCCCAGTCGAAGCCAAGCGCCGAACCCCAGTCGTGGATAACCAGGGTCACATTGTCTGTGATGCCGAGTTGCTCCCAGGCTGCGTACAGGTAGTCGCGATGCTCGACATAGCGATAGCTGTCCGGGCCGGGGTTGTCGAGCTTGTCCGAGTCCCCCATGCCGATCAGGTCGACGGCAATGCAGCGCCCGCGGTCGGCCAGTGCCGGCATGATATTGCGCCACAGGTACGAGGAGGTCGGGTTGCCGTGCTGGAAGACGATCGGGTCACCGTCGCCCATCTCGACATAGGCCATGCGCTTGCCGTTGATTTCAATAAATTTTTTGGGGTGTTCTGCCGTTGAGATCATTGTGGTCTCCCTGCTACATTGAGCCACCATAAAAGAAGGGTGGGTCAATGATCAAAAAGATCGTGTTCGCGGCAACGCTGATGCTGGCGACAGTCTCGGCGACAGCAGCGCTGGACGAGAGCGAACGTCGCATGGTCGAGTGGATCGATGCGCACACCGAAGATGCCATTGCGCTACTCGAAGAAACGGTGAATATCTCGAGCGGAACGATGAACCACGACGGTATCCGTGAGGTCGGCGTGGTCATGCGGCGCGAGCTCGATGCGCTCGGACTCGACACCGACTGGATCGACATGCCGCCCGAGATGGACCGGGCGGGCCACCTGTTCGGCTACAAGCGATCCGGCTCCGGCCCGAAGTTCGTCATGATCGGGCACCTCGACACCGTTTTCGAAGCCGACGACGATTTCCAGACGTTTTTGCGCGACGGCGATGTAGCGCAAGGCCCGGGCGTCTATGACATGAAAGGTGGTAACGTTGCGATTGTCTATGCGCTCAAGGCCCTGAAGGAAGTCGGTGCCCTCGAGGACATCCCGGTCGTTGTCGCGTATACGGGCGATGAGGAGAAGAGCGGTGAGCCGCTGGCTATCTCACGCAAGGATTTGACAGAGGCTGGCAAATGGGCCGATATCGGTCTTGGTTTTGAGGCAGCAATCACCTCGGTAGACGCCGACTGGGGCACGATAGCGCGCCGTAGTGCATCGGACTGGACACTCGACGTCGAGGGCCGGCAGGCGCACTCATCCGGTATTTTCAATGAGAATGTTGGCGCCGGCGCGGTTTTCGAAGCAGCACGCATCCTGAATGCCTTCTACGAAGAGGTACGCGGCGAGAAACACCTGACGTTCAATGCCGGTACGATCCAGGGCGGTACGGACGTGACCTACGACCCCGGACAGAATCGTGGCACGACCTTCGGCAAGACCAATGTCGTGCCGAATCGCGCGGTTGTTCATGGTGGTATTCGCGCGATTTCGCAGGACCAGCTGGATCGTGCCAAAGCCAGCATGCGGGCGATCGTTGCCGAGAGCCTTCCTCATACCAACGCGTCCATCGAATTCGGCGAGGGTTACCCGCCCATGTTTCCTTCCGAGGGCAACCGTCGGATTCTCGAGGTCCTGTCCGGCGTGAATGTCGATCTTGACCGCGGTCCGATGCGGGAACTCGATCCGTCGCGCCGCGGTGCGGCTGATGTGTCCTTCGTCGCTGCCTATACCGATGCAATCGCGGGCATGGGACCATTGGGATCGGGCGCCCACACGCCGAACGAGACGATCATTCTCGAATCGATGCCGCTTGTTATCAAACGTACCGCCATCCTGATGTACCGGCTCAGCAAGGACGAAGAGAAATCTGACTGATGGGACATGAGCACCACGATCATGGCCATGCGCACGTACACGAGGCCAACGAAAGTAATCTGAAGCGCGTCCTCGTGGCCCTCGTGTTGACGGGCACGTTCATGGTTGTCGAAGTGATCGGCGGCATTATCTCCGGATCGCTCGCGCTGCTCGCCGATGCGGGCCACATGCTCACGGACACGATGGCGCTGGCGCTCGCCGCGGTTGCGTTCCATGTCAGCAAGCGGCCGGCGGACGGTAACCTGACCTACGGGTACCAGCGGTTCCAGATACTCGCGGCGTTCGTCAACGGTCTCAGTCTGCTGCTCGTCGTTGGCTGGATTCTCTATGAAGCGGTCGAACGGCTCATCACACCGCGCGAAATCCTCGGTGAAACCATGCTGCTGGTTGCTGCGGCAGGCCTCGTCGTCAACATCATCTCATTCACGGTCTTGCATCGGGGTGACCAGGACAACCTGAACATCCGCGGCGCGGCGTTGCACGTGGCCGGTGACCTGCTGGGCTCTGTCGCCGCGATTGTTGCTGCAATCGTCATCATCTATACAGACTGGACAATGATCGACCCGATTCTCTCGGTCGCCGTTGCTGCCCTTATCCTTCGCAGCGCCTGGACGCTCGTGAAGCGTAGTGCGCATGTCCTGCTCGAAGGTGCGCCGGACTGGCTGGACGTGAGCGACATGCAGCAACGCATCGTTGCGAACGTGCCGGGCGTTACCGAGATCCACCACGTTCATGTCTGGGGGCTCACGCCACAACAGCTCATGATGACCATGCACGTCGCGATAGGTGAGGATGTGCCGAGCCAGTCAGACGTAGTCCGTGGCGTTAAATCGTTTGTGCGAAAGGAGTACGGAATTGGGCATTCGACCATCGAAGTGGAGGTCGACGGCTGTGCCGATGGGGACGGCTGCGGGTGAGGCTGGCCGCCGCGAGAAACCAGTAAATCTGTTACAACGAGCGAAAAGAAGAACAAAAAGGAGAACACGATGTCTGATCAGGCAGCAATTGAATCTGTAGTCCAAACCTATTTCGACAGCATGTTCGAATCGAGCAGCGACAAGGCACGAGCAGCATTTCACCCGGAGGCGCGCATTACAGGCTATCTCGGAGGAGATCTCCTGAATATGAGCGTCGACGACTTCGCTGGTTTCGTCGCCGATCAGCAGCCTTCAGCGAAGGAGAAAGGTGACGTACCGCGGCTTGAAATCGTGTCGATGGACATTGCCGGCGAGGTCGCCATTGCCCAGGTGCGTGACGACTATCTCGGTCATACGTTCCTCGATCAGCTGTCTTTCATGAAAATCAACGACGAGTGGAGGATCCAGAACAAGATCTTCCACGTCGAATCCTAAAAAGGAGACCGCATGTTGAAGAAGATTCTGATCACTGGGTGCAGCAGTGGGTTCGGCCTGGACGCCGCGAAGTCGCTCGCAAACAAAGGACACCACGTCTACGCAACGATGCGAGATGTGGACGGACGCAACGCGGTCAAGGCCCAGGAGCTTCGCGACTTTGCTCCATCCGGCGGCGGCTCGATTTCGGTTCATGAAATGGATGTCACGTCTGACTCGAGCGTCCGCGACGCGGTTGCGGGGATGGACCAGGTCGATGTCCTCATCAATAACGCAGGGTACGGCTATGGCGGTCCGGTTGAATCCTTCGAAGGCGAAGAGATTCTGGCCCAGCTGGATCTCAACATCGTGGGCACCGCACGAACCGCGAACGCCGTGTTACCCGGGATGCGGGCGAGGGGCGATGGACTGATTATCCAGGTGAGCTCCACCGCTGGCCGCGCGGCCTTTCCCGGGTTCGGTGTCTACCATGCGAGCAAGTGGGGGCTCGAAGGCATGAGCGAGGCGATGCGCTACGAGCTTGCGCCTCTTGGCGTCGACGTCGTGCTCGTCGAACCCGGTCCGTTCGCAACCAACTTCTTCGAAAACATGAAGCAGGGATCGCGCCAGGAGGTCATGGACGGCTACGGGCACGTCGGGGAGTTCTTCGCAGGCTTCCAGACGACCGTTACGGAACTCTTCGAGAACGAAGAGGCGCCAACCGATGCGAGTGTCGTCATCAATATCTTCGATCGGCTTATCGACACACCGAAGGGAGAACGCCCCATTCGGACGATCGCCGGGCTTGATTTCGGTTTCCAGGCCCTGAACGACGCTGCCGAGCCGATTCGCAAGGCTGGCCTTGAGTCGATGGGCATCGCCGACTGGGACGGCGCGCAGGGCTGAACTAGTCGGTCGGCTTGACGACGCCGATGTAGGGCAGGGTGCGGTTCTGCTCGGCGTAGTCGAGCCCATAGCCAACGACCCACTCATCACCGATATCGAAGCCCAGGTAGTCGACACTGACGTCGACCTCTGCGCGCTCAGCCTTGCGTACCAGCGCACAGGTCTTCACGGACGCAGGGCGGTGCGATTCGAGCATGCCGATCAGGTACTTGAGCGTGTGGCCCGTGTCGACAATGTCCTCGACGATCAGCACGTGCTTGTCTTCGATGTTGCCGCGCACGTCCATGACCAGGCGCACGGCGCCGGTCGACTTGCTGCCGCTACCGTAGCTCGACACGGCGATGAACTCGATCGTCCGCGGTATCGTCAGCTTGCGCGCGAGGTCTGCGAGGAAGATAAATGAGCCCTTCAGGACGCCGACGAGGACAAGTTCATCGTCGTCGCCGTATTCATCCGAGATCCGTTCAGCGAGCGCGGCGACGCGCTGCTGGATTTCTTCTTCGCTAATCAGTACAACGGGGAGGCTCATGGGAGGCCAGAATAGGGTATGAAACGGTCAATCGCAATTGCCGGCAATATGGGGTCCGGCAAGTCGACGCTGGTTGAGTTCCTGCACCGGACCTACGGGGTCGTGCCCTTCTATGAGCCTAACGACGAGAATCCTTATCTTGCCGACTTCTACAAGGATATGAAGCGCTGGGCATTTCAGTCACAGCTCTACTTTCTGTCCAACAAGTTCCGCCTGCACCAGGAGCTCGATCGCCAGCCGGGCGTCGTCGCTCTGGATCGCACGATTTTCGAGGACGCGGAGATCTTCGCGACCGCCCTGCACCAGATGCGCAAGATCTCGAAGCGCGACTGGGCCACGTATCGGGGCTTCTACGAGGCTATCCTCGACGCGATTCGCCCCCCGGATCTGCTGATCTACCTGCGCTGTTCGATGCGACCGCTCAGGCAACGCATCCGCTTGCGCGGGCGCAAGATGGAGCAGGACGTGTCGCTCGCTTATCTGAAGCGCCTCGAACGCCTCTACGATGACTGGATCGCGAATTATGAAATGAGCGAGGTGCTGGTGCTCGAAACGGACAACCTCGACTACATTCACGACGTCATTCACCGACTCGACGTCATGGAGCGTATTGAATCCGTATTGCCGAAAGAGATCGGGCGCCCGCACTGCGCCTGAGCTTCGGCTAGGTCGGGCGCGCTGCCAGCCAGTCCTCTCGCTTGATTCGGTAATCGACCCCGTCCTCGCCGTAGCAGCGACGCGTTCCGTGGCTCACGAAGCCCACCTTCTCGAGGACTCTCTGCGAGCCCTTGTTATTCTTTTCGAACGTCGCAACGACTTCCGTGAGAGGTGATTCCTCGAACGCAAAACGGACGATGCGCTGGCACGCCTCGGTCGCATAACCCTTTCCCCAGGCGGACGGCTTGAGGAAGTAGCCGACCTCAATGTCACCGTCCGGCATCGATCCCGGTACAACGAGAGTGTAGTCAGTGTCTTTTTCTTCGATGGGTATCGGTAGCAGGGCAACCGAGCCAAGTTTCTCCCCACTATCGCGGACCTTGATGCACCAGATGCCAATGCATCCATTGCCGCCACGCCGCGTCCAGTTATCCATGCTGGCGAGGATCTTGTCTTCGGACACCGGACCGCCGGCATAGCGCAGTACTTCCGGGTCCGTGAACATAGCGACCGCCAGTTCGGCCTCATCGTGACTGTACGGCGTCAGCATGAGCCGTTCTGAAAGAAGCACAAGATCCATTCAATCGATTCTAAAGCCTGCACCGCGCAGAAGTCGCGCGCTCGCGTTGAATTCGTCGCGATCGGCATAGGTCATCACAACTTCGAATTCACCCGTGCCCCGACGAAACCAGTCCAGTGCCAGGTCGGGAGCCGCAGCTTCCAGGCGTTCGATGAAGGCTTCTGCCCGGTAAGGCTCACCGAAGGTCAGCAGCGTCGACTGACCGATGTCTGAATACAACGTGTCCGGAACCGGTTTGCGTGCCGCTCCCGAGCCAAGAACGTAGTTCAGGTGGCGGTAGATGTAGCCCGAGTACCAGGTGGCGCCATCCGGAATGTTGTAACCATCTCTGTCGATGCGGCTCGGCCCGTAGTTATACGCGGCCAGTGCGAGATGCATGTTGCCGTCGTAAGTTGCCAGGAGTTCTTTCAGGTACCGCGCCCCGGCATCGATGTTGGTGCAGGGGTCGTAAAGCTCGCTCAGGCGATGAATGCCGAGGTGGCGCGCTGTGCCGGGCCACAGAATCTGCATGACACCGTGCGCATTGGCCTTCGATCGTGCCGTTGCCTCGAAGTCGCTCTCGCCGCGCGCCACGGCGAGCAACAGCGTCTCCGGCAAGTCGTATTGCAGCGCCGCAGCCTTGAAGCATGTCGAGTGCGGGAAGCGGTACGCGGGTTCGAGCGACGTCTGCGTTGATGCGTACGAGGCCCACTGTGCGTCAAGGTCCTGCCTCGCAGCATTGGCAGCAGCGGCTAACAGCAGAAGACAGCCGGCCACAAAGGCCCAATGTCGATAATTCGCCCGCACCTCAACCGCCCGACATATCCAGCCCGGTCGCGGCGGAGATGCGGGCGAGCTTCTGCTCTATATCGTCCTGGTCAGAATAGGCGAACGCGACTTCGTAAACGCCAGGTTTCAGTTTGACGACGCGATAGTCCATGCCGGTTGTTTGCTGCAGGCGAGATACAAAGCCATTGGCGGCAATTTCGCTGCGAAACGGGCTCCAGAACGCATACCAATGCTCGTCGAGAACGGGCTCGGGTTGCGGCGTGAATATCTGTTCGACGAGTTCCTCGTCGGTCATTGTCGCTGCAATGCCGCTCTCGACAGGTTCGGGTTCTGGTGCCGGTGCGCTGGTTGCGGAAGGCTCCGGTGCTGGAGGGATATCGAGGGCCGACATGCTCTCGGTTGCGGGATTCGGTGCCGCTTCAAGCTGCAGTGTGTCGTCCTCAACGGGCTCGAGCTTACTTTGCGAGAACTCGGGGATACCCAGCGTCACGATGAGCAGCCCTATCGCGATAGCGGCGCCTGTCAGAATGCCAATCAGTCGAATCATGTTGCCTCCTAGAGGACGTCCTGGACTGCGATTGCGCGCCAATCGATATTCTCCGATTCGCGGGCCGTCAGCATTGCAAGGTCGGTCAGCCAGGTATGCAACGCGTCGTCTTCCAGTCCAGGCCTTAACGCGTCGCCGCAGCGCGGCGGCAGCTTGTCCATGTGGTTTGCAATACGGCGGGCGACCGACGCGTCAGTCACTGCAAGCACGTAGAAGGTGTCGAGTTCCGGAGCGAGCGTCCATTCCTCGATCTCTGACCAGTTGCGCTTCGAGGTCGTCGTTCTTGCGATCGGGAAACGCAATGCTGTGCCTTTCCGGGCAATACGCGCCGATGTACGACTGCGGCACTCCGCATCGCCGAGACGCACGAGACCGTGGTTCGGCTGATGTTCGAGGAAAAAGACGACCGAGTCGACGCGAGCCTCGGTCTGCAACAGTGAACACCGGTACGTGCCGCAGTCCGCGCTGTTGATCGGCGCCGTAATGCTCAATGGCGTAATCAGAGCATCCTTGCCGGCGTTCGGGATAGACACCGGTGGTGGCGCTGGTCTCGGCGCGGGTTCAATGTTTGTCTGCGCCACGACTACGGGTTCAATCAGTTCTATGGGCGCATCGGGCAGCACGATGTAGGCGCTCGCGCTGAGCGCGGCGATCTCTTCTGCGTCGCCGCTCGGCGTAACGGTTACCCAATACTGGTACAGCGCGCCGTCGATCGGGTGCGCCTTACCGCTGAGTATGGCGTTCGTCGCGGTCGCGTCGGAACTGAGCGTCAACGCTTGGCGGTTTGCGAGATTGTTGCTGATCAACTGCACGGTGCCTTCAAGCCCCGGCGCCGGTGGTTCGATGAGATCCACGGAGACGATGTAGTCGTCCTGCACCCGCCTCTTGAGCGTGCAGGACAGCTGATGAGCAAGGTGGGCGGCAAGCAGATCTGTCTGCGCGAGCGTGAACGGGACGTCGCGTGCGCCGAGAAAGGTCTCGTCCACTCGTTTCTGGCGCATGGCTTGTCGTTGGCTGGTGCTCAGGCGGCCTTGCCAGCGTTTCCCGAAACCCGTCACCCAGTTGCGGTCCTCGAGATCGAGCGCGCGGACATTGACCGCGTAGGCGCCGTCGAGTTTCTGTCGTAACTCGATGCCGATGTAGTAGTGCACATCGTCGTGTATGCAGTCCTGCGGCGTTGATTCGAGCGTCGCGCCGCTGCGTCCCTGCTGCCAGCCAATCGCAACGCCTTTGGTGGCGACGGCAGCAGCCAGTAACCGGTCACGCATCGACAAGGCCAGCGCATTGGTGGACGAGGAGGGCGCGTTGTCGTCGAGCACGACGAACATCACCGTCTCGTTCTTGAAGCGCGGATGCATGAGCAGCTGCTGCTGCACGTACGGGATCAGGGTGCGATCCACCCAGCGGTCAAGGTCTTTCTCGCGCGACTCCGCAACGGCCGGTATCGATTGAGCGATGAGGATAGCCAGGACAATCAGCAAACGTTTCATAGCGACTCCCAGTGAATGTCACCTGCTGCTCCGATCACGAGCGAGCCTCCACGATGCTCCTGCATCAGAGCATCAAGCTGCGTTTTCATCTTGCCGGGCAGCGTCACACCCCAATTGACCCCAGCGACTACCGTGCCGGTACGGGCCAGGGCGTCGATTACCGGCTTCGGTACCGTTGTGGCCTCCATTTCGTGAAACGCGTTCGGGGTCGACGCATCCCAGAAGCTGATGCGGCTTTCGCTGACGGTCATGCGCTGTGCGCGGCCATCGTGAATGGCGTAGAAACCGACGTGCTGAGCCGCAACCGCCCGGGTTAATGCGGCGTCGGATGCAAAGCGCAACACGAAGCCTTCTTTCTCAGGTACGGGCGGCGGTGGCACTTGGGGAGAGGCCACCGCCGCCACGGGCTCCGGCGCCTGCTGAGGCTGCGCCGGTTTGAACTTCGGTTTCCACTTCGGGCGTGTCAGGACAACAGGTGCTTCCACGACCTCCGGTTCCTGCGCTGGCCTGGCCACAGTAACTGCTTCCGGCGCTGGCACAGTTTCCACGGGTACCCGCTCTTCAACCACCGGTTCTTCAACGGCTGCGTCGGGCTCGGCAGGCGGTTCGACCGGTGTGAGCGGTATGCTCTGGACCAGCGCGAAAATGGCAACGAGACACAGCGACAGGATCGCCATGAAGCGCATGACATCTGTCTGCAGGTCAGCCGCGCCGCCAACGTCCGTGTCGGCAGCGCGGTTGAGGGGATAGGCGAGCGGCGAGCGACTCATGCCGCATCTCCGCTCAGGTGTTCTTCGATACGCTTCAGGCTGGCGCGCATTTCGGACGTATCGGCACGTGCCGCCTTGTCATACTCATGCTGCAGACGCGAGCCGAGGGTGATCGTCTTGTAAACGCGCATCAGGTAGCCACCAATGCCGCCAAAGATCGTTGTCGAAAGTGCCAGCAGGATGCCACCGTCGATCATCCGTTCGAGCATTGCGAATGCGCCTTGCGCCATCGCCGCATCACGGTCGCCGAGTGCAAAGATCAGCGCGCTGCGCATGCCAATTGCGGTCCAGATGACGCCCGTACCGAAGAACAGCGTCGTCCAGATGTCGGCAAGGTGGTCCAGCTGCAGAATGTGGTTGATCGGCTTGGATTGATCGAGCGCAGCACGCAGTCTGCCGAGCGTGACGAAGTACGCCAGTAACAGCGCGGCAAACACAGGGATCGACAGCCCGAGGTTGGTGTAGGCCCAATGAAGCCAGTCACCCGGGCTACTGACGACCGTGTTGTCAAAGTGCACGAACCCGATCCGGCTCAGGACGTAGAGGCCGGCGGCCCCGCCGACGAGCGTGCCGAGCCCGCCGGCAGCCATGCCTTTGATGAAGACCAATGTGCGGTTCATGGCCTCGACGATCGCCTAGCGTCCTGCGGCGCAGGCCGAGCAGGTTGCTTCAAGCACGAGTTCGACTTCCTGGAACAACTGGTCTGCGCGGTAGTAGCCATCGTTGTCCAGGCTGACCCTGAGCAGGCCGCGTTCCTTGTCGGAGAGCTCGCGCTCCATGTTGAACAGGACTTTCTGCTTGTTGGGACAAGTGTGTGAGCAGTTGTTGTAGTCGCCCTTCATCGACATGAACTTCACGTTGAAGTAGCGGTTGTAGTAGTTCTGCGCCTGACGATTGCTGAGTAGCCCCTTGTCGCTTGACCACACGAGGAACTCGCTGAAGGCCCGCTTGTTCTCGGGCTTGGGGTCGCCTTCGGCGATCGTCAGCAGATCGTCGTAGTAGCGATCGAAATGAGCATGGCAGCCGTTCATCAGCGACGACTGCGCCGTGTCGATTGCCTGCGATAGGTTTTTGGATTGGGGGCCGACGCAGCTTGGCGTATTGGAGGCACAGGATGCGAGAAACAGCGCGGCGACAGGAAGCAGGTATTTGATAGGCATGATCAACTCCGTTACTGCTCGAGCGGGCTGCGGTAGGCCTGTTCGACCGAGGCGGGTGGGGGACCGGCGACCAGCGCGGTGCTTTCCGCGTCACCGAAGAGGATGCTCTTCACGCCGCCAACGACTTCGATCATCTCGGGCGTGATGATGCCGAAGGACTGGTTGAGCTGCTCCATGAGGGTCGCGCGCGCAATCTCCTGGCGCGTGCGCTGGATCAGCAGGCTGGTCTCCTCCATGTCGAGGTAGATGTCCGACGCCAGCACCGCAAGCGACTGGTCGCCTTTGGCGCCGGACGTAGCGACCAGCTGATAATACTGTTTGAATCTCTCGGACAGACGCATGCCCGAACGACCGCGCAACGTCGGAGCCGAGGTACTGGCCGCCTGCTCGGCCTTGCCACCGATCAGCGTTTCCTGCAGCGTCCAGGGCGTCATTTTCTGGCCGAGTTCGCTGCGCAGGCCTTTCTCGAGACTCAGGCGCGTGTTGTTCACAGTGTGTTCCATGTCGGGCAGGCGCTCTTCCATGATTGTGAGCATCTCGAGGTAGGTTGCGCCAATCTGGCGCGCGAGGCGCTGGCATCCGGTATCGTTCTCCGCGCCGTCGCACTTGCTCTCCTGGTAAAGCACTTGCTGTTGGTCGAGTCGCCCGATCACCTCCTGCAGGCCGGTTTCCATGTCGCGGGCAACATTGCCGGTCTGTTTCAGGTCCTCGACTACAGTCGTCGGAAACAGCTTGATCGTGGGCGTGTTCGCGTTGGCGGTGGGGGAGAGAGCGACGGCAAAGCCGAACAGCAGCAGCGCAATAAAGGCGTAGGAAAGCCTGCGCGTCGCAGCGCGTGTTGCTGTGACTGTCGGCGAGTGTCGGGGGGCGGTTCTCATGACGCGGTCCTCGCAGTTGGTGTTGAACACACGCTACGCGGGGATCAATGAACGCAAACTGAACGCTGAATCCCGGCAATCCGTACAACTGCCTATTGCGGTTAGTAATGCGAATCATTATCATTTGTGCTCTGTTCAGAAGAGTGCCTGAATTTCCAGAGCAATTAGGGACTTATGTCAATCAACGGCAATACACTCGCATCGCTCAAACGGGGCCAGAAGGGCATCATCCAGGCAGTCGATGCGTCCGATCCCCAGGTCCAGCGTCTCATGGTTCTCGGTCTCGTCGAAGGCGCCGAGGTTGAACACGCGAGTTCGGCGATCGGCGGCGACCCGATGGAATTCCGGCTCTTCGGCTGCGGCATCTCGTTGCGCCAGGAGCACGCCAGGCACTTCCAGGTTGCACCCGTAGCGGCTGGTGGCTGAACAACCTGAAATCCGCATAAGTCCAGACCAGATAACCGTCGCGAAGCGTATTGACGCGAGCATCGCGGTTGTCGGGACGCCCAATTGCGGCAAGAGCACACTCTTCAATCGGCTGACCGGTCTCAAACAACGCATCGGTAACTACCCGGGCGTTACGGTCGAACGCCATGTCGGCTATTTCAGGACCGAGGACTCGACGACCGAGCTCGTTGACCTGCCGGGAACGCACTCGCTGAGTGCCCATTCGCTCGAAGAGCAGATCGCCGTCGATGTGATCTTTGGTCGCATGGAAGGAACGAGGGCGCCTGATGGCATCCTTGCGGTACTCGACGCCACCAATCTCTACCAGGGTTTGTTCTTCGTCCAGCAGCTGACCGAGCTCGAGCTGCCAACGGTTGTCGCGTTGACGATGACCGATGCGGCCGAGATGGCCGGCATCGAAATTGACACGACAGAGCTCAGTGCGCTGCTTGGCGTGCCGGTCTATCCGGTTGTTGCCACGACAGGGGCAGGTCTCGACATGCTGCGGCGTGCAATCGCCAATATCCGCGATATCGCGCCGCCTCGGCACGTGCGCGTCTGGCCCGAGCTGGCAGAAGCAGCCGACAAGCTCGTCAAAGATTCGAACGAACCACTGCGATTCGCAGAAATCGAGCGGCTGCTCATCGACGGTGAAACCGAGGCCAATGCCGAGTTCGTTGCCAAGCTCAGTGACGAGGCGCGCACAGAACTCGAACCGCTGCGAGAGGCGTTGTTCCAGGGCGACCCGCCTGTGGCACGCGACGCACGCGTCCGCTACGCGTGGGTTCGCGATGTGCTCGTCAAAGTGCAAAAATCCGCGCCACGTTACGTATCCTGGCGCACGCGGATTACCGATTTCTTCAATCGCCCTGTGCCCGGCACGATCGGCCTGTTCCTGGTAATGGCGGTCGTTTTCCAGGCGGTGTTCGCGTGGGCGACGCCGCTCATGGATATCATCGATGAGAGTACCGCCTCCCTGGCGGGCGCCGTGTTCGATCGCCTCGGCGACAGCTGGTTCTCGAGCCTGATCGCGGATGGTGTCATATCCGGTGTCGGCGCCGTCATCATCTTCCTGCCACAGATCGTCATCCTGTTCCTGTTCATTATCCTGCTCGAAGACTCCGGTTATCTCGCGAGGGCTGCGTACCTGATGGACCGGGTCATGCGCTCGGTTGGCCTTTCCGGTCAGTCCATCATTCCGATGATCTCCAGTTTCGCGTGCGCGGTGCCCGGCATCATGGCGACGCGCGTCATTCCGAATCGTCGTGACAGGATTGCCACGATACTCGCGGCTCCGTTTATGACGTGTTCGGCGCGACTGCCTGTCTACGCGTTGCTGATTGCAGCCTTCGTGCCCGCGACGAAGGTCGGCATTCTCAATTTGCAGGGGCTCGTGCTCTTCGGGCTCTACATGTTCGGCATTGTAATGGGCGTGTTGACTGCATTGATCATGCGACAGTCGGCGCTGCGCGGACCAAAGCCACCGTTCGCCCTGATGCTGCCCGAGTTTCGTCGACCCAATCTGCAGACCGTCGCGTTTCAGCTGCTCGGTCGGGCCAAGGTGTTCCTGAAGCGCGCCGGCACGGTCATTTTCGCCGTTGCCGTGATTATCTGGGCGCTCGCGTATTTCCCGCGCAGCGACGAAATTCCGGCACATGTCGATGAGAACACGGCAGCCGCCATGCAGTTGGAGCAGAGCTGGCTTGGACGTGCGGGCAAAGTGGTTGAACCGGTGTTTGAGCCGCTGGGTTGGGACTGGCGTGTTTCATCTGCCGTTATCGCGAGTTTTCCGGCGCGCGAGGTCGTTATCGCGGTTCTGGGTACCGTGTATGCAGTCGGTGACGACGCGGACGAAGCCACATTGTCCGAACGCCTCAAGAACGCCAAGCGACCGGACGGCAGCCCGATGTATACGTTGCCGATGGTCGTCGGACTGCTAATTTTCTACGCGCTGTGTCTGCAATGCGCGGCGACGGTCGCGATTATTCGTCGCGAGACAAACTCCTGGCGCTGGCCGATCTTCGCCTGGTCCTACATGACCGTGCTCGGCTACGTCGGGGCCTTGCTCGCGTACCAGATCGGCACCGCCTGACCTGCCTATAAGTCCCGAAGCTTCTCCGCGGCGGCCTCGAGCGTCGCATCGTCTTTCGCGAAACAGAAACGCAGGCGAGTACCCGTGAACGGCGTTTCGCAAAAAACGGTCAGCGGAATCGACGCAACGCCGATTTCTCTCGTCCACCGAACCGCAAGATCGGCATCGCGCTCGTCGCTGATGTCGCTGTAGTCCAGCAGCTGGAAGAATGTGCTCTGTGCCGGTTTGAATCTGAATCGCGACCCTTCCAGCAAGCTGCAGAAGCGGTCACGTTTTTCCTGGTAGAAGCGCGGAAGCTGTTCGTAAAACTCAGGGTGACTGCCGAGGTAGTCGGCAACGCCGTGCTGCGTTGGTGTACTTACCGTAAATACCGTGAACTGGTGGACCTTACGGAATTCCTCGGTCAGGTCAGCAGGAGCTGCGCAGTAGCCGAGTTTCCAGCCCGTCGCATGAAAGGTTTTGCCGAAAGAGCAGATCACCATCGACCGGTGCCAGAGCTCATCGTGACCAAGGAGGCTGCGATGAGGCTCGCCATCGAAGACGATGTGTTCATACACCTCGTCGGACAACAAGTAGCACTGTGTATCCCGAGTGATTTCCGCGAGCGTGTCGAGGTCATCCTGCGACAGGATCGCGCCAGTTGGATTGTGCGGGAAGTTGAGAATGACGAGTCGCGTTCTGTCGTTCAGAGTCCCGCGGAGCCGGTCCCAATCCGGTCGGAAATCGTGGCCGTTGTCGTCGATCAGGAGCGGGACATGGCGCGTGATGCCGCCGGCCAGCGTGATCGCTGGCTCGTACGAATCGTAGGCAGGGTCGAAGACGATGACTTCATCATCGCGACGAACCAGCGCGGTGATCGCGCTGAACAGTCCTTCCGTTGCGCCTGTGCAGATCGTCAGCTCTGTGTCCACATTGAGCGTCCTGCCCTGGATGCGCGCGGTCTTCGCGACGATTGCTTCTCGTAATGCAGGAACCCCCGGCATCGGTGCGTACTGGTTCGCACCGCTTTTGAGGTAGAAGCTGATCCGGTCGGTGAGTTCTTCCGGAGGGTCAAAGCTCGGGAATCCCTGGGACAAATTGATGGCGCCGACCTCGTTCGCGAGATGGCTCATGACCGTGAAGATGGTTGTGCCGACGTCCGGCAGCTTGCTGTCGATAGTGCGCGTCATGCGCACTAAGTCTATTCGATGCGCACGCGCAAAGTAATGTTGAAACTCGGGTTGCCGCTGCCGCTCGCAGCATTCATTGCGCCGCCTGGCGCTATGCGATAGCCCGTGATATCGGGATCAAATCCGTCAGCATCCGGATCCGGGCTGTAGTTGTACGGCGGTCCGCCGCCGACCTGGTTGCTGTAGGTTACATCTGTTGCGTAGTTGTATGTCAGCCCACTGCTGGGCGAGCCATCGCTGAAGCTGATCGGGTCACCGCTGCCCGTATCGACATACAGGGCAACGCCGGCTGGCAGCGGATCCGTGACGACCAGTGTGTCCGCATCAACAGCGCCAAGACCCTGGTTAGTGACACCAATCGTGTACTGAATGTAGGCGCCCGGAATTGCGTAAGGTGACGTTGTGCCATTAACAGGGTCGGACAACACCTGCTGTAATTTCGTAATAGACAGGATCGGGTCGGTCGACTGGTTGAAGCACACGTCATCGATATGCCAGTAGTCCCACGGGAGTCCCGAGCCGCCTGTCATGCGGAAGCGAAGCTGAAAGCCCGTATGCAATCCGGCGGCGGGCAGGGTATAGGTGCGAGCGAAGATGCTGCCCTGGGGCCCGGCACCGGAAAACGTCTCGAGCGTTACCCAGGCGCCGCCGTTGTCGAAATACTGCACCTGCAGGTTTTCGCCGCCATCGGGATCTTCGCTGAAGGCGTCTGCGCCACGACGAATCCACATTGAAACATCCTGGAACGTGATGTCCGTCGTATCGACTGCGACCGACGTAACTTCGACGATGCCGCCGTTGAGGTATAGCGAGTTATTCGGCGACTGCGACGTTGCGTTGCTCGTACCGGCCTGGCCGGACGTCGGGTTGATCGTCCAGTTAGTTGACAGGCCGCTCTCGAAATCGTCGCACTGGCCGACGCCTACCCCTGTCGCGGGTGCGATCTCGGTGACGACGACGTCATCGAAGTGCCAGTAGTCGAAATCGAAGCCGCTGCCGCCGGTCTGACGCAGTCGAATGGCGAGGTTGCCATGCAACGCATCGCTCGGCAGCACGAACGATTCCTGGTAGACCTGGCCGTTAGTGCCGCTGCCGAAGTAAGTGCGCAGTTGCGTCCACGAATTGTCAGCGCGCTGGTATTCGAGAACAAAGTCTTCGCCCCCGTCGGTATCCTCACTGAACGAATCGGCGCCCCGCCGGATCCAGAGTTCCAGCCGTGCCTCGGGCACCGCTGCGTTGAAACCGGGACTGGTTACAGTCACGGCCTGGTTGCTCGTAAATGCCCCGAAACCGCCTGAGCCGGCGTATCCGGGACTATTACTGACGCCGGAGACGGAGCCGTTGGTCGTCGTCCAGGCGGCCAGTGTGCCGTCCTCGAAGTCGTCTGAGAACAGAATATCGCCCGGCGCGGCCAATCCCAGCGCCGGGGCAAGGAGTAATGCCCCAACTAGTTGTTTTGCAAGTCTTTTTGCCACTAGCAACTCTACCCGCACTCATTGCAGGCCGTATTTGACTTAATTCTAGGTGGAGCGCGTCGGTGTCGACACAACGCAGGTCACAGTTTGCCGACCCCGAGTAAAACCGATTTCCGGTATTCTGTCGCCACTAAAAGCAACAATAAGTCAAAAGGGGATCATCATGGACAGACGCGCCTTCCTGCGGTCCGCAGTTGCGGCTGGCCTTTCTTCGGCGACGGTACCAAGTCTCGCCGCACAGTTTGCGGCCCTTACCGAGGTAAACACCAGCATTGAGGCTGTGACTGGCAACCGCACCGAAATCGAGATCGAACGCGCGGCGGTCGAAGAGCTCTCGGCCAGCCTGCGCGGCAACTTGCTGATGCCCGGCAACGCGGCGTATGAGAAAGCGCGCAAGGTTCTGAACTCGGGGATCGACAAGCACCCGGCCTTTGTCGTACAGCCAACCGGCGCGACGGACGTCCGCAAGGCCGTGACGTTCGCACGCGAGCGAGACATGCTATTGGCGGTCAAGTGCGGCGGGCACAGCTACGCCGGCAAGTCCACTTGCAATGGTGGCATGCAACTCGATCTCTCGACACTGCGCCATGCACGCGTCGACACCGCGCGACGGATTGCCCATGTTGCAGGCGGAAGCCTGCTCGGCGAACTCGATAGAGAATCGATGGCAGTGGGGCTGGTCACCACGGCGGGTACGGTGTCACATACCGGGGTCGGCGGGCTGACCACGGCAGGCGGATTCGGACGCGTCGGTCGGCGCTTCGGCCTTGCACTCGACAATCTGCGTAGCGTCGATGTCGTCACGGCGGACGGGCAATTGCGTCACGCGAGTGCCGACGAGAATCCGGATCTGTTCTGGGCAGTGCGCGGTGGCGGCGGCAATTTCGGCGTCGTGACCAATTTCGAATTTCAATTGCATCCGATGCAGCGCACCGTAGTCGGGGGAGACATTCTCTTCCCGGTGAGCATGCTGCGGGAAGTCTATGAGATCTGGCGAGAATACGGCGCCGTCGCTTCCAATGATCTGTACTGCGATGTGTACACAGGCTCGCTAATGGAAGGGGCCGATGCGATCGTAGGTTTTCACGTGTGTTGGTCCGGACCCGAGAACAAAGCGGAGAAAGTGCTTGCACCGCTGCGGTCACTCGGCGAGCCAATTCTCGATTCCGTCAAAGCCTGGGACTACGTCGACCTGCAACGAAGCGCTGACAACACCGAACCTCGCAACGATGCGTCCTACATGAAGGCTGGATTCATCAATGACGTTCCCGACTCGCTGATCGATGCGATCGAGAATGGTATCGAGCCCAGGGATCGCCGAGCCATATTCCTGTATTGCCAGCATTCGGGCGGCATCATTGGACAAGTCGGGGCGACCGACACGGCGTTTGCGCACCGCAAGTCGCTCGCCAATATGTTCCTGATCGTCCAATGGCCTAACGAAGATGAGGCTGCGGGGCACATCAACTACATCAAGAACTACTGGCGGTCCCTCGAACACGCCACCGACGGCTACTACACAGTTGATACATCAACCGAGTCTCGGGAAGTGCGCCACGCTAACTACCAGGTGAATTTCCCGCGCCTGATGGAGCTCAAGAAGAGATACGACCCGACAAACCTGTTCCGCCTGAACGCGAACATCAACCCGGCCGCGGGCTAGCAGTTTCGGTACTTGTCGTTGAGGCCAACGCCTGACGCAATCATGGGCAGGACCTTGTCGATGCGTTTTTGTTTGGTGTCGTCGCGCTTGGCCGTCGCTATGTACTCGGTGTACTCGCGCTGCTTGCCCGGCGTCAGACTGCGGAAGCCTGCGGTCGCACCCTTATAGCGCCGCATCGCCTTACCCAGTTCGTCCGGCATCGCGATCGCTTTGCCGCGCTCAGCCTTGATTTCCTTGCCCGCGTCGACCAGGCCAATGGCTTCCTTGACGTATCGTTTGATGATGCCGGGCCTGATGTCTCTCGCCGAGGTCATGCGCCACTGTCGCAGCGCCTTGGTCTTGCCTTCCTGCGCGTTGACAAGGACCTTGCTCGAATCTTTGAGAAGGGCGCCCTGGTGGAACCACAGGCAAACCCAGCCCTTGAACGCGGCGAGGCCAACGACGTTCTTGCCGTTATGGGTATAGCAGGGCGCGCCCCATTTCACTTCTTCAACCAGCGGCGTGGATTGCAGTATGCCTCGCAACTGCTCGAGTTCTGACTGCCAGTCGCCCGCGTTGCTGATGTAATCATCGACCGTCTTGTAGCGCTTCATGGACAATCGTCCTCGGTATTGAGCAATGCCTGCGTAGGCTCATCCGGCGGCGATTCCGCCGGACTGCCTGCGTCGAAGACGACGCGCCAGTCGCCGTCGTTATCGAGGCGCCAGACCGAGTTGAAGGTGCCCCAGTATTCGACGGTCTCGCCTTCGGCATTCACTGCAATGACACGATAAGGGCCACGCGACAGGGCGAGCCGCCCGTCCTCGAGAACTTCCACGATGCTTGGCCGCCAACGAATGGCTGGGCCGTCTGCCGCGAAGAATGGCGCCCAGGCGGCAGCGATTTCGTCGACGCCGCGACGCACGTCACTGGCGACGAAGCGCGCGTCGGCATCGATGAACGAACGGAATGCGTCGAGGTCGCGAGCTTCCGCTGCCTTGCTGAAGCCGATCTCGCGGCAGCGTACATCCGCGGTAAGGTCGGCGACGGCAGGATTCGCCGCAGCCAGAAGGGTCAGGGTCAGTAAAACCGGGCGCATGGGCTGTATATTACCGCGCCTCGACACGCACTTCCCGGTCCCCGGGAAATCCTGTAACATGCGCCTCCCGCGGTCGGGGCGTGGCGCAGCCTGGTAGCGCACTTCGTTCGGGACGAAGGGGTCGGAGGTTCAAATCCTCTCGCCCCGACCACTTTCTACTTCTCGCGAACCTCGAAGATACAATCCTCGAGCTCTTTCTCCGGTACCTCGTCCAGCCATTCGGGCTTTCTGAACGCCCGTTTGATGCCGCGTGCCAGTTTGCCGATCTGCGCACCATCGACAATGCGGTGGTCGAACGTCCCTGTGAGTGGCAGGACGGTACGAATCACGATCTCGCCATTGCGGACGACGGGCTTCTCCTCGATCTTGCCGAGTACGATGACGCACGGAATTTTCGCCGCGGGCATCAACGCGGTCATGCCCGTGTTGAGTCCAAAGCTGCCGATATCGGAAACGACGAACGAGCCGAAACTGTGCGCCGAGAGTCCGAGTGCCGTGATCTCGATGCCCATATCGACCGTGATCCATTTGAGGATGCGGAAGATCGGCCGTCGCAGCGGCCACGGGATACCGTTCAGAACATACTTGTTTTTCGCTGCCTTGATTTCGCTGCCGGCACGGCTGCGAGCGGCTTTCTCGCGAATCTCGTCGGCGATGTCGGTGACAGGGCGCGCATGGGCGTCACGAACGATCACGGGCGTCACGCCCGCGGCGCCGCCAACCTGGACCGGCACCATGACATCGAGATTCTCGCGACCGACGACAGCACCGCGACGAATAAAGCAGTTCATCTCGGGCGCGTCGAAAGCCATGGCGCGGGCCAGCACGGCCGTTGTCATGTGCACCATCGTGAGCTTGATGCCTTCCTCGCGCTTGTGATCGATGAATTTCTTCGCGTCGGTCACGTCGATATCGAGCGTGCCGTAGACCCGGGAGTCGGTCGGCGTTGTGTAGATCGCGGCGGATGTGACGCGCCACGGCGTGTTGAAACGATCGGACACTAGGAACGCCGCTGAATTGCGAACTCGGCCAGGGCAATGAGTGCGCGGCGATACTCGGAGTCAGGAATATCGGCCAGTGTCGCGATCGCGGCGTCCGCCGCTTCGCGGGCGCGTTTGGTCGTGTATTCGAGTGCACCCGTGTCCTTGATTACCGCGAGAATCTCGTCCATGCGCTCGAGACCGCCTTCGAGTACGGCCTCGCGGATCACTTCTCGTTGTTCGGGCGTACCTTTGCGCATGGCGTAGATCAGCGGCAAGGTCGGCTTACCTTCGGCGAGGTCGTCACCGACGTTCTTGCCGAGATCGTCGGCCGACGCATCGTAGTCGAGCGCATCGTCGATGAGCTGGAATGCCGTCCCGAGGTGCTGACCATAGCGGATCATCGCGTTTTCGTCGGCCGGGTCCCGCTCGGCCAGCACGGCCGCGATCTGGGCGCCGGCTTCGAACAAGCGCGCGGTCTTGCGATAGATCACCTGCTGATAGTCCTCTTCGCTCGTGTCCGGATCGTGGACATTCATGAGCTGCTGCACTTCGCCCGCCGCGATCGTGTTGGTCGCGTCCGCAAGAATCTGCATGACCCGCATATTGCCAATATCGACCATCATCTGGAACGAACGCGAGTACAGGAAATCGCCAACGAGCACGCTGGCCTGGTTGCCGAAGACCGTATTGGCCGAATCCTGTCCGCGGCGCCGCTCGGAAGAATCGACCACGTCGTCGTGAAGCAGGGTGGCGGTATGGATAAACTCGATGATCGCCGCGGCACGAATATGTTGCTCGCCCGAGTAGCCGAGAGCGCGGGCGGCCAGCAGGACGATCACGGGGCGCAGACGCTTGCCGCCGCTCATGACGATGTACTCGGAGACCTGAGAGACCAGCGGGACGTCGCTCTCGAGGCTCCGCGAAATCAGCCGGTTGACGGCCTCCATGTCGTCGTTCGCGAGTGCCGCCACGTCGTCGAAATTGACGGCATCGGATGTCTTTTCGGCCAGCTGCATAAGTTTCGTGATAATGCCTGAAAGCCCGGGTCATGGCGAGATGGTCGTGACGATTCAGGCCGCCCGGCCGCCGTTTGCAAGCCATTGAAATGCGGTGTTATTTCACGGCTCCGGAACGTTGACCCGGGGCCGCGGAATCTATAGAATTCCGGCTCTTTTGTGGCACCGGCCACGTTTTCGCCTGCACGGCGATCACGTTAAGCCACAGAAATATCTTATTTCTCAGTAGGTTGCGGATGTCGCGACGTACGCAACGGAGCAAACATAATGTATGCGGTTTTTCGCAGCGGCGGTAAACAGTACCGCGCGGCCAAAGGCGACGTGCTGCGGGTCGAGAAACTCGACGCGGAAGAGGGCGCCACGGTGAAGTTCGACGAGGTTCTGCTTGTCGGTGAAGGCAATGACATCAAGGTCGGTCACCCGATCCTGTCCGGCAGCACGGTCAGCGGCAAGGTCGTACGCCAGGGCAAGAGCAAGAAAGTGCCGGTGGTGAAGTTCAAGCGTCGGCAGAACTACCTGCGCCAGGGCTCGCATCGCCAGTTCTTCACCGAGGTTGAGATCACGGATATCTCGGGAGGCTCCGCGAAGAAGGCAGCGCCGAAGAAGGACGCAGCCGCAGACGACAAGCCGGCCGCCAAGAAGGCGACCAAGAAAAAGGCCGCCAAGAAGCCGGCTGCCAAGAAGGCAGCGGCCAAGAAGACGACCAAGAAGCCGGCAGCGAAGAAGAAGGCTGCAAAGAAAACGGCCGCCAAGAAAGACGACTAGGATTCATGTAGCCTGGGCATTGCCCTGGTGACAGCACAGACAGGTACCGAACAATGGCACATAAGAAAGCAGGCGGCAGCAGTAAGAACGGTCGCGATTCAGAAAGTAAACGCTTAGGCGTAAAAATCTACGGCGGCCAGAAGGTTCTGGCCGGGAACATCATCGTGCGCCAGCGCGGCACGCGCTTTCACCCCGGCACCAACGTCGGTTGCGGCCGCGATCACACGCTGTTCGCCAAGAAGGACGGCCACGTGAAGTTTGAAAAGAAAGGCCCGAAGATGCGCCAGTTTGTGAGCGTCGTCGAAGCCTGATTGATTCGCCGCCAGGTGCCCTACGGGGTGCAAGCCGCCTGCTGCAGGCGGCACGGTTTGAAAGACCCCGCTGATGCGGGGTTTTTCGTATTAGAGTTACGTCTATGAAGTTCGTCGACGAAGCAACGATTCGCGTCATCGCCGGCAACGGCGGCCACGGCTGTCTGAGTTTCCGGCGCGAGAAGTACGTTGCCAGGGGCGGCCCCGACGGTGGCGACGGCGGGCACGGCGGCGGTGTTTACCTGGTCGCCGACCAGTCCCTCAATACGCTGGCGGATTTTCGCGTGGCGCGGAAGTTTCGCGCCGAGAACGGACAGCCCGGCGCGGGTCGCAATATGACGGGCAGGTCTGGCGAGCATCTGGAGGTGCGCGTGCCTGTCGGCACGGTCGTCCACGATGTCGACACGGGCGAGCTGATCTGCGACCTGACCGAAGTTGACCAGCGGCAGCTCGTCGCAGAAGGCGGCCGCGGCGGTCTCGGCAATACGCGTTTCAAAAGCAGCACCAATCGGGCGCCACGCAAGACGACGAACGGTACGCCCGGTGAGTCGCGTCATCTGAAGCTCGAACTCAAGGTGCTCGCCGACGTTGGTTTGCTCGGCATGCCCAATGCGGGCAAGTCGACGCTGATCACGGCGATGTCACAGGCCAAACCACGCATTGCAGACTATCCGTTTACGACCTTGCACCCGAACCTTGGCGTAGTGCGAGTTGGTCGCCTCCAGAGTTTCGTCATGGCGGACATCCCTGGCCTCATCGAAGGTGCGGCCGAAGGGGCCGGGCTAGGGATTCAGTTTCTGAAGCACCTGCAACGCACGCGCCTGTTGCTGCACCTCGTTGATATCGCGCCGATCGATCCGAACGTCGAGCCTGCTCGCGAAGTCGTCGCGATCGCCGCAGAGCTCGCGAAATTCTCAACCGAACTCGCCGACAAGCCACGTTGGCTGGTTATCAACAAGACCGACCTCTTGAGCGATGACGATCTTGAGGTTGCGCGGGAGATGCTGCTCGATGAACTAGGCTGGCAGGGCCCCGTATTCGAGGTGAGCGCAGCCACAGGCGCCGGCACCGAGGCCCTCGGGCATGCGGTGATCCAGGCGCTGGAAGAAATGGAAGAATTGGAGGAAGCGGGAGAGCTCGAAGCCTAGAGGGCTTTGATGCGGGCGTTCAGGCGGCTCTTGTGACGCGCGGCCTTGTTCTTGTTAACAATGCCTTTGTTGACCATGCTGTCGATTACCGGCACAGCGTCCTTGAAAGCGGCAGCAGCTGCTTTCTGGTCGCCGGCATCGCAGGCACTGACGACTTTCTTGATCTCGGTACGCATCTTGGAGCGCAGACCCATATTGTGCTTGCGGGTCTTCTCGGCCTGGCGGGCACGCTTCCTGGCTGATTTGATGTTTGCCACTGGTTTTAACCGTGTCTTGATGTCAAAGAGCCGCGTATTATTCGCACCCTAAGGGCC
>JASJCM010000006.1 GCA_030065985.1 Woeseiaceae bacterium | reverse complement strand
GGCCGGTCTCGTCGCCGCGATTGCCGCAGGCAACTGCGCCGTTATCAAACCTTCGGAGCTTGCGCCAAAGACATCGGCGCTCACAGTCAGGCTCATCGAGGAGTATCTCGACAAGGATTGCTTCAAGGTCATCGAAGGCGGCGTGCCGGAGACGACCGCGTTGCTCGACCTGTCCTGGGATCACATTTTGTATACGGGAGGCGGCGATGTTGGCCGCATCGTCATGGCCGCCGCTGCCAAACACCTGACGCCTGTCACGCTCGAACTCGGCGGCAAGAGCCCGTGCGTGGTGATGCCAGATGCCAACCTTGAAACCACGGCCCGACGGATCGCGTGGGGCAAGTTTACAAACGCAGGGCAAACCTGCATTGCACCAGATTACATTCTCGTCGACGCCGAAACCGAGAAGAAGCTTGTGCCGCTCCTGCAGGCGGCCGTCACGGAGATGTTCGGCGACGACCCGCAGCAGTCCGATTCCTATGGCCGCATCGTGAGCGATCGCCATTTCGAGCGAATTACCGGGCTCATGAGTTCAGGTGACATTGCGATCGGAGGTCAGTCTGACGCCGCAACGCGCTTTATCGCGCCGACCGTGCTGACCGGCGTTACGCCCGACTGCGCCGTGATGCAGGAAGAGATTTTCGGTCCGGTGCTGCCGATCGTTCGCGCCGACAGCCTCGAAGACGCAATTCAGTTCATTCGCACTGGCGACAAGCCGCTGGCCGCTTATATTTTCACGAAAGACACCGAGGCCGAACATCGATTCCTCGCGAAAATCTCAGCGGGCAATACCTGTGTGAACGACACGATGATGTTCATGGCCGTGCACGAGCTGCCGTTTGGCGGCGTCGGCGGCAGCGGTATGGGCAATTATTCGGGCGAGTACGGTTTCAGGACGTTCAGCCACATGAAGCCCGTGTTGAAACGCGGCTGGTGGCCCGATCCGGACCTGCGGTACGCGCCGTACACGGACAAGAAATTCAGACTGCTGCGGAAGTTGCTCTGATGAAATCCAATACCGACCAGCACCTGTCTGAGTCAGTGCGACAGTCAGTTCGTGCCGGGCGCAAAATTGAGGCCATCAAGCTCCTGCGCGAGGAACACGGCCTCGGGCTCAAAGAGGCCAAACAGATTATCGATCGTGAAGTGGCGGTGTATCGGCGTGCGAACCCTGACGCGCCGATGGCTCAGAAGACCAGCTCGCTGCCGCTCATCGTGGCCGTAGTCATCGTTGGCGCAGCGCTTTACTGGTACTTCGCGAACTAGCTATTGCTAATCGCCGCCGACGAGACTGTCGTGGATCGAAAGCGCGTTGATTTCCCCAACAATGCCTTCGAGAGCGCTCTCTCAAAGGAGACAGTTACTTTCTCCCATCGGATCTGCCCCTGTTACCTTCGAGTATTCCCGAAAGCTGCTTAAAAAACACGTCGAACTCTAGCGGTTTGTTCATGTATAACCGAACGCCGAGTTCCCTGGCTGCGCGCTGGTCGCCTACCGGCGTGTATCCGGATAGCAAGATAACCGGCAGCTCCGGGTCGAGTCTTAAGAGCTGTTCCGACAACTCGATGCCGCTCAATTTAGGCATTGTGTAATCCGTAATAACAAGATCGACATTGTCGCGATGGTGCTCAAAGTACTGTAGTGCCTGTTCGCTATCGCCCATTGCAACAGCGGTATAGCCGCGGCTCTCGAGGAGCTGCACGAGTAGTGTCGCAACAGTGAGCTCGTCATCAACCACCAGTATATTGCCAGCGGAGGTGGCCGGCTTCGCTGTGGCAGCGCGTCCGTTCGTATCGACCGGCAACTGGACCGGCTCTTCATCGCGTGGAAAATACAGGCAGAATGACGTTCCCTTGCCGCTTTCGCTATTTACAACAATGTGTCCGTCATGCGCGTGCGAGATTCTGTCGACCATAGCAAGGCCCATGCCTGTTCCGCCGCCGTCACCCTTCGTCGTGAAGAACGGCTCGAAGATGCGGTCTAGCTGTTCCGCCGGGATGCCGTCGCCGGAATCAGCGACCTCAATAGCCACCATGTCTCCCGCTATTGAATCGCCGCACGCTGAACACGCCGTGTCAATGACATGCTCGTCGCTTGCGGTGATGTGAATTGTGCCGTTCCCGCGCATTGCGTCTTTGGCATTTAGGCAGAGATTAATGAGCACCTGCTCCAGCTGCGCGGGGTCGATGTGGATTGTGCCGGCGTTTGCCTCAGCGCCCACCTCAAGAGCGATCGACGACGGCATCGTTGGCCGTAAAAGTCCCACAACGCTGCCGATGAGCCGGCCGACGTTGGTAGAGAGAGCTTTGCTGTCTTGCTTTCGACTGAACGTCAGCATCTGTGCGACCAGGTCCCTCGCTCGCCAACTTGCGCCGAGAACACCTTCCAGATACTCAGACAAAGCATCACTGTTTCGGGCGGCAGGGTGCCGGGTAGCAAGTTCGGTGTAGCCAACTACTGAGGCGAGAATATTGTTGAAGTCGTGGGCAATACCGCTTGTCAGTTGCCCGACGGCCTCCATCTTCTGAGCCTGGCGCAATTCCGATTCGAGCGCCAAACGCTGTCTCTCGGCGCGCTTTTCCTGCGTGACGTCACGAACAGTTGACAGGACATGGGGAATGCCATCAATCTCGATCGACCCTGCGGAAGCTATGCAGGAGATCACCGTTCCGTCCTTTCGCTGGAATTCGGCCTCGACTGCATGAGACGCCCCACGCGACTCAAGATTCCGAATCCACTCTTCACGGTTAGACAGATCTCGCCAAAGGCCCAACTCCGTGGTCGTCTTGCCAACCGCTTCTCTGCTCATGTAGCCGAAAACGGACTCAAAGCCAGAGTTAACATCAATGATGCGCCCATCAATGAGTCGCGTAATCAGGATGGCGTCGGGACTCGAGTGGAACGCCGTCGAGAACTTGTGCTCGGAAAACTGAAGCGCCGCACGCGCCTCGTTCAACGCCGTAATGTCGATCATTGTGACCCAGGCCTCGACGAGGTGGTCCTCGTGCACGCGTCCTGCACACGACACGAGGAATTCCACCGCATTGCCGTGCCGGTCGATCTCGAAAGTCTCCTCACGTATTACGCGAAAGCCATTTTCTACAAACTGCCGCACAAAATCGTAGTTACGCTGGTCGGTCAGCGGCACGATCTCCGCCAACTTGACCTTTGACATGTCGAAGTCGGCGTCATATCCGTACTGGCGTGCAAAGGCCTGGTTCCAGTCTGCGTGATAGCCACTCGCATAGGCCTCCTTGATGATCTCATCAACAGGCGATTTGACAGACACAGGCGGGTCGAACCTGCAGTGGGCGATTGCGACGAGGGCGTTCTCGAGAATGATGCCGACACGAGTGTCGTGCTCAGCTTGGGCAAGTGCACGGCCTAGCGATAAGGTCTCAGCTGCTTTCCGCTGGCCACGGCCTATCAGGTAAGCGACGAGCGCCAATGCGAGCGCGGCGGCGATACTAATGAGCGCAGATATCTCCATCCGATTACAGCTTCAAGAGCGCAGCTAAGCCTGGAATCAGTATAGTCGAAATGCTCACCCTCAAGGCCAGGCCTACGTGTATCCCGCTCTTGTCCCCGTCATTTACACTAAGATTGGCGCGCTAACTCTGTGCCGCTCTTTTGCCTAGCTGCCGAAAATTCTTCTCTTGAGCGCGCGTCCGACGATGCGCAGCTTGTTCCTTGTATCGAAGCGCTTCAGGTTGGTCTGGACTGTGCCGACGGTGAATTGCGTCTTCTTGCTGTAGTCGATGTGCACGTTGACGAGTACAGGCTTGTTCTGTGCAGCCATCGAGAGCGCTCGCTCAATGCCGTCGTGCAGCTCCGAGTCGTTCGCGATATTGACGTATGCTGCGCCGGTAGCCGCAGCGAACGCTTCGTAGTTCAGGTTGCCCACATCAACGCAGGCCGTGCGCTGGTAGGGAATTTCCTGCGCCTGCGCGATCTGCGCCAGCTCGCCATCGTTGAACACAAACCAGACGGCACCGATACCGTTGCCGGCGGCCGTTACCGACTCGAGTCCGGTCATCAGAAAGGCACCATCGCCGACAATACCGATGACCTCGCGTTCGGGCATTGCCATTTTCACGGCGATCGTCGCCGGGACACAATAACCCATGCAGTTGAAATCAGTAGGGGACAGATACGTGCCACCCTTGTTGATCGACATGAGTTCAGCCGTCAGGAACGTGTGATTGCCGTCGTCGGCAATAACGATCGCATCGTCATGCAGCTGAACGCGCAGCTCCTCGAAAAAGCGCGCCGGGTTAACGCGGCCCTTGGGATCATGCTTGTGCCAGGCTTCGCGGTAGGTTGCTTTGTCGCGGGAGATTGCCGCTGCGACCTGGGTGCTGTCCCGTGCTTCGCCCGACGCCGTGACAGCGTCGGCCAGGGCCGGAACTGCATCCCGGGCATCGGCGCATATGCCTATGGGCGTCTTGTGATTTGCGCCGATCGCGTCCGGGTTAATGTCGATATGAATGAGTTTTTCGGGCGGCACGGCACCGTAGCTGCCCGTGCAGATCTCGGCGAAACGTGTACCGATCGCGAGCATGACGTCGCAATCCTTGAACGCGTTCTGCGATGCGGGCACGGCTGACGGCCCGAAGCTGAAGCCCGCGTGCAAGGGATGATCGCCGGGAAAAACGCCGAGGCCCTGCAGCGTCGTTGCGACCGGCGCGCTGAGGTGCTCAGCGATGCGAATGACATCCGCTGTTACGTCTCTAGCGCCCCAGCCCACGAAGATGCCGGGCTTCTCCGCCGCCGCAAGCATTGCAGCGGCGTCACCGATTGCCTGCGCATCGACTTCAGGGTGTGTAAGCTCAGTGTCGAAAGCCGGCATGCCGTCGACTTCACCGGTCAGCAGCTGCAGGTTTGCGGGTATCTCGACGAACACGGGACCGGGCTCGCCCGAGACAGCCGTCCTGTACGCTTCGTAGATCGTCGGGATCGCATCTTGATAGCGCTCGATCTTGTACTGTGCTTTCGTCAGCGGCCGCATGATCGCCTGCTGGTCGACGTCATGAAGCTGGAACTTGTGCTCAAGGTCAGTACGGATACCGCCCGAGACGATCAGCATCGGTACGCCATCGAGAAACGCCTCGCCGACGCCTGACAGCGCATGCGTGATGCCCGCCGCCGGCACGATGACAAGCGTGCCGATGCTGTCGGTAGCACGGCTGATGGCGTCCGCCATGAAGGCCCCGGCGCCCTCGTGCGTGACGAGGACCGGCTGAATCTGGTCCGACCCGAGCAGCTCATCGTAGAGTTCGATGTTGTGCACGCCAGGGATCCCGAAGGTGTAGCGGACGCCAACTTGCTCGAGCGCGTGGCGGACCAGCGCGGCTGCAGTGGTTTTCATGCGGATTGGGCCTCGACAATCGATGGGAATATGCCATTCTCGGTCAAAATGGATTCAATAGTCACGCGAATAACCCTGTTTGCCCTTGCCGCACTGGCGAGCGGCTGCGCTGAAGATCCTCCCGAATTCTCGGGCGGGCTCTATTTTGCGGCCGGCAACTACCTGGCTGAACTCGACCTGCGAAACGGCGACACACGTGTCATTGCGTCGATCGGGGACGACACGATCGTCGAACTCGCTCCGCAGGGTGATGAGCGCCTGTTGCTGACCGTGTTCGGCGAGGTCAATCGTCAGGATGTGCACAGCCTTGTGCTCTTCGACCTCGCGAGCAAGCAGCAGCTGCGTTTCTTTGCGGGCCGCAAGGGGCGCTATCTGCCCGACACTGATGTGCTTGTCTACGACGAAGGGCGCCAGATTCTCGTCAAGCGACGTGAGGGAAACACCTGGGAAACGATAGAGGTGGCGTCGCATGACTACCGGGTATCCGTCGAGATCATCCCGATTGCGGCGACATCATTTCTGTACGCGATCGGCGATGACCCTGCCCGGATTTTCGATCTGTCGACGGCCACATCCACGGTGCCCGGTCTTGCCGAGCACTGCACGCTGGATGGCGCAGTCTGGGCGTCGGCGCTCGACGGATTGCTGTGCCGCGGATCGGAAGAGCCGGGCGTTTACATCCTCGTCAGTCTCGACGGCGAGGTCATGGAAACGCTCGCATTGCCTGAGGAGAGGCCGTTTACGGCTGTTGCCTACGCGGCGGATCAGGACATCGTAATTCTGACCGAACGCTGGCAGAGCCTGGTCAGCGAGCGGCCGCAGTACGCAATATGGGTTCACCATCGCAACACAAAGGAAACCTACCGCCTCGTTGAGAATCAGCATCTGGGCAACACGGTCGTCTATCGTCCCTGATTGACGTTTCGCGGTGGCAGGCGAGGTAGAAAGTCGCGACAATCGCGCTATGGGATTCTTCGAACGTTACCTGACGGTCTGGGTCGGGCTTTGCATTGTCGCAGGTGTGGCCCTCGGCAAATTCGCACCTGAAGTTGCGCAGTCACTGGACGCGATGGCGATCTCGGTTAACGGCGCGCCGGTCGTCTCCATACCGATCGCGATCTGCCTGTTCTTCATGATGTACCCCATCATGGTGAAGATCGATTTTCACGAAGTCGTCCGGGCAGGCAAAGCCGTCAAACCGGTCGGCCTGACCCTGTTCGTCAACTGGGCGATAAAGCCGTTCACGATGTATGCGATCTCGAGCTTTTTCCTCGGGTCGCTGTTTCTCGGTTTTATTGGCCCCGATGCAGTTGACCTCGTCAAGATGCCACTCGGAGAATCGCTGCAGGTTGGCGACACCTATGGGGCCGGGACGGTTGTGTCCGTCGACGGCGTGAAGATGCTGGAGGTGCCGCTTTGGCGCAGCTATCTTGCCGGCTGCATCCTGCTTGGCATCGCGCCTTGTACGGCGATGGTCCTCGTGTGGGGATACCTTTCGAAAGGCAACGACGGGCATACGCTCGTTATGGTCGCGATCAATTCGCTGACGATGCTTGTCCTGTTTGGCCTGCTCGGTGGTTTCCTGCTTGGCGTTGGCAAGCTGCCCGTGCCCTGGGAGGCGTTGCTTCTCTCTATCAGCATCTACGTTGCGCTGCCGCTCGTTGCGGGCTACCTGTCGCGCAAGTGGATCATCGCGCACAAGGGAGAGGACTGGTTCCGCGAGAAGTTCCTGCACTTCCTGACGCCAGTGACGATCTCGGCGTTGCTGATTACGCTCGTGATCCTGTTCTCGCTCAAGGGCGACACAATCGTGCAGAATCCGCTGACGATTCTCTGGATCGCGATTCCGTTGTTCGTACAGACCATCTTTGTGTTTGCGATTGGCTACGTGGCAGCAAAAGCCCTCCGGCTCAGTTACGAGAATGCGGCGCCGACCGCAATGATCGGCGCATCAAATCACTTCGAGGTTGCGATCGCGACGGCAGCCATGCTGTACGGCCTGTCATCGGGCGCGGCATTGGCGACGGTTGTCGGCGTACTCATCGAGGTGCCGCTGATGCTGATGCTGGTGCGTTTCTGCCTGCGAACCCAGGATTGGTTCAAGGCTGATTGACGGACGCTATGACAAAGTCCTGGACCATCTCATAGAGCCGGGTGACGCCATTGGGGTTGGTATAGTTGCGGCCGGTAAACGCGACAACAAGGTTCAGGTCCGGGAAGCAGAACGTGTACTGACCACCGTAGCCGGCTGTGACCCAGGCTTCTGCCCCCTGCTGCCGGAAATTGAAGGTGTCGAGCCACCACTGGAAGCCGTACGCCTCGCTGTACGTCGCCCAGGACGATATGTCGACTCGCGGCGTCACCGAGTCGGCGATCCATGCGGCGCTGATTAGCTGTTGGCCATCCCAGACGCCATCATTGACAAACAGCTGGCCGAACTTGAGCTGGTCACGGATCTTTAGATACAGCCCGCTGCCACCGATAGGCAGACCGGCTGGCGATCGCGCCCACAGCGCATCAAAGATGCCCATAGGATGGAACAGGTATTGATCCGCGTAGATGTCCATCGGGATACCAGTCGCATTGACCAGCGCCTGGCCAATCGCAATCGTTGCCGCGGTGTTGTAGGCGAAGACGGTGCCCGGGTCCGAGGTCATTGGCAGGTCGAGCAATGCCTTGGGCCAGTCTGTATTGTTATTTTCCAGGTCGACGAGATCGTTCTCGGGATTGGTGTACGGGAGCGACCACTCATCCCATTCGAGGCCAAGCCGCATCGTCAACGCGTCTTCAAGCGTCATGTCCGCTTTTCGCGGGTCCCAATTGTCGTAGGCGCCATAATTGAACAGGTCGTAGAAAGGCACTTGAGTTGACGCAATATGCCCCTGGTCGATCGCGATACCGATCAGTGCCGAGGTCACACTCTTGCTCGTCGAGTGAAGGATGTGCCGTTCGGGATCTGTATTGCCGGCCCAGGCGTCAAATTGGCCAGTCCCGGTGCGGATCTGCTGGTGCAGGACCAACTTGTTATTTCGAGCTATTGCGACGGCATCGATGCCGGGATACGTGCCGTCCAAGATGCGCTGCAACATCGTCGCAATCGGCGCCTCGTCCATGTTCTCGTCGGCGAGGCTCGAGACTGCCCAGCCATCACCGATGTCGTCCGGTACTGAATAGGTGTACTGGACGGGCGGGTTGACGACGGGTGGAACGCCACCACCACCATCAGCACCGCCGCCGCCGCAGGCGGCAAGGAACAGCAGGGCAAATGCGACTAGCTGGTTGTAGACAATGCGACGCACGCAGGCTCTCTGTGGATCCAGACGAAAACCGAGCATAGCGCGTTATCGAGGACCGCGTCGCGTGCGACTACTCAGTTTCCCGGAATTTCGAACGAATCAGGTCCATATGCCGCTGGAAACGCAGCGACTCGAAGAGTGGCACGACCTCGGATTCCTTGCGCAGGTCGATCAGGTCCACATCGCTTCCATCAGGTAAGAGCCGGTTTCCTGTGCCACGTCGATAAGCGCCTGGCATTCCGCAGCGCTCGTGGTAATCGGTTTTTCACAAAGCACTGCTTTGCCGGCACGCATGGCATCGCTGGCATGTTGCAGATGCAGGTTGTGTGGCGTTGCAACGTAGATGGCGTCGATATCCGGATCCGCGTACAGCGCCTCGTAGCCCTCATAAGCAGTGGGAGCATCGTAACGCGCCGCGAACTCACGCGCCGAGTCGCCACTGCGAGCGGCAACTGCCCGGAGTACACCGCTTTGTGTTGATGGCATGTCCTGAGCAAAGGTGTGCGCGATGCGCCCTGCGCCTACGATACCCCAGCGAATCGTATCCATCTTTCCGTCCTACTCTCTTGGAGCCGTTACGCTCTGCCGGACGATAAGCTTGTGCGGCACAATTTGTGGCTCGCTGTTGCCGACATCGGGGCCCTCCTCGATGCGACGGCAAATGCGGTAGATCGCGCGCTCGCCGATTTCTTCCGCTGGCTGCCTGATGGTCGTCAGGGGCGGAACCGTCACCTCCGCGTAGCGAATGTCATCGAAGCCGATGACCGACACGTCGTCAGGCACGACAAGGCCTGAATCCCTGAGCTCGTGCAGACAGCCTATCGCCATCTCATCATTGGCGCAGAAGATCGCCGTCGGCGGATCCGCACAATTCAGCAAGTCGCGGGTCGCATGACGTGCGCCCGGAATCGTCATTCGTCCCTCGACGACCCAGCCGAAACCGATTGGCAGCCCCGCTTCCCTCATCGCCGTGCGATAGCCCGTTTCGCGGTCCTTGGTCAGCAGCGACGATCCCTGTCCGCGAATCATGCCGATGCGTTTGTGACCATGCTTGATCAGGAAGTTAGTGGCATCGCTGGCTGCAGCGACATTGTCGACCCGGACGCTGGGCAAGTCCGCGAGATCCGGAGAGACTTTTTCACACCCCACGACGATCGGCAGGTTGCGACGGCTTTTCGCTGACAGGATCTCAGTGCCATAAGGCGATATCGCGCCGAGCAGGACAATGCCATCCGTCTGATTCGAGACGAGCATGCGGCTGACCTCGTCAGCGGTCATTGTGTTCGACTGCGTTTCCTCGATGACGACCGAGTAGCCTTTTGCCTGTGCAGCTCGCTTCACGCCGCGCATTAGCGCGGAGAAGAACGGGTCACCCACCGATGGAATGACGACCATGATCAGGTTTGTGCGGCCCCGACGGAAACTCTGCGCGATTGTATTGGGGGAGTAGCCGGTCTGGGCGATTGCATCCTGCACTTTGGCTCGGGTGCGCTCGGTCACCTTTTCCGGGTAGTTGATGCAGCGGGAGACCGTGGCAATCGAAACGCCAGCGAGCTCTGCAACTTCCTTGATGGATGTGTCTGTCATTACGAACGGTCAGATTTGCCGACGGGCTGTCCCCAGAAAGGCCGCTCAGGCAACGTGACGATGCCTTTCCTATAGTGTAAACCGCCCGGTCGATCGGTGCGGATCAGCAGCGGTCCGTCGATGTCCACGAAGTCGCACAATTGTGCAATGACGTGGTGTGGTGCCATTGCGAGCGAAGTGCCACCCATGCAGCCGACCATGAGCTTCATGCCGGCATCCCTTGCAGCCGAAGCCAGTTGCAGGCCATGAGTGAGGCCGCCCGTCTTGTCGAGCTTGATGTTAATCATCTGATAGCGCTCGACCGCTTCCTCAAGCTCACCGAGATGCAGGCACGACTCATCGCTGCACAATGGCAGCGGCGCATCGTAGCCCGCAAGCTCGGCATCGCCGCCGCGCGGCAGCGGTTGTTCGATCATGCTCACACCAAGCGATGCGAGTTTCGGTGCGTGCTGGCGTAGTTCTTCGAATGTCCATCCCTGGTTAACGTCGACCACGAGGCGCGCGTCGGTGCGAGCGTCGCGTATCGCGGCAATGCGCTCAACCGGCCGGTCGTTGTTGAGCTTCACTTTGAAGAGCGAGATATCCGCAGCCGCGACCGCCTTGTCCGCCATGGCCTCGGGCGTGTCCTCGAGGCCGATCGTAAATACGGTTTCGATGGGTCCTTCGTCGACGCCGGCCATTTTCCAGGCACTCGCGCCGGTCAGTTGTGCCTCGAGATCCCACAGCGCGGCATCCGCGGCCATGCGTGCGCCACCCGGGGGCAAGAGTTCGAGCAGGTTGTTGCGATCGGCACCAGCAGCGATCTCTGGCGCAACCCCCTCAAGCTGCCGGGCCATCGATTCGGGTGTCTCGTCGAGGTAGTAGACGCCGAGCCCCTCGCCGCGCCCGATGAGACCATCCTGTTCGACTTCGCAGATAACACACGGGAAATCGTCCCAGACATTGTTGGCAATGCGAAACGGGATGATCGACAGCCAGGACTCGGTGTGGATGGAGACGTTGCGTTTCATCAGACGTGCTTCAGCATGAAGTTGACGATGGGCGAGACGCCGGTCGCGATCGGGTCTACGCAGGGCAAAGCGAGGTTGTGTTGCAACTCGCCGAGGTAGGTGTCGCGCTCGAGGTCGCTCATTCGCGATGTGTTGACGCTGACGCCGGCGCAGAAGCATCGTGGCCTTGTGCGCCGCGCCAGTCGCAGCGCGTCGTCGATGACCTCATCAAGCTCGGGGATTGGATAGTCTCCTCCGACTTCGAGGACCTGGGTTCGCGATGCGTCGTGGCAGACGACAATCGCATCCGGCTGCGAACCATGCAGCAGGCCGAGCGTGACGCCCGAGTAACTCGGGTTCCAGAGTGAGCCCTGACCTTCGATGACATCCCAGTGGTCGTCGTCGTTGTCGGGCGACAGCATCTCTGCCGCGCCGGCGATGAAATCGGCGACCACAGCATCGATCGGTATCCCTTCACCCGCGATCATGATGCCGGTTTGCCCCGTGGCGCGGAAAGTCGCCGGGATATCACGCCGCTCGAGTTCGCGATGAACGGCAAGCGCTGTGTACTTCTTGCCGACGGCACAGTCAGTCCCCAGCATCAGAACGCGCTTACCGCTGCGTGGCGTGCCGATTCCGACGGGAATATCCGGCGGCGGCACGCGGACATCCGACAGCTTCGCGCCGCTCTTGTGCGCCGCCGCAACGAGGTCTGGCATGGCGGTCAGCCGTGTGTGCATGCCCGCAGCGATGCTGATGCCGGCACTGGCCAGCTCGATCAATTGTGGAACCCAGTGGTCGGGGATCTGCCCGCCAACCGGCGCTACGCCGACGATCGCCGTCTTTACGCCAGCATGCGCCGCTTCGGCGACGGTCATTTCCGGCAGGCCGATATCCACAGGGCACTCGGGAAGCCGCATCTGGCCGGCGCACAGCTCGGGTCGCCAGTACGCCATGCCGTGCCCCGTCTTGGCATGATCGTCATCCGGAACATCCCCGAGATACAGCAGGTACGGCGGCTCGAGGTTAACGGTCGTCAATGGCATGCCGGTGCTTCCACAGTTGGATTGTCTGATAGTGTAGCCGCATGGATTCATTAACAGAACTCGCGAGCATCGTGGACGGCAAGCGCCTGCTGCCGCCGGACGCTGTTGCAAAGCGCGCGACCAGTTACTGGAACAGTGCGCCCATGCAGGCGCGAGCACTCGTGATGCCCTCGACGACCGACGAAGTCGCCGGGATTCTGCGGGCCTGCAACGATGCGGGCCAATCGCTGATTACCCAGGGCGGACTGACGAATTGCGTCGAGGCCGTTGAGCCGACGAACAGCGATGTCGTGCTGTCGACAGAGAAAATGGCAGGCATTGTCGAGATCGATCACGTTGGCGGCACCGCCGTTGTTGAGGCAGGTGCTGTGCTGCAAACCGTGCAGGAAACAGTGGCCGCCGAGGGCCTGTATTTCCCGCTCGACCTCGGCGCGCGGGGAAGCTGCACCATCGGCGGCAATATTGCGACCAATGCCGGCGGCATCAACGTCCTCAAGTACGGCATGATGCGCAACCTGGTGCTGGGCCTCGAAACGGTGCTCGCCGATGGCACGGTCGTGTCATCTATGAACCGCATGCTGAAAAACAACGCTGGCTACGATACGAAGCAACTGTTCATCGGTTCCGAAGGCTCGCTCGGCATCGTAACGCGCGCCGTTTTGCGTCTCTTCCCGTTGCCGCACAGCCGGCAGGACGCGCTCGTTGGGCTCACAAGTTTCGACAACGTCGTCGCGTTGCTGGCGCGGCTGAAGTCTGAGCTCACCGGCAGCCTCAGCGCTTTTGAAATCATGTGGAACGACTATTACGCTGCGGTGACCGACGAGGGCTGGCATCGTGCGCCACTCGCGCGCGATTACCCGTACTACGTCGTGTTCCAGGCTGAGGGCAGCGATCCTGATGTCGATGACGCGCGGTTTGGGCGGGTGCTCGAAGCGGCACTCGAGGAAGGCATCATCGTCGATGCGGTGTTACCCAAATCGGAAGCTGAAATTCGCGCTGTCTGGTCTATTCGCGAAGACTTCGATGCGCTGATGCAGATGGAGCCGCTGTATCTCTATGACGTGAGCCTTCCGATTCGTGACATGCAAGATTACGTCGACGAGGTCTACCGGCTCGTCGAGCAGCGCTTCCCGCAAGGCAAGGCATGGACGCTAGGCCACATCGCGGACGGCAATCTGCATTTCTTCATCTGGCCCGGCAAAGAGGGCGACTACTACGATGCTGTCAATGCATGCGTGTACGATCCGCTGCAGCAGTATGGGGGTTCAGTCTCTGCTGAGCACGGCATCGGCATCGGCAAACTGAAATGGCTGCCGCATAGCCGCAGCCAGGCGGATATTGAGTTGATGCGAACGCTCAAGCAATCGCTCGATCCAAAGGGCATACTCAATCCCGATCGAGTGATTCCACATCAGTAGGAAAAGTCTCTTTCGAACAACAACAAGGGGAGGGGTACCATGCGCCACGTCGCAACGCTAGTCCTGACAGTTCTTGTAGCCGTACAGGCATTTCACTCGCAGGGAGCTTTGGCGGACGAACACCAGAAAGCGGTGCTGATTACGGGCGCGAGCTCGGGCATCGGTCTGATGACGGCGAAACACCTCGCCAGCGAGGGCTACTTTGTCTACGCGGGTGCTCGCAAGCAGGCTGATATCGACGCGCTGAACAAGATCGATAACGTCATGGCCGTGCGGCTCGACGTCACGGTCCAGGAGGAGATCGACAAGGCTGTTGCGTTGATCGATTCCGAGGGACGGGGTCTGTGGGGCATCGTCAACAATGCCGGCGTCAATGTTATCGACCCACTGATCGAAGCCGATGAGTCCGATCTGCAGTTCCTCTTCGACGTAAACGTCTATGGCGTATTCAGGGTCACGAAGGCGTTCGCACCGATGGTCATCAAGTCGAAAGGCCGTATCGTGAATATCAGCTCAATCGCTGGCACGTTATCCGGCGGGCTCGATGGCTACGGCATGTACATGATGAGTAAGCATGCCGTCGAATCCTATACGGATCAGCTTACGTGGGAAATGCGGAAATTTGGCGTTAAGGTGAGCTCGATCGCGCCCGGTAATTTTGAGAGCCAGATCGGCGAATCACGTTGCAGACGGATGCTCCGGAACCAGGCCAGGAAGACCTACGCGTACTACCAGGAAGAGATGGACTACTACCTCGACTCATGCCGGAAACGGCAGGAAGAGGGCGTTTCGTACGATTCTCCTACGCCTGAACCCGTCGCCGAGGCAATCGAACACGCCCTGTTCAACGAGAAGCCCAAAGAACATTACCTCGTTGTCGCAGATCCGTTTGAAGCAATGATCACGATAGGCAAAGCCTTCGAAGAGCTCGTTAACCTGAATCACGATCACCCGCACGAGTACTCGCGCGAGGAGTTAATCCAGATGCTGGACAGCGAGACTGCGATCGTGCGCGGTGAGAAAGAACGGAGAATGCCTGGCGAGCAGTAGGAACCAGCTTCTCGACCACGATCAATAACAACAAGGGGGGCGCATGAGTAAACAGCGCGGCGAGCGTTTCTTCTTCATCATGGGGCTCGCGCTGATCGCGATTGTGCTCGCGGGTTTCGTTCCGTTTGGGCTGATGCGACCAGGCGGCGCGACATCTGTGCCGGCTTTGCTACATGTGCACGGTGCCGTATTTCTGTCTTGGTTTGTTCTGTTCAGCATCCAGGCCAGGCTCATTGGTGCTCGCAATGTCGGGTTGCACAAACGGCTCGGCCAGTTGAGCGTGCTGCTTGCGGCAATGATGATCGTGTTGGCGTATCTCGTGATGCGGCATGCCTGCGGACGCGCCGATTTCAGCATTGCGGGATTGCCCGGCGCCGCGTCAATTATCTTCCCGTTCACAGACATCGTGAACTTCACGATTGCCTACGGTCTCGCGCTTGCCAATCGGCAGTCACCCGCCGTGCACAAACGCTGGATGCTCATCGCGGGCATCCTGATGATCGACCCGGCTGTCGCGAGAATCGCGATGACATTGGACGGCCCACCGCCGATGATCCTCGCCATTGAGCTGGCGCTTTTTGTGGCGTTAATAGTCTATGACGTGCGCACGCGCCGCCGCCCGAGCTGGGCGACGATGTGCGGTCTGGGGCTGTATTTAGCTGCGCTGGCGTCCAAGTTCACCGTGGCGCATACGCCGGCCTGGGCAAATTTCGTCGACGCCGTATTCGGCTAACGCCTGTTCATCTGCGACCATATCCGGACCCCGCGCATCGATGAAACGTGGGAGGCCGCCCTTTGTTTAACTCGCGACGCTGCATGAACGTCGCGCACTGTTTGTCTTCTTAAGGAGAGTCAATGAGACACACAAGAGTAGCCGGCAGTTGCCTGTTGGCCGTAGCGATGATCGTACAGACCGCACAGGCTGACGAATACGATTTTGAGATAGATGTCGCGTTCGATAGTTCGCGGTTCGACGGCAGTCAGACGGCAACGACGCCGGGCGGGACGATCTTCAGTTCGTCCAGCATCGATACTGACAGCCTGAGCGTCCTGGGCACCTGGTATTTCTCGGGTCTGTCGGATGACAAGGGACCAAGAGCGCGCGCCGTGCTGGTCGATCGCGCCTCATCGCTGAGCATAGGGTACTCTCGTACCGAGTGGTCAAATTCAATTGTCTTGACCAGCAGTGATCCCGCGTTTCCTCTTGGGCCTCTTGATTTGACTGTTGACTCGGACATTGACACCTTCTCTGCGGATTTTCGCTATGTCGATCGCGACAGCGGATGGTTCGGCAGTGCCGGCGTGTTGGCCGCGAATGCAAACGTGGGCCCCTTCGTGAGCGAGTCAATTAATGATGACGGATGGAGTCTCGGCGTCGGCAAGTATCTGGCCGATACCACGACGCTTAGCCTGACTTTCAGCGACGTCTCAACCACGTCGGCCGTCGGCTTGTCGTTTGAGCATCTGGGCGATCTGGGCGCGAGTTGGCAGTATGCCGTTGATCTTGGGTACAGCTACGTCGATGTAGGCGGCGGCTTTGACCTCAAAACATTGGGCGCGGCGATCTCTCTGTACCCAACCCGGGACTTTGAGTTTGGTCTTGCCGTTGAAGACGTATCAGGCGACTTCCCGAGTGCGGATAGTCAGACGGTCGAGGGGTTCGCGAGTTGGTACGTCAAACCGAATGTTCGCCTTTCCGCGCGCTATCGAGTCAACGACGCAGATTATATTGACACATTCTCTTTCAGCACCGGTCCAACTGTTAGCGACTCCGACGAAGATTCGTTCGGAATCAGCGCGTCCATACGATTCTAGCGCTTACGGCAGGAAGATCGTTGCCGGGTGCTCAAGCAGTTCCTTGATGCGCTGGATCATTGCTGCGGCGTCGTAGCCGTCTACAAAGCGGTGATCGAACGATGAAGACAGGTTCATCATCAGGCGCACCGTAACCTGGCCATTCAGCACGACCGGGCGTTCAACGGCCCGATTGACGCCGATGATGCCGACTTCAGGCGAGTTGATCACAGGTGTTGAGGCGATACCTCCGAGTTTGCCGAGGCTCGTGATCGTAATCGTCGACCCCGTTAAATCACTCTTCGTCGCCTTGTTGTTACGCGCTGCTTCCGATAAACGCTTGATCTCGGCTGCCAGTCCGTCCAGGGACATCATCTCGGCATGTTTAACGACCGGCACTTTCAGGCCGTCCGGCGTCTGCGTCGCAACGCCAAGGTGTACTGCTTCATGCTGCAACAGCAGGTTGCGGTCCTTGTCATGCGTCACGTTGCACTGCGGGAAGTCTCGCAACGTCCTGATCAAGGCGAGTGCCAGGAACGGCAGAATCGTCAGGCGATCTGCTTTGTCTTTCTTGCTGTTGAGGTGCTGGCGCAACGACTCGAGTTCGGTGATGTCGAGTTCCTCGACATACGAGAAGTGAGGGATCTCCTGCTTTGCAGCCTGCATGCGTTCCGCGATGACGCGACGCACGCCGATGATCTTGGTCTCTTTCACCTTCGTCGACGGCATTCTTGGCGTGGCAATCGCCGTGCCCGTCGCGCGGGCCTTGAGGTAGGCATCGAAGTCCTTGCGGACAATGCGACCCCCGGGTCCTGTTCCCGGGACCAGCGCGAGATCGACGCCGGCCTCTTTCGCGCGTCGACGAATTGCGGGCGATGTCATGACGCGCGTGCGTTCGGTGGGCGCCAGCGGTACTTCCGCGGGAGGCGCAGCCTCGGCGGGGGCAGGTGCTGCCTCCGGCTCTGGTGCTGGCGCTGCTTCGGGCTCAGGCACCGCTGGCGCCTCCGCGGCAGGCGCATCGCCGGAAACGTCGAACACGACCAGCATGCCGCCGACAGAAATAATGTCACCCGGCTCGCCGGCAAGTTCCTTGACGACCCCGGTCACCGGGCTCGACAGCTCGACCGCGGCCTTGTCCGTCATCATCGTGCCAACGACGGTCTCTTCCTCGACCAGCTCGCCAACCTTGATGAACCACTCGCCGATTTCCGATTCGACGGTTCCTTCACCCAGGTCCGGCAGCTTGAAGATGTACTCGCTCATTCTGCCTCCATGACGCGTTGAATACCGGCGCACATACGTTTCAGTCCGGGGAAGTACTGCCATTCGAACGCGTGCGGGTAGGGCGTGTCCCATCCGGCTACGCGACGGATCGGCGCTTCGAGGTGGTAAAAGCAGTCCTTCTGAATCGTTGCCGCGAGTTCGGCGCCATAGCCACCGAAACGCGTTGCCTCATGCGCGATGAGGCAGCGGCCGGTCTTCATGACCGAGTCGGTCAGTGTCTTGACGTCGAGCGGTGCCATCGTGCGGACATCGATCACCTCGGCGTCGACACCGGTTTCGGCGGCTGCGGCGATCGCAACGTGTACGAGCGTGCCGTACGTGACGATCGTCAGTTCTTCGCCTTCGAGCGCAACTTCGGCTGTGCCCAGCGGTACCGTGTAATAGCCTTCGGGCACTTCGCCTTTCGGGTGATTGGCCCACGAGACGCCTGGCTTGTCGGGATCGCCATCGAACGGACCGTTGTAAATACGTTTCGGTTCGAAGAAGACCACCGGATCGTCGGATTCGATCGCGGCGATCAACAGGCCTTTCGCGTCATACGGGTTCGATGGCATCACAGTCTTGATGCCGCTGACATGCGTGAAGATGCCCTCGGGCGACTGCGAGTGCGTCTGCCCACCGCGAATACCGCCACCACAAGGCGTGCGGATCGTCACTGGAGAGAAGAATTCGCCACAGGAGCGGTACCTGAGGCGCGCGAGCTCCGAGACGATCTGGTCAAAGCCCGGATAGATATAGTCAGCAAACTGGATTTCCGCGACCGGCCGCAGGCCGTTGACGCCCATGCCGATCGCGGCGCCGATGATGCCGCCTTCGGCGATCGGCGCATCGATTACTCGATGCTCGCCGTACTTGCGTTGCAGGCCATCGGTGCAGCGAAACACTCCGCCGAAGTAGCCGACGTCCTCGCCGAGTACCACAACCGATGAATCGCGCTCCATCATCACGTCGTGCGCCGAGCGGATGGCTTCAATCATGTTCATCTTGGGCATGACTTACTCCTCGCCCAGGATTTCAAGAAGCCGACGACGCTGCGACTCGAGATTCTTTGGCATCTCGGCATAGACGTCTTCGAACATCGTGACCGGATCGAGGAACGGGCCCTCGGTCATCGTGCCGTACTGCTGGGCCTCCTTCCATGCGGCGGTAACTTCCTCGACGCACTCGTCCCACAGCTTCTCGTGTTTCTTCTCGCTCCAGGCACCGATCTTGATCAGGTGCCCTTTCAGGCGCTCGACAGGGTCGCCGAGCGGGAACGCATCCCACTCGTCTTTGGGTCGATACTTGGACGGGTCGTCACTCGTCGAATGCGCGCCACCGCGATACGTCACGTGCTCGATCAGCGTCGGGCCGTGACCGCGACGTGCATGATCGGCGGCCCACAAAGTCGCCGCGTAGATCGCGAGGAAGTCGTTGCCATCGACACGAAGGCCCGGGATGCCAAGACCGAGTCCGCGAGCCGCGAAGGGGCGCCGCTCGCCACCGGCAGTGCCCTGGAAGGTGGAGATTGCCCATTGATTGTTGACGACGTTGAGGATCACGGGTGCCTGGTAGACCGCCGCAAACGTCAACGCGTGATAGAAATCGGCCTCAGCTGTGCTGCCGTCACCAAGCCAGGATGCGGCAATGTGGTCTTCGCCCTTGAGCGCGGACGCCATCGCCCAGCCGACGGCGTGGGGGTACTGCGTCGCGAGGTTGCCCGAGATGGAGAAGACGTTGCCTTCCTTGCTGTGATACATGATCGGAAGCTGGCGTCCCTGGCACATGTCGCGCGTGTTGGACAGGCACTGGCACATCATGTCGACGAGCGTCATGCCCCGATACATGTACAGGCCCTGGTTGCGATAAGACGGAAAACACATGTCACCCGAGCGCAGGGCCATGCCCTGGGCGATCGAGATCGCCTCTTCGCCGCGCGCCTGCATGTAGAACGAGATCCGACCCTGACGCTGAATCTGCCACATGCGATCGTCGAAAGCGCGGTTCAACAGCATCCAGCGCAGTGCTACCTGCAGTTTTTCGGGATCGAGGTCCGGGTTCCAGGGTCCCTGTGCTTCATGGTCGTCGTCGAGGACGCGCACCAGGCCGTTGGCGAGGTACTCGAGGTCGCGCGTGCGGGCACCGATCTGCGGCTTGTCGATTTCGCCGGCAGGGGAGAGTTCGAGATAACTGAAATCGGGTTCGTCCCCCGGCCGTGCATACGGTTGGGGGATTTTCAGTCGTGATTTTTCGATCATACGGGAGCGCTCCGTCTCTTATTCTAGCGTGCCGCCGCGACCAGGCTGCGAGCGAGCTCGTCAGCCAGTTCGTTCGTCGGTCGGCCGGTTTCCTTTGCCTGCGCGAAGATGTTCTTCAGTCGATCCTTGATGCGGCCAACGTCGGCGCGCACATCGTCTTCCGAGCTGTTGCCGTAGTACTCGGCCGCGACATTGATAATGCCGCCGGCGTTAATGACGTAGTCGGGCGCGTAAAGTATGTCGCGCTCGGCCAGTCGCATGCCGTCTGCGGGCGTCGACAGTTGGTTGTTCGCGCCGCCTGCGATGATCTTCGCTTTAATCTTCGGGATCGTCGTCGAAGTCAGAATATTACCCAATGCGCAAGGTGCAAGTACGTCGACGTCGGCGAACAGCAGATCTTTTGGCGGTACTACGGTCGCTGGTACCGCGTCCAGCGTAATCTTCAGGTGTTCTTTGTTCACGTCCGAAACGAATAGTTCCGCGCCGGCTTCATGCAGCAGTTTGCACAGGTAATAACCGACGTGGCCGACACCTTGTACGGCGACGCGCAGGCCTTTTACCGAACTGGCGCCGAAGCGTGCCGCGGCCGCTGCTTCGATACCCTGGAAGCAGCCCAGCGCGGTCCATGGCGACGGGTCACCACCCGCATCGGTGCCGCTTTGCGGCAGGCCCGACACGAACTCGGTTACCTCACGTACATAGCGCATGTCGTCGACGGAGCAACCTACGTCTTCGGCCGTGATGTAGCGGCCGCTGAGCGAGTTGACGAACTGGCCGAATGCCCGGAACAACTCCGGCGACTTGGGTGCATCGCCGTTGGCGAGGATTACTGCTTTGCCGCCGCCGAACTTCAGACCGGCCACAGCATTCTTGTAGGTCATACCGCGAGACAGCCTGAGGACGTCGGTCAGGGCATCCTCGTCATTGTTATAGACCCAGCGGCGCGTGCCGCCGGCGCCAGGCCCGAGCGCGGTGGAGTGCACGGCGACAATGGCCTTCAGGCCAGTTTCCGCATCGTGGAAATAATGCACAGATTCGTGGTTGTCGAACTCGACATGGTCGAAAACGCCCATTTCAATCCCCTTCCGAGCGTTGCATTGTTTTGACTATTTTATCGTCAAAACAGGGGGTTAAATTTGCAAAACCTTTTACGCAAGTCCAAATAGGCGCATAATCTATGCGTTTCTAGTAAAAAAAGAGCATAGAAAATGCAAGCCGTTTCACTGGACCATATTGACCGCAAGATTCTCGACCTGCTGCAGACGGAGTCCGGCCTCAATGCCGCCGGCGTGGGAGAGCGAATCGGCTTGTCCCAGTCCGCGTGCTGGCGTCGAATCCAGCGGCTGCGCGAGGAGGGTGTCATCAAGGACCGTCCCGTCGTGCTCGACCGCGAGAAGGTCGGCCTGACGACAATGGTCTTCGCACACGTAAAACTTACCTCACACGGGCGCAGCAACCTGTCCGCATTTGCCGAAGCTGTGAAGAGCTTTCCCGAAGTACTGGACTGTTATGTGCTTCTTGGCAACGTCGACTTCCTGCTCCGTATCGTCGCCAATGACATCAAGGCCTACGAGCAGTTCTTCTTCGAGAAGCTCTCGCAGCTGCCGGGCATCCAGGAGGTCACGTCGAGCATCGTGCTCTCGGAAACCAAGCACACGAGCGAGTTACCGATCTAGGAACCCCAATTGTTCCTCATTCGGCGGTCTTCTCCGCCAGCCAGCGCTCGATATGCGCGCGCAACGCCGGGAGCGGGATCGTGCCGTTCTCGAGGACCTGGTCGTGGAATTCGCCGATGTCGAAATCGTCGCCAAGCGCTGCCTCGGCCTCGCGACGCAGAGCCACGATCTCGAGGCCACCGGAATCGTAAGCCGTCAATTGGCCCGGCAGGATCGCAATGCGATCAACCATGTCGTCGCCCATTGAGTCGGGGAATCGTCCTGCCTCCATCATGAAATCAATGGCCTTTTCACGCGTCCAGCCGAACAGGTGAATGCCCGGGTCGACGACCATGCCGCGTGCCGGCCATGCGCGCCGCTTTATCGGCCCGGTTGTCGTCGCGTAGAGCCCCATCTCCTCGGCGAGCGCCTCCGAATAACGCGCCCAGCCTTCTCCGGGGCCGGCGAACCAGATGAGGTCGTTGACCGGATGAAGTCCTTCGATCGACTTGGCAAACGCAACTTGCAGGTGATGGCCCGGCCAGGCCTCGTGAAAGGCGACCGTCTCGGCATTGCCACGAGACTGGTCTTCAGGTTTGTGCAACGGGATGCGGTATTCGCCCGGCCGTTTATCGGTACCGGGTCGATAATGTGCCGATCGTCCCGTGCCTTCCTCGTGCTCCTCGAAGGGTACGACCTCGACGGGCTGGTCGGGCATCGTGCCGATCCACTTTGGCATCTCGGCTTCGGCGCGCTTGACCATCTCGCGCGAAGACTCGAGCAACTCCTCACGGCTCGTGAAGCGATCCCCCGGATCGGACTTCGCGCGCTGCATGATTTCCTCGAAGCTGGTCAGCTCGTAGGCTGCCTTGCCGAGTTCGATGACGGCTGCCTTGTTGGTTTCGACGGTCTGCTTGCCGAGCTCATAAACACCCTCGCCCGAACGTTGCAGCGTTGTGTAAGAACGCAGCGATGCGTCGTAGCATGCGCGGCCGTCCGGGTTCGCGGTGATTGATAACTCCTCGCGTGCTCCGTCCAGGTACGGCCCGGAAAGATAGTCGCGGTAGCGTTGCAGTGCGGGGTTGATCTGTTCTTCGACAAGCTCGCGAGTCGCCGCGGCGAACGCGCCATCACCGTCGCGAACGGCCGGCGAATAAAACGGAGACTTTTCGACGCCGAGGCCGATCAGTCCGTCAACCTGGTTGACAACGCGCTGTACGACCACCTTCGGCGCGGAGAAGCCGAGTTCGATTCCAGATTCCAGGTTCGCGATTTCCTGGTCGATAAAACCCGGAAACTTTGACCAGCGGGTGAGCGATTGCTCACGCGCCTCGGCCGATCCGACGGGTTGCAGCTGGACGATCTGCGAATAGCCCGAGTGCCAGCCGCCCATCTGGTTTACATTCCAGACCTCGTTGCGGCACACGCGCAAACCGACGTTTCCTTCGAGTTCCTCCAGGAGCAGGGCGTGCGTGATCCACGCCGTCTTGCCGACAAGCTCATCGGCGTCGACCTCGCTGAGCCGCGCGAGAAGGTCATCGATGACCGCATTGTTTGCAGTCAGCGCTTCGGGACTGTTGTCGGACAGACCGTCGTGACGCTCGAGTTCGATACCTGCGAAGTAGGCAATCTCAGGCGACGTGCTCAGGGCATGGGCGTAATAATCATCAGCGACCGCGGTTACGATTTCGGCCGGGTCAGGTGTTGCTTCGGCCGCCGATTGGGGCTGCTCGCTGCCACAGCCGGCCGCGACCAGGGCGAGCGGCAGACTCAGCCACGCACGCTGCTTGAATAATGAAGCCATAAGAATCTCCCTCGCGGGTTTACCACTTACCGTCGATATCGCCGATGCGCTTGAACGGTGCGCCGATCACGACGCCAAGCTCGCGTTCTTCGCCGGCGTCGAGATGAATGCCGGGACGACCGTGTGCCCATCGCCAGTTGCAGACGACGGCGACGTCTCCGACGTTCCAGTTGATCGGCACACCGAAGCGATCGTAGACATCGACAAACAATTGTTTTTCCTCGCGCGTCATTTCGGTTCCGTCACCGAAAGTCAGCTTGAGCGGCCGCTGGTCATACGGGATGTGCTGCACCATGGGCCATGTGTCGAACCAGGCACCGTCGTCGGCAATGCTGGCGAACAACAGGTTGCGATCGAGCGGTTCGAAATACTCGAACGCCGAAATGTAATACCGCGTCTTGAGCATGCGGTCCGGACCCCATTCGACTTCGAGGCCTTTGGACCGCGCCATCGCCTCGGCTTCGTCAGGGTCTTCCGTCAGCATCGACTGCTGCCAGTGGTTATAAACGTTGATCGGGTCCTGATCGCCAAACGCCTCACGATCCGTCAGGTCGCGGTGATAGCAAAGCCCGAGTTCCTTGAGTTTTTGCCCGAACTCGGTCGCGAGAATAGCGTCGGTGGCCTGGGCGTTGTCAGACACGAAGGTCTCACCTTTGCCGCGCGCGGCCGACTTGGCCATGAAGCCGAGCATGGTCGTGCTCTCACCGACATAGGCCATCTCGTGGTGATAGTGCAGATGCGCAACGAGCGGTGCGCCGACTTCGTAGACGTTCGCTTCGAGGTTGCCACGCGGGTTCGCGCCTGCCTCGTAATGCATTTCCTTGTCAACAACGAGTTTCGCCGCGCGCCGCATGTCCTGAAGATCAGTCAGGCCCGTGTTGACGAGGTACACCAGGCCTACCTCGTCAAATCTCTGGTTCATCCGCTCGGCAAGCTCACTGCCCGGCGACAGCATGGCTTTATCCATGCGGTAATCGGTGCAGTCAATCGTGAATTTCTCGGGCGCGACCGCGGGCTCACCGGTCCACCAGTGTGGCACGATCTGGTCTGGCAACGGCCGCAGGTTCGCACTCATACAAAATCCGCCTTTACGTGGGCCTGTGCCGACTCGCGCAGGTTGTCCGGGATCGTTACCGCGCGACGTTCTTGCAGGTCGAACAATACTACGACACCTTCGAGACGCGCGGCCACGTCGCCGTTGCTCAGGTTGATCATCTCGTAAGAGATCGTCATCGACTTGCCGCCGACCTTGGCGAGCTCAGCACGCACGTCGAGTAAGTCGCCGATATCGACCTCGGCCTCGTAGTTAATGAGGTGTCGGACATCGACCCAGCCAAGACGGCCGTCCGGACTTTGCGCGCTGTTCCAGCCGAACAGGTGGTGCAGGAAGTGGTACGAGGCATCGTCAAACATCGCCATGTAAAAGCGTGTCGTCATGTGACCCATGATGTCGCACTGCCATGGGTGGGCGACGCTCTTGTGAACGGAGATCATGGCTTTCTGAGCCCAAAGGTTTCACGTGCCTCGGCAGGCGATTGCACCGTGGCGCCCATTGCCTCGACAATCTTGCGTGCCCGCTCCACGAGCTGGGCGTTCGTCGCGAGCACGCCCTTCTCGAGGTAGAGATTGTCTTCGAGGCCGACACGAACGTTGCCGCCCAGCAACGCGGACTGCGCCACCATCGGCAATTCCATCGCGCCAATTGCGAAACCGGACCAGTTACAGTCCTCGGGCAACTCGTTCACCATCGCCTGGAACGCATTTGGCGTTGCCGGCGCGCCCCACGGAATACCGAGACAAATCTGGAACAGCGGCGGCGCGTCGATCAGTCCGCTGTCGATCATGTGCTTGGCGAACCAGACTTGCCCCATGTCGAACACCTCGAGCTCCGGCTTGACGCCAATTTCCTGGAGGCGTTTTGCGCCAAGTTCGAGCATCGTTTGCGTCGAAACGTAAACGTAGTTCTGGCCCATGTAGTTAAAGGAGCCGCAATCAAGCGAGCAGATTTCGGGGAGCAGCGCCTCGACATGCTCCATACGTTCCATTTGCCCGACGCAATCAGTGTCGTCCGTGAAGTTGAGCGGATCGTCGTCGGGGCCCAGGTAAAGATCGCCGCCCATGCCAGTCGTGAGGTTGATGACGACGTCGGTCTGGCTGTCGCGCACCCGGTCGACGACCTCCCGATAGAGTTCGACATCACGAGAGGGCTTGCCGGTTTCCGGCTCGCGTACATGGATGTGCGCGATCGCTGCGCCAGCCTTGGCCGCTTCGATCGCCGCCGTCGCGATTTCCGCAGGCGACTTTGGCAGATCCGGATGCTTGCCGGCGGTATCGCCGGAGCCTGTCACCGCACAGGTGATAATCGGGTGTCGGTTCACTGTTAGTCCTCTGCGAACGTCAGGACCTTCAGGTCCGACGCACTGGATACCGACGCGCGCTTCATGCCTTCGGAGTTGTACGGCATGGCGATCTCACCGGCTCGCGTGACCGCAATGACACCCGCATCGCCGCCAAGTCGTTTCACTTCGTCGAGCATCTCCTGCACCGCATCGTCGAGCGATACGCCGCTCTTGTAACGGAAGGCGATCGACGATGCGCCACCAGCGCGAATGATGTGTTCACCGATTCCCGTGCACGACACGGCGATGTGATCGTCGGCCCAGGTGCCCGGACCGATCAACGGTGTGTCACCGATGCGACCGTGCAGTTTGCCGAAAGTGCCGCCCGTCGAGGTTGCTGCGGCGAGTCCGCCGGTTGTGTCCATCGCGACGGCGCCGACCGTGCCGTGTGCGATGTCGCTGACGTCATCACTCGTGACGCCAACGGGTAGCGTGTAGTAGCTGGACGGGTCCTCAATTTCCTCGAACGCGTGTTCGCGCGCGAATTCGACGGCACCGGTGCCCGCAAGCATGACGTGCGGTGTTTTTTCCATGACGCCACGTGCAACGCATACCGGGTTAGCGAAATCCTGCAGCGCGGCAACGGCGCCGGCCTCGCGTGTCGCGCCGTCCATGATCGAGGCATCAAGTTCGACGTGGCCGGCTGAATTCGGCGCCGAGCCACGACCGGCGACATACAGGCCACAGGACTCGAGCTCGGCGACCGCGAACTCGACGACGTCGAGCGCTTTGCCGTCAGCTGCAAGCCGCTCGCGGCAGAGTGACGCCAGTTCTGCGAGGTGCGCCTCGGTCTCTGCGTAGTCTCTTCCTGCGACTGCACCTGCACCACCGTGCAGTACCAGCGCCCAGTTGCTGTTCTTATCAGGCATCCGACCAATGTACCTCAATTGTGCGCGCGTTCACGACCGTCATCACTCCGCTTCAGCAAGCGCATACACGAAGTCGACGTAGGCTTTTTCGATTTCGGCGAGGCCGGCCGCCTGGGTACCGGGCCCCGGTTCGATCAGCATGATTTCGTTCGGTGCATGCGCGCCCGTGCCGAAGCCCATGCCTGTTGGCACGAGTGGCAGACCGAGTCGCTCGGTGAACTGGTAGAACGGCGCGCTGCCCGCGATGCGCGGTTGCACATTGATCGTATTGGCATACTTGGAGAACACCGAAATCGCAGCTTGCACAGCCGGCGCTTCAACCGACGTCTGCGACGCAGGGTAGCCACTCAGTTTGCGAATCTCGACATCGGCGTAGCCCTGCGCGTCGAGGAACTGGCGAATCTTGTCGAGTGCCTCGTCGGGGTCGAGTCCTGGCGGCAGGCGCGAGTCGACCTTGGCGCTCGCCTGGTGCGGCAGGATCGTCTTGACGCCTTCGCCAGTGTAGCCGCCCCAGATGCCGTCAATGTTGAGCGACGGCTGGTACAGGAATTCGACAACGGCGTCTGTGCCGGTCTTGTAGTCGATCCAGTGATTGACACCGAGCATCTCGAGCATCTGCTCTTCGTTGCGATTCTCGATACCTGCGTTGATCAGCATCGACTCTTCCACCGTTGGTGGAACAATGCCGTCGTAGTAGCCCGGCACGAGAATCGTGTTGCCGTCTGGTGATGTCAGAGACGAAAGCGCTTTGATCAAGCGCCAGACCGGCGAGTCGACAATCGCCTTATACGAACCGTGGATCTCGGCCTTTGACGGGCCGCCCCATGCGCCACCAGTTGCGATCACCTCGAAGTAGACGATGCCCTTTACGCCGAGAATCATGTTGATCTTGCCGTCGGGAGACTGCGAGTTGAACGGGAACAATACGCCGTCCGCCTCTCTCAGGCGCGCTTCGTAGGCGTCGACAATCTGCGGATAGTTGGGCGAGCCGAGCTCTTCTTCGCCCTCGGCCGCGATCATGATGTTGACGGGCAACGTGCCTTCAACAGCGATGATCGATTCGAGTGCATTCAGGAATGCGCGTTGTGGTCCCTTCTGGTTGGTTGCGCCGCGTGCCATGAGTACTTTGCCAAGTTCATGATCGATGACTCCGGCATCAAACGGCGGACTGATCCAGTCTTCTGGGTTTACGGGCTGCACGTCGTACATCAGGTAAACGACCAGCGTCTTCTCCGCACCGGCATTGTAATAACCCCACACGCCGGGGTGTCCATCCGTCGGCACGAGCTCTGCTTCGGCAAAGCCGAGGTCCTCGAAATCCTGGCGTAGCATTTCGGCCATCTCGATCACGCCGATGTTCTGGGCCGAGATCGATTTCTGTCGCAGCCAGCGCTGAATCGCCGCGAGATGACGATCGAGGTTCGCATCAATGTAGTCATAGACGGCGGCATGGTCGCCGGCGTAGGCGGGGATCGCGCCGACGTCGTAAGCCTCGGTCGTCGCCAGCTGATGTGTCGGGCGCTCAATTGCGGCGGGTTCTTCGCCGGAGCGACCGCAAGCTGCAATTGCCAGAGCAAGTGTCAGGACCAGAATTGTTCTCATTCTTTCAGACTCCTCATATAACGCGATCTGGAGTAGTCGCCCGCCGCCATGGGCCAGCCGGGATTCTCGCTCGCGAACGGATGCGCCGCAATGCGCGCCGAATTGCATGGCACCGGCACCCTGGAACGCAGCAGCTGCACCGCTTGGAGTGCTGCTCGCCGGGCGCAACCCGATCGTGGCGTTTTATCCGCGCATTCGGCGGATAATTGTCCGCTTTATTCAACTGATGCAAAAATACAACAAACGGTGTTTGGGGCGCTCACTTCGTGCGAAAGGCGCAGATCAGCCCAAAAATGCATTGCCCGGCTGGCAACCGCAGTATCTGAAAAATCCCTAGGCTGGCTAGAAAAAGTCTATGTTTAATAAGGCCTTGGAAACCCGGCCAAAGAGAATAAGAGGTTTGTTGAGCGCCTCGTGCGTGCCCGGGGCCGTTATTCCGACGCGCGTCTGCGTGGCAGGCGCAATCGTTGAAATTTTGGCATTCCCAATTGCAACAGTGTATATTTTACAACACCTTCCGTAGGCGGGCTTCTGCTGCGCAACGGGAAAGTGAAAAACTTTTAAAACGAGATGTATAGGGGATTCTCATGTCTAGAAACCTTACCCTCAAAAATGCTGTAAAGCTTGCGATTACAGCCAACGTTGCCTTTGCGGGCATGGTTGGCTCGCCGCTTGTCTTTGCGCAGGATGAGGCGGAAGTAGAACTGGAAGAAATTACGGTCACCGGTTCGCGAATTCCGCGTAAGGACCTCGAAGGTCCTAGCCCGGTGTCAATCTATGACCGCACCAACATTGAGCAAAGTGGTGGCACGTCCATCGGCCAGATTCTCCGCGAGATTCCGGCGGTTGCTGGTGGCGCACAAGCCACGAACATCAACAACGGTGGCACGGGTTCGCAGAATATTTCGCTGCGTGGCCTCGGCAGTGCTCGCACACTGGTACTCATTAACGGCCGCCGCGCTCCCGATTCGTCGGGTGGCAACTCCGGCCTCGTTGACCTGAACACGATTCCGGTCGCGATGGTAGAGCGTATCGAAGTTCTGAAAGACGGCGCATCGGCCATCTACGGTTCTGACGCTATCGCAGGCGTTGTAAACGTCATCACGCGCCGCGACTTCGAAGGCGTCGAGCTGACGGCACAGACGGGTGTTTCGGCAGAATCGGACGGTGAGAAGAATGAATTCTCGCTGACCGTCGGCCAGAACATCGGCGACGCAAACTTCGTCATGAGCCTGACGCGTGTTGAAGAGTCCGAGACGATTGCGGGCAACCGCGATTGGGCTTCGTACGCAGGTTGGGTCTTCGGCGGTGAGTGGACCGGCGGTGGTTCTTCTGCTCCGCCCTGGGGTCGCTATCGTGGCACCACGGACTTTGGTGATCCGATCGACCAGGCTGGCACGCTTTGCGCGGATACCGCTGGATGCTCGTTCGACCTGACGTATGGTCCGGACAATTCCGGTGGCAACCTGCTGGGTGGCCTGACTGCCTTCAACTTCGGCACCGACGCCTACAACTACGCGCCGATCAACTACCAGCGTCAGCCCAACGAGCGCTGGATCTTCAATACGCAAGCCACGATGCCGATCGATTCGCTGTCCGGTGTCGGCGGGATGGAATCTACGCGTGCTTTCGCCGAACTCCAGTACATCGATCGTGAAAGCGCCCAGGCACTGGCCGAGCAGCCGCTCGCGCCGCTGGCGTTCTACGCGTTCCCGGCGACTTACAGCGCCCAGAACGAGTACAACCCGACTGGTGAAGACATTTCCGACTGGCGTCGTCGCATGGTTGAGGATGGCCCGCGTACGGGTGACGTAGAAATCCAGACGTTCCGCGGCGTCGCTGGCATCGAAGGTGAGCTTTCCAACGGCATGACCTGGGAAGCCGCGTTCAACTACGGCGAAGTGGACTATGTGAATAACTACGGCCCGCTGTACAACCTGAGTAAGGTTGCACTGGCCGTCGGCCCGACCGCTCGCGACGCAGACAACGTGATCCGCTGCGACACAAACGGTGACGGCGTTTTCTCGTCGGCTGACGATCAAGCCTGTGTTCCGCTGAACACGTTCGGCATCGGCGCGCCGACGCAGGAGATGCTCGATTACCTGCAGTATCGTGAGACCGAAAGAAACAAGGTCACGCAGCGCGTTATTTCGCTCAACGTCACGAAGGCTGATTTGTTCGAGCTGCCGGGCGGCGACGTTGGCCTGTCGGCAGGCTACGTCCAGCGTAAAGAGACCGGTAAGTACAGCCCGGATGCACTGACTCTGGAGCTCTCTGCGGTCGGTGCTGTAACGGGTACCCCGTCCGATCCGACCGACGGCCAGTACACGGTTGACGAGCTGTATTTCGAGATGCGTTTCCCGGTCGTCGAAATGCTCGAGCTCGACGCTGGATTCCGTTACTCGGACTACGACACGTTCGGTGATACGACGAACTGGAAGGTTGGCCTGCAGTTCCGTCCGATGGACGACATCTTGATTCGCGGTTCAGCTGCGACGTCCTTCAGGGCGCCGACGATCAGCAACCTGTTCGGCGGATCGGGAATCTCGTTCCCGAGTGTCACGGATCCTTGCGCCTCCAACCCGACGCAGAACTGCATCAACGATGGCGTTCCTGCAGGCGGTTTCACGCAGATCTCGACGCAGGTACGTACGCTGGTTGGCGGTAACCCGACGGCAGAGCCGGAGGAAGCGGATACGTTCACGTTCGGTGTCGTATACCAGCCGTCCGCGCTTGAAGGCGTTTCGTTCGCGGTTGACTACTGGAACGTAGATATCGTCGATCCGATTACGACAATTGGTGCTGGCGTGATTCTCAGCCAGTGCGCCGAGACGGGTGAGTTCTGCGAGAAGATCGATCGCTTCGGTCCTGGACCGAACCAGGGCGCACCGCTGCTCATCGACAATCGCATCACCAACGCTGGCCGTATCGAGACCAGCGGTTACGATCTGCTCGCCGAGTGGAAGGGTATCGAGACGGACATCGGCACCTTCGGCGTTCATTGGGAAGGCGCGATCATCGACACGTATGACAAGACTCAGGCAAACGGCGTAGTCACGCCGCACGCGGGCTACTTCCGCGACGATGAGGACGGTCATTTCGCCGAGTTCCGCTGGATCCTGTCTGGTACGTACGAGCGCGAAGCTCTTACGGTTCAGCTCGACTATCGCTTCATCGACGAAGTCACCGAGTTTGGCTCGGACATCTTCGGAAGCTGTGTTGATACAGACGGCACCACCGTAACGATTCCTGGTGTTAACCGTGGTCTGACGTGCGTAACGTCGACCAACCCAGAGTCTGCGAATAACCTCGGTGACTTCCAGCACAAGCTGGAGAGCGCGAGCTACGTAGACCTGTACGCCAAGTATCAGTTCTCGGATCGTGTCATGGGCTTCGTGGGTATCGATAACGTGCTCGACGAAGAGCCGCCGGTATCCGTTGATGGCTTCAACGACAACACTGACGTGCGGACCTTCGATACGATTGGTCAGTACTACTACGCCGGTTTCAAACTGAACTTCTAGTACACGCACTAAGAGAGATTGAGGCTCGTACGTTTGGGCCTTAACGAGAAAGGCCGTATCGTCGAATGACGGTACGGCTTTTCTTTATTCTTATGAAAGCAGAATTTGAAACACGTGTTGATGCATGGAATCGCTACTGGAAAGGTGGCCACGGCGACACATGCTTCCATCAGGGCGACGTATTCTCGTTGCGCAGGGACTGGGTCGGGTTCTTTTCGGAGCTGCCGGCGTCTGCGCGCATTCTCGATCTGGCCACCGGTAATGGCGCGCTGCCCCTGATTGCGGCCGAAGTCAGCCGCGAAATGAGCCTCGGCTTTTCGATAACGGGCGTCGATTTCGCAGTCCCGACTCCGGAGCTTGTTGCGGACATCGATACGTCCTTACTCGATTGCATTTCGTTCGTTGGCTCGACCCCCCTCGAGACGATGGAGCTCGACGAGGCCGGTTTCGACGCGGTGACGTCGCAGTTCGGGTTCGAGTATTCAGACGCAAGGCGCTCAATCCCTCGAATCGCGAAGCTCATGGCGCCAGGCTGCAAGTTGCGTTTTCTGATTCACTCCCACGGCGGTTCTGTTTTCAAATCGACCGAGCAACGCTGCGGGCGAATCAAGCAGCTGCTTGCAAAGGATCAGCTATTCGATGTCTGCCGTCGGCTCGGACGATTCAATCCCAGGGATCCCGCCAGTCTCGCCAAGACACAGAAGCTGGAGCGTCGCTTTAACGCGAAACTCAAATCGCTGCGAGCGAAAACGACAGATCTCCCGCCGGACGATGTGTCGGTATACGCGATGAACTACGTGGAGCAGCTTGTCCAGAGTCGGAGTTACGCGCCCCCCGACGAGTGGCGGAAGGCGCTGAATGACCTGTCGGATGAACTGAACGACTACGTCATCCGCCTGAACGGTATGCTACGAGCCGCCCAGAAGGACGCCGACATGAAGAGACTCGTTACGAGTTTCGAGGAGGCGGGCCTCGAAGACGTCAGCTATCAACCGGCTTTGCAGAATCAGAACGACGTGGGCTGGATATTTCTAGCCACCAAACGCTAGGCTCATCCATCAGCTGCAGCAGTCGTCGTGCTGTTCGACTGCGACATCATGACCTTGACCGTGGCGCCCTCGGCCAGGTTCTCGGCGCCGCGCACGGCAACCCGGTCGCCAGCCTGCAATGCCCCGCGAACGGCGATCAGCTCGCCCGCGCTGTCACCCAGTTGGACAGCAATCTGCTCTGCAACATTATCCTCGGAGATCCGGAAGACAAACGACCCGTTATGACGCAGTACGAGTGCGTCGCGAGGCACCGTAATCTCCGACGCTCGCGCGCGAATCGGTACCGCGACGCTCACGAGCTGACCGACGGTCCAGCTGGCCTGTGAAGAAACCGGCAGGTTAATGTGCGCCTCGAACGTCTGCGAACGCACGTCGCCCGTCGGCACGAGCGCCCGAATCGTACCTTCGATGTCCGCGTCAGCCGTAAACACGTGAATCTTGTCGCCAACCACCGTGCGTGGCAGGTGCTTTAACGGCACAAAAGCACGCACTTCCATGTTGAGAATGTCAGTCAATTGGGCGAGTACTTCACCACGCGCGACGTCTTCACCTTCGCGATGCATGCGGCTGATAACGACACCCGTGAACGGGGCTCGTGCGTCCGCTCGGCGTATCTGGTCATCGATCTGGCGGATGCGCACTCGCGTGATATTCGCATCGCTGATGGCGAGATCACGATTTGCTTCGGTCTGTTCGAGCTCGAACTCGGAGACGAGACTCGACCCCTGCAGTTCGCGCTGGCGGCGCAGCTGGCTTTCGAGTTGTCGCACATTGATTTCCGCGCGTTGCAGCAGTGCCTCCTGCTCCGCACGTTGCAACAGCAACGGACGCGTGTCGATGCGGGCGACCGACTGGCCTGCTTCGATAAGTGTGCCGGGTTCGGCTACGGCCAGGAGCTGGCCGGCTACCCCGGCCGTGATCTGAACGTCGTTGCGGCTGTAGACCGTGCCGGGCACTGCGACAGTGGGCGCGATCTCGGTGCGCTCGACGGTCGCGACCTGCACGACGCTGGCCGGCATTTGCTGGGCGAAAGCGATGCCATTTATCAGGCAAGCGATGATGATTGTTGTCGTATTTTTAAGCATCGGCAATGACTCCCTCAGTAGCCGCCGGCTGACCCTTGCGCCGTAGCAGCACCGCCGGCGGCGGCAGCCGCAGGATGCTCGGCATCAGGACCAATGTGAATATGGCGCTGACAAACATGCCGCCAATGATGACGGTTGCCAGGCCGCGGTAGATCTGCGAGCCAACGCCCGGTACCAGCATCAGCGGCAACATACCGAAAATGCTCGTTAGCGTGCTCATGTAGATTGGCCGCGCGCGGACACGCACCGCTTCGGCGACAGCGACGCTGCGCTCAAGGCCATTGCGTTGCCCGGCGCGTGTCTGCATGACGAGAAGGATCGCGTTGTTGACCACGAGGCCCAGCAGGATCAGGAAGCCAATCGTCGTCAACAGATCCATCGCCTGGGTTGTGAACAGGTTCAGGATGCGCAACGCGACAACGCCACCCGCGACGGCCAGCGGCATCGACAGCATCACGAGCACCCCGTCCCAAAGCGACCGGAACATCGCTGCCAGCACGAGGAACAACACGACTGCGGCGATCGCAAGGTTGATGGTCATCGTGCGGAATGCACCCTCGAGTCGGTCCGCAGTGCCTCGATACGAGAGACTGACGTCGGCGGGCATGGCCTCGCGCAGCTGCGGTCCGACAACATCGCGTAGCGTGTCGAGGGCTTCCTCGACGGTCATCTCGGGCGGAGGTGTCACCGCAAGGGTAAGCGTGCGCTGGCCGTTGACGCGCAGAAGCTGCGTCGGTCCTACCGTGCGCTGGATGTCGGTCAGTTCGCCGATGCTCTGGATGCCGGCCAGCGGTGTCCAGATTGGCACTGCGGCGAGTTCTTCAGGCGAGTTCCATGTCGGCCCCTTGAGGATCATGTCCATGCGATCGTTGCCATCAAAATACTCGCCAACGAACGAACCGCTTGTCAGGGCGCGAACGATGTTTGCAACGGCGGCGCGATCAAGGCCTGCCGCTGTGATGCGCCGATCGTTGGGCACGAGCTGCAGCTCCGGTTCGGCAATCTGCAGGCCAGGAATTGGCCGCACCTGGGAGCCCGGAATCATCTGGTTAATCAACGGCATGGCTTGCATCGCAACGTCCGACAGCGCGTTAATGTCCGAGCCTTGCAGGTCGACGTTGATGCTGCGACCGCCATCGAAGCCGAAGTTCAGTAGTGACGAGCGCTGCACGAATGCCCGCGTGTCGGGCAGATCGACAAGCACTTCATCGCGCACGATGCTGATCATTTCTTCGATGCGCTCCGGGTCCTGCGGATAAACGAAAAGCGCATTGAACGAGCCGAAAGACGACAGGTTGTAGCCGCGGATGTATGGCTGTTGTTCGTGATCCATGTACGGTCGCAGGCGTTCGACAATCGTGCCGGCGATCTCGGTCTCGACCATTTCTACGGTTCCGCCTGGTGGCATTGCGAAGAATGCATTCAGCGAATCCGATGGAGCCTGCGGCAGGAGATTGGCTTTCGGTACGAGCAGTACGATGACCATTACCGACGTGCCGAGGATCCCCGCGATCCATGCAGCGCGTCGTGTCGGCGTCTGCGTCAGGCGCATGACGAGATTCGTGATGCGGTACCACCAGTGTTCGAGCGGGTCGTTGTTTTCCTGCCGCAGCATGAAGTTTGCGGCTACCGGCAAGACCGTGATGGCAATGAAGAACGAGGCCGATACGGCAACCGCGATCGTCAATGCGAGGTCCTGGAACAGCTGGCCTTCCATGCCCTGCATGAACAGGACAGGCACGAAGATCGCGACGCTCGTTACGGTCGATGCGAACAGTGCGCCCGTTATTTGCCGTGTGCCTCGACGCACCGCCTCTTGCTGGCTTGCGCCTTCCTGGCGACATCGCACGATGTTCTCGAGCGTGACGATCGCCGCATCCATGACGAGGCCGACGGAGAACGCGAGTCCTGCCAGTGAAATGACATTCAGCGATTTATCAAACAGCCGCAGCGCAACGAAAGCGACGAGCACCGAGAGCGGCACAGTAGCCGTAACCAGGAAGGTCGCGCGGCGACTGCGCATCAGGAAATACAGAATGCCGACCGCGAGCAGGAGACCGAGCCCAAGGTTGCTGCGCACGAGAGCGACGGCGCGACGAATATGGATCGATGCGTCGAAACTGAGGTCCATCTCGAGACCCGCTTCGCGCAAGACGTTCTCGTTGAGTTCGACGATGGCCTTGTTGACCTCGTCGAGAATCGCAACCGTGTTGGCGTCGTAGTCGCGCTGGACCGTAATGTAGTAAGCGGGGTAACCGTTGCGCAGCGTGAAGCCGTCCTGTTTGCGCGGCACGATGTCGACATCGGCAACCTCGCTCAGGTAGATCGGGCGTTCATTGCTCCAGCCAACGATGAGTTCATTGAGTTGTCCCGGTTCGAACTGACCGACGAAGCGCACCGTGTACTGGCGACGGCCGACGTCGGCGAAGCCGCCGGACGAGTCTGTCGCGCGCGAGACGGTCGCGATAATGTCGTTGATCTGGATACCCAGCGCCGCAGCCCGATAGGAGTCGAACGTGATGTGCAGTTCGCGGGGCTGCTCGCCCTGCAGCTGCACCTGTGACACTCCCGGGATACGAGCGAGTCGCGGCTCGACGCTGTCTTCGATCAGCTTCTGGTAGCTCGAGAGCTCGCGATTCGGGTTGTCCGGGAGCACGCGTATCAGCAACGATGCGGCGCCCGGCGTCTGCTGGCCGCCACCGACGTTGACCATCGGCTCAAGAGCGTCCCCGGGTCGCGGTGGCGCCTGTGTCAGGTTGTTGATGACGTCGAGCTTGGCGGTCTGGATGTCGGTGCCAACGGCGAACGTCAGGTTTACAAAGCCAGAGCCGCGCCCGATGAACGAATTGATATTGGTCAGCCCCGGCGTGTTGCGCAGTACGTTTTCCTGCGGCTCGACGATGTTGGCCTCCATCTCCTCAGGTGCCGCGGCACGCCAGAAGTTCGCGACAGAGATCTGCGGTTCTTCGATGGTCGGCAGCAGCTGGATGGGAAGGGAGGCGATGGATGTCAGGCCGAACAGCGCGACCAATGCGACAGCGGCAGCGACCGAGGGCCACTGCCGGGTACTCAGATCAGTGAGATTCATGGACTATTAGATGCAAATAGTCGCGTTTTCGTTGCAGCACGGATCGGGCGAATCGGCACGCCTTATGCCCGTGAGGAATATAGCGGCGCTATTCTCCGCGGCGCGGGATGTCCTCGCTCAACATCAATGCGCGTACGAAACGCACGGGCGGTGACCCGTAGGACAGCAGCTGGTCGTGGAAACGGCGTAGCGTGAACTCCTCGCCCCAGGCCTCCTCGATCTCGCCGCGCAGTTCGCGATGCTCCTGGTAGCCAACGAAGTAGGTCGGCAGCTGGGCTGACGTAAGCTGCGCGCGCACCCACTTGCCCGCTGCCTCGCGTTCTTCCTGGAAGCCGCCTTCAATCATCAGTTTCATGGCCTCATCGCGCGTCATGCCGTCAACGTGAATCGCCGAGTCGATGATCGCATTCGTGATGCCGCGCAAGTACCACTTCAGCGTGATCAGCTTCTGCAAGGGATCGTAGTCCTGGTAACCCTCTTCGATCATCATCTGTTCGGCGTAGACGGCCCAGCCCTCGACAAACGTTCCGGACCAAAGGACCGAGCGCAGGATTGATGGGTAGCGGTTGCTCAGGGCGAGCTGCAGGTAGTGACCGGGGACACCTTCGTGAATGGTCAGATCCTGGATTGAATAGAGGTTGTACTCGCGCAGGAAAGACTCGACCTGTTCCTCGGTCCAGTCTTCCGGTAGCGGCGCGACCGCGTAGAAGGCCGGCTGATCGCGATCGAGCGGTCCGGGTGGATCGAGATAAGCCACCGAAACGCCTCGCTGGAACTCCGGCATGATGATGATCTCGACCGGCTCCTCGGGCATCGTCACGATGTTCTTCTCGATGACGAAGTCGGTCGCTTGCTGCAGCTGTTGCTTTGCTATGTCGACAATGCCGTCTCGTGGCGGCAGCTTGCGATAGGCCTCTTCGAGACCGGCCCGAATAATGGCCTGTTTATAGGCCTCGTCCGGATTGTCCGGGAACGCGGTCATCGGGTGTTTCGCCGCGTACACAGTCTTCGCAACCTCGTACATTTCGTTGCGCACGGCCTCGTACTCGCGTTCGGCTCTGGCGGTGATCTCCTTGCGGTTTAGCGGCGAATTGAGCGCAAAGGCAAGCTTGATGTCATAGAGTTCGGCGCCGATCCGGAAGTCGCCGTTGGCGCGCGGCAGCAGTTCTTCTTCCAGCCAGGTCTGGTGTTCCGCGACGGCGTCCCTGGCGGTTTCAATCGCAGCTTCGAGACGCGCTTTCTGTCTGGCCGTCAGCGCGTCCATCTCCGGCACGATCATCGTGTCGATGATCGAGTTCAGTCCCTGGTTCTGCGCTACTGCGGTCTCGGCGTGGATCTTCGGCACACGTTCAGGCTGGAGCGAGCCGCGCGCCTGCGCGAAGAAGCGAGGCATCTGTTCGAGGCGTGACGTCGCCGCAACAAGACGATCGGTAACAGGTGCAAAGTCGCGCGACATCAGGCTATAGATGGAACCGCCGGACGTGTTCACGTAATAGAGCGGATTCCAGGCCCATTCCCGCAGCGTTTCGATCTGCCAGATGTTCGAGTCGACTTCGTGCGCCAGCAGTTCGGCGTCGACCTGGTTCGGTCGCGAGAGCTGGTCGCGATCGAGACGCTCGAGCGCAGCCTTGTACTCGCGTAACAGGAGAAGCGTTTCCTTGCGGGCCGCGTCGTCGACGTTGTCGAGTTCGTCGTCAGCACTGTGATCACCGATCATCGTCGCCATTACCGGCGACAGATTGGGCAGGTCGCTGATGAACTCGTCCGCAATGTTCTGGAATGCCTCGTCCATGCTGGTGGCGGCGAGGGCGGTGGTGGCGCAGACAAGCAGCGCCAGGGCGGAAAGCAGTCGTTTCACGGCAATGCCTCGGCAGGAAATACAACGCCGATGACCTTAGCATGCCCACGGCCGACCTGTAATATCGAGAGATGCCCAAGCGTGTTCTGATTCTCTTCCTCGCCTTTAGCTCCTTGGCTGCTCAGGCGCAGCCCGTGCCGGCCTGGCTGCTGCGCGTACCTGACACGATTGAAACGGTCTTTGTTGCCGCGACCGAGGGCTCATCGTTTCATCGCTTCGATCGTGAGGACGACTATCACTTTACGCCATCCGGGCAGGACTACATGTCAATCGGGCGTGGCGGTATCCGCAAGGAGCGCGAGGGCGATCGCAAGACGCCGCTCGGCATCTACTTTGTCACCGAACAGCTCGACACGACGAAGCTGCACGACAAGTACGGCATCACCGCATTCCCGCTCGATTATCCGAACGCCTGGGATCGGCACCTCGGTCGGACGGGCGACGGCATCTGGGTGCACGGCGTGGACCCGAATGGAGGCCACCGACCGCCACTGGATACGGATGGCTGCATTGCGTTGCCGAACGAACGCCTGCGTGCACTCGAGAATGTGTTTGCGCCGAATGTCACGCCGGTCCTGATTTCGAAGCGCCTGGTCTGGGCGACACCTGACGAAGTTGCGATAGCTCGCCAGGGGCTGGAAGCGGCTGTTATTGACTGGGGCAGGGCACTCAGGGAAGGCGATATGCACGCGTGGCTCGATGCCTACGACGAAACTTTTCGTCATTGGGGCATGAACAAGGCCGAGTGGTCGTCGTTCAGCATGCAGACCGTTGCGCGGCGCGACATCAGGGACGTGAGGATCAGCGAACTGCTGCTGCTTGGCGACCCGGCGGAACCCGGACTGTACCTGAGCCGCTTCCGGCTTGAGGTGACGGAAGGGGCAGCGCGCAAGGTCGTTTCCCAGCGCCGAATGTACTGGCGCCGCTCAGAGAGCGGCGCCTTCAGGATCGTTGCGGAAGATAGCGGCTAGCGCAGCCCTTCACGTACCGTCAGTTCGTCAATGAGCTCCATAAGCTCATCCCAACCACCCGCGTCGGCGGCACTCGTGCGGTACTTGCCGTTGACGACGACCGTCGGTACCGAAGTGACGTTGTAACGACGTGCCAGGTCGGCGCCGACGCGCATCTTCTGGTTCACCTCGAACGAGGTCCAGGTCTTCCTGAAATCCTCGGCCGAAACGCCGAAACGTGCGAAGACAGGTGCAACGGAATTTTCCGACGTCAGCCGGTTACCGCGTCGGTGAAATTCCTCGAACATCGCCTCATGCAGTCCCTGCGGATTGGCGAGTTTGCCATTGCGCGCGAGAATTTCGTGCGTGTAGTAGATCTGCGCGTGCAGTACCGCAAGTCGGTTCCATTGCGTCGGGATGCGAATGAAGCGCACGCCCGGATCGCGATTCTCGGCCCATTGCTTGATATACGGCTCCATCGTAAAGCAATGGGGGCAGCTGTACATAAACAGCTCGGCAACTTCGATCTTGTCAGCGCCGCCAACAGTCGGTTGTGTCGGCACCATGCGGAAGTAGTGCTGGCCTTCGCGGTACTTCCATTCACGTGCGGTGGTCTCACTCGTGTCGGCCAGAGCGAGCACGATCGGCTCGTCTTCAGTGGTCTCTTCGACCGCGGCAGACTCCTCGACGACCTCGAGCGTCTCCTCGATAGCCGCCTCAGTGGCTTCCTCGGCCTCGACAACCGCTTCGGTCGGTTCAGCGGTTTCCTCGACGGGTGTCTCGGCAACCGGCTGCGGAGCCTCGTCCTTCGAGATGGACATTGCAATCAGTACGCCGGCGCCGAACAAAGCAACGGCACCTAGGGCCAGATACAGTTTTTTCATGGTGTCTTCCTGGACGCGATGATGTCGCTTATCTCAGACCCTGAACGTAAGAAGAAAGTGCCGCGATATCGTCTTCGCTGAGACGTGCCGCGATATCGCGCATGACGCGAGTCTTGCCGTCCGTAACGCGTGCGCCGGACTTGTAATCGCGCAGCTGCTTGGCGGTGTAGTCAGAGTGCTGGCCACGCAGCGCAGGGTACTTGGCCGCCGGGTTGCCGTTGCCCGTGGGGCCGTGGCAGGCGATACAGGCCGCTACGCCCGACTCGCTGTCACCACCGCGGTACAGGGCTTCACCGCGACCTACGGTTGCCGGATCTTTTACAGACTGGGCGGCCTTGGTCTGGCTCTCGTAATAGACGGCGAGGTCTGCCATGTCCTCATCGGAAAGCATCATGGCCTGGCCGGACATCAGCGGGTCCATTCGGTCACCCGACTTGAAGGCCTGGAGCTGGGCATGGATGTACGGAGCGTTCTGCCCCGCGATGTTTGGCCACAAGGCGTTCGAACTATTACCGTCGGGGCCATGGCACGCCGTACAGGTCAGGGATTTGGCCTTGCCGTCGTCGGCGGACCCGTCGACGAGGCTGTCGGCCTGAACCTGGGTCGCGAACAACGCCAGAGAGGTCATCGCAAAGAGCGGAGCGAGCTTGATCTTCATTATGTTCTAACCGTACTTTTCCGCGCTGGCCACGGCCAGCGCCGCTAATCGAATTCGTTGACTGAGTCGCATGGCGAGGTGGCGGAGTGGAAGGCGGCTACCCGCCTTGCTGCGTGACCCCGAACCGGTCAAACTGGATGCCCGGCCCCGTACTCAGCAAGCGCGAATTATACACACAAACCGCTGGGCATACCTATGTCGCACTACCCCCAAGCCGCCTTCATCAAGAGCGCAGATGCGCTCTCCCAGTTCGTCCCGGACGAGGGCGCCGAAGTCGCATTTGCGGGCCGCTCGAACGCCGGAAAATCGAGTGCGATCAATATTATTGTCAACCGCCGGCAGTTCGCCCGAACGAGCAAGACGCCGGGTCGTACTCAGCTCGTCAATTTCTTCACCCTGACATCCACGGAGCGCCTCGTCGACCTGCCAGGCTACGGCTTTGCCAGGGTGTCGCAGAAGTTGCGCGACCACTGGGCGGACCTAATGGCCGACTATTTCGAGACGCGTGCATCGCTGCGCGGCATGTTTCTTATCGTCGATATCCGGCGCCGCCTGACTGACTTCGACCGGCAAATGCTCGGCTACGCCGAAAGCGTGGGGTTGCCGACCCACGTGCTGCTGACGAAGGCGGACAAACTCAAGCGCGGCCAGGCCGCGACGGCCCTGCTCGAAGTCCGCCGTGAGCTCGGGGATGTCGCAACGGTGCAGCAGTTCTCAGCGCAAAGCCGGCTCGGCGAAGCCGAGGCGCGCGACAAGCTCGAGGAGTTCCTGAAACTCGAGCAGGGATGAGGCAACAAAAAGCCCCGAAGCACGCAAGGTGCCCCGGGGCCAGAAGAAGCAACAGGCTTGGGGTTACCATGTTGCACGCCTGCTTAGGGAGGTAAACAGGCGAGTGACTTACGCACTCATAGAGTTTAGAACTCTGATGCGTGACAGAGTTCCCGGGCGACTATAAGTTGCTGATGCGGCTGGAAAAGTCGCCTCACACGCCTTCGCTATGGATTCGGCGACTTTTCCAGCCACATCGTTGCAGCTACTGGCCAGCCGGGGCAGGCGCTCGCCATGTGGCTGGAGAGGCGTCGGGGAAAACACCCCCGAATCCATAGCCGAGCTGGCACTGCGAAGAAACTACGCGCGGAAAATCGAACACGCGAGGCGTGTGAGGGGGTGTTTATCCGCGGCGCCAGTGCTGCCGGTCAGTGCGCCTCATCCCAATTGGATCCAACGCCGACATCCACTTTGAGAGGTACCTTGAGGTCAGCGGCGCCGTTCATGAGTTCGCTGACGCGTGCCGAGATGTCGTCGACTTTGTCGGCCTCGACCTCGAAGACGAGTTCGTCGTGTACCTGCATGATCATGCGTGCGCCTGGTGACTCTGACCCGAGCCAGTCATCGACTGTGATCATGGCGCGCTTGATGATGTCAGCGGCCGTGCCTTGCATGGGTGCGTTGATCGCGCTGCGCTCCGCGTACTGGCGGCGCTGCGCATTGCGCGCGTTGATCTCGGGCAGGTACAGGCGACGGCCGAACACGGTTTCGACATAGCCCTTTTCGCTGGCGCGCGAGCGGATGTCGTCCATGTACTGCTTCACGCCCGGGTAGCGGTCGAAATACAGGTCGACGTATTCCTGCGCTTCACCACGAGCGATGCCGAGCTGCTTGGCGAGACCAAACGCTGACATGCCATACATCAGCCCGAAGTTAATCGCTTTGGCCGAGCGGCGCTGGTCGTCGGTCACATCGTCGAGCGCGGTCTCGAACACTTCAGCCGCAGTCGCGCGGTGCACGTCCTGTTCCTTGTCGAATGCGCGCAGGAGGCCCTTGTCCGCCGAGAGGTGCGCCATGATGCGCAGTTCGATCTGTGAGTAGTCGGCGGCGAGAAGCACGGTACCCTCGGGAGCCACAAAGGCCTGACGGATGCGTCGTCCTTCCTCGGTCCGAATCGGAATGTTCTGCAGATTCGGATCGGTTGACGACAAGCGCCCGGTCGCCGCGACGGCCTGGTGGTAGGACGTGTGAATTCGTCCGGTCCGCTCATTAATCATGAGCGGCAGTTTGTCGGTATAGGTGCTCTTAAGCTTGCTGACGCCGCGGTATTCGATGATGACGGCAGGTAGCTCGTAATCGTCGGCAAGTTCGACGAGCACGTCTTCCGCTGTCGAGGGTTGGCCCTTCGGCGTCTTGCGTATTACGGGCAGGCCCTGTTTCTCGAACAGAATCTCCTGCAGCTGCTTTGGCGAGCCCAGATTGAATGGACCGCCCGCGAGCTCGTGGGCTTTGGCTTCGAGGGAAGCCATCTTCTTGCCGAGTTCGGTGCTCTGCTTCGAGAGCATTTTGCGGTCAACGAGCACGCCACATTCTTCCATACCGAGCAGTACGGGCACGAGCGGCTGTTCGATTTCCTCGTAGACTTTCTTCAGTGACGGAACGTCGCCGAGCTGCTGCCACAAGGCGTCGTGCAGTTGCAGCGTGATGTCAGCGTCCTCGGCCGCATAGGGCGAAGCGGTCTCCAGGTCGATCTGGTTGAATGTCAGCTGCCTGGCGCCCTTGCCCGCGACGTCCTCGTAGTGGATCGTTTCTTTGCCGAGATACTGGCGTGCCACCGAGTCCATGTCATGGCGCGTTGCGACGCTGTTGAGCACATAAGACTCGAGCATCGAGTCGTAGGCCATGCCCCTGAGTTCGATGTCGTAACGCGCGAGAATGTGTGCGTCGTACTTCAGGTGATGACCGACCTTCTTCTTCGTGTCGTTCTCGAGCCATGGCTTCAGCCTGGCGAGGACATCGTCACGCGACAGCTGGTCAGGTGCGCCGGGGTAGTCATGTGCGACCGGCACATAGCACGCGTCGCCCTCGCCAACGGCGAGAGACAATCCGACGAGGTTGGCGCTCATATAGTCGAGGCTATCGGTTTCCGTGTCGAACGCGACGATCGGCGCTTTATCGATCTTCTTCAGCCAGGCGTCGAACGCTGCAGAATCGAGAACAGTCTCATACTCGACGGCCTCTTCCTCGACGGCGGGCTCCGGTGCCGCGCCATCGGCCTCGTCGAGCTGGCGAAGCAGCGACCGCAGTTCGTAGTGGCTGTAGAGGCTGCGCAGTGCATCCGTATCGCCATCGGTCGCCTGCAGGTCGTCGATACCAATCTCAAGATCGACGTCCGTCTTGATCGTCGCGAGCTCTTTCGACAAGCGCAGCGAATCAACGTTGTCGCGCAAGCTCTCGCCGATCTTGCCCTTGATGGCATCGCCATTCTCGACAATGCCGTCGGCCGTGTCGTACTCGTTAAGCCATTTGGCCGCGGTCTTCGGGCCGACCTTGGGCACGCCGGGGATATTGTCTGAGGAGTCGCCAACCAGTGCGAGATAGTCGATGATCTGCTCAGGGTAGACGTCAAACTTCGCCTTGACCGCGTCGCGGTCCATGCGCGTGTCGTTCATCGTATTGATCAGCGTGACCTTGTCCGTCACGAGCTGGGCGAGGTCCTTGTCGCCTGTCGACACGAGCACCTGGAGATCCTGCTTCTCCGCTTTGGCACACAGTGTGCCAATCACATCATCGGCCTCGACGCCCTCAATCCGAAGGAGCGGCAGCCCCATGGCTTCGACGGCATCGAGGATTGGCTGGACCTGCGAGCGCAACTCGTCGGGCATCGGCGGCCGGTTGGCCTTGTACTCGGCGTAGAGTTCGTCGCGAAATGTCTTGCCCGGCGCGTCGAACACGACCGCGACGTGCGCGGGCTGTTCGTCGCGAACCAGCTTGAGGATCATTGTCAGTACACCGTGCAGCGCGCCGGTAGGTTCGCCCTGAGCGTTGCTAAGGGGCGGCAGCGCGTGAAATGCGCGGTACAGATACGATGACCCGTCGATGAGGACGAGGTCGGTCATGGGGAATGCTACTGCCTGTCTTCGTCGCCGTTTTCTTCCCCCTCTTCGTCAGCCGTTGATTCGGCTTGCGGAGGAGGCTGCTGGATCTTGCTCGGGTTGCCCGGGATGTACAGCGGACCACTTTGCCCGCATCCATAGGCACCGAACAGGAAGGAAACTACGGCAAGTGCTGCGAAAAGACGTTTCATGTTATCGACCGATTACGAAGATCGTTCGATTATAGAGCCCGCACCGGCCAATTGGGTAACGTGAGCCGTGCGATTCGACTGACAGGAGCGGCAGGTTGTCAGTACTATTGCAGCTTGTCTCACGAATCCGCATTCGAACCGGACCTCCACGATGCGCCTGACGAAGCTCAGCCTCGCCAATCCCGCCGCAATCAGTATCGTCGCGGCCGCACTCGTCCTGCTCGGGCTGCTTTCGGTCGTCCGGATACCGGCGCAGCTTCTGCCACAGATCGAGAAACCCATCGTGACCGTCGTGACGGCGTGGCCCGGCGCGTCCCCGCGAGAAGTCGAGTCCGAGCTGACCGTGCCGGTCGAGGAAGTCCTGCAGGGCACGCCCGGCCTCACGGAGATGGCGGCCTGGAGCGTGACAAATTTCGGTTTCATCCAGCTCGAGTTCGCTCTCGAGACCGACATGACGCGCACGTTGATCGAGATCATCAGCCGCCTCAATCGCCTGCGGCCGCTTCCCGCCAATGCCGAGAAGCCCCAGGTAATGCTCGGCGAATGGGGCGATGCCAATGACCAGCTCATCGAGTACTTCATACAGCAGCTCGACGGCGACGAGGATCGCCTCGTCGAGAACAAGCGTTATCTGCGCGAGGTCATCGTCCCGGAGATCGCGTCTCTGTACGGCGTGTCCGAGGTCGACATGTTCGATGCCAGCGGCAACAGCAGCGACCAGCTGCAAATCGTTATCGACCCGTACAAGGCCGCGGAGCTTGGCGTCGATATCGCGAAGGCGGCGGCGCGCATCGGCCGCTCGGCCGACATCTCGTCAGGCGTGGTTGACGTCGGTCGCCGGAGTTACACGCTCCGGGTCGAGGGGCGCTACGACGTCGAGGAGCTGGCCGACCTGATCGTGGAATGGCGTGACGGCGTGCCAATTAAGCTCGGCGAAATGGCCACGATCGCCTACGGCCCCGGCCAGCGTGAGGGCTTCATCTACCACAATGGCCACACGGCGGCGCGGCTCGCGATTACGAAGACGACCGAGGCGAACGTCCTCGAAGCGCTCGACGGGGTGAAGGCCCGAATAAACGAGCTGAACGAGACCGAGTTTGCCGAGCGGGGCCTGCGGGCCGACTACAGTTTCGATCCGGCGCTCTACATCAACCGCTCGATCCGGCTTCTCACGGGCAACCTGATTGCCGGCGTGATCCTGGCGATCGGCGTGCTGTGGCTGTTCCTGCGCCAGTGGCGCGCGACGATGATCATCGCGATGGCGATCCCGATTTCGCTGCTCGGCACGTTCGTCATTCTGTCGGCGGCAGGCCGGTCCATGAATGTGATTTCGCTGGCAGGGCTCGCATTCGCTACGGGTATGGTGCTCGACGCGGCGATCGTCGTGCTCGAGAACATCGTGCGGTTGCGAGAGCGCGGCGAGGATCCTGCGCTCGCGAGCGACAAGGGCGCGAGCCAGGTCTGGGGCGCGCTGCTGGCATCGACAACGACGACCGTGGCGATATTCCTGCCGATCATGTTCCTGAAGGACGTCGAGGGACAGATGTTCGCGGACCTCGCGCTTACGATTGCGATAGGCGTTTCCATATCGCTGCTGGTCGCTGTGACGATACTGCCGACTACGGCGCGCTACTGGATGCGCACGCTGCCGCCAGGGCCGGGTGCTGTATCACGCTGGGATCGCCTGGCCGAAGCTCTCGTGCGGCTGACGGGCACGCAGACGCGTCGGATCGGCTGGATTGGCGGGCTGATGGCAGGATCGATTTTGCTCACCGTGCTGCTCTGGCCGGAGAGTAATTACCTTCCGCCCGTGAAGCGCGACACCGTGGATACCTTCCTGTTCTTCCCGCCGGGCACCAACGTCGATACGGCCGACCGCGAGATTGCGGAGTTGCTGAACCGGCGTCTCGAGCCGTACATTACCGGCGAACAGGAGCCCGCAATCCGCGACTATTTCCTGTGGTCTTTTCCCGGCGCAACGGGCGGTTGGCTGGCCATCAATCCGGCGAAGGGCACCAATCTCGATGAGTTCCAGGCCATGGTCCAGACGCAGATCGTTGCCGGGGTGCCGGATACATTCGGCTTCACGCTGCGGCGCAGCCTGTTCGGCGGTTTCGAAGACACCAACAGCGTCGAGATGCGGCTCGCGTCGACTGATCTCGAAGCGCTCAAGCCGGTGGTGGCACATGCCATGCAGCTTATACCGACGACCTTGCCCGGCGCTTCGGCGCAGCCTCAGCCGGATCCGTTCGCCGAGGCGAACGAGCTGCGCTTCATCCCGAGGGACGTGCGGCTGGCCGAGATGGGCTGGACCCGCGACGACCTGACCCGCGTCATCCTGCAACTCGGGCAGGGCATCTGGCTCGGTGAGTATTTCACAGGAAGGGAGCGCGTCGACATCTACCTGAAGACGACCCGATCCGCGACGCCCGAAGCGATGGCCGCGTTGCCCATGAGTACGCCGGGTGGTCTCGTGCCTCTCGGCAGTCTCGCCGAGATCGAGATCGCGCCGTCGCCGGCAATGGTCGTCCGCATCAACCGTGCGCGCGTCTACAGCCTGATCGTCAATCCACCGCCCGGGATGTCGCTCGAGGCGCTGATTGCCGAGCTTCGCAACTCGATCGAGCCGCAGCTTCGGCCCATGCTGCCGGCTGATGGCACCATCCAGTATGCGGGCAGCGCGCAGGATCTCGAGCGCGCGATCGGTACACTGGGTGCGAACTTCCTTATCGCGATCGTGCTGCTTGTGCTGATCATGGCGGGGCTGTTCCGCTCGCTCAAGGACGCCATCTTCGTCGTCATCTCGATTCCGCTGGCAGCCGTCGGGGGCGTGCTCGCGCTAACGATCGTCAATGCCATCAAGTTCCAGCCGCTGGACTTACTCGGAATGATCGGCTTCATCATTCTGCTGGGTCTTGTCGTCAACAACGCGATCCTGCTGGTTGCGCAGACGCGCACCGCCCAGGCCGAGGGAATGAACCGGCACGATGCCGTGCACCAGGCCCTGCGGTACCGTCTGCGCCCCATATTCATGAGCACGCTGACGAGCCTGTTCGGTATGCTTCCGCTCCTGGTCGTGCCCGGCGAGGGAAGTGATATCTACCGGGGTATGGCGGCGGCGATCGTCGGTGGCATGAGCGTGTCCACGATCTTCACGCTCCTGTTGCTGCCTAGCCTGCTGCAACTGACCGCGGCGCCGCACAAGGCCCCGATGTTGTCCGGTAAGGTGAGAACGACAGAATGAAGAAACATGTCCTCGGTTTGATCTGTCTGATTGGTCTGCCGCTGCTGGCGACAGCCCAGCAGGAAGGCATGGCGTTCCCGCCGGCGCGCGTGCAGGTCGCAACAGCCGAACTGCGTGACATGGCGCCCGTGGTCGAAGTATCCGGCACGGTCGTGAGCCTGAACGACTCACGTATCGCCACCGAGGTCGAAGGCGTTATCACCTGGCTGGCCGAGGTCGGTGACGAAGTCGAGGCCGGCGAGGTAATTGCGCGTATTGAGCCTCGCCTGATGCAGGTGGCGCTGACGAGAGCACGCGCCAACGTGGCTCGCCTCGAGGCAGATTTGCGATATCGGGAGCGGCAGCTCGCGCGCGCCGAGGAGCTGGCCGCAAGTAACAACGCGTCGGCCAACCTGCTCGACGAGTCGCGTACCAATCGCGACCAGGTGTTACACCAGCTCGAGGATGCGCGCGCGCAGTTCGAGAGGGCCGAGGGCGACCTCGCGAGAACCCGCATACGGGCCGCGTTCGCCGGGCACGTCACACAGCGCCTGGCATCGGTCGGCGAGTTCCTGAGCGTGGGAGAAGACGTGCTGCGGCTTGTCGATACGCGACGCAAGGAAATCATCTTGCCCGCGCCGATCGCTCTTACCGAGTTTGTGAAACCGGAACAGCCTGTCGCCGTGCACTATTCGGGCGTTGAACGGCGCCACCCGGTACGCGCCGTCGTACCTGTCGGCGATGCGGTTTCGCGCGTCGTCGAAATCCGTCTGCGCGCTTCAGACAGCGACTGGCTCGTCGGTACGCCCGTGCAGGTCAGTCTGCCAAACGGGTCGGCGGTCACAGCGGTCGCGGTGCCACGGGACGCTCTCGTCGAGCGGGGCGGCGCCGCGTATGTCTACAGAGTGACCGACGACGGTGCCGCGGAACAGGTTACCGCGAACATCACGTCCACCGTCGGCATGTGGGTGGCGATCGCAGACGGCATTGAGGCCGGCGATCAGGTCATCGTTCGTGGCGCAGAGCGGCTGCAACCGGGGCAACCGGTCGAGATCATCGACACGCCCTGATCACTTCACGTAACGCTTCGCAACCTCCCGATAGGCCTCGCGAAACGGCATGCCTTCTTCGGTGACGAGTCGATAGGCCTCCTCGGTTGCGAAGATGCCTTCATCGAGCTTGATGTTTTGGGGTACGAACGCGAGTCCTTCGAGCAAGTAGGCCAGGATGTCGACGCTGTCGATAGCAAGATCGATCGAGCGAAACACCGGGCTCTTGAGGCGCTGAAGGTCACGGTGATAACCGGAGGGCAGCTTTGCCGTGATCATCATTGTTTCGTCGAGACAGGCCTGGCTCGTTGCGGACGATGCGCGCAACAGTTCAAGCACGTCCGGATTGCGCTTCTGCGGCATGATCGACGAACCCGTCGTTACCTCGGGCGCGAGCGTGATGTAGGCGAACTCCTGCGTGTAGAACAGCAACAGGTCACTCGCCATCCGCGAGAGATCCTGCATCATCAGCGCGATCTCGAAGAGCAGGGCGCTTTCGGCTTTGCCGCGCGACAGCTGTGCTGCTGTAACCGGGGACTGCGTTGCGTCAAAATCCAGCCGCCTCGTCGTGAATTCGCGATCGAGAGGCAGCCCCGGCGTGCCGTAGCCTGCCGCGCTGCCAAGCGGGTTCTTGTTGATGCGCTTGTGCACGGCCCGCAGGCCGTCAACGGCGTCCCCGAATCCTTCGTTAAAGCCGCCGCACCAGAGGGCAACCGAAGACGGCATCGCGTGCTGCATGTGCGTGTAGCCAGGCAACTCAACGTCGCCCTGGCGCTCGGCCAGGTGCGCAATTGATGCCCGCAGGTGTTCGACGCGTCCCGCAAGATCGAGCGCGGCGTCTCGCAGGTAGAGCCGCAAGGCCGTCAGTACCTGGTCGTTGCGCGACCGTCCGAGGTGCAGACGTCCGCCTGCAGCCCCTATATCGGAGGTCAGACGCGACTCGAGCGCCGTGTGCACATCTTCATCCTCGAGACTGATCTCCCAGTCGCCGGCCTCGAACCGCGCCTCGAGCTTACGCAGGCCGTCGCAGATAGCATGGCAGTCATCGTGAGAGATCAGGTCCTGGGCGGCCAGCATCTCGGCGTGAGCGATCGACCCGCGGACGTCGTAAGCAACCAGCCTCGCGTCGAGCAGGTGATCCTCACCGGCCGTGTAGCGCAGCACCCGTTCGTCGAGTGGCAGACCTTTCTCCCAGAGGCGGCTCATGATTCGGCCGCCTGTTCTTCCGGCGTCAATGCCGCGATGTCGTCGACGACGAGCGTGCCGGTACCTTCGTTCGTGAATACTTCAAGCAAAATACTGTCGGCGAGCTTGTAGGAAATGACATGCACGCGCGACACGCCGTCCTTGATCGCGGCGTCGATCGCGGCAGCCTTCGGCAGCATGCCGTCAGCGAGGATGCCCTTGTCCTTGAGCTCCTTGAGGTGCTTGCGATCGATGTAGCTGATCAGGGAACCCGGATCGTTAACGTCTTCGAGAATGCCGGTCGCGCCAGTCACGAGAATCAGCTTTTCGGCGTCGAGTTCTGCCGCAATCGCAGCAGCCACCGTGTCGGCATTGATGTTAAGCAGCGTGCCCGACTCGTCACATGACAGGGGGCTGACCACGGGCATGAGGCCATTGTCGAGCTGCTTCTGCAGGATGTCCGCTTCGACAGAATCGATGTCGCCGACAAATCCGTAGTCGACCGACTCGCCGTCCTTGCCTTCGACGGGCGGGCGCTTGTGTGCGCGAATCAACCCCGCGTCCACGCCGCTAATGCCAACCGCGGGAATCTGCAGGTCGCGGCATGCGGCGAGAATGCGTGTGTTGATCTGACCGTTCAGGATCATCGTCGCGACGTTAAGCGACTCGCTGTCCGTAACGCGCCGGCCGTCGACAAACTGGGTATCGAGCCCGAGATCGGATGCCAGCTGCGTGGACTGCGGCCCGCCGCCGTGAATGAGCACGGCTCGGATGCCGACCTGGTGCAGAATGCCAACCTGTTCGATAAGCGCGCTCGCCAGTTCGGGATCGGCGAACACCTCGCCACCGACCTTGATGACGAAGACTTTGCCCTTGTACAGACGAATATAGGGCGCCGCGTGCTTGAGCGCGGAGACAACGATCGCGCGTTCGCGTTTACTGGTCATGTGGCGCCTCCAAGCATCTGGTGCAGCACTGCCATCTGGGCGAGCATGCGATTGCGCGCCTCGGGAATAACGATGCTGCGCGGCCCATCGAGAATCTCGTCAGCGACGACAACGCCACGGCGCACAGGCAGGCAATGCATGAAGCGCGCGTCTTCCTTTGCGTTCCCGAACCAGGACTCGTCAACGCACCAGTCGAGATGCTGTTCCCTGAGCTTCTGGTCGGCCAGCTTGTCACCGTAGTGTTGCGTCGACGACCAGGACTTGGCGTAAATGACATGCGCGTCTTCCATCGCTTCATTCCGGTCCGTGGTCTCGCGAACCGACCCGCCCGATTCCTCCGCTGCAAAGATCGCTTTCTGCATGACAGGCGCCGGTAACTCGAAACCTTCGGGGCGCAGCACGGTAACGTCCATGCCGCGCATTGCGGCCATATGCAGAGTCGCCGATGGTACGGCCAGCGGCAGCGCCTTGGGGTGGTACGCCCAGCTGAGCACGAACTTCCCGCCGTTGGTCGGCATATCGAAGTCATCCATGGTCTTCCAGTCGGCGAGACTCTGGCACGGGTGGTTCATCGCAGACTCCATGTTGATGTACGGCGTATCGATGAGTTCGGTCAGCGCATTGAATCGCGTTTCGGCAAGATCGTTCTCGATCTTCTTGCGGTCAGCAAATGCCCGAATGCCAATCGCATCGCCATACGACGCAATGACCGGGACCGCCTCGCGGATGTGCTCGGCCGCGACGCCGTCCATTACGATACCGTCACGAACTTCGAGCCCGTGGATAGACATGTCCGGCGAGATCACAAACGAGCCGCCGCCAAGCCGGACCATCGCCGCCTGGAATGACGCGAGCGTGCGCAGCGATGGGCTCAGGAACAGCAGCGACAGGACCTTGCCCTTGAGCGCTTCGGGTTCCGGGTGACTGTCGAGTCGTCCCGCCAGGTCGACAAGAGCTGAGATTTCTTCATGGGAAAAGTCGGCGAGGTCGTTAAACGCTTTCATAAACGTGTCCTTTGTCAGTCCGTCGCAGGCGCGATGTTGGCCAGCGCGTGAGCGAGGTGATCAACGTGTTTGTTCTGCAGGACGAGCGGGGCAAGGATTCGAACCACATTGGGGTCGCCGCTCGTTCCGGTAAGAATGTCGTGCTCCAGAAGCGCGTCCCGCACCTCGGTCGCCGGCCGGTCGCAGACAAGACCGAGCAACAGCCCCATGCCCTGGATCTTGCGCACGGGTCCGACGACGCACTTGTCGCGAATCCGGCCTTCGAGTGCGCGCACATTGGCGAGCAAGTGTTCGGCGAGGATGCCCTGGATGGTCGCGGTGATTGCCGCTGCCGCGATCGGTCCGCCGCCGAACGTCGTTCCAAGGTCGCCGGTACCGAATCGCGAGGCTACGGCATCCGTACACAGCACGGCACCGCAAGGGATGCCGCCGCCGAGCGCCTTGGCACTCGTCAGTATGTCGGGCGCGATGCCATGCGCCTGCACCGCGAAGAACTGGCCGCAACGCCCCATTCCAGACTGCACCTCATCGGCAATCAGCATGACGCCGTGTCGCTGCGTCTCGCGCCGCAGGGTTTCGCAGAACTCGAGCGACAGGTCGTAGGCGCCCGCGACCCCCTGAACCGGCTCGAAGATGACGGCGGCAATATCCGCGGTGATCATCGATGCCGCGGCGCCGATGTCATCGCGCGGAATGAAGTCCACCTCGAAGGGCTTGTCCGGGAAGCCGTACCACTTGCCGGCATTCCAGGTGACAGCCGCTGCTGCCGCCGTGCGGCCGTGAAAACTGTGAGTGATCGCGAGCACTTTCTTGCGGCCTGTCGCCATCAGCGCCATACGCAGCGCGTTTTCGTTGGCTTCGGCACCCGAGTTCACAAAGAACACACGTTCCAGGCCTTTGGGCGCAACGCGTGTCAACTGCTCCGCGGCGTCGGCGCGCACGTCGAGAGCAACCGCATTACTCTGGAACAGGAGCTTGCTGCTTTGTTCCTGGATGGCGCGCACGAGGCGTGGATGGCCATACCCGAGTGCTGCAACGGCGTGGCCGCCATAAAGGTCGAGGATGCGGCGGCCGTCACGCGTGAAGATGTCACAGCCGCTGGCACGTTCCGGTACGAACGGCAGCTGACCGTAGACGGGAATCGTCAGCGCCGCTTCGCGAACCCGTGGATCCATTTGTGCATCGCTGGCAGCGGCCATTACGTCCACCCCGGTGCTGGCATGTCGAGGCCCGCGGTTTCGGGCAGCCCCCAAAGTCGATTCATCCACTGCATCGCGCCACCGGCTGCTCCTTTGACAAGGTTGTCGATTGCGGCCATCACGACAACCGCATCGCCGTCGGTTGCCACACCGATGTGGCACTGATTGCTCGCGACAACGTTCTTGATGCGCGGCGTACCGTCCACCACCTGCACGAACGGCGCGTCGGCATAGGCGTCGGCGTACACCTTCCGCACGTCTTTGTCAGAAACTGGCGCCTTCGTCTTTGCGTGCACAGTCACGTGGATACCACGGGCGAACGGGCCCGAATGCGGTACAAAATGCACGGCCGTCTGTCGGCCGCTGGCCGCTTCGGCGAGCGCCGCGACTTCGGGTGCATGACGGTGCGCGAGCGGCTTGTAGGCATACAGGTTGCTGTTCCGTTCCGGATGATGCGTGCCGGGTTGCGGGCTCTTGCCAGATCCCGTGCTGCCTGTGATGCCGCTAATGAAAACCTCGGCGTCAGTCAGTCCGGACTGCATCAGCGGCACAACGGCGAGCAACGACGCCGTGGCGAAACATCCCGGGTGGCCGACATGAGCAACGTCGATCGCGTCGACATGCTCGGGTAGCGCACAGGTGAACTTATTGAGGATGTCCGGCGCGCCGTGGGCCGTTTTGTAAACCGCTTCGTATGCGTCCTGATCTGCGTAGCGAAAGTCGGCCGAGGAATCGACAACGTGGACATCGATGCGCTTGTCCTCGCACGCCCGGATCGCAGCGGCGATGACCGCGGCTGATGCGCCGTGCGGTGCGGCCGAGAACAGGGCCAGCTGGCCGCCGGAACCGACGTGATCGAGCCACTCGGAGTGCGCGACGAATGTCGTTGTGGCGAACGTGCTCGCGAGGTGCGGAAACAGTTCGCCGATCGGTTTCCCCGCGCCGCTGTCTGAAACCGCGGCGGCGAGTTTGAAGTTCGGGTGTGCGGCGACCAGGCGCAGCAGCTCGCCACCGACGTAGCCGCTTGCCCCGAGAATGACTGCTGGAACGGACGCTGTCATGAAGTCTCCTTCCTCAAGAGGTCCGCGACCATATCACCAAGCGCCACCGGGTTGGACAGTGCGTTGATCGCGGGCAGCGAGGTGCGCTCGTCGATCTGCTGAACGCCGACTTCGTTGTCGGTTGCCGGCCCGGTGACTACGGCCGGTTCAATATGGAATTCCTTGCGCAGCAGTTCCGCGCCGCCCCAGGCTGAAACCGGATCGTTCGCGCACAACACGACGGCAGTCAGCGCGTCACGAATCTCGGTATCCGACAGGATCGCGCCGACGCCGTAGGCGCCGAGCAGGCCATCGCCGAGCTCCAGTACGATGACGTCGGGTCGCTTTTCTGCAAGTTCCGTGAGCAGGGCGCGCGTCAGCTGGCGGCCATTGGCGTCGGTCGTTGTGACAATGCCGAAGTCGGAGAAGATCATTGTGTCGGATGCGCCGGCATCTTCCATCGCGAGCACGTCGCGACGCAGCGATACGCCGGTCGCCTTGCAGGCCGAGACCTGGAAACCGAGATGCCGCAGGCGTCCAACGATCGCGCAGGCGGCCGCCGTCTTGCCGGAGTCCATGCAGGTTCCGGCCAGCGCGATGACGGGAACGCCGGCCGTGTTGATCGGCGGCTCGTCTTCGAGCGCGCTTGAACCGGCACGAGCCGGCACGCCGATGCGTTCGCCGAGGTACGGGAAGCTCAGTACCGTGCCAAGGACCTCGCAGTCGAACGGTGCGCCTACGTCCGGGTTGGCCGAGTCGCATATGCCGAGCACGCCGCCGATATTCAGGATCTGGATCGTGTCGCCGGGCTTGAGAGACTTCGGCAGGTGGCCCGAGTAGCCACGCAGCGCTTTGCGGTGCCCGAGCGCACCGACGATTACGTCGCCCTGGTTGACGGTCGCCATGCGTCCTGAGGTCAGCTCGAGCTGGTTATAGCGCGACTTGTTGTTGAGGATCTTTGCTGCAACGAGCACCCCTTCTTCGCAGGGGATGTCCTTCGACAGGCGCAACTCCGACGCGAGGTCGTTGTGCTGTGCAACCGAGGCGATCTTGTCGACGACGACACTCTTCATGTCAGTCTCCGCCGGCACGCGTTTGCAGGGTGCCCGGCAGCGAGAGGACGCGCGCATAGCCAAGTGCATCGGCGGGCGTCCATTCGCCAGCCGCCTCGCCGTAGACACCTTTGGTCGCGGCGAGCAGCGAATGCTCGGATTCAACGCCATCGATGAACAGCTGGCCGGGACGCAACGTGAAGTTCACCGTTCCTGTTACACGGCGTTGCGACGATGCGAACAGCGCTTCGATGTCCTCGCACGCGAGGTCGAGCTGCTTGCCTTCGTGCACAAGGTCTCCGTAAGTTGCGGCGACGCTGTCCTTAATGCGTGCCTGCTGCGCGCTGAGTACGAGCTTCTCGAGTTCGCGATGTGCGGTAATCAGCGTGATAGCGGCCGGCGCTTCGAATGCGACTCGACCTTTGGTGCCCAGCACCGTGTCACCGAGATGAATGCCCCGGCCAATTCCGTAGGCGCCCGCGAGCCTTTCCAGTTTCTCAATCAGCGCAACGGGCGGAAGGGCTTCGCCATCGAGCCGTGCAGGCACACCCTTCACAAAGTCGAGCGTATGGGACGACGGTTCGAGCGGTTCGGCGAACGCATTCGCCGAGAGCACCCAGGCCGACTCGGGAATCGAGTTCTCGGAGGTCAGCGTTTCCTGGCCGCCGATCGTGATGCCCCAGAGGCCGCGATTAATAGAGTAGGCTGAGCCCTGAGCCGGCAACGGCATGGCGTGGTCCTTGAGATAGGCGAGCTGCTCCTCGCGAACCCAGCTGTTATCGCGCACGGGCGCGAGGACCTCGAGCCCGGGGTTGAGAGTTCGCAGCGCAACCTCGAAGCGCACCTGGTCATTACCGGCGGCGGTACAGCCGTGGGCAACCGTCGTTGCGCCCCGTTCGCTTGCAATCTGCGCAAGCTTCTCCGCCTGCAGACCGCGTTCGGCGCCCACACACAGCGGATAGGCGTTGCCTCGCAGCACATTGCCCGCGATCAGGTGACGTATGACGGTGTCGAAAAATTCTTGCTTGGCATCGATCAGCACGTGCTCGATGGCGCCTAGCGCCATCGCACGTTCCTCGAGCGCGGTGGCCGCCGCGGCATCGATACCGCCTGTGTCGACACAGGCGGTGACGACGTCGCGGGCATAGTTTTCCTTGAGCCACGGCACGCAGAATGACGTGTCGAGGCCGCCCGAGAAGGCGAGGATGATCGGTGTTGTGTCCTTGCTCACTTTTTTCTCCGTATCAGGATCGAGTCGCATGCTCGATCCGCGAAACCAGGTTCTTTTGCGCGTGCGCCGATTCGGTCGCTACGAAAATCGTGTCGTCGCCAGCGATGGTGCCGACGATGCCGGGCCAGCCACTGCGATCGAGCGCCAGCGCAACGCGCTGTGCCGCGCCGATGCCCGTGCGGATGACAAGCAGGTTCGAGCCGGCCGCCGTCGTGGTACGCAGCAGGTCGGCGACCGCCGCAACCTGGTCGTCGCCCGTGCCCTCATCGGTGGGCAGTTCGTAGCCGTGGGCTGTCTTGATCGCGCCAATCTCGCGCAGGTCGCGACTGACGCTGGATTGCGTCGCGACGTGGCCGAGCGCTTCGAGTGCCGTCACCAGGGACGCCTGCGTCGTGGCGGGGCCCTGGAGCAACAGCTTGCGAATGGCGGCGCGCCGCTGAAGCTGGTCTTCGGTGGTAGGAGGCATCGTCCAATTACCGCTTACTGAATAAATATGCGCATAATAGGAACATGATGCGCATAGGACGTCAACCCCCGAACGCACATTTTTGTGCCCGGGATGGGTTACACTGCGCCGCTTTCAGACGATTGGAGCACCATCTTGGCCCTACCTGAATGCGTAGAAGTGACTACGGGCGCAAACCCGGTCGGCAGCGTGATCTGGCTGCACGGTCTCGGTGCCGACGGCCATGATTTCGAGCCAATCGTCCCGGAACTGCATCTCCCGGTCAGCCTGCCGCTCAGGTTCGTGTTCCCGCATGCGCCGGTACGACCGGTCACGATCAACGGCGGCATGGCCATGCGGGCCTGGTATGACATTGTGAGTCTGGACGCAGAGGGTCGTGCCGATGCGGCCGGCGTGCAGGAGAGCACGGCTATCGTCGAGGCATTGATCGCGCGCGAAATCGAGCGCGGCATCACAGCCGAACACATTGTTATTGCAGGCTTTTCCATGGGTGGCGCGATCGTCATCAATACTGCGCTGCACACGCCACATCGTCTGGGCGGGCTTATGGCGCTCTCGACCTACGTGCCGATTCCTTCGGGTGTCGAGGGGTCAACGGGCAGCCGCGAAGTCCCGGTATTCATGGCGCATGGCACCTTCGATCCGATGCTGCCACTGCAATGGGGCCAGCTCTCGGCGCAGACGCTCTCGGAAACGGGTTTCGACGTCGAATGGCACGACTATCCGATGGCGCATGCCGTCTGCCCCGACGAGATTCGCGACATCCGGGAATGGCTGATTCGCGTGTACGAGACCTGATTCGGCATTTCCCTGCGGTGTGACGGGGTTCATGGCGCTGATAGCGCTGGATTCGTAGGCTGTCACTATGTATCAGCCGGCGCACGGGGCGCCGCAGGACAAGCCGATGAAACTCCTCGCACTGACACTGGCGGCCTTCCTGGCCATGACAACCGCGGCTCACGCCGAGGTCTACAAGTGGGTCGATGAAGACGGCAACGTCCATTTCACGGATACGCCGCCGCCAAAACAAAAGACCGAAGAGGTGAAGATCCACAGTGGTCCGAGCAGTAGCGGGAACTACCGGTCTACGCGCGATCTCGGTGGCGAGAATTCCGCTGCCAATGACCGGGCTCTATGCGCCAAAGCGGTCAGCAACCTGAGCCGCTTCTCGGCAGTGTGGGAGCGCAAGATCCGCGCGAAAATGCCGAGCATGGCGCCGGCCGAGAAGGCGAGCGCGGAGCAGGCGCTGCGCGAGCTGAAGGCGAACATCCAGGAAGCCAGGAAAGACATGAGCCAGTGCACGAAGGATCTCGATAACGGCGACAATCGTTCCGCCGCCGAGTGCATGGCCAACGCGCCGAACGCTGACGCGGCGATGTTCTGCGTGCTCTGACGAGACGCGATTCCCGACCTCAACCTAACAGGTGAAACAGCGCGGTACCGGCAAACGTACCCAGCGCGTACCCGAGCACGCCAACCAGTACACCCGGAGTTACCAGGTCATGCCAGCCACGCGCTGCCGCTAACGCCGGCGCCGTTGTCGCTCCAAGGACCGCCGCGTTCGACGCCGTGACGAGTTCAGGCAGTGTCAACTTGAGCAAGCGCCCCGCCGACAGCAGCACAAGCAGGTGCACGCTCAGCAGTATCACGACGAGTACGACCAGTAGCGGCGCAATCTGAATCATCGCCACGAGGTCAGCCCCTGCTGCGATCGCGGCGAAGAAGACAAACGCAAGGCCAACGCCAAGCTCGAATCCTCCACGCAGCTTCGCCATCCATTCCGGAAAGGCCGTCGCCGCAATGAGCACGAGCACCGTGATGGTTGCGTAGCGCAGGCTGGGCATTCCTATGGCGGATGTAATCGCGTCGCCAATTGCAACGAAACTGATCGCGGCGGCAAGAGCGAGCGTCAGGCTCGCGGCGGATATGCCGTTGTCGTGCTGCGCCTCCGCAGTCGCCTCGCCATGTTCGTGCTGAGTGAAACGCTTTGCGAGCCAATTCCACCCGGGCAGCAGTGCCAACACGCTCAGAAACAAGGCGCTGAACAGATTGTCGGTCGCCGTCGCGGCTGAGAAGAATGACGCATCCGTGCGAAGTCCGGTGATCTCGCCAAGTGCGGCGTAGTTGACTGAGCCACCGATATACGTCGATGCGAACAATCCGGCCATGCCGGCCTCGCGCAGGGCGGGATCCGTTTCGGCCATCGGCGCCAGTGCACTGAGGTCGAGCACCGCGACGGCGATCAATACGCCCGCAATGGTGCCGGCACTCGCAACGAGAAATGCGATCGTCATGCGCGTCGTCTCAAAGATCATGTGGCGCAGGTTGGCGCGGAACAGGAACAACGGAATCAGCACCGGGACGAAATAGCTAAAAACGAAATCAAACGCCGGCGCCGCATGCGGAATGATCTTCAGGTTGGCAGCAGCAATCGCAGTGAGAATGGCAATGACGGCGCCGGTCAGATGTGCGCCAACGCGCGTCCGTTCCGCAAGAAACGACGCGCCCGCGATGACGAACAGGGCGGCCATCAGGGCGAAGTGATTGTCAGCGGGTATGAGAGTCATGACGGCTCCGTGGCGTTGAACGTGAATCGTGAATCGCCGGTCGCTTTGCCGGCCGGGTCGAAACGGCGCTCGGTGAAACTCCAGTGGCCGTTTTCGTCAGCGAGTACGACGGTCGTGCAGCGTGTGCCGTAATTCGGCAATACGATGAACGGCGCACTGATTGCGTGGGCCGTGGCGAGATCGAGATGATCGGGCTCGATATCATCCACAGGCGCTCTGTCACGATCATTCATGAGTCGCATGAGGCTGCTTTCGTTGACGGTGTTGTTGCCGATCAGTTCGGTCAGCTGGTGCTTGCTCGACTCGACTTTGTGCCAGGGTCCGTCGAGCAGCGCGTTGCTGAGGCCGTAGACGCCGGAGCCGAGATTTCGCATGCCGTCTTCCCGGTTCGAAAGGTAAGCAACTTCGGTGGCTGTTCCTGCGATCAGGTTAAAGCCTGTGTATTCGTCTTCTGCAACCGTCGCCAGAAAGGCGTCGGGCGCGAGTTCACTATCGAGAAAGTCCGTGACAAGGTGGCCACGCGAGCGGTGCCGCGGCTGAGGTGGTTGCGCGTCGCGAAAGTTTGTTACGGTCGCAAACCGGCCGTTTCGTCCCAGCGCCAGCCACGTACCGCCGGCCTGCAGATCGCGGCCGCCAAGTATCCCGGGTTTATCGGGCCACCAGTGCGCGTCCTGCGTCGGGCGCGCGTGAAACTCGTCCCGGTTGGCGGCGATTACGACCGGATAGCCGGGGACTTTGCCCAGGGCAAGCGCGATCAGGCACATCGTCAGAACCCGTCAACCCAGTGGTCGACCAGCCGCCGCGCAATCGAGATGCGAAACGGCAGGCCGACATCGTCCGAACGCAATTCATCGCGCGAGAACCAGCGCGCATCTTCGAGTTCGCCATCGTTGAGCTTGATCTCGGACGATGTCGCCTCGGCGACAAACCCGAGCATCAGCGCGGATGGGAAAGGCCACGGCTGCGAGCTGTGGTAACGAACGGCGCCGACACGGACGTTGGTTTCCTCGTACACCTCGCGCCTCACCGCGTCCTCGAGACTCTCGCCGGGTTCGACAAATCCCGCGATGGTCGAGTAGCGGCCCTCGGGCCAGGAAGCCTGGCGGCCCAGCAGGCAACGATCGCCGTCGCTGACGAGAACGATGATCGCCGGGTCGGTGCGCGGGAATATCTCCTGGCTGCAATCCGGATTGCAGCATCGTCGCGAATTGCCCCCGGCCGAAGGTTGTGAAGCGGAGCCGCACTTGCCGCAATACAGCGTCGCACTGTGCCAGAGCACGAGCGCACGCGCATGGGCGACGAGATTCGCCTCGTCGGGTGGCAGCACAGTGCCCAGGTAACGAAGGTCCTTGAACTCGCCGAGCTCGCGGAATGGAGGGTCCAGGTCGCCCGGGATTGCCACCGAAAATGCCGGTCGGTCGCGGAACAGTCCAAGAAAAATCGCGCTGTCGTGCGTGACGAACCGCCGAGCCGCGTCGGCGTCGAGCAGGATGGCACCGGGAGGATCGCCGCCCACCAGGCAACGCTCACCCCAGACCGGCACGAAGCGCGTCTCGTCACTCGAGAGCGCTTCGGCCAGCCAGTCGGGATCCTTACGGCGTTCGCCAATGCGGTCGACGAACGCGCCCGCAAAAACGTTGTGGTCTTCCACTAACCGTTAATTGCCCCGAGGGGCCGCGATCAGTTCTTGGCGAGCAGGTCGCGGATTTCGGTCAACAGCGTTTCTTCGGCCGACGGCTTCGGCGGCTCGGCAGGCTTCTCTTCTTCTTTCTTTTTCAGGGAGTTGATCGCCTTGATCAGGAAGAATACAGCCAGAGCGACGATCAGGAAGTTGATCACCTGATCGATGAACATGCCGTAGTTGAGCGTGGCCGCGCCTTCGCCCTCCCCAAGCGCAACGTGCAGGTCGCTGAAGCTAACGCTGCCCATGACGACGCCGATTGGCGGCATCAGGACATCAGATACGAGCGACGAAACGATCTTGCCGAACGCAGCACCAATAATGATACCGACGGCCATATCGACCACGTTGCCGCGCATCGCAAAGTCTTTGAATTCTTTTAACATCTGGTCTAACTCCCTAATTGCTTGATTATTTTTCTGGCACTGAGTGCCCGGCAAGTGTACCGGAACTGTTGCCAATATCGCAGACGGGACAAGTGCTGTTGTCCAGCGCGTACGCATCTTGGACGTATCTCGCGTCGCAATGGTCACACACAGCCAGATACAGCTCGTCGTTCCAGGCGATGCAATGCAGGAGGTTCCAGGCCCACTCGAAGCTGAGCTGCGCCTCCTCGTGAAGCACAAGGTAGGTTTCATAAGCGCGACACAGGCGGTGGCCGAAATCGACGTCCGGGCGCGGCCAGCAGCAGTGCACACTGTCATCGTCGTCAACGCGCAGGAGCAGGCCCGCGCAGTAGAGTGCGACGAGCGTTGTTGCCTGCAGCTGATTCGCCGGGCTCTTGACGTAGTGCTGCACCTGGCGCGGCGATTTGCCGCGACGTCGCTTGATTCCCTCGCGCCCTGCGTTGCGAAAATAGGTGCTGTAGAGCTTGCGGATCCGGTCGTCCGACAGGCCGGTGCATTCTCGAATGGTGCGCGTTCGGGCCTCGTGGCCGATCATGCGGAGCGCGAGTTCGAACTGGCGGCGTTCGCCCGCGTAACGATCGTCGGTGAGTCTCATTTCTTGCCTTTATTGTAGAAATATGACCATATATGGTACCTCAATAACTTATAACATCTGTATATGGGCCTACAAGCAAATATATAGTTACTCAAGAGACGCGCAAAAAACGGCCCTGCGCGCACCCGGGAGCCGCCTATGGATTACGAAGGACTGACAACGGACGACCTGGCCAACGTGACGGCCCTGAACCGGGCCTGGCTCGATCTCCGCCCCGGGCGGATCGGAGCGCTGTCGCTGTCACGTATCGATCGGCTGGCTGAAGCGCCATTTCTGCTGTTTTCCTTTCGTGAGGACGATGACGCGCTGTGGCAACACCTGCTCAGGGACTCCCCACAGGCGGATCTGATCGAGGACACACAAACCCATGACGCCGACCTGCGCAGCTTGCAGGCTGCGGGACTCGCATTTCTCTGGGAACTCGCGCGTCGCAATCCATACGTCGCGCGCGTGGTAAGTGGTGCAACGCTTGGCTGGTGCGGCAAGCTGGCCGGGACAACGCTCGCAGCGCTGCTCGGCAAGGTTTCCCACCAGCTGATCATCTGTGAGCGATTCGCAGCGGACGATGTACGGCTGGAGCGGCTGTTGCAGCGCGGGGCCGGCGCGGATACGACACTGCGTGAGGCAACCCAGATGGGCGTCCTGCATTCCTTGCTGACACAGGGACCTGATACCCGCCAGGAGCGCCTGCCGGCGGCTGCGTGCAGTATCAGCCTGCCGCATCGCAAAGTTGCCGACGAGGTATGACAGCCGGGGGCACGCGGTTACAATACGCGGCCTCATGAAAGCCCTATCTATAAAGAATCTGACCAAGACCTACGCCAACGGTAACCAGGCGTTAAAAGGTATCGATCTGTCCGTGGAAGCAGGCGACTTCTATGCGCTGCTGGGTCCAAACGGGGCCGGCAAGACGACTGCGATTGGCATTATCTCGTCCCTCGTCAACAAGTCGGGCGGCACGGTCGAGATTTTCGGTCATAACATCGATACGCAGCTCGAGGCGGCAAAAGCCTGCCTCGGCATCGTGCCGCAGGAGATCAATCTCAACCTCTGGGAAACTGTCGGCAACACGGTACGCAATCAGGCCGGGTACTACGGTCTCAGCGGCAAGCTTGCTGATGAGCGCGTTGAAAAGTACCTGCGAGCCCTGCGCCTCTGGGATCGGCGTGACGATGCGGCGCGTTCGCTGTCGGGCGGCATGAAACGTCGTCTGATGATCGCTCGCGCACTCGTGCATGAACCCAAGCTCCTGATCCTTGACGAGCCGACCGCTGGCGTCGACATAGAGATCCGGCGATCGATGTGGGACTTCCTGCGCGAGATCAACGACGCCGGGACGACGATCATTCTTACGACGCACTATCTCGAGGAAGCCGAGTCGCTTTGTCGCCATATCGCAATCATCGACGAGGGCACGATCATCGAAGATGCTCGTATGAGCGAAGTACTGCGCCGCCTGCATCGCGAGACCTTCGTACTGAGCCTTGATCGACAGCTGGACACAGCGCCGCAGCTCGATGGTTTTGAGACGCGAGTTCGCGAGGACTGTGAGCTCGAGGTCGAGAAAGGGCAGGAGACCGACATGAACAGCCTGTTCACGCAGCTCAATGCGCAGGGAATCCAGGTCGTCAGCCTGCGCAACAAGGCCAATCGGCTCGAGGAAATGTTTATGCGCCTCGTCGAGAACAAGGGAGTTGACGCGTGAATCTGCGACTCAACCTCGTGGCGGCGAAGACGATCATTCGCAAGGAGATGGTGCGCGTGTTGCGCATCTGGGTGCAGACCATTGTCCCGCCAGCGATCACGATGACCTTGTACTTCATTATTTTCGGCAACCTGATTGGCCGGCGCATCGGCACGATGGATGGCTTTGACTACATGGCCTACATCGCGCCTGGCCTCATCATGATGTCCGTAATCACAAACTCGTACGGCAATGTCGTGTCCTCGTTCTTCGGCGCTAAGTTCGGGCGCCACGTCGAGGAAATGCTGGTCGCACCGATGTCTTACGCGACGATCATCCTCGGACATGTCGCCGGCGGTGTGCTGCGCGGCTTGCTGGTCGGCCTGCTCGTTACGTTCATCGCATTGTTCTTCACCAATCTCCAGGTTGCGCACCCATTCATCATGATCTCGATCGTGTTGTTGTCATCGATCGTCTTCTCGCTTGCCGGCTTTATCAACGCTGTCTTCGCCAGGAAATTCGACGATATCTCGATTGTGCCGACGTTCGTCCTCACGCCGCTGACCTACCTTGGTGGCGTGTTCTATTCGATTTCGCTGCTTCCCGAGTTCTGGCAGAACGTGTCGAAGGCGAACCCGATTCTGTACATGGTGAACGCGTTCCGTTACGGCATTCTCGGCACGTCGGATATCAGCATCGGGCATGCGTACACGATTCTGATCGTGTTCGTCGTCGTGCTGTTTTCGGGTTGCATGATCCTCATGAAGCGCGGCGTCGGCATTCGGGAATAGGGAGGCGCAGCGATGTGCGGACGGTTTGCTTTCTACTCACCCAGCGAAGCCGCTGCCGCACTGTTCGGCGTCGAAGGCTCCGTCGACGTTAAACCTCGCTACAACATAGCGCCGACGCAGGACATCGTTGCGATCCGCAACGCAGAAGGCGAGGGTCGCGAACTCGTAATGCTGCGTTGGGGTCTCGTGCCGTTCTGGGCGAAGGACCCGTCGATCGGCAATCGCATGATCAACGCCCGCGCCGAGACCGTCGCCGAGAAACCTTCGTTTCGGGCTGCCTATCGCCACCGGCGCTGCCTCGTGCTAGCTGACGGTTTTTACGAGTGGCAGCGCGACGGCAACGTCAAGACGCCGTATTTCATCTCGCTTGCGAGCGGTGAGCCCTTCGCATTTGCGGCGTTATGGGAGAACTGGACGGACAAGGAAACCGGTGAGTCCCTGCAAACTACGACGTTGATTACAACCGAGGCCAATGACTTCATGAAGCCGCTGCATCACCGCATGCCAGTAGTGCTGGAGGCGAACGGCGCCGGTGAATGGCTGGCCGGCAGTAACGAGCTTCTCGATGACGTCGATGCAATCACGCCGCCGCTGCAGGCCTGGCCAGTTGATCGGCGCGTGAACAACGCGCGCAACGAGGGTGAAGACCTAGTCGACGCCGTCGGCGGAAAGATCGGCGGGTAGCTTCCGAACCGCGACGAGCAGGCAATTCGGCCCTGCGTGTACACCCAGCGCAGGCCCCAGTCCTGTCATAGTGACCTTGGTAACATCAGGCTTGAGTTCTGCCAGCCAGTCGGCCAGCGACTCGGCGTCTTCCTGGCATAACGAGTGGCCGATACCAATCTCGACCGTATTCTCGGGCATGCGCCGCGCAATGTACTTTGCAAAGCGTTTGACGCGATTTCGCCGCCCGAAAAGGGCGCCGCTGAGCGTCACTTTGCCATCTTCGCGGGTATAAATAATCGGCATCAGGCGCAGCACGTCGCCTACTGTTCTGACCCAGCGCGGCAGGCGACCGCCGCGCACTGCAAAGCGCAGGTCCTCGAGGATCGCATAACATGTCGTCACCGGAATTGCCGCGCGCACCGCGTCCAGTGCTTCCTCGACGCTGTGTCCCGCCTCGGCCATTTCCGCAGCCATGACGGCAAGCTGCCCCTGGCCGAGCGACGCATTGCGCGTATCAATAACGTGAATTCTGCCGGGCGCGTCGACGCGCTCTGCTGCAAGTCGGGCTGCTTCGTACGTGCCACTCGCAACGCTAGTCAGGTTGATCGAGATCACATCGTCAAAGTGGCTGGCCAGGAACTGGAACTGCCGACGGAAATCGCCCGGCGCCGGCTGCGAGGTCGTCGGATGGTGCGGATTGTGCTTGAGCTCCTCATAGAACTCGTCGATCGTGATGCTCACTTTGTCGAGGTAGCCGTGGTCCCCGAACTGGATTCGGCACGGCACCATGTGAATATCGAGGCGCTCCATGTCCGCATCCGAGATATCGGCGCCCGAGTCGGCGATGACCGCGAAACGTCGCTTGCCCTCGTGTGTCGCATGCTGCTGCCGATGCATGTCGTCGGCTTTCTCGGCGGTCACATCGCCAAAGCGTCGCGCCGTCTCGAACACGGCTTCGGGATCATCGACGTGAATGTGGACTTTCGCCTTGCGCTTCGTGCCGGCAAGTACGAGGGAATCGCCAAGTTCGGCCAGAGCCTCGCGAAGTTTGCGCCGGTTGATGTCCGTACCCGTGACCATGCACTCGGTGCAGAAGCGGAACTGTGATTCGTTGTCGGCTTCGGCGAACTCGATGGGCGCCTCAGTATCATGCGCGTAGGACGTATCGGGGAGCGGCTCGATCGTGCCGTCGCGAAAGTACATGGCCATACCGGATACGAGCTCGGCGAACCCCTTGGCACCGGCATCGACGACGCCTGCCTTGCGCAATACGTCCAGCTGGTTCGGCGTATTGGCGAGCGCCTCTTCGACCTGCGAGAGCGCCGTATCGATGACGGCCGGGAACTCGCCTTCGCGTGCCGCGTTGGCCTGGTGTGCGATGCTCTGCGCAAATGCGCTGATCACGGACAGGATTGTGCCCTCGCGCGGTTTCGATAGCGCATCGTGAGCGTACTCGTTGCCCATCGCCACGGCCTTGCCGAATGTGTAGGTCGTAAAGCGCGAGATTTCGCCGGCCGCGTCACTCATTCCCTGGAAGAACTGCGCGACGATCGCGCCCGAATTGCCACGAGCGCCATCGAGTAGCGCGTCCGCGACGGCAGCGAGCGTCGTGCCAAGGTGTTTTTCCCCGGGCCTCGCCAGCACGGGTAGCGCGGATCCGAGCGACAGGCTCAGATTGGTGCCCGTGTCACTGTCAGCGACCGGGAAGACATTGATGCGGTTGAGCAGTTCCTGCTCGGCAAGCACTCGGTGAATACCTGATGTCAGCGCTGCCGCCAGCGCATCGCCATCGACGTACTTCGCAATCGGTGCAGGCAAGTGAGTAGGATCCTAGTCGCGTGGCAACAGGAAGGTGACGCCGTTGTGGCTCAGCACGACGCCTTCCGGCGTAATGCGCTGCACGCGCGGCCCCTCGGCGAGGACCGAACCTTCCTTGTGCTTGTTCATGTTAATGAAGACGAATCGATCCGTTGGTGATTCGCTGAAGACGTGCACGTCAACGTGCAGCGTGGGCAACGTTAAAGTGCCGCTCGCAATGACTTCCTGGGCGGTTGGCAGGGCGAGAGGGTTGGTTCCTTCGCTGCTCACCAGCGCTGGCTCGGGCTCCGTCACAGGCGCCGGGGCAGCCGACGCGCTTGGCGCAGCCTGTGCCACGGCTACCGGCTCCTCACGCGGCAGCACGGTCTGCTTCGCGGCTGCTATCTCGGCCGCGAATTGCTGTTGCGGCGCCGGCTCGGACGCGGGCGTGCTTACGATTGCATCAGCGGACTGCGGTGCAGGCGGTTGGGCGGCGGGCTGGACGTTCGGCCGCATCAGGAGCCCAGCGACGACCACGATGTTGACGAGCAAAAGCGCGCCGAGGACCCACAGCCAGCGCGGTGGCCCCTCATCGCTGCTGCTCACCGGCACACTGGCGAATTCGGCCGAACCCTGGTGCTGGCGATCCGTTTCGGATTTCTTCAATGCGTCGAGTATGAAAGACATCCGCTAGTCCTGTGCAAGGCGAGGTGTCGACAGTCGCGGCGTGCCTTCGACCGCCAGCATGGAGTTGATGATGATCTGTGTCTGCTTGCCCGCGAGACCGTCGACGTCGAGCCGATGGTCACGCTGGAACAGGCGAACGATTTGCTCGAGTTCCGCGTCGAACGTATCGGCGCCGGTATCGGAACTGGCATAGCGCTGGTCGATGGCCGCGAGGCTGTTACGCAGCCAGACGACGGCAGGCCCACGTGTGCCCGGTCCGAGCGCCGCGGCCGCTTCGGTCGGCGGACGCCACAGCAACATGAACTCGCCAAACCACGCGTTGATGATATCGGCTGCGGGATGCGTAACCCGTACGCCACCAAACGACAGTTCGGCCACATCGTCGATAATGGCCGTCAAAACGACTTCGTGACGATTGCCGTCATCGTCGATGAGCGTCAGTACCGCAGGGCGGTCCATCTGTCGAAGGCCTGTCCACGAACCGCGCTGGAAAAGGCAGTTTAGTCCGGCATCTCGTGCCTGGTCGCACGCGGTTCGGCCGCCCGTCGCGTATTCGAGACCCCAGGTCTCGAACAACGTGGCCATTGCGAATTCCGTGCTTGTCAGCTCCTCTGCGAGCTGCAGCTGTTCGTGAAGGCTCGGCTGCGCCGGTTCTTCAATCACCTCCTCGACGACTGGTTCGGGAATCGCTTCGACCACGGGTTCTGGCGCCGGATCGGCTGGTGCTGGCTCTATTGCGGCCTGTACCGATTCAACCGGCACCTGTGGTTGCAGGACCGACCAGGCCGTCGCGCCGATGACGGCGATGCCGACAAGGCCCGCGGCAACTGCAAACCGGCGCGTCCACGGCGATCTCTCCAGCTCGCCATGCACCTCGGCCGCCGCCTGGCGAATCAGCCGGGCGTTGATGCGCCGCGCTTCCTTGGCGTAGCCACCCAGCAGCGCGCGGTCGCAAATGACGTTGATCAGGCGCGGCACGCCCTGTGACAGCCGGAAAACCTCTTTCTTCGCGCCGGCATCGAACACTTCACCTAGCGCACCGGCAACCTTGAGTCGATGCTCGATGTAGCTCGCCGTCTCGTCCCGCGACAGCGGTTCGAGGTGGTAGCGGGCGGTGATACGCTGCGCCAGCTGGCGCAGGTCTGTGCGCGCCAGCAGTTCACGCAGTTCCGGCTGGCCGATCAGGATGATCTGCAGCAGCTTCTGCTTGGCCGTTTCAAGATTCGTGAGCAGTCGCACCTGTTCGAGCACGGCAGGCGCCAGGTTCTGCGCCTCGTCGACCACGAGAATCGTTCGGCGACCGTCGGCATGCGCTTCGAGCAAATGACGATTCAGGGCGTCGGTCAACGCCTTGATGCTGCCCTTGTTGTGCGTGACCTCGATGTGCAGTTCCTCGCAGATCGTGGCGAGAAATTCGATGACCGACAGCTGAGGATTGAGTACGACCGCGACGTCGGCGTTGTCCGGCATGCGGTTCAGCAGTAGCGAGCGAACCAGCGTTGTCTTGCCCGTGCCGACTTCGCCAGTGAGCTGGATGAAACCGCCACTTTCGGTGACGCCATAGACAAGGTGAGCCAGCGCTTCGCCGTGGCGCTCGCTAAGGAACAGGTAACGCGGGTCAGGCGTTATCGAAAATGGTTTCTCGTGAAGGCCGAAAAAACTGGTGTACATCGTTCCTTGCCAGGCACAGGGCGAACTCCCGATTCTACCCCAGGGCCTGTCCTCACTTCAGCGGATTACCGGTCCAGGGTCCGTGCGCGGCCCAGGACGTCGGCTCCGAAACGGTCGCGAATCCGGTCGACAGCCTCGTCGACCGCCGTGGTTGAGTCGCTGTCCGCGAACAGATCCGGCTGCTCCGCCGGCGCGAGATCGCTACCACCGACACCGAGCAGCCGAATACGGGCGCCCGGGTTGCTGCTCAGCCAGGAACCGAGCAAGTCGCGCGCGATGGCGAACACTGAATCGGTCCCGTTCACGGCGGGCTGGATTCTGCGCTGGCGGGTGTAGGTCTTGAAGTCGGATTGGCGAATCTTGATCTGCACGGTGCCGGCGGCCAGACCCGCCTTGCGCAGGCGCGCCGCGGTTCTTTCGGTCAGCCGCAACAACTCGCGTTCCATCTGCGACCGGGTCGTGAGGTCCTCGTCGTACGTCTCCTCGGCGCTGATCGACTTCTCTTCGCGCGATGGTACGACAGGGCGGTCATCGATACCCGAGGCGCGCTCGCGCGTCTTGCGCGTGTAGCGCCCGAATACGGGCTCGAGCACTCGATCGGATGCTTCCCGCAGGTCCTTGACCGTGCGGAGGCCGGCATGCTCGAGTCGCTTCAACGTTTCCCGCCCTATACCTGGTATCACCGCGGCCGGGAGCGGGTCGAGACGGGACGCGTAGTGCTCCGGGTAGACAACCGTGAGCCCGTCCGGCTTGTCGAGATCGGACGCGATCTTTGCGACAAGCTTGTTGGACGCGACACCGACTGATGCTGTCAGCGAGGTCGTCTCGAGTATTTGTTTCTTGATGGCCACGGCAATGTCCTGTGGCGGACCAAACAATGACTCGCTCGCCGTAACGTCAAGAAATGCCTCATCGAGAGAAAGACCTTCGACAAGGGGTGTGAAGCTGCGAAAGATCTCGAACACCTGCCTGGATACACGCTTGTAGTGCGGCATGCGCGGTCGTACTCGGAGCAAGTGGGGGCAGCGTCGCAATGCATCGCGCATCGGCATCGCTGAACGCACACCAAACTCACGCGCCTCGTAGCTGGCCGCCGCGACGACCCCGCGATTGCTCGTGCCGCCAACGGCCAGCGGTTTGCCACGCAGCTCGGGGTTGTCACGCTGTTCAACGGACGCATAGAAAGCATCCATATCGACATGCAGAATGCTGCGCGACGGCGCCATTTCGTTACTGGCCGCGGGCCACGATGTAGCGGGCGAGCCACTCGAGGGACGCGGCGGCGTCGCCGAATCGGTCGAGTCTGGCGAGTGCCTGTTCGAGCAACTCATCGCAACGCTCACGGGATGCATCTAAACCGAACAGCGAGGGGTACGTCGCCTTGTCGAGTTTTTCGTCAGAGCCGGATGGCTTGCCAATCACGTGCGTCTCGCCTTCAACGTCCAGGATGTCATCCTTGATCTGGAAGGCGACGCCGACGAGCCGGCCGAAGTCATCGAGTGCCTTGATGTGCTCGCGATCAAGATCGTCGCAGAGGAGGCAGGCGGACATGATGGCGGCGTGAATCAGCGCGCCGGTCTTGAGCGAGTACATGTGTTCGAGCTCGGCGACCGACAGCATCTTGCCCTCAGCGTCGAGATCGATAGATTGACCGCCGGTCATCCCGACCGACCCTGCCGCGTCCGCAACGAGCCGGACGAGTGCAGTGCGGGTGCTGTCCGAAGCCCCGGCAACGCCTGCGAGTACCGAGAACGCGAGCGGCTGCAGCGCGTCGGCGGCCAGGATTGCCGTGGCTTCGTCGAACTGGATATGTACCGTCGGTTTGCCGCGCCGCAGGTCGTCGTCGTCCATCGCCGGCAGATCGTCGTGCACCAGCGAGAATGCATGAATCAGTTCGATTGCAACGGCGGGCGAGTCGAGTTGCCCGGGCGCGACGCCAAGGCACTCCCCCGTTGCATAAACGAGCAGTGGGCGCACGCGCTTGCCACCATTGAAAACGGCGTAGCGCATGGCGTCGTGGAGCCGCTCCGGAACCTTTGCCGCTTCGGGCAAGGCCTGGCCGAGACGCTCGTCGACGCGTTGCTGATAGTCAGCGATGCGGTCTTCGAAACTGGCCGACAAATGATCGATCCTGGCAGGCATGGGCCATGTAGCGTACACGATTTCGGGCGCTGTGCGCGGGCTGTGCTGAGCTATAATTCGCGTCCTCACGGATAGTCTGCAAGGACAACGACGGCATGCAGGGAACGGCGATCGCACAGCCGAATATCGCGCTCATCAAGTACTGGGGGAAGCGCGACGTCGCACTGAATCTGCCGGCCGTCGGATCGATTTCGATTACGCTGCGCGAGCTCCATACGCGCATGCACGTGATTTTCGAAGACGGACTCGATGCGGATACGCTGACCGTCAACGACGCGCCTGACGAAAATATGCTGCCGCGGCTGTCGGCCTGCCTCGACAGGGTAGCGGATCAGGATCGCCCGCGCGCGCGCATCGCGAGCCAGTGCAACTTCCCCATAGCTGCCGGACTGGCTTCGTCTGCGTCGTCGTTTGCCGCACTGACCGTTGCTGCTGCGCATGCGGCCGGCAAGTCACTGACAACGGCGGAGCTTGCCAGCCTTGCAGGCCAGGCCTCGGGATCTGCGGCTCGCTCGATTCTCGGTGGCTTCGTCGAACTCACGAATACGAATGGAGGCATCGCCGTTGACTCTCTCTGCGAGGCTGACGAGTGGCCATTTGCGGTTGTCGTGGCAATTACCGAAACGGGCCCAAAGGCCGTAGGTTCGACTGCAGCAATGGAGATCAGCCGCAAGACCTCGCCGTTCTATTCGAACTGGGTCGACCAGCAGGCGGCCGATCTTGATACAGCGCGCGCGGCGATTCACGATCGCGACTTCGCCAGGCTGGCGCGGGTCGCCGAACACAACTGCCTCAAAATGCACTCGATCATGTGGGCTTCGCGGCCGCCAATGGTCTACTGGAATGCGGCAACAATGCGCTGCCTCGAGACCGTGCGCTCGCTGCAGGCACGCGATATCGGCGTGTTCTTCACGATCGATGCCGGGCCACAGGTTAAGGCCGTGTGCCTGCCCGAGCATGCGGCCGATGTCGAAGCTGCGTTACGAAAGACACAGGGCGTCGAGGACATCATGGTATCCGGTCTCGGCCAGGGTGCCCGACTGGAGGCGGCGACATGAGCGTAGTGGCAAGTGCGCCCGGCAAAGTCGTTCTGTCGGGGGAGTACGCGGTGCTCGACGGCGCGCCGTCGATCTGCATGGCTGTCAATCGACGCGCAATTGCAACGGTTGGCGACAGTCCCGATGGCCGATGTCGCGTCGCGACGCCCGGAAGGGAGTTTAACAACGGCGAAAAGTTCCACATCGTCGAGGCCGTGTGTGGATCCCGGCCGGAGCTGACGATCGAACTGGATACGGTCGCTTTTGCCGAGGACGGCACAAAACTTGGCATCGGTTCGAGTGCGGCATTGACTACCGCACTCGTGGCGGCGCTACGTGGTGACGTGTATGCGGATGCGCTTTCTGCTCACCGACGGCTACAGGATGGATCGGGTAGCGGTGTGGACGTGGCAACGTCGGTTCATGGCGGCCTGATCGAATACCGGATGCAAGGCGCATCGGTTGAGACACTCGAGTGGCCGGAGAATCTGGCGATCCGGTTCATCTGGACCGGTGTGTCGGCGAGCACGAAGGCAAGACTGAAGCACCTGACGACCAGTAAGGGCGGATCGTCCCACTCGTCCCTCGTTGCTGAAGCCGCGAACATGGCCGATGCATGGAAGTCCGGTGACGCGGCTCGGATTCTTGCCGCTTACGTGCCGTACATCGGGGCGCTGCGCCAGTTCAGTGTTGACCACGATCTCGGCATATTCGATGCTGGCCACGAAGAACTGACCGACGCCGCGAGCCGCGCGGGCCTCGTCTACAAGCCTGCGGGAGCAGGCGGCGGTGACATTGGCACGTTGCTGGGGCCTGACGACGGTGAACTCGACACATTCATCGCCGCCAACCCGGACCTGATCCACAAAGTGCTCGATTGCGAGCTCGACAACGTCGGCGTCATCCTGGAGCAGCCTTGAGCGATTCACGCATAGCCGGACTGTACCGACTGCCCGTTGCGGCCCGCGTCGAGCGGCTCGAGGAATACGGCTGGCTATCATCAGCCGACGCCGCCAGTCTCTGTGGCGGTCACCATGTTCTCAGTCCGCTCGCGGCGGACCGCATGATCGAGAACGTCATCGGCGTGTTTGGCCTGCCATTCGCGGCAGCACCGAACTTCATCGTCAACGGACGCGACTGCATCGTGCCGCTCGTGGTCGAGGAGCCCTCCATTGTTGCCGGCTTGTCGGCTGCGGCAGCGAACGTGCGCAAGCGTGGCGGATTTGAGGTGCGCAGTGATACGTCATTGCTGCTTGGCCAGGTTCACGTTACGAACATTGACGATGCCGCACGAGCGATCGAGTCCCTCGGTACGGCGACCGACGCATTACTCGAACTCGCAAACAACGTGCATCCGCGTCTGTTGCGTCGCGGTGGTGGAGTGCGCGCGATCGAGACACATCAGCACACTCTGCCGGACGGCAGGCCGCTCGTCGCGGTCCACGTGCTCGTCGATACCTGCGACGCGATGGGCGCCAATCTCGTCAACTCGATCTGCGAGGCAATCGCCCCCGAGGTTGAGGCAATCTGTGGCGGTCAGGTCGCGCTGCGGATCCTCTCGAATCTCGCCGACCGGTCTTTGTACACCGCGCGTGCGGCGTTCACCGTGTCGGAGAAGGTGCGCGACGCGATCGTTACGGCCAACGATATTGCGCTGGTCGATCCGTACCGTGCGGCGACGCACAACAAGGGCATCATGAACGGGGTGGATGCGTTGGCCATCGCGACGGGCAACGACTGGCGCGCAATCGAAGCAGGCGCACATGCCTATGCGGCGGCGGATGGCCGCTATCGGGCATTGACACGCTGGTTCGTGGATGACGATGGTGCGTTGGCAGGCGAACTCACCTTGCCGCTCAAGGTCGGCACTGTGGGCGGCACGCTCAGCAACAATATTGCGGCTGAACTTGGCCTCGCGTTGACTGGAGCGCGAACGGCCCATGAGCTCGCGGTGCTCATGGTTGCCGTCGGTCTGGCACAGAATTTTGCTGCATTGCGGGCGCTCGTGACGAGCGGCATTCAGGCAGGCCATATGAATCTCCACGCGCGCAGCGTCGCCGCGTCGGCAGGTGCACCGGCCGAGCTGTTCGATACGCTTGTCGGTCGCCTGATTGAGAGCGGTGAGATAAAGGACTGGAAGGCGCGCGAGCTGCTCGAGGATCTGACTTCGGAGCCGGGCGCCGGCGCGAAGTCCGCGGGCAAGATTATCCTGCTTGGGGAACACGGCGTGGTCTATGGCCGGCACGCGCTCGCCGTGCCGATTCCCGATGCGGTCAGCGTTTCTGTCGCGCCCGCTAACGAGCTGTCTCACAACCTGCCGGACGAATATGTCGAACGTATTCTCGATGAGCTCGGTATCAAGGAGCGTGGCTGGAAGATCGACGTCGTCTCGAGACTGCCTCTGGGCAAAGGTCTCGGTTCGTCCGCGGCGATCGCCGTTGCCATGGCTCGCGCTTTCAACAGTGAGCTTAACCTCGGGCTGGACGATGAGCGCATCAATGCGATCGCTTTTGCGAGCGAACAGCTGGCACACGGCACGCCATCGGGTGTCGACAATACGTTGTCGACCTATGCGGCGCCGATGCTGTTCAGTAACGATGGAGAACTGCGGTTCGAGATGATCGAGACCGACGAGACGCCCCCGCTCGTCATTGCGTGGGGTGAGGAGACAGGCAAGACGAGCGAACAGGTGGCCGGCGTGCGTGAGCGCTACGAACAGGCGCCTGAGCAGTTCGGCGCCTTGTTTGACCAGATGGACACACTGGCCCGCGCGGGCGCCGAACGACTTCGCAACGGCCATTATGAGGAACTCGGATTGCTCATGAATCTCTGCCAGGGGCTTCTCAACGCAATCGGTGTGTCGACGCCGTCGCTCGAACGCATGATCGACCTGGCTCGTGCCAGCGGCGCTGCCGGCGCGAAACTGACGGGTGCAGGTGGTGGCGGCTCGATTGTCGCGCTGTGCCCGGGTAAGGTATCTGAAGTTCGGACAGCCCTGACGCGCGCGGGTTACCAGGTGCTCGTGCCCGGAGAATCGTCATGACTGATACACACCGCATCGTGTCGTCCGAGAGCGAAGAGCTCATCCTTGTTGATCGTGATGACAACGAAATCGGTTACGCGTCGAAGGCCGATACTCACGACGGCGTTGGCATACTGCACCGTGCTTTCTCATTGTTCCTGTTCAACGACGCTGGCGAGCTTCTGCTGCAACAGCGCGCCCCGGGCAAACGGCTTTGGGGCGGCTACTGGTCAAACAGTTGCTGTAGTCATCCGCGCCGCGGCGAGTCGCTCGCAACGGCGACGGCTCGACGTCTTGATGACGAACTCAATTTCGCGACCGAACTCGAGCATGTCTATTCGTTCTGTTACGAGGCGTCCTTTGGCGATGCCGGTTCAGAAAACGAGCTGTGTCATGTGTACCTGGGTCGCGCGGCAGAGGAGATTGCGCCGAACGAGAGCGAGATAGCGGCAATACGGTTCATAACTGCCACGGATCTCGACGCTGAGTTTCGTGCAAAGCCTGAACGCTTCACACCCTGGTTCAGGCAGGAATGGCAGGAGTTGACAGAAACTCATCGCCAGCAGCTGGAACGCTACTGCGATCTCGCCTGACTCAGGCGATGTACTTGTAGTACTCGATGCCGATATCGGCGAAATGGCGTTCGTCGGAGGCGCCGACCCGTTCGATCACGAACTCGTTGTTCGGCACATAGTCGAGTCCTGTGACGCGGCGGCCATCGTGCAACGCGATGTATTGTTCCTGCGTCAGGTCAATTGCAAACTGCATTGCCTGCCCGAATCCGATCTTGCGCGTTGCTTCCTTCCAGCCATCGGCGACGAAGAACGGGATTACCTCGGCCGCGTCGCCGCTACCGTAGCCCAGCGTCAGGACTTCTTCGCCGACCTCGTAAGAGTCTTCTTCGAGCGCTTGTTCGAAGCCAGCGGCCATCCATGCCGGTAAAGCGGCCGTGTAGAGGTTGCCCAGATCGAGCATCGTGTCGCTGCCAAGCCGCAGTTTGTCGAGAATCTCCAGGCGATAATGGCGCGACGCGCGGAACGCACGTAGCGCAGCCATCGTCAGCGGATACGCCTCATAGTTCAGCTGCTCCGGAGTCGCCAGTTCCGCGACCGCCGGTTTCGACATCATTTCCTGCAGCATCGCGTCGACATCGACGCCTGCTTCATAGCAATAGGAGGCGAGTTCGGCGCGATCCTCGTTACTGCCCTGGCTTAACGCGAACAGGTACGACACGGCCCAGCCTGTCTCAGGCATGCGCCGGTAGGGACGGTGCAGAAATACACTGCGGAGCGAGCGCAGGTAAGCGCTCGGCTCCAGCTCGCGCTTCTCGTACATGTCGTGCAGGGCATGCAGTGTCTCGTCGACGTAACAGGTCGTCGAGTACTTGCCGTTGAAAACCGGGAAGTCCTGTACCTGATGAGATTCGGAGCGGTCCTGCCCGCAGAAGCGCAGCATCGGCTTGCGGAAGTCCATGATCCGGTAGTCGGACGCGGAACCCGAACCGACCAGATCGACAACGGCAAGCTGCGGATCCTCCTCGAGCAGCATCGCGACCGCGCCAGCGCCCTGGGTCGGCTCGCCCGAGCTGCCGCGCGCGTATTCGGCGATGTCCGCGCAAACCACGATAGCCTGGCTACCGGCGCCGTCCAGCGCCAGGTGGCGGATGGCGCCTTTCATGCCGTAGACGCCCCCAAGGCACGCGTGTTTGAACTCGGGAACCTCGCAGCTGCGCGCAATGGGCGGCAAACCACGCGAAATAAGCGCCTCGTCCACCATGCCCTTGACGATAATGGCCCCAGCCGAGTTGTCAGTGCTGGATTCGGTGCCGAGACCCAGGAATTTGACGCGGTTCGGATCGATGTCGTACTGGTCGATCAGCCGAATGACGGCATTGGCGGCCATCGTGTAGACGCTGTGGTCGGGCCCGCGGCAGCGGAAACTGCGGCCGACGACCTCGCGGATCTTGGGCCACTGGCTGTCGGTCCAGTCACACCAATCCTCCAGCCATACGCGGTATGGCGGGATGTAGGCGGCGAGGCCGCTGATACCAATGGATCGTGTGGATTTCAGGTCAGTCATGATGGAACTACAGTCAGCCCGGCGATTTTAGATGCGCGGGCTCCGTCACTCAACTGTTGATTGGACCGTGATCGTGATTCGATCGGACGTGAGGGGCGGATCATGCGGGATGTGCAGGTGGTCGCCAAGCAACATTTGCAGCGTGTGTTGCCCAGGTTCCAGCTCGATCTCAGTGGATGTGCTGCCATCGCCGAAATGCACGTGATTCGCGTCGGCCGGGATGGGCAGGGCCAAATCGGGGAGCCCGGTATCGATCAGCAGGTGGTGGTGCCCCGAGTGCGGGGTGTTGTCCCCGGCGGGTGCCACGGTCATGCCTTCAATGCCAAATTCGATGCGCACCGGGCTCGTCACGGTGTCGCCATCGGCCGGACTTATGAAAAATACCCGCGCTCCGTCAAGCGATGCAGTGCGCGGCAGAGTGGCCGGCGCGGCTTGGGTCTCAGCCGTGGCTTCAGTCGGCGCCTCCGCGACCGGTTTCTCGGCAGGCTTCTCGCCGCACGCGGCTACCGCCAGGGCAAAAGCCAGGATGGGCAGGATACGTTTCTTCATTGTTTTGGTTCCTGTCGTATTAGAGGGAAAGCAGTGCGAACAGCGTCGCCCCGAGCATAGTAAACGTTGCGCCCGCTGCATAGGCGACGACGAGCACCACGTACTTCATCATTGTCATCAAGTGTCCCTGCCCGTATACCCGGCGCATCGCCTTGTAAAGGTACACGGGTATGTAGAACGACGCCGCGACGAGCACGAGCGCAACGGCCCAGCCGGGCAGCCACACCAGACCTGCGAGACGCGAAAACAGGATCTGCAAGGTCAGGATCAGGAAGAAGAACGAGTGGAAGTGCACGAAGAAAAGCAGGTGCTCGACAAAGAAGCGCCGCGATAGCGGGTACAGGGCTTTGAGTACCAGAGCCATGACCGGCAGCAACACGATCAGCGCGACAGGGATGTTGTCGAGCATCATCCCGACAATTGCCTTGCCTTTGTCGACGGCTATCCGCTCACAGATCTGCTCGAGTCGGTCTTCTGTCAGACGCCGCTGCAGCCAGTCGGGCAGAGTGTCGACGCCGGTAACGGTGCACTCCCGCGTGTCCTCGTCGTAATCGAAGTCGAGCCCATCGTCTTCTTCTGTGCTGTAAAGGGTGATGCTACTTTCGCCGTCACGCTCTTCTTCGATTGCGCTGAGCGCGTCCTTCGCATCCTCATCGTCCAGCACACCCGTTGCCGCGAGCTCGCTGATCGTTGCTTCGGCCTGGTCCAGTGCCTCCTCTTTGTCGACTTCCTCCGCTTCGACCTCCTCCGCCGTCGGCGGTGGCGCGGGCTCGAACAGCAGGCTGAAGTCGTCGCGCGGATCGAAGAACGCGACGATAAAGAAGATGACACTGAGTACCAGGTACATGCGGAACGGCGGCATGTAGCGGGCCCGACGGCCCTCGAGATAGTCGCGGGTCAGCTGTCCCGGCCGAAGCAGGAGCGGGATCAGTGTTCGCCAGAGGCGAGAATCGAGTTCGAACATGTCGCCGAACGCATCGCGCGTCAGCTCGTAGAGGCTGATCAGGCGACTGGTCGCGCGCTGACCGCAATGACCGCAATACTGGCCCTGGAGCCGCGTGCCGCAGTTCAGGCAGTCCTGGTGCTCTGGTAGCTCGGCGTCGCGCTTGCTCATAAGTCAGGCCCTGCAATCAGGCTTTGGCGGTCTTCTTCTTGCTGGACTTCTTGCGCGCCGTTTTCTTCGCAGCTTTCTTCTTGCTCGCCTTCTTCGCGGGCTTTTTCGGCGGATCAGCCGGTGCAGGGCCGCTGCTGCGGTGCAGGAACTCGTCGTGCGGGAACTCGTCGACGTCGAGCAGTGCGGAGACCTTCTCGTGATAGTCGCGCAGCCCGTTGGCTTCGGCCTTGCTGATGACCTGCGCTTTCTCGGCCTCGGTGATTTGCAGCCCGAGGTAGTCGGCGCTGATTAGTCCTTCCTTGCGGGCCTGGCGCAGGCGCTTCTCGAGCGGCGCAAACTCGATCGACAGTTCGAGCGCCTGCTGGAGCTTGCCGAGCGGATTGCCCTGGTCGAGGGTCGTGTACGCGTACTGGCTCAGCCGCTCGCGCGATTCTCCGGGTGCCGTGACCAGGTCGACCACGCGACGGCCGAGTTCGTCCGACGGATCCTTGTATGTCCGTCCGCGCGGGAAGATGAAGAAACGCAGGAACCAGGAAACCCAGCGGTTCGGGAAGTTCAGCAGGAATTCGTGCAGCGATTCCTGTGCCTGGTACATGAGCGTCCGCACCGACCACTCGACGAGCGGCAGGTCTGTCGCACGACGGCCCTGGTTCTCGAAGTGCTTGAGCACGCAGGATGCGAGGTACATCGAGCTCAGGATATCGCCAAGTCGCGCGGACAGCAGTTCGCGTTTCTTGAGGTCACCGCCGAGCGTCAGCATCGCGAAGTCGGACGCCAGCGCGAACGCGGCGCTGTAACGATTGATGTTCTGGTAGTAGCGACGCGTTGGCGTGTTCAACGGTACCCGGCTGAACTTCGCATGCGTCAGCGCGAGGAAGAACGAGCGCGCAAGGTTGCTGATTGCGTAGCCGATGTGGCCGAACAGGGCGTCGTCGAACTCGATCAGGCCGCGATCGTGATCCTCGTCGCCGGCAGCCTGGAGTTCGCGGAGCACGAACGGGTGGCACCGGATTGCGCCCTGGCCGTAGATGATCAGGCTGCGCGTCAGGATGTTCGCGCCCTCAACCGTAATCGCGATCGGTGTCGCCATGTAGCCGCGGCCGAGGTAATTGTTTGGCCCCATCATGACGCCCTTACCGCCGTGCACGTCCATGGCGTCGTTGGCACACTTACGTCCGAGTTCGGTGCAGTGATATTTCAGGATTGCCGAAGGCACTGCCGGCTTCTCACCCTGGTCGATTGCACCCGACGTCACCGCGCACGCGGCGTTCATGATGTACGTGTGGCCAGCGATGCGCGCGATCGCGTCGCTGACACCCTCGAAGTTCGCGATTGAGGTGTTGAACTGTTTGCGAATCGTGGCATATGCGCCAGTCGCATACGATGCGGCCTGGCCACCACCCGCCGCCGTTGATGGCAACGTGATTGCGCGGCCGACTGATAGCAATTCGACAAGCATTTTCCAGCCCTTGCCGGCCATTTCCGGACCGCCAATGATGTAGTCGAGCGGCACGAAGACGTCTTTGCCCCGCGTCGGTCCGTTCATGAACGCGATGGACAGCGGGTTATGTCGGTTGCCGACCTCGACACCTTCTGTATCCGTCGGTATCAACGCGGCCGTGATGCCGTACTCGTCCTGGTCGCCGATGAGGTGATCGGGATCGTAGAGCTTGAACGCGAGTCCAAGCACGGTCGCGATCGGCGCCAGCGTGATATAGCGCTTGTCCCAGTTCAGGCGGATGCCCGTGATTTCCTTGCCCTGCCAGGTGCCCTTGCAGACAACGCCGTTGTCGATAATAGCGGCGGCATCGGAACCGGCCTGCGGTGAAGTCAGCGCGAAGCACGGGATTTCAGTACCGGCAGCGAGGCCGGGGAGGTAGCGGTCTTTCTGCTCCTCCGTACCGTAGTGCAGAAGAAGCTCGGCCGGGCCGAGAGAGTTCGGCACGCCGACCGTGCTCGAAGCCACTGCGCTGCGGCTTGCGAGCTTCTCAATGACGACCGAATTGGCGTACGCAGAGAACTCGAGTCCGCCGTACTGCTTCGGGATGATCATCGCGAAAAACTTGTTCCCGATGATGTAATCCCAGACTTCTTTCGGCATGTCGCCGTGTTCGTGGTTGATCGCCCAGTCGTCGATCATGCGGCAGAGCTCTTCGCAGGGACCGTCGACAAATGCCTGTTCTTCGTCGGACAGTTTCGGCGCCGGGAACGACATCAGCTTGTCCCACTCCGGCATGCCGGAGAACAGCTCGCCATCCCACCAGACGCTGCCGGCCTCGAGCGCTTCGCGCTCGGTGTCGGACATTGAAGGCAGCATCTTGCGGTACACCGCGAGCAACGGTTTCGTGAGCTTCTCGCGACGCACGTCGATCAGGTTCGGAACGACCATTACGCCGAACAGGATCCAGAGCAACAGCAGCCACAACCAGGACCAGCTGCCGAACACGGTGTAGGCCGCGAGTGCGATACCCGCAGCAATCGTCGACGTGCGCAAATCAATGCGCTGGTAGGCGAGATAGATTCCGCCGCCGATGAACAGCAGCGCCCAGAGCAAGCTAACAGTCAAACCGGCCAAAACGAAGACCTCTTATGTAAGGTAAACCACGTGCAGAAGTACTGCGTCCTACTTTATAGGAGTTCCTCAATCGCGGCACGTTCCTCACGCAGTTCGGTTTCCGTCGCATCCATACGCTCGCGACTAAAGTCGTCGATCGAAAGATTCTGCACGATCTCGTAATCGCCGCCTCTGCACCGTACCGGGTAGGAGTAAATGATGCCCGGCTCGATGCCGTAGCTGCCGTCGGCCGGGATCGCCATGCTTACCCAGTCACCGTCCGGCGTGCCCAGGGCCCAATCGCGCATGTGGTCAATGGCGGCCGACGCGGCTGACGCAGCAGACGACGCGCCGCGCGCCTTGATGATGGCGGCGCCGCGTTGCTGCACGACCGGGATGAACTCGTCCGCGAGCCACCCCAGGTCGACGAGGTCGGCGGCCGCCTTGCCATCCACGGATGCATGGTTGACGTCGGGATACTGCGTGGCTGAATGGTTACCCCAGATCGTCATCTGCCTGATGTCGTTGACATGCGTGCCGGTCTTCGCAGCGAGCTGGGCCATCGCCCGGTTGTGGTCGAGCCGCGTCATGGCGGTGAAGTTGCGCGGATCAAGATCGGGGGCGTTTGACTGCGCGATCAGGGCATTCGTGTTGGCAGGGTTACCGACGACGAGCACCTTGATGCCACGACTGGCATGGTCGTTCATCGCCTTGCCCTGCACTGAGAAGATCGCCGCGTTTGCTTCGAGCAGATCCTTGCGCTCCATGCCCGGACCGCGTGGCCGTGCGCCGACCAGCAGAGCGTAATCTGCATCCTTGAACGCAACGTTTGCGTCGTCCGTCGCGACGATGCCCGCGAGCGTCGGGAAGGCACAGTCGTCGAGCTCCATAACGACGCCGTTCAGCGCGTCCAGCGCCGGCGTGATTTCCAGCAGCTGGAGGATGACGGGCTGGTCGTTGCCCAACATCTGGCCGGAGGCAATACGGAAGGCGAGCTGGTAGCCGATCTGGCCGGCGGCGCCGGTGATCGTGACGCGAACGGGTGCTTTCATGAGTCAGTTCCTGGCAGGATTTGAAGTAGAAATCGGGGCGGCGATTCTAGCATCGGCGGGCCCGCCAGGCACTGCCGTCAATTACCTACTCGGTACCGGCACCTCGAAATCCGGGAACGCCAGGGCCAGCGCCGCGAGTTCGTTCTCTGCAAACTCTGTGTCACCGGCCTCGCGTAGTCCTTCGATGCACTCATACCAGCTCTCGGCAGTCGCGCGGGCGGTCTCATCGCAATGCGCCTTGTGGGCCTCGGTCGAGATGACGGCAAATGACGCGATTTCCGGTTCGCCTGCCCGTTGCTGCGCCTTTACTTCGGCCTCTTCCAGGATACGCATGTCTTTTGCGGCAAACGCATCAGCGTCTTCCATTACGACCGACGGGCTTTCTTTCGCTTCCTGAACATTCTGCGGCGCTGCACGCCTTGCGCCCAGCTCCTCTGCACCGCCCCCGCCCGGGTTGACCGGGACATTATCCATCAGGGTGTTTGCAGGGCCAGGAATCTGTGAGGTGTCTTCACGCTTTTCCATTTCCTGCCGCAGGCGCGCCGGCGCCTCGTCAGCCGAGAGCGTGCTCGGTGCGATTTCGCGGGTAGCGGTGGGCTCCGCATCAGGGCCGGGCGGAATGACCTGCCAGACCTCGAGCACGATTGCGAGGCTCAGGCCAATAGTCGCAGCCCATGCGACCGGGCGAACCCAGGCCCGCGCGATGCCATAACGCGAACGAGTCTCGCGTGTCGCCATGGCGAGCATCTTGTCATCGAGCCCCGGCGGAGTCGTTTCCGTTGCGAGGTCGCGGTAAGCCTGTGTTACGTCCTGGTTGTTGGCGTCTTCAGTCATGATGTTTCTGCCGGTTCGTCAATCGCCGCGCGCAGCTTGGCAACCGCATAACGGAGTCTGCTTTTCGCTGTTTCCCGGTTGCTGCCCGTCACGGCGGCTATCTCGTCCACGCTGAGGCCGCCTTCCTCATGCAGCAGGAAGGCGTCGCGTTGCTCTTCGGGCAAAGTACCGAGCGCCTCCGCCAGCCGTTGCCTCGCGAGCTGACGTTCTGTCGTCAGTTCGAGGGATTCGCCCTCGTCGCTACAGAGCTCGGGTTTCAGCTCGGTTGCCCCGGCATGGCGCCGGTTGCGGCGCACGTGATCGATGAAGCAGTTGTGGGCAACCCGGTACAGGAACGTCGTGAACTTGGCCGTCGGTCGATAGCTCTCGCGTGCCTTGATGATCTTGCCCCAGACTTCCTGGAAGACGTCTTCTGCCGCTTCGTGGTGCCCGCTGAGTCTCAGCAGGTAGCGGTAGACGGGGTCCTTGTGCCGCCGGTACAGGGTCTCAAACGCGGCAACGTCGCCATCCTGGTAGCGAAGCATCAGCGCACTGTCATCCGGAGCGTGGGCCATGGCCGGAGCATAGGCCAGAGCCGCCTCGCTGCCTAGGGCGGCGGTGCTGGCTGTGAGCGAATCTGCGGTGGCGGCCATAGGCGATTCCCGACGTATTCCTGTCCCTGTGTAAACGCAGGTGGCCGGCGGCCGGGGTTTTGTTGCGCCAGGGGGGTTGCAATCGCGATGGATAGTGTTATAGTCAACTATAACACCAATTCACCCACACCCCTGGATGGGGTACCAGCAAGGACCTGGGGACCAAACAATGAACAAGCTATCAGCATATGTTAATGAAATCATTAGCTTAATTGTGATGTTGCTGATGCTCGTGGCGCTGATTTCGGGTCAGCTTAACGCGGCGACATACCAACTTGCGGCCGCGGAGGCCGCGGGCGACGACACCGCACATATCAGTCAATTCCGTCTCGAAGACGAGTAAAGTAGCGACGGAGCAATTGCGCCGGTCCAAGTGGCCGGCGCCTTTTTAAGGAAGCCAGAAGCAGAGATGGACCCCAAATGGAATGAAGACCAGCCGATCTATCGCCAGCTTCGCGACCGCGTCGTGGCGATGATCCTCGAGGGTGTCCTCGGGGATGGCGATGCGCTGCCGTCGGTCCGCAACGTCGCGGCCGAATACCGGCTCAACCCGCTGACTGTCCTGAAGGGCTACCAGGAGCTCGTCGACGAAGGCCTTGTCGAGAAGAAACGGGGGCGCGGCATGTTCGTCAATGACGGCGCCCGCACTCAGCTGTTGAAAGCGGAACGCGAACGATTCCTTGAAAAGGAGTGGCCGCAGGTCATCGCGACGATCGAACGACTCGGACTCGATCCGGAAGAACTACTAAAAACCAACGCAACGGATGCAGGAGACGAGAATGACTAGCCTGGTCACCGCGCGCGGCGTATCGAAGCACTTCGGCGACGTACGAGCCGTCGACAACGTCAGTTTTGACATCGATAAAGGCAAGATACTCGGCCTTATCGGTCCGAATGGCGCCGGCAAAACCACCTTATTGAAGGCCGTACTGGGCCTCACGGATTGCGACGGCGATCTTTCGGTCATCGGCCTGGATCCGTTCCGGCAACGCAAGCAGCTTATGCGGCAGATCTGCTTTATCGCCGACGTGGCTGTGCTGCCGCGCTGGATCAAGGTGTCGCAATTGCTCGACTACGTAGAAAGCGTGCACCCGAACTTCACACGTTCGCGGGCCGAGGAACTGCTGCGGCAGACCAAGGTCCAGCCGGGCGCCAAGGTCAAGGAACTATCGAAAGGCATGGTCACCCAGCTGCACCTGTCGATCATCATGGCAATCGACGCCAAGCTGCTCGTCCTCGATGAGCCGACGCTCGGCCTCGATATCCTGTTCCGCAAGGAGTTCTACGCCAACCTCCTCAACGACTACTTCGATGAGGAGCGCACGATTCTGATCACGACCCACCAGGTCGAGGAGATCGAGAATCTGCTCACCGACGTGATGTTCATCAACGACGGCAAAATCCTGCTCGACTCGCCCATGGACTCGCTATCCGACACTTATATAGAACTTGCAACATCCGGCGAGGAGGCGCTAAAGGCGCGCGGCCTGCGGCCAATCGCCGAGAGCGAAATGTTCGGCAAATCGGTCATGTTGTTCGAAGGCATCAGCCGCGAGCACCTCGAGGGCCTCGGCGAGATGCGAACGCCGTCCGTTGCCGACCTGTTCGTTGCCAAGGTCAAGGAGGCGCGCAAATGATCAATCATTACATCGCATTGATGAAGCGCGAATTCTGGGAGCACCGTTCAATCTGGGTGACGCCCATCGCAATCGCGAGCATCGTTACGCTCGGCACGCTGACCGCGCTGATGTTCGCAGGCGAGTTTGCACAGGAACTCGACGTTGCGATCTTCGGCGCACAGAACATCGCCGGAGATACAGAGCGCGCGGCCGTGCTGACCGGTTTCTTCGTGGGCTCGTCCTGGCTGTTCCTGATCGCATTGTCGATCCTGACAATCTTCTACGCGCTCGATTCACTGTATGCCGAGCGCAAGGATAAGAGCATCCTGTTCTGGCGTTCACTGCCCGTCACGGATGCCGAAACAGTCATCTCGAAGCTGGCCACGGCCGTCATCCTGATTCCAGCGGTTACGATTGCCGGAATCATCGCAACCCATATCGTCAATCTGATCGTCACGAGTATCTGGGTATCCGCGAAGGGCGGCAGCCCCGGCACGCTGATCTGGGGATCGGTGCCGCTGCTCGACAACTGGGTCGCAGCAATCGTCGTGATCTATGCAATGGCTGTCTGGATGTCGCCGTTCCTCGGCTGGTTCCTGTTCGTCTCAGCCTGGACCAAGCGAGCGCCGCTACTCATGGCGTTCCTGCCGCTGGTCCTGATTCCGATGATCGAAGGCATCTTCTTCCGCTCAGCCCACTTTGCGGAAGCTGTCTGGGGTCGCAGCGCGCAGATTCCGATCTTTGCGGGCATCGACATGGAGCGGTTCTTTGACGAAGGCCATGCCAGGATGAGTGAGGAGATGGTGAGCCTGCTCGCGCATCTTGATATCGGCAGATTCCTGACGAGCATCGACACCTGGATCGGAATTGTTGTCTGCGGATTGCTGACCACCGCCGCGATCTACGTGCGTCGCTATCGCGACGAGAGCTGACCTATATCTCGCCGGGCTTGCTGCGGATATTGAACTTCCGCAGCTTGCCCCGGAACTGGTGATAGCTCAGTCCCAACAGTTCAGCCGCCAGGCGCTGGTTGAAGCGCGACTTCTCCAGCGCCGCCGCCAGCAGATCGGTTTCGGTTTCCTTCAGGCGTTCCTTTAAATCCGTCGGCAACAGTGGTGCACGCTTCCGGCGCGGCGCCGGCGCCTCGCCGGGCGGCGATGGCGCGGCGAGTTTGAAGGGTGAATCGAACGCATCGAGTACGATGTCCTTGATCGGCTCCTCGGGATTCTCAGAGCGATAGACGGAACGCTCAATCGCAAACTTCAATTCGCGAACGTTTCCCGGCCACTTGTTGCGCAGCAGTGCCGACGACGCTCGCGGCGTGAATCCTGGAAAGAGGCTCCACTTGAGCTCGCTCGCCATATTGATCGCGAATGCGTGCGCAAGCGGCAGGATATCCTCAACGCGCTCACGCAGCGGCGGCACGGTGATCACATCAAAGGCAAGCCGATCGAGCAGGTCCTTGCGAAACTTCCCGGCGGCGGCGAGCGACGGTAGATCGGCATTCGTGCTGCCGACGATGCGCACGTCGACACGCAGCGTTTCATTGCCGCCGACGCGCTGAATTTCTCCGTACTCAATCGTCCGCAGGATCTTCTCCTGCATGCGTAGCGAAATCGTGGCGAGCTCGTCGAGGATAAGCGTGCCGCCATCGGCGCGTTCGAAATGCCCGATGTGAGTCCTGGCCGCGCCCGTGAATGCCCCGGCCTCATGACCGAAGAGCTCGGATTCAAGGATCGACTCGGTCAGCGCGGCGCAGTTGACCTTGACGACGCGCTGTTCCCAGCGGTCCGACAGGAAATGCAGCCGCGACGCCACGAGTTCCTTGCCGGTACCGCGTTCGCCAACGACCAGAACGGGCTTGGAGAGAGGCGCGGCACGCGACACGTGCTCGAGCATCTCCAGAAATGCCGGCGCTTCGCCAATGATGGGCTGGTTTTCAGGTGCGGTGGCCACTGGCGAATTACACCATTTCGTAGCAAAAAAAACCATATAACAGCAAATTTCGCCATTTCTTGGGTCTCTGGAACGGGGCGAATCGCGCGAGTTTTATCAATTTATTCAGTAGTTTATGAGATATGAGGCGGGTTGGCACGATTGCTGCAATTACACAGGCAGGTTCTATACGAAAAGAGGAAACACCATGGGTATTTTCACGAGATTCAGTGACATCGTGAACTCCAACATCAATGCCATCCTCGACAAAGCCGAGGATCCCGAAAAGATCGTTCGGCTGATGATCCAGGAAATGGAAGACACGCTGGTCGAGGTACGCTCGGCCGCCGCACGATCAATTGCCGACAAGAAAGACCTCAATCGCAAACTCGAGGCGCTTGATCGCGAGAAGACCGACTGGGACGACAAGGCCGAGCTGGCCATGCGCAAGGGCCGCGAGGATCTTGCCAAGGCAGCACTGGTAGAGAAATCGCGAGTGGCCCAGGCTATCGACGTGCTGAAAGAGGATTACGTCGCGGTCGACGAGGGACTGACCAAGCTCAACGAAGATATCGCCAGGCTCGAAGCCAAGCTCGAGGACGCCAAGGCGCGCCAGAAAGCGCTGCTTGCCCGTCACAAGACGGCCAACAGCCGACTCGCGGCGCGTAAGAAGATCCACGACTACAAGATCGACGATGCCATGTTGCGCTTCGAGGCCTATACGCGGCGAATCGACGATGTTGAGGGTCGCGTCGAGGCGTACGACCTTGGACTGCCAAAAGACCTGAACCACGAGTTCGCAGGACTCGAGGCGGAGGAGTCAGTCAACAAGGAACTCGACGAACTGAAGAAACGCGTCGCCGCTGAGCGCACTGCTTCGCCCGAGTGACGGAGGAGAGGATGAATCGAGATACCTGGAATCTGGACTTCGGCCCAATGCGTGGCTTTTACAGGGATCGCGAGAACGGCTGGGTGTTTGGCGTCTGTGCAGGCATCGCCGACCGCTTCAACTTCCATGTAGGCACAGTCAGGGTCATCGCAGTCATCAGTCTCGTATTGTTCTTCTGGCTGACTGCAGCGCTCTACATTGGCGCTACACTATTGATAAAGGAGAAACCGCTGGTCTACTCGGGCCGTCGAAGCGAGCACGAATTCTGGCGGCGCTGTCATAAAGACCACTGGAGACATTTATGAGCTACTGCGCAGGTGTAGAACGTCGCCGACTCTATCGCGACTCTGACCGGGCTGTGCTGGGCGGAGTTTGTGCAGGACTGTCGCGTTACTTCGGGATGAATCTCAAGGTTACGCGCTTCCTGTGCGTCATCGCGTTCCTGTGCGCATTTCCGTTCGCGCTGATTGCGTACCTGGCAGCCATGTTTGTAATTCCCGCGTCGTCGTCGAAAGTTTATGACGAGGAGATCCGGAATGAGCTTCACCGTGATGAGATTCGCAAGGAACGACTGCGCGAGGAAATTCTGCGGGCCAAGCCGACGGTTGGCGAGGTACGCGAACGCTACAAGGAAATGGATGCACGTCTCGCAAAAATAGAAAAATACGTTACGTCGTCGCGGTATGAGTTAGATGAGAAACTCCGCCGCCTTTGAGGAGCAGCATAGGGACCGTCAATGAATACATTGTTTTACGTAGTTTGTATCGTCGCAATCGTCTTCACGGCGGATACCATCCAGAAGTATTTGAAGATGAAGAACCAGGAAAAAGAAAACGACCCGGAACTCGAGGAAACGCTGGCGCATATTGAGCGGCTCGAGGAGCGTATCCGCGTGCTTGAGCGAATCGTCACTGAAAACAAGTATGACCTCGGTCGCGAGATCGACAAACTCGAATAAGCGTTCAGCGAACCAACAAAAAAAGCCCGTCATCTGACGGGCTTTTTGCGTTTTCGCCGCAGTGGCAGACTAGTTGTCGCGTTGTCTGTAAGCGCGTACCTGCAGGTTGAACTCTTCCGCAACGAGATTCATCTCTTCAACCGCCGCGTTGTACTTCTTGTTGAACATGTCGGCACGCTGGCGCTTGGCTTTCTCGTCCAGGTTGCCGAGTTCAAGAACCGCCGCTGCCTCTTCTGCTTCGATGCACGAGAGATAAGATTCCATCAACGCCATGTAGTCTTTGACGCCCTTTTGTCCGGCAATCATTTGTTCTTTACTGGCGGTTGCTCCGTCAGGCACAGCCGCACGCTTCGGGTAGTCGCAGGCGAGGGCGCCTGACGCCATTGAGACGAGGGCCGCCGAGACGGCCAACTTGATCAGTTTGTTCATGGAGTCTGCTTTGTATTCCGGGATCGATAATTTAATCATGTTGCCGGTTGTGAAGAAAGCGCGGCGAAAAAAACATATAAATCAGCAAGTTGAATCGAAATCCGAGTGCAACATAAGGGCCTTCGAAGAGCTCGGATAAGGCACCTTAAGAGGCAAACAATGCGCGATGGGTATCGGTGCCATCGGCCTGGGCGAGCAGCAACTCGAGGTAGTTGTCGGCACTCATCGGATCACCAAACAGCAGTCCCTGGACGTAGGTGCAGCCGAGGTTCTGCAGGAAGTTGAGCTGCGCTTCGTCTTCGACGCCCTCAGCGACGACGTCCATGTCCATGTTCCGGCCCATCTGGATGACCGTATCGACAATCGTGGCGCTATCGGGATTCGTTACGATGTCGCGGACAAATGACCTGTCGATTTTGAGCGTGCTGATCGGGAACTGCTGCAATGCGCTCAGCGATGAGTAACCTGTGCCGAAATCGTCGATGGCAAGGTGCAGGCCAAGACCGTAAAGCTGATCGAGAAGCTTGATCGTGCGCTCGGGATTCTCCATCAGCGTCGTCTCAGTAATCTCCAGTTCCAGCGACGTCGGCGAGATTTCGTGGCCTCGCAGGATCGAACCAATGCGCTTGATGAAGTTCAGCTGCCTGAGCTGCTTCAGTGACAGGTTGACCGACACCCGGCCCGGAGACCCCGTGCTGCGTTGCCAGAATCGGAAATCTTCGCATACCTTGTCGAGCACCCACTCGCCGATCTCGATGATCAGGCTGGTTTCCTCGGCTATCGGAATGAAGTCCGACGGCAGAATCATCCCGCGTTCTGGCAACTCCCAGCGAACCAGTGCCTCGGCACCGGAGACCTCGCCGGTCTCGAGGTTGTACTTCGGCTGATAGTGCACGAGCAATTCATCACGCTCGAAAGCACGTTTGAGCTTGCTCTTTGTCATCAACCGTTCAACCGACGCCTCGTTCATCTGCGGCTTGTAGTAGGCAAACACGTTGCCGCCCGATTTCTTGGCGCTATACAGCGCGGCATCGGCATTGCGGATCAGGTCAATTACGTTTGGCGCATCTTTCGGGTAGTAAGCGATGCCGAGGCTCGCAGTCATGAACACTTCGTGGCCCTGTACGAAGAACGGGTCGGCAAGACGGTTCAGCAGCTTCTGAGCAAGCTGGTTGGTCTTTCGCAAGCCCTCGGGGTCGGGGCCGAGGTCATCGATGATGACGGCGAATTCGTCTCCCGCCAGGCGGCCGACAACCGAGCGCCTGGGCAGCGCCGCGGTGAGTCGCTCGGCGACTGTTTCGAGCGTTGTATCGCCAGCGAGATGGCCAAAGGTGTCGTTAATATCCTTGAAGTGGTCGACGTCGACATAGAACAGGCACAAGGGTCGACCCGCACGCCGCGCCCGCGCGATCCCACGTTGGAGCAGGTGCTGGAACTGCATGCGGTTCGGAATTTTCGTCAGAGCGTCGATACGCGCGAGATAGCGGATGCGCTTCTCGGCACGGCGTCGCTCGGTGATGTTCTGGGCGGCGTAGATGCGGCTGCTCGAGCTGTCCGATTTATTGTCGATGATTGAGCACGTGTAGGACACCGGGATCGACTCGCCGTACTTGCTTTCGAAGATGGCTTCGCGTGGCAGGCCCGAGGGCGTGTCTTTCGCGAGCGAAGGGCTCTTCTTCGTGTTGATCACGAAGTCGATAGATGTACCGCTGAGTTCCTCCTCGTCATAACCCAGGAGATGCGTCGTTGCCGCATTGATGCGCTGGATCTCGCCGGTGTCGCTGGTCACGATAATGGCTTCGTTCATTCCCGACAGCAGCCGATCCACGTAGTCCCGCGAGAGCGTGGTCTTGCGCAGCCTGTCACGCATGTCGTTAAAGACAGCGGCGAGCGACCCGAGCTCATCGCTCTGCGTCGCCACCAGCGGCTCGCCAAAGTCGGCATCGCGCAGACGTTCCGCCTGCGCCTTGAGCTCACGGATGCGACGCGTATTGCCGCGAATGATCAGTGCGACTACGCCTCCGCACAGCAGCAACATCGCCAACGTGCCGCCGCCGATCCAAAGGTAGCTCACGCGACGACTCTCTCCTTCCTTGGTGTACAGGACCTCGGTGAAATCGAGCAGCTCATCCTGCAACGGTGTGAGGCCGAAAGCGGCAGACATTCTCCCGACCTCGCGGCCCTCGCGAATGACCGGATAGGACATCAGCAGTTGTTGCTGGAGCCAGACAGTATCGGCGTCGCTTTGCCCTGCAGGGTAGTTGCCGCTGGACCAGGTGCGGCCACTGCTGTCCCGGTAGCGAATGCCATTGAGGTTCGGGTTGGCAGCCATCGCGCGGCTTAGCGAATTGCCGACCTGCGTGCTGTCCGGGTTGTCGGGCAGGGCGTCCGCCATAGCGTGCAATTGCGCGCGCATGCGGCGTTCGTAGCTGGCTTCGAGCAGTGTGCGGTGCTCCTCGTAGCTCGTGCTCACGATCTGGTTGGCGAGCCAGTGGTACTGGCCATAGAACAACGACAGCATGATCGCCGCGACGACGATAGCGAGTGCCGTCGCGTAAAAAAAGTATCGCGGAATCTTGCTGCCGGTCATGTAGTCATTGTTATACGGCTCAAAACGCTACCAGTGTAGCATTTCGACCGCTCGCGAATTGCGAATTGTCCGGCGTGGACTATAAGTTAAAGGGGCTTGCGGCGATATCAGTCTTTCTGGCCGCGTTTCTCGACAAACTCGCTCGGTTCAGCCTGAACCGTAGTTTTCATAATGCCTTCGACGACCGCGCCTTCGGCCACGGCGATGGCTTCGCCCGTGACGGTACCCGTGATACGGGCCGAGTCGGAAATTTCGACTTTTCCTGACGCGATGATGTCGCCTTCGACGTGACCGGAGATGACGACGTGGGTTGCCTTGATAGTGCCCTGCCATAGGCCATCGCGAGCGAGTATCACCGAGCCTTCGACATCGCAGTCACCGTCGACCTCGCCGCTGACCTGCACGTCGCCATTGCCCGTGATCATGCCGTTGATTCGGCAACCTTCGTTAATGAGCGTCGGCGCGCCGGCGGCGCGATCGCGAATGCGTCTGAGTTTGGATTCGTTCATGCGGCGTAGTCTACTTTTCGTGATAGCCGTAGCCAAGTGACTCGATCGAAACAAGGATGCCACCTTCGAAGACCAGGCGGCGCATCAACTTGCGCGGGCCGAAGTTATAGACGTATTCGGTGACGATGACTTCCTGGGAAAAGCCGTAACCCGGGAAGCGCTCGGTACGCCAGCCATTGCCATGATTGCTGCGAATGGGGACGTTGATGTTGCGTAGCGTCCGCCCGATGTGACGCATCGTGGTCGGCGCACCACAGGCGCGACGGACCTGTGCCTCGTGCATGTTCTCCTTGACGAGCTTGCTGCCACACCGAAAGGCCTCTGCAGGTGAACTGGCGAGCACCAGTAGCAAAGCCGTCACAGTCATCGTGACAATGTGTATTCGACGAGCCATGCGGTCAGCATAGCAGACCGTTTCCGCACCTTGAGGGCGAATCGGACGCGCGCGTTCGGTTATGGTAAAACTGCATGTTCGCCGTAACGCACCCAGGTCGAAGGAACTGCATTGACGCAGGGGTTTGAGAAACGCCTCGAGGCCATTGCTGCCGCCGGTGGCAACATCCTGTATGGCGGACTGAAAGGTGTAGAGAAGGAATCTCTGCGCATCAGTCCTGACGGGTTTCTGTCGCAGACGCCGCATCCTGCCGGGCTCGGCTCGGCGTTGACGAATCGCTACGTCACGACCGATTTTTCTGAGGCGCTGCTCGAGTTCGTGACGCCCGCGTTGTCGACGACCTGGGAAGCACTGCGCTGTATTTGCGACATTCACCAGTTCACCTATGAACATCTCGGCGACGAGATGTTGTGGACGGCGAGTATGCCGTGCCAGACGCCACCAGATACCGAGATTCCATTGGCGCGCTACGGCGACTCCAACGTTGGCCAGATGAAGACCATCTATCGTCGCGGTCTCGGTCATCGCTACGGCCGGCAGATGCAGGTCATCGCGGGTGTGCACTTCAATTATTCACTGCCGCAAGCGTTCTGGCCGGCCTACCAGTCCCTGACCGGGTCGACGTCGGAGCTCTGCGACTTCCGCTCGGAGCAGTACCTCGCGATGATCCGCAACTTTCAGCGCATGGGCTGGATAGTGCTGTACCTGTTCGGTGCATCGCCCGCAGTTTGCAAATCGTTCGCGCTCGGCGAAGCGTCGTTGCAGTCGCTGAACGACACAACGTGGTACGAACCATGGGCGACGTCACTTCGCATGAGCGATCTTGGTTACAGCAATCAAAACCAGTCGCGCATCAATATCTCTCTGAATAGCCTCGACCAGTACGTCGAGGATCTCAGTAACGCGATCTGCACTCCGGAGCCGTCTTACGAGGCGATCGGCGTGAAGGTCGACGGCGCGTATCGCCAGCTCAACGCCAATCTTCTGCAGATCGAGAACGAGTACTACTCGCCGGTGCGTCCGAAACGCGTTGCTCGTTCCGGCGAACAGCCAACCGCGGCGCTGCGGCGCGAGGGAATCGAGTATGTCGAGATCCGCTCGCTCGACATCAACATGTTTGACCCGGCGGGCATCAACCAGAACACGATGCGCTTCATCGAGGCCTTCATGATTTATTGCCTGCTCGAGGACAGCCCGAAGCTCGATGCGAGCGCCATGGATGAGATTGCCTTCAACCAGACGGGCACCGCGAAACGAGGCCGGGATCCGGAGTTCCGGCTGCTTCGTGATGGCAGGTCCACCGAGTTGCGCAAATGGGCGACCGAAATCCTGGCCGGCGTGCATGAAGTTGCCGCGTTGCTCGATCAGCATGACGGTGACCGCAGCTATCGCGATGCCGTGCACGCGCTGCAGGCCGTAGTCGACAATCCCGAGGCGACGCTGTCGGCGAAAATCATTGGCGAACTGCGCGATACCGGCACCAGCTTCTTCGAATTCGGGCTGAGCATGGCGCGCTGTCACCGGGACTACTTCGCGTCGATCGCTCCGCTCGAGGGGCGCCGGGAACAGGTGCTTGCCGAGGAGGCCGAGGACTCGGTACAGCGACAGCGGGACATCGAGTCGGCGGATCGTATCTCGCTCGACGAGTACCTGCAGCAATACTTCACCGCCTGTTGAGGCGGATTCGTGTGCGGTCCGTCACAAATTCGCCCACGGCCAGTAGGCCGCCCCGCCCAATTTAACTAAACTCCACTGCATGTGCCTGATTTGTCAGGTTTTGATGGTTTGTGGGGCAAGCATTGATTAAGACGTTTTTCATCGGAGTTCTGCTGGGCCTGGCCGCTGCCGCGGGGGCGCTTTACGCGTTTCCGGCCGTCGACCAGGCACGCGAAGCGTCGATCGTCCGGGTCGCACCGAACGGCGGTAACATCGAGGAATTCCATATCAATATCCCGATGGACCGAATCATGGTCGGCGCCCCGGACCAGCCGAACCCGCTGCCGCCGGGCCTGAACTGGCCGACCGATGCCGCGCTTGCCGGCCTGCGCACCGAGCTGTTCAAGATCCGCAACGCGCGCGACACCGTCGTCGGTGTTGCGGTGCGCAATGCCGCCAGCAACGACGACAGCAATATCATCGATTGGGTGCTCCACCTGCCGGCGCGAGGATCTGTGTTTATCAATATGGAACCTGCCGTTCGCGAGGGTGGCTATCGTATTGGTCGCTTCCGTACTGGCTCACGCGAATTTGGACCGCTCAACGGCTACATGACAGAGCGCTGGGTCGCGAACAGCGAAGAACGTGACGATGACGCGCCGCTTGGGCGCATCGAGTTGCTCGCAACTTACGTCGGTGAATTTGAGCCGCTTGACGAAGAGTTGGAGGCAGTCGAATGAAATACATCATCACGCTGCTGCTTGGTGTCTTTGCAGGCGTCGCGTTGTTTGTCCTGGGGCTCATCAACAACCCGTTCATCGGCGATCGTGGTTTGTCGCCGCTATCCGTAACCGATTCGCGAGTAATGGCGCTGAATTTCTCAAGCGTTCCGTCAGAGAGCATCGTCTTCACAAACGACGGCGAATCCGTGCATGCGCCGCATCCGGAAAAAGTGCTGCAGCTTTGGGAAGCGCCGATTCGCCTGACGAGCACAATGACTACGGTTCTGCGCGACGCGCGCGACCAGGTGGCGGGGATTGGGGTCAAGTTCACCTCGCAGTCCGAAGACACCAAACTGTTGAACGGCGAGGCGATCGTGAACAGCGTCTGGTACATCTATCTGCCGCAGCAGGGCAGCCTGTTCGTGCAGCAGACGGAGAACTACTGGACATTCCTCAGTGACGTCGGTTTCACCGCCTGGCGCAGTGCCGGGAACAACTGGCGTGGCACCTGGCTCGGCGACCTGACGAGCGGCCCCGGCGCATTGGGCACGGCCTCCGTTTCAGGCGGTGCCGGACCCCTCGCGACCCTCGAAACAGAAGCCGTCGAGTCTCTGAGCGTCCGCGCGTTCTCGGCGGATACCGGGTTTGTGTCGGCTGAAGGCCGCCTGCTTATCGAGATGCCGCAGCGAGATCCTTCAGCTGGGTCTCCGGATCCCCAAGGCGCTCTTTCTCAATAGGCTCTGCGGCCGCAATAAGCGCTTTTGACTGCACGAAATCGCGCGGCGCGTTGATTGCGTCGATGGCGATCAATCGCGAGTCTTTCAGATAGAGACACGAGAACGAGCGCTCCGCCGGGTTGCCACGAATTACGATGTCGTCATAATTCTCTGACAAGCCCGCAATCTGCAGCTTGAGATCGTACTGGTCCGACCAGAACCACGGGACCTGCGTGTAAGCGACATCATCACCGCACAGGTTGGCGGCAGCAGTCTTTGCCTGCTCGAGTGCGTTGTGCACGGATTCGAGCCGCAGGTTACGGCCATAGATTGCGTTGGGGTGTACGGTGCAATCGCCAACGGCGTAAATGTCGGGGTCGCTTGTTTGGCAGTGATCATCGACGACGATCCCATTGTCGATTTCGAGCCCCGCCGCGCTTGCGAGCTCGGTATTTGGCACGATGCCGACACCGATGACGACGAGGTCGGCCGGGATCTCGTCGCCCTCTGACGTTGTGACCGATTTCGCACGTCGCTTGCCGTTAATCGACTCGACGCCTGTCGACAGTCGCAGCTTCACGCCCTGGTTGGTGTGCTCAATCTGGTAGAAGTCCGATATCTCCGGCGAGACCACGCGACTCATGACCCGATCGGCCATCTCGATAACAGTCACATCAAGTCCGGCCTGGCGCGCGACCGCCGCGACTTCGAGACCGATGTAGCCGGCCCCGACTACGACAATACGCCGCCCGGATTCCAGGCCTTCCCGAATGCCGTCAACGTCGGCGATGCTGCGCAGATAATGAACGCCGGGCAGCGTGACACCGTCGACAGGAAGGCGACGCACGCGCGAGCCGACCGCGAGCACGAGCTTGTCATAGGCGATGCGCTCGCCGCCCTCTATGCACAGGCAGTGGCCGTCGCGGTCGATCGCCTCAATGCGGGTGTCGAGGTGCAACTCGACCCTGGCTTCTTCGTAGAAGCTCTCAGGCTTGACGTAAAGGCGCTCCGCATCCAGCTCGCCGGAAAGGTACTTTTTGGAAAGAGGGGGTCTCTGGTAGGGCAAAAACGGTTCGTCGCCCACCAGAATGATATCGCCCTCGAACTTGTTCTGGCGGAGACTGGTGATGAGCTGTCCGGCTGCATGACCGGCGCCTGCAATCGCGATTCTCCGGGTCATCTCAACCTTCCTAGACGGGCACCAGCGGCCACAGGATCGGCAGCAGCACCATCACGGTGATGAACACGACGATGGTTAGCGGCACGCCGACCTTCAGGTAGTCGATAAACCGATAGCCACCAGGACCCATAACGAGGATGTTGGCCGGATGCGAGATCGGGCTCGTGAAGCTCGCTGATGCTGCCATCGCGACGGCCATCATCGCTGTCTCCGGTGCGACACCGAGATCCGACATTGCGGACAGGACGATCGGGGACATCAGGACGACCAGCGCCGCAGTCGGGATGATCATCGTCGCCATGGCGGTCAGAATGTAGAGACCCATGATGACCGGCCATGGTCCAGCATCGCCGAGCAGCGTCATGACCTGGTTGGCGAGGTATTCTGCAGCCCCGGTTTCCTGCATGGCTGTACCAAGCGGCAGCATGCCGGCGATGAGAAAGATCGCGCGCCAGTCGATCGAACGATAGGCCTGCTCCATCGTCAGGCAGCCGGTCAGGACCATTATCGTGCCGCCGATCACCGCGGCGATCGAAATCGGCGCGTAGCCGAGCATGACGGCCACCACGACACCCATCATGATGAACGCGGCCAGCGGTGCGCGGCGCGTGTCGGGCGGCTCCTGGCCGAGCGGCGTGAGGATCAGGAAGTCGGTATCGGTTGCAAGAAGCTGCAGCCTGTCACGCGGACCGAGCAGCAAAAGTGCGTCACCAATCTGCAGGCGCTCGTCGGCCAGTTCGGTGCCGACCGTTTCGCCTTCACGCCAGATGCCCGCGAGTTCTATGCCGTAGCGTTCGCGGAAATTCAGCTCGCCGACGGTGCGCCCGGCAAGCGAACTGCGAGGGTCGAGCGTGGCGTCCATGAGCGTCAGGCGCTCGGATTCGAATGAGGAAATATTCGCCGGCACCTTGGTGTCGATTTCGAGTTCCTGCAGACCGCGAAGAACGTCCAGGTCGCTGTGCTGGCCTTCGATAAGCAGCAGGTCGCCGCCGACCAGGACTTCGTCACCGCGCGGCATGACCTTGAGTTCGCCGTCGCGGAAGACAGCGAGTACGCGGAAGTCAAACACGTCAGCAAGGCGGCTCTTTGCCAGCGTTTCTTCGACAAGGCCACTGTGCTTCGGCAGACGCACGACGAACATGCGTTCGTCGGTATGGTATTGCTCGGCCAGCTGCTCCTCGGAAAATATCTCAACAGCGCTGAAGTCGGAGAACTTTTCCAGCTGGGCGATCGCCTCGATCTCGCCCTGGACGAGTACCTGGTCGCCCGGGCGAATTGGCACATACGCGAGATTGGTCAGGCGATAGGAACCGCGACGCATGATGCCGACCACGGCGACATCGAATCGCGTGCGGAATGCCGCGTGGCGCACCAGCTCCGACACCACGGGGGAGCTTTCGGAAACGGTGACCGAGGCATAAACGACCTTTGACGCAACCATCGACTTGAGAACCGGCGCTTCACGCTCGATGACGAGGTCGGACCAGCGCCGCAGTTCGCGAAACTGGTCGACGCGACCCTGGACCAGCAGACCGTCGCCGCCGCGCAGTACCGTCTGACGGCCGGGCAGGGTTTCACTGCGGCCATCGCGGATCAACGACAGGATGATCAGGCCGGTGGATGAACCGATGCGGGATTCTGCGAGCGTCTTGCCGACCAATATCGAATCGGTCGGCACGCGCAGCATGAAAGTCCGTTCCTGCAGCTTGTAGCGTGCGCGCAGGCTGCGCTGACTGACATGTTTGTCACCGCGTTCAATTTTCTGCTTCGGCAACATGAAGCGGCCGCCGAGCGCGACGAACAGGACACCAACGACCATGACGATACCGCCGATCGGCGTAAAGTCGAATAGTTCGAAAGGCTCGTAGCCGCGCAGCGCAAGTGACTCCGAGATCAGCAGGTTGGGCGGGGTACCGATCAGGGTCATCAGGCCGCCGAGTAGTGTCGAATACGCAAGCGGCATTAGCAGTCGCGACGCCGCGATGCGTGTGCGCCGCGCCACCTCGACGACGACGGGTAGCATCAACGCAGCAACACCGATGTTGTTCATGAAGGCGGAGAGCACAGCGCCCGTGATCATGATGACGACAATCAGCGTGAATTCCTGGTTTCCGCCAATCCGCATCACCTGGCGACCGATGATGTCGGCGATGCCGGTACGGGTCAGGCCCTCCGACAGGATGAACATGGCCCAGACCGTGATTACGGCACTGTTGCTGAAGCCGGCGAATGCCTGGTTGGAGTCGACGAGGCCGGTAACGGCGAGCGCGCCCAGGACGAGTAGCGCGACGACGTCCATGCGTATGACCTCGCTGATAAAAAGCACCAGCGAAATTGCCAGGATGGCGAGCACTAGTGCGATTTCAAAGGTCATGCGCGCATTTATACACGACATGCAAGTTATCGGCACGTTGTGCAAAACTGAGCGCATGTCCGAGAGAAAAATCTACCAGCCGCTTCAGCGCAGCTCGCGTCGCGAGTTCGATATTCGAGGTGCGCGCTACAGCGTCACCGAATGGGGTGATCCTGGCGCACCGCTGCTGATGTTTTTGCATGGATGGGCCGACACAGGCAGCACATTCCAGTTTGTCGTCGACGCGTTCCAGGATAACTGGCACGTTGTTGCCCCGGACTGGCGTGGCTTTGGCCGCTCGACCATCGACTGTGCGTCGTACTGGTTTCCCGACTACCTCGCCGATCTCGACGAGTTACTCCATATATATACGCCCGAGGAACCGGCGCGCATCGTTGGTCACAGCATGGGTGCCAATGTCGCCGCGCTCTACGCCGGCACAATGCCCGAACGCGTCCGGGCATTCGTCAATCTCGAGGGCTTCGGGCTGACACCGTCCGACCCAAGTGACGCACCCGGTCGTTACCGTAAGTGGCTCGAGGAGGCTCGCGCCGGGCAGCGGTTCCTGGTTTATGACGATCTTGAGGCGCTCGCGAGTCGGGTCGCCAGTCGCAATCCGCACATGGAAGCGTCGCAGGCCGCGTTCGTTGCCGCTGAATGGGCCGAGGAGCAGCCCGATGGCAGAATGATCCTGCGCGCCGACCCGAAGCACAAACTACCGAACCCGACTCTTTACCGGCGGGCCGAGGCCGAAGCGTGCTGGAGCGCAATCGAGGCCGAGGTGCTAATGGTGATCGGCAGTGACAGCAAGCTGGCCACCCGCTATGCCGACATTGTTGAAGCGTCGTGCCCGGCTGATCGCGAAGTCCGGATCGACAATGCCGGTCATATGCTGCATTTCGAAGCGCCGGCCGCCCTGGCGACCGCGATCGAGACCTTTCTAAGGGATCACTTGTAAATCCATCCAGTACTGTATAAAAATACAGATCTTTGCGGGTGAGGGGTTTCTCGTGCAGGTCGCAGAGCAGGACGTCGATTATCTGGGTCTGTTGAACCCGGCCCAGCGCATGGCCGCCGAATACGGTGAGCGACAGGACGGAGCGGCGTTCAAGGCCGGCCCTCTGCTCGTAATCGCCGGTGCCGGTACCGGCAAGACCATGACCCTGGCGCACCGTGTCGCACACCTCGTCATTGAGGGCGTCAGCCCCGAACGCATCCTGTTGCTCACATTCACTCGGCGCGCGGCGCAGGAGATGACGCGGCGCGTCGAGAACATCGTGCGCAGCGCGACCCGGGACGCAAACCCGCTGCCATCGGGTGGGCTGCCCTGGTCCGGCACGTTTCACTCGGTCGCCAACCGCCTGTTGCGGCGCTTCGCGCACAATCTCGGACTCGACCCCGGCTTCTCGGTGCTGGATCGTGGCGATTCCGCAGACGTGATGGACGTCGTTCGTCATGAACTCAAGCTGTCACGAACCTCACGGCGCTTCCCGAAAAAAGACACCTGTCTTGCGATCTACTCGCGCTGCGTCAACACGCAGCAGCCACTTGGCGAGACACTCGATGCAACCTTTCCGTGGTGCTCCGACTGGACCGACGAGCTGACAGAGCTGTTTCGTCACTACGTGCTTCGCAAGCAGCAGAGCCAGTCACTCGACTACGACGACTTGTTGCTTTACTGGAGTCATCTCGTCGGTGAAGCCGAGTTCGCGGAAGAAATCGGTTCGTGGTTCGATCACGTGCTTGTCGACGAGTACCAGGACACCAACCTGGTCCAGGCGCAAATACTCAATGCGCTCAAGCCCGACGGTGCCGGTGTCACGGTCGTGGGCGATGACGCCCAGTCGATCTATTCCTTCCGTGCCGCCGAGGTCGAGAACATCCTCGGTTTCCCCGACCAGTACATGCCGACCGCCCAGGTCATCACGCTCGAGCAGAACTACCGATCGACGCAGCCGATTCTCGATACGGCAAATCACCTGATCGCAGAAAGCGAACGGCAATACCGCAAAAACCTTTTCTCGGATAGAAACGACGGAGCGAAGCCGCGCTATGTGACCGTCGAAGACGGCGATGCCGAATCCGAATATGTGGTCACCTCGATTCTTGCCAATCGTGAGCTCGGCATGCAGCTCAAGGAACAGGCTGTGCTGTTTCGCGGCTCGCATCACAGTGATCGCCTCGAACTCGAGCTTGTGCGGCGGAACATTCCCTACGTGAAGTACGGCGGGCTCAAGTTTCTCGAAGCTGCTCACGTCAAGGATTTCCTTGCCGTGTTGAAGTGGGCGGAAAACCCAAAGAACGAGGTAGCTGCATTTCGCGTTCTGAAGTTGTTGCCCGGCATGGGGCCGGCGACGGCGACCAAGTGTTTTGAACACCTTGCGCTCAACGATCACCAGTTCACAGCCCTGCAGGAGTTTCGTGCTCCGGCCGGGTGCGCCGACGAGTGGGCCGACTTCTGTGCGCTGATGTGCTCGCTTGCAGCGACGGATATCGCAGACAACGGGTGGCAGTCACAGCTCGGACAGGTGCGGCGCTGGTACCAGCCGCAGCTCGAACGACTCTACGACGGGCTTGAAACGAGAGAGGCGGATCTCGAGCAGCTTGATCAGATATCCGGGCGCTACGCGACCCGCGAACGATTCCTGACCGAGCTGACCCTGGACCCGCCGAGCGCGGCGGGCGATCTCTCCGGCGACCCGTTGCTGGATGAAGACTACCTCGTGTTGTCGACCGTGCACTCCGCAAAAGGGCAGGAATGGGAAGCGGTATTTGTGCTCAACGTGTCGGACGGCAGCTTCCCGAGTGAATTCGCAACCGGCAAGCCCGCGATGATCGAGGAGGAGCGCAGATTGTTGTACGTCGCAATGACCCGCGCCAAGCAGTCGCTGTCACTGGTTGCGCCATTGCGCTATCACGTCACGCAACAGCGGCGCGACGGTGACAAGCACGTGTACGGGGCGCGGAGCCGCTTCATGACGGATCGACTGCTCGAGACAATGGACAGCCGGTTCGCCGGCCGATCCGATGCGCCGGGCGCTGCGTTCCGCGTGCGTTCTGACAGGAAGATCGATGTGGGCGCCAGAATGCGGGAGATGTGGTAAAGCGCCGCGGCATAAGTACGTCCCTGTACAAAAAAATGGCGGTAGCAATTGCTACCGCCAAACGAAACGTTACAAACAGCATAAGGGATAGTTAGTTTGTGACGTCAATCTCCTTCTTGATGATGCGCACTTTGCGCTCCGCCTGCTCATCACCTGACAATTCACTGCCATCGATATAGAGGACTTCGCCGTCTTTGCCTGCGTCCTTGAGGACCTGCTCGATCCTTGCGCGCGTTTCGGCATCAATTTCGTCGCCCGAGATGATCGTTACTCCCACGTCATCGTCAGTCTGCACCATGTGTACCTTGTGGTGCTTTTCGACCACGACATTCTCACCTTCATGCGCCAGGTGCAGCATCTTTAGGTCATGCTCATCGTGCATGACGTCGGCGATGACGATCTTCTCGCCGGCCACATCGAATGCGAAGCTGTTCTTGTCGCGCGTGACCGTGACTTCGTTACCGTCATCGTCGGTGTAGGTTTTGGACTCGCCGACTTCGAGCTCGTAGAGATCGATACCGCTGTCCTGGCTGTCGAACCTGAAGACGCTGTGACCACTGTCGTCGCCGTCGATTTCAATCTTGATCTCGGCGCGGTGTTGCTCACCTGCAATCGCGGCACCTGCAATCAGGAAGCCCCAGAAGAACACTGCAAAGGTTCGTAAACTCACGTTGTTACCCTGATAGTTTTGTATATTCATAGTTCTTTGATGCGCGGCAGCCTGAAAAGGTTGCAGACTAAACAGCGCACCGCAAGCCGATTGGTGGAGGTTTCATGAGTAACTCTGTTCAGGACCAGGTTTCCCCCGAAGAGTGGCAGGTTCGCATCGATCTCGCCGCTTGCTATCGCATTATTGCGATGTATGGCTGGGATGATCTTGTCTTTACACATATATCGGCTCGCGTGCCCGGCGGTGAAGACCATTTTCTGATCAATCCGTACGGAATGTTGTTCGAGGAAATTACCGCCAGTTCGCTGGTCAAGGTCGACCTGGATGGCAACAAGGTGCTCGAGACCGAACATCCGGTAAATCCGGCGGGCTTTGTTATTCACAGTGCCGTGCACGAAGCTCGCGAAGATGCGGGCTGTGTCCTGCATACGCACACGAAGGCCGGTATTGCGGTGTCAGCTCAAAAAGACGGACTGCTGCCGATTTCGCAGACGGCAATGTTTCCCTATGTCACGCTCGGTTATCACGACTACGAAGGCGTGGCGCTGAACGACGACGAGAAGCCGCGACTCGTCGCGGACTTGGGCAGCAATAACGCCCTGATACTCCGCAACCACGGATTGTTGACTACAGCGCCGACGATCGCCGACGCCTTTCTCCTGATGTATGTGCTGGAGACCGCCTGCCAGATTCAGATCATGGCGCAGTCTGGCGGAGGCGAGCTCGTGCGCATCCCGCAGCCGATTCTCGATGGCGTGCAGGCACAGGCGGAGCAGGTAACGAAAGGTCTTGGCGGCTCACTGATCTGGCCGGGACTGTTACGCAAGCTCGATCGACGCGACGGGTCGTTCAGAAACTAGCCCAGGAACAGCTTGTAGGCAGGATTGTCGCTCTCTTCCCAGTGGGTATAGCCGAGCTCCGAGAGATGAGCCTCGAGTTCGTCGGTGTTTCCCTCTGGAACGTCAATCCCCGCGAGAATGCGGCCGTAGTCAGAACCGTGATTGCGATAATGGAACAGGCTGATCGTCCAGTCGGTACCGATTGCATCGAGGAAGTCCAGCAGGGCACCTGGACGCTCGGGAAACTCGAAACGAAACAGTCGCTCGTTTTGAATATGTGGTGAACGGCCGCCAACCATGTGACGTACGTGTAGCTTCGCCATCTCGTTGTCGGTCAGGTCTTCAACCGGGAAGCCGGCATTGCGCAGTTTCTCGAGCAGCTCCTCGCGCTCGTCCATGCCCCGACTCAGCTGCACGCCGACAAAGATGTGCGCTTTATCGTCGTCAGCGTAGCGGTAGTTGAACTCGGTAATGCCGCGACGGCCAACCGTCTCACAGAACTTGCGGAAGCTGCCCGGCTCCTCGGGAATCTCTGCCGCGAGCAGCATCTCTGACAGCTCACCGACGGCAGCGCGCTCGGCGATGTGCCGCAGCCGGTCGAAATTAACGTTTGCACCGCAGCTAATGGTCACGAAAGATTTGCCGGTGATCTCATGTTCGGCGATGTACTTCTTGGCGCCCGCAACGGCGAGGCCGCCCGCTGGTTCGACAATCGATCGCGTATCTTCAAAGATGTCGCGGATGGCTGCGCACGCCTGATCGGTATCGACCGTGATGATCTCGTCGACGAGCTCCTGGCACAGCCGGAACGTCTCATCGCCAACTCGGCGCACGGCGACACCATCGGCAAATATTCCGACATGATCGAGCGTAACGGGCGCGCCTGACTCGACCGATGCACGCATCGCATCGGAGTCGTCAGGCTCCACGCCGATGATGCGGATGTCCGGATTGACCTGCTTTATCCAGGCAGCGATGCCCGCAGCAAGTCCGCCACCACCGATCGGCACGAACACGGCGTCGATTGCCTCGTCGACCTGCTCGAGAATCTCCGCGCCGATCGTGCCCTGGCCTGCAATCACCTCAGGATCGTCGAACGGGTGAATGAATACGAGGCCCTCGCGGGCGGACAGCTCGCGGGCATGGGCGTAGGCGTCGTCATAGGTGTCGCCATATAGCACGACGTCGCCGTCCAGCGCGACAACGGCATCGACTTTGATCGACGGCGTGGTCACGGGCATGACGATGACGGCCCGGATACCCTTGCGCTGGGCGGCAAGGGCGACACCCTGTGCGTGATTGCCGGCGGAGCTGCAGATGACCCCGCGGGACAATTCCTCGTCGCTGAGTCCGGAGATCTTGTTGTAGGCGCCGCGCAGCTTGAAAGAGAACACGGGCTGCAGGTCCTCACGCTTCATGAGGATGCGATTGCCGAGCCGCCGCGACAGGTTCTTCGCGAGCTCGAGCGGGGTCTTCTCTGCAACGTCGTAAACGCGTGCGTTGCGGATCAGATCGAGGTAGTCCGGCGTGTTCATGGTGCCCTTATCGCACACCGGGCGGGCGGCCGCAAAGCCTCATGCCGACGGCGAATTCGTTGCGATGGTAATAATCGCGGAGCCCTTTCATAATAGCTGCGTGAACAAGCTCCTCATCAGCAACGCGCGCCTCATCAACGAAGGCAGCACCCAGGATGCCGACGTCCTCGTGGTCGGCGATCGTATCGAGAAAATCGGCAGCGGAATTGCCGCGCCGGACGGCGCAGCGGTGATCGACGCGGGCGGCAAGTACCTGATCCCGGGGATGATCGACGACCAGGTGCATTTCCGCGAGCCCGGCCTGACACACAAGGGCGATCTCGCAACCGAGTCGGCGGCTGCGGCAGCGGGCGGCATCACCAGCTTCATGGATATGCCGAACGTCGATCCACTCACGACGACGCGTGAAGAGCTCGCCGCGAAATACGCGAGGGCGGCTGATCGTTGTACTGCAAACTACGGTTTCTATTTCGGTGCGACGAACAGCAACATCGAGGAGATAAAGGCACTCGAGGTCGGGGAGTCCTGCGGTATCAAAGTGTTTATGGGCGCGTCGACGGGCGACATGCTTGTAGACGATCCTGACGCGCTTGATCAGATCTTCGAACACGCCCCAGTGATTGTCGTCACACATTGCGAGGATTCGCCGACGATCTGGGCGAACGAGGAGCGCGCTCGAGAGAGATATGGCGAGGAGGTGCCGCTGACCGAACATCCGAACATTCGTTCGGCAGAAGCGTGTTACATGTCGTCCGAGTTGGCGATCGGTTTGGCGAAGAGGTACGACGCGCTGCACCAGGTATTGCACCTGACTACGGCGCGTGAAATGGAACTGTTCGAAACGGCTCATCGCACTGAGAAGCGCATTACCGCCGAAGTATGCGTACATCACCTGTTCTTTGATGAGTCGCGATACGACGAGCTGGGAACACGCATCAAGTGCAACCCCGCCATCAAGCGTGCCGAAGATCGCGCGGCACTGGTTGCCGCACTCAATGAAGGTCGCATTGACGTCATCGCAACCGACCATGCACCGCATACGCTGGAAGAAAAAGACGGCACCTACTTCAAGGCGCCGGCGGGTCTGCCACTGGTTCAACACGCATTGCTTACATTGTTTGATCTTGTCGACCGTGGCGAGATCAGTCTTGAGCTTCTTGTCGACAAGGCATGCCATGCAGCTGCCGATATTTTTGGCGTTGCCGAACGTGGCTACGTTCGTGAAGGCTGGTTCGCCGATCTCGTGCTTGTCGATCCGAATCGACCCTATCGCGTAACCGCCGATAACGTGCTTTTCAAGTGTGGTTGGTCGCCGTTCGAAGGACATGAGTTCCCGGTAACGATCGATACGACGATCGTTAACGGTGAGGTTGTTTACCAGGACGGTGCGCTTACTCGTCGCATTGCGGGACGCAAGCTCGAATTTGGTCGTGCACGGTAGGCGCGGGTTTTTTGTTTACTTTCCGCGCGATCTGTTTATGCTAGCGCGGGAGATATGAAGCCTACTGACACTTCGAATCCCGATTACTTCCACAAGGTCGTCGACTGCCAGTGGGGCTGTCCGGCACACACTGACGTTCCCGAATACATTCGCATGATCGCCCAGGGGCGCTTCAGTGACGCCTACATGGAGAATCGCAAGTCGAATGTCTTTCCCGGCATTCTCGGTCGCGTTTGCGATCGTCCTTGCGAACCCGCCTGCCGGCGAGGTCGCGTAGAAGATAAGCCTGTTGCCATTTGTCGCCTGAAGCGCGTCGCTGCGGACAACCGCGATGACATCCGTGACCGGCTCCCAAAAGTCCCGGAAAAGAATAACGGCAAGAAGGTCGCGTTGATCGGCGCGGGTTGCGCATCATTGACTGTGGCTAACGACCTGCGGCCGCTTGGCTACGACGTCACGATCTTCGAGGCCCTCGATACGACGGGCGGCCTGATGCGCACCAACATTCCGCAGTTCCGTCTGCCGCCCGACGTGCTCGATGAGGAGATCGACTATATCCTCGATATGGGCGTCGACCTCAAACTGAACCACCGCATCGACAGCATGAAAGAGCTGCTCGACGAGGGATACGACGCCGTCTTCGTTGGTACCGGCGCGCCAAAGGGCAAGAACCTGGAGATTCCAGGTCGCTACGACTCCGATCGCATCCACATCGGCATCGAGTGGCTCGAGTCGGTCGCATTCGAACACGTGACTGAGATTGGCAGGAACGTCCTGATCATCGGCGTCGGCAACACGGCAATGGACTGTTGTCGCACATCGCTGCGCCTTGGTGCGGAAAACGTCAAAGTTATGGCCCGTAAGCCGCGCGGTTTCTTCAAGGCCTCGGAGTGGGAGCTCGAAGACGCCGAAGAAGAGAATGTCGAGATCATCGTCAACCATTCGCCGAAGGAGTTTGTCTACGAAGACGGCAAGCTCGTTGGTATGAAGTTTGATCTGATGGAATACAACATCGACGAGCAAGGCGGCATTGATCGCGGCACGTCAACGGGCGAAGTCCTGATTCCGTGCGATGACGTTGTGCTGGCTATTGGTCAGGACAATGCGTTCCCCTGGATCGAGCGAGACCTGGGTATCGAGTTCGACAAATGGGAGTGCCCGGTTGTCGATGAAGAGACAATGATGTGCACGCGCGAGGGCGTCTTCTTCGGCGGCGACTCGGCATTTGGACCGAAGAACATTATCTGGGCCGTCGAACACGGCCACCAGGCCGCGATCTCGATGCATAAGTATTGCCAGGGAGAAGATCTGCGCGATCGCCTGCCCGATGGCTTGAACCTCATCAGCCAGAAGATGGGCATGCACGAGTGGAGTTACTCGAACGACTACGATGTCGCGTCGCGTCGGCTAGTGCCTCATGTTGGGCTCAAGGAGCGTTTTCAGAAGCTCGATATCGAAGTTGAGCTCGGGTTCACGGCCGAACAGGCTGCTAAGGAAGTCGAACGCTGTCTCAACTGCGACATTCAGACCGTATTCACTGCGAAGCTCTGCATAGAGTGCGATGCGTGCATCGACATCTGTCCTGTCAATTGCCTCACTATTACGCACAACGGTGAGGAAGACGATCTGCGCACGCGACTCAAGGCACCTGCGCTGAATCCCGACCAGGCGTTGTACGTCTCTGAAGACCTGCCGCAAACGCAGCGCGTCATGGTCAAGGACGAAGACCTGTGCGTGCATTGCGGGCTCTGCGCCGAGCGCTGTCCGACTGGTGCATGGGATATGCAGAAGTCGAGGATTTTGATTCCTTACGCTGTCGATGAGGCAGCATCCGACCAGCAGCCAGCCGCAGCAGGCGGTTCAGCGAAGTAGTAAAGGAATACCGTGGCCGCCGTAAACGACGTCGTAATAAAAATCGCCACGGTGAACGGCACAGGCTCTGCCAGCGCAAACGGGTTGTTGCGCAAGGCAATCTTCCGCATGGGCGTGCCAGTGGTCGGCAAGAACTACTTCCCGTCGAATATCCAGGGCCTGCCGACCTGGTACGAGATTCGCGTGACAGGCGACGGTTACAGCGCCCGTTCAGATCGCGTCGACATCATGGTCGCGATGAACGCGCAGACGTACGCGCAAGACCTTGCCGAAGTCGAGCCAGGCGGCTTTCTGATCTACGATTCGACCTGGCCACGAAGCGCACTTCTCAATCGCGACGACATCACGATTATCGGCGTGCCGCTTTCGAAGATGTGCATCGAGCACTTCGATGGCGCCCGCGCCCGCATCCTGATGAAGAACATTGCGTACGTCGGCGTAATCGCGGCTCTACTCGACGTCGACCTCGAGATCATCAAGGGCCTTCTCGAGGAGACGTTCGCCGACAAGGCACACCTGATCCAGTCGAACATGGAAGCGATCCACCTCGGTTACGACTATGCGGTTGCGAAGTTTCCCTGTCCGATCCCGGCCAAGATCGAAAAACTCGACAAGACAAAAGGGCACATCGTTATCGACGGCAACACGGCTGCCGGACTCGGCTGCGTGTACGCCGGTGCAACCGTTGGTGCGTGGTACCCGATTACGCCATCGACATCGTTGATGGATGCGTTCCGCGATTTCTGCGCGCGCTACCGCGTCGATCCGGAGACGGGCAAGCGCACGTACTGCATCATCCAGGCCGAGGATGAGCTCGCGGCGATCGGCATGGTGCTGGGAGCAAGTTGGAACGGTGCGCGATCGTTTACGCCTACCAGCGGTCCCGGGATTTCGTTGATGAGCGAATTCATTGGCTTCGGGTACTACGCCGAAATACCTGCGGTAATCTTCAACGTGCAGCGCGTCGGGCCGTCGACCGGCATGCCGACGCGCACGCAGCAATGCGATCTGATTAGCTGCGCTTATGCTTCACACGGCGATACCAAGCACGTGCTGTTATTCCCGGCGGACCCATCCGAGTGCTTCAGCATGGCGCCAATAGCGTTTGACTTTGCCGAGCGCCTGCAAACCCCGGTCATGGTGTTGTCGGATCTCGACATCGGCATGAACGACTGGATGGTGCCGGAGCTCGAGTGGGATGACGACTACGTACCCGATCGCGGCAAAGTCTGCAGCGCCGAGGATCTCGAGGAAATGGAGAGTTTCTATCGTTACCTCGACGTCGACGGTGATGGCATTCCGTATCGATCGCTCCCTGGCGTACACCCTAAGGGCGCGTATTTTACGCGCGGTTCGGGGCACACAAAGTATGGCGGCTATACAGAAGATTCGGCGGCGTACCAGGAAGTGCTCGACCGGCTGTTGGTCAAGTGGGAAACGGCGCGCACGATGGTGCCCGAAGCCGACATCCGGTATTCGCAGTTCAACAAGGCAGCCATCCTGACCCTGGGCAGCGGCGATGGTCCATGCATCGAAGCGCTCGATCGACTCGAAGCACAGAATATCGGCCTGAACTACTGCCGCGTCAAAGCCTTCCCGTTCACGGACGCTGTTAAGGACTTTATCGAGAAGCATGATGTCGTCTACGTTGTCGAACAAAACCGTGACGCGCAGTTGCGGACGTTGCTGATCAACGATATCGATGCCGATCAGGACAAGCTCGTCTCAGTACTTCACTACGACGGCATGCCGCTCAATGCCGGTTTTGTCGTCGACCAGATACTCGCCGAGATCAAGAAGGGGCGGGCAGCATGACATACATCGCGAAACCCAAGGTCGCGCATCCGAGCCTGCCGAGAAATGAGCTCGGCCTCACGACGCGCGATTACGAAGGCGCCGTCTCGACGCTGTGTGCCGGTTGCGGCCACGACTCGGTTACTGCAGCTTTGATCCAGGCAGTATTCGAACTCGATATTGAGCCGCACATGCTGGCGAAGATGAGTGGTATCGGTTGCTCATCAAAGACGCCAGCCTATTTCGTCAGCCAGGCGCACGGCTTCAACTCAGTTCACGGCCGCATGCCGTCAGTGACGACTGGAGCGAATGCCGCAAACCGCCACATGACTTACATCGGTGTTTCGGGCGATGGCGATTCGTTGTCGATCGGCGCCGGACAGTTTGTGCATGCGATTCGTCGAAACCTGAACATGTGCTACATCATCGAGAACAACGGCGTCTACGGCCTGACGAAAGGCCAGTTCTCAGCCTCAGCTGACATAGGCAGCCTGCCGAAGAAGGGGTTGCCGAACCAGCAGGAGCCGATCGATCCGGTGAGCACGGCTCTGAGTCTCGGCGCGACCTACATCGCGCGTAGCTTCTCGGGCGACAAGGAGCAACTCGTACCGCTGATCAAGGGCGCGATCATGCACTCCGGATTCGCGCTCGTCGATGTCATTAGCCCGTGCGTTACGTTTAATGATCACGAAGGCTCAACGAAGAGCTACTCACATACGCGCGAGCACTACAACCACGTCATTGATGTCGATTACATCCAGCCTTCCGAAGAGATCAAAGCTTCATACAAGCAAGGCGAGGCGATGCCGGTGCATTTACACGGCGGTGACACGATCATTCTGCGAAAGCTCGACCGTGACTACGACCCGACAAGTCGCGCAGACGCGTTCAAGTACCTTCGCGATCGCTTCAATGCGGGCGAGATTACGACGGGCCTCCTGTACGTCAACGAGGCGCGTGAAGAGATGCATGAGCTAATGCAGAATACGGATACCCCGCTTGGGCAGCTGCCGTACGAGGACTTGCATCCTGGCAGTGAGGAATTGCAGAAGCTCCAGGGCCGCTATCGCTGACGTGGTGCGGTATCGGCGTCGACGTCGTGACGATTTTGACGATGACAGAATGGCGCCGGACGTTCGCACGGCTGCAAATGACCCATTGCGGACTTTCGTATCTGCGCCATCTTCAGGAATACTGTGCTAACGAATTTTCTGGCAATGTCGTTATTGCTGCTGTCTCCGACCGATTCTGACCAGCAATCAAGCGCTGACTGCCAATTCGATCGGGAAGCGATGATGGCAATGGACTTCCATACCTTTGACCAGACATTTGGCAGCGGCTGGCGCATGGTTGCTGATATATCGGGCTGCACGCTGGTTGCAGCGGACCTGATTCGAGACTATATCGACCTTCATTCACCCAACGAGAGAATCATCGTTTTTCACGAGGCGCAGATGAGAGCAAAAGGCGGGCAAACAGCCCGCGCTATCGAGCTCTTTAGGCAAACGAGAGTGGCAGAAGGTCAGAGATCTTTCTTCGGCTGGAATCAATATGTTGATGCAACCATTGCCTTTCTGGAGCGCGATAAGAACGCACTGCAAGATGCTCGAGAGTCGCTCGCGTCCCTTCCTAAGCCCAGCAATTTCAGAGCCGTTGACCGAGACGGAAATCCAGTAGAGATGTCTTGGCCGCCCAACTTACACGTGGTGGATGGATTTCTTGAGTGCTTCGAAGAGACTTACGCAACAGCATATGATTACTGTAGCGGCGGTGATTGAATAGCGGACAGCTAATGACCCAAGGCCGAAGTCGGCGTAGCGTCACTCCTGCTCGCTGACGGTCGAGATATCGATCAGCGGGTTTGCCGCGATCATGCCGTCAGCCGTGAGTTCAGGGTAGGGTTTTCCCTGGGCACGGCAACGTGCGGCGATGTCAGGATACGACCACTCGAACAGCGTACGAGCACGCTCGTCGGACGTTAGTCGCGACTGGTCGTATAGCCCTGCCTCGCGTCGCTGTCGCTCAGCCTCAGCCAGAATGATGCCGACGACGACCGACACGGTCAGCGACGATCCGTGACCGAGCATTGGAATGGCTATGTGCTCGTCGGCCTCGGCGCGAGCTACATCGCTCAGGCCAATGTGCTCGCCTCCGACCATGATCGCCACCTTCTGCGTGTAATCGACATCGCGATAATCGCGCGATCTCTCACCACTGCAAGCGGCCACGAGTCGCCAGCCGTCGGCACGTAGCGCCGTGAGCGCGGCGCGCGTTGAGCTGTGCGTCGTCACGGCGACCCAATGCTTCGCGCCGCCCAGCCCCATGTGACTACGACGCACCAACTCACCTGTCGAGGTTGTGTGGACTTGCTGAATTCCGACAGCGTCGGCCGTGCGGATAATCGCGGACACGTTGTGTGGTTTGGTCACCGAGTCCATCAACACCGTAAGGTCCGGCTGCCGGGCGTCGAGAGCGCGCCGGTGCTTTTCAGTTTGATTGCGTGTCATCGGTGTTCCTTGCCCCAAGTGAGCGGACATCGTAGCAGCGGGTTGCGCGCACGAGATGGTACGGCTTCACAGTTGCTCGCTGGTGGGTTGCTTAAGCACACCAACTTATGTTGCGTAGCGACGGTGAAAAGTCTCTCGAACCATACGCTCTTGCGTGCGCGTTGCCGCTTTGTTCGTTTTCGTCCTGGTTGGTCTCTTTTCAGCCGTTTGAGCGTTTTGAGGTAGGATGGCTCCTACTGAACCAAAGCGGACTTGCGGGTCTCGGCAAAGCACGAAAGGGTAAGCCATATTGCACCTTGTTGTTATTCTGATCGCCATCGTTTTGACGTTGCGAGTGCTGTATCGAACCGCGCTGAATTTTCCGCCTTACCCCGGGACTTCGCCTCTGCAAGGAACAGATGTAGAAGGTTTGATGGATGAAGGTCGCTTTTGGGGCCTTATCCATGAGTCACGTCGCAGAAGCCGCGGAAACTACGAAGAACAGATAGAAGAACTGACTGAATTGCTCGAAGGTGAGCGGCTCGCTGATATTGTTGCGTTTCAACGAGCATTCATCGCCCTTCTCAATCGGGCCAATCACTTCAGATATTGGGAGTCTGCATACGCGCTCAACTGGGGCTGCTCAGACGATCTTTTTCACTACTTCTGCACTTGGTGGATTGGTCAGGGAAAGAACAAGTTCTATTGGTCGATCCGATTCCCAAGCCTGCTGTTTTTCTTCGCAGTTCGTGATTCTGGGCAGCCTTATGAAGGCCTGGAATACTGTGCGGGAGAGGCGTACGAAAGGCTTACAAGGAGAGAGCTACCTCTTGAGGATGTTGAATATACCGATACCAGGGGGCGCATTTTTAACGAGAGTCTCGCGGTCATGAAGCACCCGGGCCTCGCTTTCTTCGCATGGTAACGTTGCTGTTGGCAGGTTGTCGCGGAAATAGCCGGCACTGTCAGCTACAGATCCATCGTAGATTTGCACCAACCTAAGTCTGTAGTCTTGGGTTACGTTTCGACCTTACAGAAGACCTATAGATATATGAGACTTCTTACGAAAATAGCTGTTCCATGCCTCGCCCTCCTGACTCTCGGTGCCTGTGCCTCGGATTTCACGATCTATGAGGCACCGACAACGGGTCCGGTTTCGAAACTGACCTTTGTCAATGCATCGAAAGAGCAGACAGCGACTTTGATGACTTTCGTGGATGGCCGTACCTGCACGGGTCGACGACACATTCGATTCAATAACGAATATGTGTTGCCCTCCCGCAGTTCGCACTCATTGAACGTTCCAGCTGGCCAGGAGTTTGCGTTATACGCAGTGCTCAACACGGTCGAGGTAGAGGAGTTATCAGTCGAACTCGGGGTCACTGGCAGTGGGCCGGCGCCGATCATCTCACGCCAGTTTTCGTCTATTGGATGCAAAGCAGGGCTTTCGTTTCCAGTTCAGATGGAAAAAGACTATGAGGTTGTGATCTCAGAGCGCGAATCCTCAGGTTTGTGTTCAGTGGTGGTTTCGGAGGTTCGAGCGGATGGTGTATTCGCGTCTGTCGAAACAAGAGAAAGGATCATTCGCAATTCAGCGGACAAAGACAATTCTTTCTGCGAGCCGTTGGCCAAGTAACGGTGCTTCAGTCAAGTCCAAATTTGACCGCTTCTGACGCCGAGCCGCGATTGGTCGGCCATGCATTGGTCAATGGGATTTCAAAATAGCTCGAAGCATTGAGGCTGATTCCAAAACTCTTGCTGACATTGCGAATATCGTTGAGATCATCGGTACCCTGGCTATCGTTTGTAGACACGAGACAATCGAATGAATGACGATCGTTCATCGCCAAGACGTAACCCCATCCAGGACACGCTCACTCTCTACGCCAATGCGCACAAATGGCTTCTGATCCCAATGATCGTGATACTTGTGGCGTTCACGCCTCTGTATTTCGCGACATTCACCAGCGAACCGTGGGCGTACCATACGCACGCTTTATCCGCGATTGCCTGGTATGCGTTTATAATCACACAGCCGTACCTCGCGACCCATGGCCGAATCAGAAGCCATAGAAAGTGGGGCATGGTCGGCATTCTCTTTGCGGGGGCATTCATTGCTACCGGACTGTCGATACAGCCGACGAATGTCTTTATCGGAATAGCTGGAGGGAATCCTCCTGTTTTTCCTCCGGAGTTCTTCTACGGCCTAACGTTCACCGAGACGCTCCCAATGCTTGGCTTCGCAGTTTCGGTCTTCATGGCGATAGTCAGATCCAAAGTTCCCGATGAGCATGCGATCTGGATGCTTGGCACGGTGTTCTTCGGGTTCATGCCCGCATGGCTACGACTGAGTATGTTCCCGGCCTTTGCCTTCGGTGTCGAGATTTCGGTAACAGGCGCACTCCTGATATCGATTCCCATCTTCGTCGCGGTAATCCTGTACGTCGGCTACAGGATTGGGAAACTCATGCACCCAATGATCATTGCTTCATCATGCATAACTGTCGTGATGATCGCGACATCGTACGTAGGCGGGCTTGAGTGGTATCAGGAGTTCATCACGAACCTGATGAAACCGATGGTCCCCTGGCCGGAGGTTAACCAGCGATAGATATGTCGCAAAACAAATCGCGAAACCTGCCGGACAGACTTTATCGCATCGTGCTCATCGTGGCCGCGGCGGTGATTTTTGGGCTGCTGTTCTATTGGATCTCCCCCGATCTAACGCCGTATGTCGGGGAGAACGGTGCAGCGCTGTGGTCTTGGGCTCTCATTGTCTTTAGCGGAATCGCCGCTCACTGGTTGCTACCCAGAAAAAATCTGGCGCCTGTTTCTCGCGTGCTTTTTGCGCTGCTGACGAGCGCTGTTGTCGCCATGCTTGGTGCCTGGATTCTAATGCTTGTTGTTGATCTTCCGGTCGATCAGGGGGAGATCCCACAGGTGCTTGTCACGGTAGGACTTTTGGCACTCGCGTTCGCCAGTATTGTGTTCGTCCCATTTCACCTGCTACGAAAGAAGCTCGGCCGTTCTGTTGCATTTATCTATCTGCTCACCGGCACATTCATTCCAGCAGGCTGTGTAATGTTCTGGCGCCCGGCGGGTCAGCACGATCTGGTTGCAAACTCGCTATTGGCCGTCTTCCTTGGCCTGATCGGCGGGTGTTGCGCAATCGGCTTCGCTATCGCTGCCGCACGGTTTCGCAGCGGTTCGATTGCTCAACCCTAGGCCGCCTTCCGCCGCGAGCTGCCAGTCAGGTGATTTGAGATACGATGACGGCTGTTGACCCAATAGCGGCATCTGACTAATGAACATTCTGAAATGGGCCGTACTGGTTGGCCTTGCGCTAACCAACACCCTTCAATTCATCATGTACAGATCGGTTAAGCGTAATTGGGAGCACTACATACCGGTTCGCGCCACCATCACCCGAAGTAGATTGATAGACCAGCTGAACGTAGAGGGCGAACGCGATTACCGCGCCGACTTGAGGTTCAAGTACCTCTGGGATGGTCAGGAGTACGAGTCCAAAACAGCGATTCTGAGGGGTCCGCAGCTCTTTCCTTTGTGGAATTACGAGTCGTCTTTGCTTCAGAAGTACAAAGAGGGAGAGCACGCGGAAGCCCGGGTTCATCCGACAAACCCAAACATAGCCTTTCTGGAGCTGGCTCCTCTGAGCAAGAAGTCGGCAATTCTGTTGCCGGTTGTTACGGTCGGGTACGGTGTAGCAATAGTGGCCTGGACGACATGGTCGGCATCCCTGATCTTAGGGTGATGTAACGAGAATCTCGGCCGAAACTGTCCGTCCGGAAGTTGCGAGGTAGAATGATGGCTCGTAGTCCGAAGCGGACATCCGACCATCCTCAAGAGCCTGCTCATTCATGCCTAAGACTGTTGTGTGTGTTGGTGGATTAGTGTTGAAAGAGGACCATGTTCTCCTTGTTCGACAGAGTCCCGGTCATAGTCTCGAGGGTCGGTGGACTATTCCGTGGGGACAAATTGATCCAGGTGAGTCGCCCAGCGAGGCGGTGCTTCGCGAAGTCTCCGAGGAAGCCGGAATCATCGCAAGAATCAATGGTCTGCTTGGTCTCCAGGAACTGCCGGATCCATGGCTTGGCATGATCGGTATTCTGTTTCTCTGCGATCACGTTGACGGTCAGCCTTCTCCAGATTCAAGAGAGACTGACGCCGCTGGGTATTTCTGCCTGGATCAACTAGACGATTCGCTTGGACCTGTTGAACCGCTGAGCAGATGGCTCGTTGATCGAGTGCTTATGGGAGAGCACACTGCGATAAGTTCGAATAGCAGTGGTCCCTACATTCCAAGCAGGAGTTTTCTGTAGCGAAAGTCCGGAAACGCTGCATCAGGTTTGGGTCCTAAAGGTCTCCGGCTCCGGATTCACGTCAAGAAGGAGTGACTAATGAAACTAGGCAAAAGTGGGCTGATACTTTGGGGGCTTTACGGCGCGTTCGCGTTGTTCGCCGTTATTGCGAACATGCAAGAGTCCACGTTTCAGTTTAGCGGGCCGCTGGGTGGACTGAAGGCAATCGTCTGGATGGCGCTTTTCGCGTTCCTTGCTTACAGCGTCTATTGCAGTTTTAGTGAGAACTTCTTCCGAAGCGTCAAGTCGATCGCGACACTGCACTGGGGTCGACAGATTGGTGCAGACTTGTATCTTGGTCTGTTCATCTCACTCATCATTATTTTCCTGAATGAGGGGGCGCTGGTTGCCCTTATCTGGCTCGTACCAATCCTGATTTACGCGAACCTGGTGGTGCTACTCTACCTAGCGCTCAATTTCGACAGCATCGTTACGAAGTTGCTCGGCCTCTAGACCTTCAAAGATTCTGAGAGTCTACTTTGTACCAGTTCGGCGTCCTGAGCATTCTCTTCGTTCTGATTACGGTTCCACTGACCGTGATCGTTGTTGCGCTGTTGAAGGGAAATTTCGAGGCGATCGCCGGTCTGCTAATCGCGTTGCTGCTCGTCTACTGGTTCGGAAATCTCAGGTCTCCGACCGGCCTGGGCGGACGGCTCGTTCGACTCTTCCGCGACGGTGTGCCGCTAGCGCCATACGGCTTCAGAAGAAACGCCACTCTCGGCTACTGGCTGGGTATTCCGATGATCTACATCGGGCACATCATTATTCTCCCGACTCTCTACCTCGGATGGGAGCTAAGCAAGAATCCAATCGCTGGCATCCCCTTGGGCATTCCCATTGGATTTGGCCTGATGTTCTATTCCAGTGGTGTTGGCCTGGTCGAATCGAGCTACCGCTTATGGGCTGAGGAGGTGCTTGACGGCGCTATACCAGGCGATCCCGGCTCGAGTCCGCTAAAGCCGTTTGTCTGGTCAATCTCCGTGGCGACAGTGATGCTAGCCGCAGGCTATTTGATCGAAGCTCAGCCCAAGCGTCCGGCGTCGAACCAGGAAGTTGAGCTGGTCGGAGCCAGCGAATGGGAAGTACCCACCCCCGCGGCGCGAGTCTCGCTCGCCGATTTTCTCCCACTCACAAATCCAGGGTGGACCGGTGAATATCAGTATCGCGATCGCGAATCGGGTCAGTTTCTTCGCGTTCCGGCCGAAATGACGGCGACGCTGTCCGAGGGCAAGAAGTTGAACCTCGCTATAAGTATCGCCGATGCCTCCCGCGGGCCAGTTAAGCTTAGCTTCACGCTAAATGACGCCGGAAACAGACTAAATCAATTGGCGATCGTGGAGCGGTCCGAACTCGCGAATGGCAGACTCGCGATCGCTGCTGGCGGCAATGACGAGCAAAGCGGAGCGCGTAGTCGGCTCCGCTTTCTGTTCAGCACAGAAGACTTCTGGCTAGAGCTGTATGACGAGACTGAACCAAACCAATTATCTTTGCGTAACAAGTACACATTTAGACGCGGCACTAGAGTTGACTGAGCCAGGATGAAGACTACAGACTCGAAGTGGCGGCCCCAAACCAGTTGGTGATTGCTGCTTCAGAAGCAAAGCAGACTCTCAAGGAGACGACCATGAACAAGAAGAAGGCAAGTGGATTGGTGGGAATTATTGTTGGTGGCATCTGGCTGGCGAACAATTACAAGCACTTTGATGAACAGGGTTTCGTGGCAATAGGTATGCCGCTCCTGATACTGGTCGCGGGCGTCGTCTATTTCGTCTCCGGTACGAAGTCGTCGTGAGCGCTCCCCAACAAAGTTCTCTGACTGACGATTTCGGCCGAACCAGGCTCTGGGTCCTGCTGCTATCGTCCTTCCTGATCGTCTGGAGCCTGGCGATCTACGCGTATATCGTGTTTTCAATTCCTCCGTTTCAAGAGTTATTTGCCGGATTTGGCGGGGAGTTGCCGTCGTTGACTACTTTCGTTTTAGAGTATGGACGACTGTTTGCTCTGCTGGCGCCCATTTCGATTATTCCGCTGGTTTCGATGTGGCGAAAGAGGGCTGAAGCAACGGGTAACAAAGCTCGGGACCTTGTCCGCGTGGTCATCGCTTTCGTGGTCTCTCTGGTAATTGGGAGTCTCACCGTATACGGACTCTATTTGCCGATCTTCGAAATGGGCGCTGTCGTATCTTAATGAAGATCGACGAGTGGGTCGCGTTATCTGATGAGGAGCGTGTGCGGATCGCTCGCGAATGGTCGCCGTACGACACCAGTAGCATCGATCAGCTCCTGAGCGGAATTGTTGATGAGTTTCGCGAGAAACATCCACGTCTCGATATCAGTGGGATAGGGAATGTGCATGGCAGTCCTGAGCTGGTTGTTAAACACCCATTCGTTTTCGATACACGCACGATCCCCAATTCATTCCTGGGTCTTTCGGCAAGAAGCTCCTTGCGCCTGGGCACCCCAATATGACTCGAGCCGAGATTCTGCATGCCCTGATCGGCACGCCTTTCAAGCAGTGGGTCGAGCAGTGCAGGAAGTTCGGACCGGGCCACACAGGCCTCTGATACTTTTGCCGGTAGTCGCCCCTGGTCGCGAGGCGATGGCGAAATCAGGAAATCACAGTAATCCGTCGTGTGACGGCCTATCGCCAGGCGGAGTAAGGTGGACCTCCGCTGACTATCAGGCCTTCAGCGAAAGGACCGTAGTTGCCTTAGAACATCGTGTTGTCATTTGCTGACTCCTCGGGCACCCGTTGTACGACATCCCAGTGTTCTACCATGCGACAGTTCTCGACCCTGAAGATATCAACTACAGCAAAGCCCGGGTCATCCGGGGTGGCCTGGCTATGATAATGAACCGCCACCAGATCGTTCGATGAGATGACACGGTGGATGGTGAACTTCCGCTCCGGGAATCGTTCGATCAGCCTCTCCAGGAAGACAATTACCGCCTCTCGCCCATCGGGAAGTGTTGGCTTGTGCTGAATGTAGTCCGGATGCACCCAGGTCTCGAACGCTAGTCGGACCTGCTTCTTCACGTACAACAGGTCGATAAACTGATCGACCACGTCGCGAGCGGACATGGTGCACTCTTCTCGGGACATTGTGGATGCACGTTCCTCCTCGGCCCAGGCGGGATTGGCAATCAGAGCTACCGTCGCAAGACAGAGGAAGACCCTTGTCATCGATGTCCAGTTTTTCATTCAGGTTTCTCTTCTCATGTCCCATAACCACACTAGCATGCTCGCGAACGATACGTCCCGCCCGCCGCCAGGCGGTCCTCCTCCTGCACGATGACGATATCTCGCGCTACCCGGAACTTCACGAGGAAAGAATGTCGAAGATGTTCGACGACGACGAATAGATCAGCACAGCACCCATTCAGGAAGAAGGCAACAAATGAAGACGACCAACATCGCAGGTGGGCTCGTAGCAGCTGCCATACTCGTATCCTCAGGTTCACTCGCTCACGCGGTCGAGGGCATGTGGACGCCGCAACAATTGCCCGAGATCAAAGATGAGCTGAAGAAAGCCGGGCTCAGGATCGATACAGACGAACTGACTGACCTGACGGCCTTCCCGATGGGCGCCGTGATCTCACTTGGTGGCTGCACGGCATCGTTCATTTCGCCACAAGGCCTGGTGGTGACCAATCATCACTGTGCGCGCGGTTCGATACAGTTTAATTCCACCGAGGAAAACAACTATCTTGTCGATGGCTTTGTTGCCCGCAATAAGGTTGGCGAGTTGCCGGCCTCCCCGGGGACGCGCGTTTACGTGACGACGCGCTTTGAGGATGTTACGGACAGGGTCGAATCTGCGCTCGATGACGACATGACACCGCGCGCCCGATATCAGGCAATCGAGGATACTCGCAAGGCGTTGATCGCTGAGTGCGAGTCAGGCGGTGGTTTCCGTTGCCAGGTTGCGAGCTTCTATGGCGGGGCGAGCTACAAGCTGATCGAGCGCCTGGAAGTCCGAGACGTGCGGCTCGTGTACGCGCCGGGCGACAATATCGGCAGGTACGGCGGCGACATCGATAACTGGCTGTGGCCACGGCATACCGGCGACTTCGCCTTCTATCGCGCCTACGTCGGTCCTGATGGAAAGCCGGCCGACTACGCGGAAGACAACGTGCCGTTCGAACCGGCGCATTTTCTGAAAGTCAGCCGTGCGGGTCTGGATGATGGCGACTTCGTCATGGCCCTTGGCTATCCGGGCCGGACGCGCCGCTACAACCGTCTGTCCGAAGTAGAGATGGCGTTCGGCTGGCTGTATCCGAGCTGGCAATCGCTCATTACGGGTTGGGTCGAAACCATCGAAGAAACGGCGGCCCCCGGCAGCGACGCTCGCATCAAGTACGAGTCGCGCCTGCAGGGCCTCAACAATTTTCTCAAGAACATTGGCGGTCAGCTTGAGGGCGCCGAGCGCGTTGGCCTTGCCGAACTCCGCGCTGAGCGGGAAGCAGAAATGACCCGGTGGCTTGAGTCCGATGCTTCGCGAAGTGTCTACAAATCTTCTTTCGACGATATCGATGAACTCGTCGAGGAAATGGCCGCCGACTCGCGCCAGGACTTCTGGTACGACAATGTCACGCGTCCTCAACTGCTCGGTGCGGCGCAGCTTCTGTTCCGACTCGCGAAGGAGAACGAGAAACCCGATGCCGAGCGTGAGCCCGGGTACCAGGAACGTGATGCGAATTTCCTGAAACAGCGCATGCAGGTCATCGATCGACGCTTCGACCCGAGCGTCGACAAGGCCGAGTGGTTGCTGTTTCTGAACAGCTACTTGCGCGAACCGGAGGAGAACCGCGTCCCTGCCTTCGACAAGGCTATGGGCCTTGAGGGTGCCGACGATGGTGAGGCGCTCGATACCCGGCTTGGAGCGTTTTACCGCGACACCGAGCTCGATAATGTCGAAGCACGCCTCGTCTGGATGGAGCGACCGACAGCCGATTTCGAGGCCAGCAACGATCCGTTTATCAAGCTGGCGGTCGCACTCTATGACCATGAGATCGCCGAAGAAGAACAAAAGAAGACCTTTGACGGACGTATGACCAAAGTCCGACCCGCTTACATGGATGCGATTACTGCATACAGTAAATCATCCGGCAGGGCGGTCTACCCGGACGCGAACGGCACGCTTCGTCTGACCTACGGCAGCGTCTTTGGCGGATCCCCAAAGGACGGCCTGATCTACGAGCCGTTCACGCGTCTCGAGGGAATTCTTGAGAAGGACACTGGCCGCAAGCCTTTCAATGCGCCGCAACGTCAGTTGAAACTTATCGCCACAGGTGAGCATGATCGCTTCGCGCTCGAATCTATCGGCTCCGTGCCGGTTAATTTTCTAACCGACCTGGACTCGACAGGCGGTAACTCCGGCTCGGCAACCCTCGACGCCGAGGGCAATCTTGTCGGGCTGCTTTTCGACGGCACGATCGAGTCGGTCAATTCCGACTGGCACTTCGACCCAAGGACGACGCGGACAATCCACGTCGACACGCGCTACATGCTCTGGGTTATGGAGAACGTCGACGACGCCGGTCACATTGTGGACGAGATGACGCTAACGACGACACGTTAACGGTCCGAGTCTGGCCGGGGTCGCTGTCCAGGCGTTTTGCGGTAGGATGATCGCCTGACGCCGACCCCGGGGACCAGAAAATGAGTCGCATCGCCGGATAGAGAAGGAGCTTGGTTCTTCGAATG
>JASJCM010000043.1 GCA_030065985.1 Woeseiaceae bacterium | reverse complement strand
CCTCGATCGTGTACGGCGCGATCGTCGAGAAATCCTGCTCGAGGTCCCACGGGCAGCCGTTCTTCGGGTCGCGCAGCTTGCGCATGACTTCAAGTAATTTCTCTATTGAGGACATAAGCTACTTATTTAAAACGAATTCTCGAAATGCCAGTAACATGTAGGCGGTCGCACCCCAGACCCGCTCACCTTCGTAATGGAACTCCTTGAGCCGGAAATGGCGACCTTCCCACTCGCGATCTACGAGCCGGTCATTGCCTTCTGTCAGGAGGAAGTCGAGCGGTACCTCGAAGGCGTACTCAACCTCGGTCTGGTCGATGATGAGATCGACGTTGGGGCGCACCAGGCCGACAACCGGGGTAACGGCGAAGCCGGTAATGGTCGGCATCGTCCGCAGATAGCCGATAACGTCCACATGCTCAGGGGCGATACCGACCTCTTCGTGCGTCTCGCGCAGCGCCGTCTCCTTAACATCGGCGTCATGTTCTTCCATGCGGCCGCCCGGGAAGCTCGCCTGCGCGGCGTGATGCTTCAAGTGCGAGGCGCGCTGCGTCAGCAGCACTGTCAGGCCCTCATCATGTTCCAGGATAGGCACAAGCACGCCCGCCGGGCGCAGCGGGACGTTGAGCTGCTCGCGCATGCGATGCGGCCAGCGCTCCAGGCCGGGCGGCATCGTGACGTCAAGCGGATCCCCAGGCACCCGGGTGCCTGCGAAACGCGCGCGTAGCGCGTCCGCGGTGATCAATGCTTGATACCACCCTCGGTGAGACTTGCCGGGTCGAGCAACCGGTCGAGCTCTTCATCGCTCAGATCGGTCATCTCCTTGGCCACATCCTTGACGGCACGACCCTCGGCATAGGCCTTCTTGGCGACTGCCGCCCCAAGCTCATAACCGATGACCGGGTTCAACGCGGTGACCAGGATCGGGTTGCGACCCAGGGCTCGCTGGATGTTCTCTTCATTGACCTCAAAACCTGCGATCGCCTTGTCGGCGAGCACGGTGCTGGCGGTGCCGAGAATCTCGATGCTCTGGATCAGGTTGTAGGCCACGACCGGCAGCATGACGTTGAGCTGGAAGTTGCCAGACTGGCCGCCCATCGTGATCGTGGCGTCATTGCCGATTACCTGCGCGCAGACCATGGCGACGGCTTCGGGAATGACCGGATTGACCTTGCCCGGCATGATGCTCGAACCTGGCTGCAGCGCGGGCAGCGCGATCTCACCAAATCCCGCGAGCGGTCCCGAATTCATCCAGCGCAGGTCGTTGGCAATCTTGGTCAGGCTGACAGCCAGCGTCCGCAGCTGCCCAGAGACCTCAACCGCCGCGTCCTGGCAGCTCAGTGACTGGAACTGATTCTCGGCCGCTTTGAACGGCAAGCCCGTCTGTTCGCCGAGCAATACCGCCACCTTGCCGCCAAACTTCGGATGCGCATTGATACCTGTGCCAACCGCTGTGCCACCCTGAGCCAGCGCGGTCAGACGCTGCATCGTGTCGCCGATACGCTCTATGCCCTGGTCAATCTGGAATTGCCAGGCGCGAATCTCCTGGCCCAGCGTCACAGGCATCGCATCCATCAGGTGGGTGCGGCCCGTCTTGACGATGGAGTCGTTCTCGGCCGCCTTGGCCTCGAGCGACTCGGACAGGTGCCGGAGTGCCGGCAGCAGCTTCTCATTGATGGCCAGCGCTGCGGCGACGTGCACGCAGGTCGGGATCACGTCGTTGCTGCTCTGGCTCATGTTGACGTGATCATTCGGGTGGACTTCTTTCCCGAAGTCCTCGGTCGCAACGTGCGAGATTACCTCGTTGGCATTCATGTTGGAGCTGGTTCCGGAGCCGGTCTGGAAGACGTCAATCGGGAAATGCTCATCGTACTCGCCTCCGGCGACCGCCAGCGAGGCCTTCTGAATGGCCATGGCGAGATCGCTCTTGATCAGGCCGAGCTCGGCGTTGGCGCCGGCAGCGGCCCACTTGACGAGGCCCAGTGCGGCAATGAACTGACGTGGCATCGTCAGCTCGGAGATCGGGAAATTATTGACGGCGCGCTGCGTCTGCGCACCCCACAGGGCGTCTTCCGGGACCTGGAGTTCGCCCATGCTGTCGTGCTCGATACGGAAAGCCTTTTTGCTCATGGCAGATACTGCTCCATCGGGTGCATTTGCACCGCTCTCATGGTCGGGTAAGGTGTATGATTCGCGCTTTGCGCGCGCAAGTCTACACTGGTTTTCCACGTATGAAAGTCTCGACTCTGAGAGCCCTCTCCCCGGCCGACGGCCGCTATGCCGACAAGGTCAACAGCCTCCGCGACATCTTCAGTGAGTACGGCCTGATCCGTTTCCGGGTGCTGGTTGAGGTCCGCTGGTTGCAGCGTCTCGCTGACGAGCAGCAGATCGGCGAGCTGGGCCCGGTCTCGTCAGTGATGAAAGACGTCCTGAATAACGTCGTCGACGCGTTCTCGCTGGACGATGCCGAACGCGTCAAGGCCATCGAGGCCACCACGAACCACGACGTCAAGGCAGTCGAGTACTTTATCCGCGAGAAACTCGGGGACGGGCCCGAGACCGAGGCGCTCAAGGACTTCCTGCACTTCAGCTGCACCTCCGAGGACATCAACAATCTCTCATACGCGCTGATGCTGCGTTCGGCGCGCAGCGACGTGCTCATCCCGCAGATGCGGGAACTGCGCAATCGCCTGAAGGCCATGGCGCGCGATCATGCCGCGCTCCCGATGCTGTCCCGGACTCATGGTCAGACGGCAAGCCCGACGACGCTGGGCAAGGAGCTGGCCAATGTCGTCGCCCGCCTCGAGCGCGCCGAGAAGCAGTTCGCGGATGTCTCGATCCTCGGCAAGTTTAACGGCGCCGTCGGCAACTACAATGCCCATGCGATTGCCTACCCGGATCTGGACTGGCGGGAGATCAGCCACAGCTTCGTTTCGTCGCTCGGTGTCGAGCCGAATCCCTACACGACGCAGATCGAACCCCATGACTGGACCGCCGAGTACTGTCATGCACTGGTCCGCTACAACACGATATTGATCGACTTCGCGCGCGACGTGTGGGGCTACATTTCGCTCGGTTACTTCAAGCAGAAAGTAGCCAAGGACGAAGTCGGCTCGTCGACGATGCCGCATAAGGTCAACCCGATTGACTTCGAGAATGCCGAGGGCAATCTCGGGCTCGCCAATGCCCTGCTCTCGCATTTTGCCGAGAAGCTGCCGATCTCTCGCTGGCAGCGCGACCTGACGGATTCCACCGTACAGCGCAACCTGGGCGTTGCGGCCGGCTATATCGTGATTGCGCTTGCCTCACTTGCCAAGGGCGTCGGCAAGCTGCAGGTCAATGAAGCGGTTATTCATACCGACGTTGCGGAGGCGTGGGAGGTTCTCGCTGAGGCCGTGCAAACCGTGATGCGACGTTACGGCATCCCGAATCCCTACGAGAAGCTCAAGGCGCTGACACGTGGCCAGGCGGTGACGAAGGAATCGCTGCGGGAATTTGTGAGGACGCTCGAGATTCCTGATGCCGAGAAACAGCGGCTGCTCGACCTGACGCCGGACACCTATATCGGACTGGCCGAACAGCAGGCGCGCGACATCTGAGTGGACCTGTGATGCTGAAGCTACCCGGCAACCTCGACGCCGAGCAGTTTCTTGCACGCCACTGGCAGAAGAAACCGCTTCTGATGCCGCAGGCTGTCGACAAGCTGCGCCCCGCCGTTACCCGTAATGAACTTGCCTGGCTGGCGACGCTCGACGACGTCGAGTCGCGCATTGTGTTTACAGATCGCAGTCACGATCGGGTCCGGTATCGTGCCGAAACCGGGCCCTTCGACGAGGAGTTCCTCGCCGCGCTGCCGGCGCGCGACTGGACCTTGCTCGTGCACGATGTGGAAAAGCACCTGCCGACAATGCGTCGACTATTCGACCTGATTCCATTCATTCCGGATTGGCGCATCGACGACCTCATGGTGAGTTTTGCGGCACCCGGAGGCGGCGTTGGCCCACATCGGGACAACTACGACGTGTTCCTGTGTCAGGGCATCGGCGTCCGCGAGTGGCATGTCACGTCGGACGACGTGGCCAATGATCCGCATGCGAGCGATGATCTGGCCCTGACCACAGAGTTCACCGGCGAGATAAGCCACGAGTGTCGCAACGGCGACGTCTTGTATCTACCCCCCGGTGTCGCGCACTGGGGGACAGCACATCGGGCCTGCCTGACCTATTCGATCGGCATGCGTGCACCACAGGTATCCGATCTGGCCGAAACCCTGCCGGACGCCGAGCGTGACGACGTGTTCTACACCGATGAGAATCTTCAGGCTGGCGAAGCGCGTCCCGGCTACATATCCGAGATCGCAGCACATCGGGCAGTGCAAGTGTCAGGCGCCGGGGATTCTGGTCTTGAACAAATGACCCAGGCTTTGGGACGCTTCGCGACCGAAACGAAACAATGGATCACACCGGTTTCTCCGGATAAAAGCGAGCTCGGCGAGATCGTTGCGGCACTCGAAGCCGGCAAGACTCTGCGCATCCACGGCATGACCCGTATTGCCTGGAGTGACGACGCAGTGTTCGTGAATGGCGGCAGCACCGAACGTCCGCCAGGGAGCCGCCAGGTTCTCGAGAATCTCTGTGCGCAGCGGAAGCTGCAGCTGCCGAGCGATGCGGCGCCCGCCTGGCATGGGATGGCGGCATGGATGGCGAAGCGCGGCGCCTTCGAATATGTGAAGTAGCTACGTCTGGGACTAAAGTAACAATAGCGCTGCATCCCAGAACTGGCGGGGGATGCGAATGGTTACCAATTGGAGAACATCGCCCAAAACGTGACGCAGTTGGCACTGTGAGCGGCCCGTCCCTCGCTAAACTGATCGGCCTATGGAAGAGGCACGGAAAAAGGGCAAGCGCTGGGTCATCTCCACGCGTGACGAAATGCGTGAGGCGGCCATCGAGGTTGCCCGTGAAGCGTCGCGCAAGGTATCGATCTTCACGCACGATCTGGAGCCCGGCATCTACGACGATCCGGAGTTCCTCGAGATCATCAAGCGACTCGTCCTGTCACAGACCTACGCACGTATCCGCGTTCTGATTGCAGATCCCACGCGCGCTGTGAAAAACGGCAACAACTTCGTGCACCTTGGTCGTCGCCTCAACACCTACATCGAATTCAGGCACGTTCGTGATGATCTGCGAACGCATGCCGAAGCTTTCTGTATCGCTGACGAAACGGCACTCGTCTATCGACTGCAAGCCGGCCGCTGGGAAGGTATCGCCGATACCTACGAGCCGGCCGTCGCAAAACTCTACGGCAAGATGTTCGACGAGATCTGGCTCGCCAGTGAAGTGGAAACGGAATTCCGCCAGCTCGGAATATAGACAAGAACCGCAGGCGCAATGACGCGACCTGCGCAAAATTAAGGGAAAACGGATGTACCCAACTGATCTGACCGTTGCCGCGGTCGTGGAACACGATGGCAAATACCTCCTCGTCGAAGAACGTGCGATGGGAAAGCGAGTTCTCTGCCAGCCTGGCGGTCACATAGAGTCCGACGAATCACCCGAACAGGCTGTCGTTCGAGAAGTCCTCGAGGAGACCGGTTGCACGGTCAATTGTCACGACCTGATCGGCATCTATCTCTGGATTCATCCGCAGACACGGCAGCAGTTCCTGCGCCTCGTCTACTCGGCAGCGTTCGTCAGCTGCGACGAAACACTAGCACTCGACGACGGTATTCTCGGCCGTCGCTGGATGGCGCTCGAAGACATCGAATACCGCCGCAACGATCTGCGCTCACCTGCGGTGCTACGCTGTATTCGAGACTACGAGAAAGGCCAGCGTCAGTCCGACGCCCTGCTCACGGGCATGCTGCCGCTGCAACAGAACGTCCACCGCATTCTCGCGACCGCGGATCTCGTCTAACCCCGACCCTGGTCGGTGATAGAATCCGCGCGCTATGACCAAGCGCGTGATCCTCGGCCTTTCAGGCGGTGTCGACTCGGCAGTCGCTGCCCTGCTCCTGAAAGATGATGGCTATGACGTCCATGCCCTGCACATGACCAACTGGGAGGACGACGATGGCTATTGCACGGCAGCAGAAGACCTGCAGGACGCAAGACGCGTTTGCGAGCAACTCGATGTTCCCCTCCATCACGTCAACTTCGCGACGCAGTATCGAGACCAGGTGTTCGAGTATTTCCTCGACGAGTACCGCAAGGGCCGTACGCCGAACCCTGACGTGCTGTGTAACCGCGAGATCAAATTTGGCGTGTTCCGCGATTACGCAAAGCGTCTCGGTGGCGACCTGCTCGCGACGGGCCACTATGCGCGCAGCGGCATCGTTGACGGCCACGGTGCGCTGTTCAAAGGCAAGGACCCGAACAAGGACCAGAGTTACTTTCTGCATGCGGTGAGCGCCGAAGCGCTGGCGGAAACGCTGTTCCCGCTCGGCGAACTGGTCAAGGGCGAGGTCCGACAAGTCGCGCGCGACCGCGGGCTTGCGATTCACGACAAGAAGGACTCGACCGGTATCTGCTTTATCGGAGAGCGACCGTTTCGCGAGTTCCTCTCGACCTATCTGCCGGCCAATCCCGGACCAATGCGGACGCCGGGTGGCGATGTCGTCGGGGAACACCAGGGACTCATGTACTACACGCTTGGCCAACGCCAGGGCCTGCATATAGGCGGCATCCACGGCCGTCCCGAGCTCCCCTGGTATGTCGTCGCCAAAGACCTCGACGACAACGCACTGATCGTGGCCCAGGGCGAACACGAGCTGCTGTTCAGCGAACGCCTGGAAGCGTCCGATGCAAGCTGGATCGGCAAACCGCCCGCCGGCCTCGATACCGGGCTGCGCTGCACCGCAAAGGTGCGTTACCGGCAGGCCGATCAGGACTGTGTCGTCAGGGACCTTGGCAATGGCCGCCTCGAGGTTCAGTTCGACGAGCGCCAGCGCGCGGTCGCGCCGGGCCAGTTCGTGGTCTTCTACGACGAAAGTCTATGCCTCGGCGGTGCCGTAATCGATCAAATCGGCTAAGCAGGAACCGGGGCCTTCGGCTATAATGCGCACCCCCACGGCCGGCAGGCCGTATCCAGAAAACAAACACCCCGGAGATTCGAAGATGACGGACAGCTTCGGCGCGCGCTCGACCCTTTCAGTCGGCGGCAATGACTACGAAATCTACCGCCTCGATGCAGTTAAGGAAGGCCACGTAGATCGCCTGCCTTACTCCCTCAAAATACTGCTCGAGAACCTGCTTCGTCACGAAGACGGACGAGACGTCACGCGAGACGACATTCTCGCGCTGGCCGACTGGGACCCGACCGCGGCTCCGAGCACCGAGATTTCGTTTACGCCGGCGCGGGTGGTCCTGCAGGACTTTACAGGCGTGCCCGCTGTCGTCGACCTCGCCGCAATGCGCGACGCTGTCGTCAAGCTCGGTGGTTCGGCGGAGGACATCAATCCGCTGTCACCGGCCGAGCTCGTCATCGACCACTCGGTCCAAATCGATCACTACGGTGCCGCCAATGCGCTCGACCTGAACACCAAGATCGAATTCCAGCGCAACAAGGAGCGCTACCAGTTCCTGAAGTGGGGCCAGCAGGCATTTGACAACTTCAAGGTTGTGCCGCCGAACACGGGCATCGTCCACCAGGTCAATCTCGAATACCTCGCGCGCGTTGTGTTCGATGCGGAAAAAAATGGTGCGCGCCTCGCGTATCCCGATACGGTCGTCGGCACCGACTCGCACACGACGATGATCAACGGCCTCGGCGTTCTGGGCTGGGGCGTCGGCGGCATCGAGGCAGAGGCCGCGATGCTTGGCCAGCCAATCACGATGCTCATTCCGCACGTCATCGGCTTCAAGCTGACCGGCAAGCTGAAAGAAGGCACGACGGCCACCGACCTCGTGCTGACCTGCACCGAAATGCTGCGCAACAAAGGCGTCGTCGGCAAGTTCGTCGAGTTCTTTGGAGATGGTCTCGCAGAGATGCCGCTCGCAGACCGGGCAACGCTCGGCAACATGGCGCCGGAATTCGGCTCTACCTGCGGCATCTTTCCGATCGACGGCGAGACGATTCGCTACATGAAACTGTCCGGTCGCGACGAAGCCCAGTGTGAGCTCGTCGAGGCCTACGCCAGGGAACAAGGCATGTGGCGCGAAGACGGCGAGCCCGATGCGCTGTATACGGATGTGCTGGAACTGGATCTCGGCGACGTCGAGCCCAGCATTGCCGGCCCGAAACGGCCGCAGGATCGTATCGCTCTGGGCGCGGCAGCCTCGTCCTACGAGAAGATCCTCGCCGACACGATCGCAAACCGCGAGGGCGGCGGCAGCGGCGTTGCCAATCTCGACGGTGTCGACGTCGGGATCGACGACGGTTCTATCCTCATATCGTCTATCACGAGCTGCACGAATACTTCGAACCCGGCGGTCATGATTGCGGCCGGCCTGCTCGCCCGCAATGCGGCAGCCAGGGGCCTTAGAGCAAAGCCGTGGGTCAAGACGAGTCTCGCCCCGGGGTCGCGCGTCGTGTCCGACTATCTCGAGAAAGCGGAGCTGATCGATGACCTCGAAGCTGTTGGCTTCTACACGGTCGGCTACGGCTGCACGACCTGCATCGGCAACTCGGGTCCGCTGAAACCGGAAATCGCCGAAGCAGTCACCAGCAACAATGTTGTCGGCACGAGCGTGTTATCAGGCAACCGCAATTTCGAGGGGCGCATCCATCCCCTCGTCCAGCACAACTTCCTGGCGTCGCCCCCGCTCGTCGTGGCCTACGCGCTCGCCGGCAATATGAAAGTCGATCTGTACAACGACGCGCTCGGTCAGGATCAGGACGGCAATGACGTGTTCCTGAAGGACATCTGGCCGTCGCAGCAGGAGATCTACGACGTCGTTGGCGCAAGCATCGATTCGGCGATGTTCCTGGATAGCTACGGCAAGGTCTTTGACGGCGACGAGAACTGGCGCCGCATCGATTCGTCGACGGGCGACATCTACGGCTGGGAAGCCGACTCGACCTACGTTCGCAACCCGCCCTACTTCGAAGGTATGACGAGCGACGCCGACCCGGTAACCGACATCAAAGGCGCACGCGTGCTCGCGTTGCTTGGCGATTCCGTCACGACCGACCATATCTCGCCTGCCGGTTCGATCGCCAAGGACAGTCCCGCGGCTGCGTATCTCGAAGCGAACGGCGTCAAGCCTGTCGACTTCAATTCCTATGGATCGCGGCGCGGCAACCACGAAGTCATGATGCGTGGCACGTTTGCCAACATCCGACTGCGCAACAGACTTGCGCCGGGCACCGAAGGCGGCTGGACGAAACACCAGCCAAGCGGCGAACAGATGTCGATCTACGATGCCTCGGTCAAGTACAAGGCGGAGCGCACCCCGCTCGTCGTGCTTGCCGGGAGTGAGTATGGCACGGGCTCGTCGCGCGACTGGGCCGCCAAGGGCACCCTGCTGCTCGGCGTGAAAGCTGTCATAGCAAAGAGCTTCGAACGCATCCATCGTTCCAACCTGATCGGCATGGGCGTTCTGCCGCTGCAATTCGTCGAGGGCCAGGATGCCGAATCGCTCGGGCTCACGGGCACCGAGACGTTCGACATCACCGGCCAGACAGACGCGGATGCGAAGCGCGTCACCGTTACGGCAACTGCTGAAGACGGTGACGTGAAGACGTTCGAGGCGCAGGTGCGCATCGACACGCCGAAAGAGCGCGACTACTACGAAAACGGCGGCATTCTGCACTACGTGCTGAGACAGCTCGCCGCGTAAACATGACCATGACCAGCGACATCCCGGAGCAGCTCATCACGGCTCTCCGGGATGCGCGTCATGTTTGCGTCCTGACCGGTGCCGGCGTTTCTGCCGAAAGTGGCGTCCCTACGTTCCGCGATGCACAGGAAGGGCTGTGGGCGAACTACCGTGCCGAGGACCTCGCGACGCCGGAGGCCTTTATGGCCGACCCGGCACTGATCTGGCGTTGGTATCGCTGGCGTCGGGATCTCGCTGACGAAGTCGAACCCAATCCCGGTCATTACGCGCTTGCACAACTCGCGGATCTTGTTCCGCGCCTTACACTTGTAACGCAGAACGTCGACAACCTTCACCAGCGTGCGGGCAGCCGCGACATCATCGAGTTCCACGGCAATATCTTCGTTGATCGCTGTTTTGCTGACGGCACAGAGCATACGGCCGACGATTCGCTCGACGTGCCGCTCTGCCCGGACTGCGGCGGGCCGCTTCGTCCAGGAGTCGTCTGGTTTGGCGAGGCCATTCCGGAGCATGCGCTGAATTCCTCGTGGGCCGCTGCGATCGACTGCGATGTGTTTCTGTCGATCGGCACGTCATCACTGGTCTACCCCGCGGCAGGTCTCGCCGACGTTGCGAGACAGAACGGCGCGACGGTCGCCGAGATCAATCCCAATCCCACGATGAACGCGGCGGGCTTCGATTTTGCGATCGCGGGCAACTCCGGGGTCGTTTTGCCGGAACTGGTAGAATCCCTGTCCCTCTAAATTGGTACGCAACGATTAACCGCAGCTATTGATTCCGGCCATCCCGGACCCACTACCTGTTAATCGGGTGTTACCAGGCGACAGGATCAGAAAATGGAACGATCGGCCCAAAACATTCTCAAGACCGGCAAGTGGTCTCGCATTTCGTTGTGGATCGTTGGCGTATTCCTGTTTCTGATGTTCGTAATCGGCTTCTGGGCATCGCGCGAGCCAGATGTCTTCTGGGTGAACCGCTCGGCCGACCAGGAGAATGGTATCGTTGGCTTCTCGACCGTCGACACACTGATTCGAGTCTCGGAAACGTTGCTGGAGAAGAACGGTGGCTACCAGACCAACGACAAGCTGCCGCCATTTGTCTTTCTCGACAATATTCCCAGCTGGGAGCTCGGCGTCGTAAACCAGATGCGCGATCTCGGGCGCGTGATGCGCGACGACTACACGCGTAGCCAGTCGCAGTCGAAGGAAGACCCGGATGTCGCGGAGGGCGCACCGAAGTTCTTCTACGACAACAACTCCTGGGTGTTCCCGACAACGGAGTCGGAATACCGCGACGGCATTCGGTATTTCAGCAGCTATCGCGACCGCCTCGTTGCCGGCGACCCGGAGACCGTGTTCTTTGCGCGTGCCGACAACCTGCGCGAGTGGTTGTCACAGGTCGAGAAACGGCTCGGCAGCCTGACGCGCCGCCTTGGCAACAGTGTTGCGCGAACCCGCATCAATGATGACCTGGCCGGCGATGCAGCGGCGGAAGCCGCGGGTCCGCAGCCTGATACGGTGGATGTACGCACCTCCTGGTGGAAGACCGACAATATTTTCTTTGAGGCGCGCGGCACCGCCTGGGCGCTCTTGCATTTCTTCCGCGCGGCCGAGTTCGACTTCGCACTTGTCCTGGAGGACAAGAACGCCGAAGCCAGCGTTCGGCAGATCATTCGCGAGCTGGAAGCAAGCCTGTCGCCACTGCGATCACCAATGGTGTTGAACGGCGGTGGTTACGGGTTAACAGCCAATCACTCCCTGGTCATGGCGAACTACCTCGCGCGCGCGAATGCGGCGGTCATCAACCTTCGCGAGCTTCTCGATCAGGGTTAGTCAAGGACTTACCCTCTCCTCTCGCGACAAAAATTGCATTACCAAGGGCGCTGCCGTAAGGTGCATCGCGAGTTCGACAGGTGACGCAAAGCAATCTCTCGCTGCGCGTTTAATCGGGAAGACGGTGCGCTTTTTTTTGGCAATCCCGTCACTGCCCCCGCAACGGTAAATGAGGTAGTCGATCCTCGAGCCACTGCGCAATTGCGCGGGAAGGCGATCGACACGGCACTGCCCCTCATGAGTCCGGAGACCGGCCTGTCGAAGAGCCCACCTTCGATCGCGTCGGGGAAGACGCGGGGGGAGAAAAATGAAAAACGCCAACGCCATCTTCGCTGCCGTCGTCGGCAGCATACTTGCGTCACCCGCGCCAGCAAATACCGAAGACAACCCACTGGATCAGATCATCGTGACAGGCGCCCGCGCGCCAATTTCCGTGGGCGACATCGGCAGCGCAGTCACGATCATCACGCGCGACGACATTGAGCGCCGGCAGGTTCGCTACGTCAGCGAGCTGCTTCGCACGGTGCCGGGCTTTGCGGTCAGTCACACGGGCGCCGTCGGTGCTCAGACCCAGGTACGCGTGCGTGGCTCGGAGGCGAACCACGTGCTCGTGCTCGTTGATGGCGTCCGAGCGAATGATCCGGCAACTGGCGATGAGTTTCGCTGGGAATACCTTGCCACCGCCAATATCGAACGTATCGAGGTCGTGCGCGGCGCCCAAAGCGCACTCTGGGGTAGCGACGCCATCGGCGGCGTTGTGCACATCATTACGCGTTCCGGCGCGGAAGCTTCAGGGTTTGGCGGCTATCTTGAGGGCGGCTCCGACAGCACAACGAATGGCGCCGTCAACGGTGCGTTGAACGGCGAGCGCTGGTCACTTGGCTTCGGCTTTGAGCAGCTGACGACGGACGGCAGCAACATTTCGCGAACCGGGAACGAAGAAGACGATTCCGACGTCGCCACCGCATCGCTCAACGCGCGCTTTCAACCTGGCGAGGCAGTGAGTCTTCAGTTCGGTGCCCGTTCTATCGATGCTTACACGCAATTCGATGCAGTCGACTTCTTTACGACCGGCTTGCCGACCGACTCCAACGTCGCAACGGACACAACGCAGAATTACGTCCAACTTGGCGCCAGTTTCGGCACGACCGAGGCGCGCCTGCGACAGCATCTGACAGCGCGCTATTTCGACAGTGACAATCGTAATCTGCTCGATGGCGTCGAGGACTCGTCCGCCGCATCGGATCGTATGACTATTGGTTACCAGGCCGACATCACGTTCGGCCGGAACCTCCTGTCCCTGGCCGCCGAGCACGAGCGCACACAGTTTGAACAGCGCGGTGCCGTGAATTTCGGCGACCCGAACCAGGACCAGGAACTGGATACGACGAGCGGCATCGTCGATTTCCAGGGCCGCGCAGGCGATCACGTAACGTACCTGCTTAGCGCCCGCCTCGATAATCACAGTGATTTTGATAACGCCCTTACGGGGCGTGCGAGCCTCGCCTGGCGGGCCAACGACACGCTCACGCTTCGTGCCAATATCGGCACGGGACAGAAAACACCGACCTTCACGGAGCGCTTCGGCTTCTTCCCTGGCCAGTTCATCGGCAATCCGGATCTGAAGCCAGAGCGTTCCCTGTCCTATGACGTGGGGCTTATCTACCGGGTCTCGGATGCAGCGAGCTTTGAATTAGCCCTGTTCGAACAGGACATCACCGACGAAATCGACGGCTTCGTTTTTGATCCAGGATCGTCTCTCTTCACAGCCTCGAATCTCGACACTGACAGCAGGCGCAGCGGAATCGAACTCGGTACGCGACTGGTATTGAACGAAAATCTCGGGATCGACCTGAATTACACGTATACCGACGCGACAGAGAATTCCTCCCGCGAGCTGCGGAGACCACGCCATGCCGGCAGCGCGCAAATCGATTACGGCTTTCTTCAAACACGTGGACGCGTAACGCTGGCTGCCGACTACGGCGGCACCCGCCAGGACATATTCTTCCCGCCCTTCCCCAATCCATCTGAGACGGTTACTCTCGACAACTACTGGCTCGTCGACCTTGCAGCCCAGTACGAAGTATCGGAGGGGGTGACCCTGTTTGTGCGGGCGAGCAACCTGCTCGACACAGACTACGAGCAGGTCTACGGCTACAAGACGCAGGGTCGCTCGACCTACGCCGGTATCCGGGCCAGCTTCGGCAACTAGAACTCCAGCTGTTGCAATATCGCAACGGACGGGAACTTCGGTTGTGCGACCGGTCTTATGTATTGCAACTGTCACGGTTGGAGCGTAATTTCGGCCTATGCTTAACGCGCCATCAATTTTGACCAGGCTGACCTCCTGGCGCCGCGGCCCCGCGTTCGTGGGGCTTGTTGCGCTGGCGCTACTGCATGTATCCGCAGCAATGCACCAGTTTGAGCATTCGGCCGACCACGGTGACGAGCACCATGTCAGGGTCTGCGAAACCTGTGCCGGCTACAGCCAGCTCGAAGACACAGCCGCTGGCATGCCGCCGACCCATAAGTCGTTCGGCGCGCCGGTTAACGCCGTTGCGACGCTGCAGACGGTTGCCGACCGTGCCTCCTCGAAGGGTACTCATCGGTCTCGCGCTCCACCCTCTTCCTGATCCGCCCAGCATTGCTTTTCTGCGGCGCGATGCCGCGATCTTCGTCGGCCCGGGATATCAGGGCGACTTGCCAATTTCAGGATCGGAGAAATCCATGAACCCCAACAGGAAACTAACGCAGCGTCGTTTGACGGTTGCGTTGCTTGCGGTAAGCCTTGGCGGCTATGCCGGTATGGTTGCCGCCGAGGACGGCGACGAGCAGTACGATGAACATGCGCTCGACGAGATCGTCGTCGAGGGCATTCCACTCGACCGTAAGATTAAAGAGCTAGCTCAGCCCACCTCGATAATCGGTGGCGACGAGCTAGCGAAGAAACAGGCGGCCAGTCTTGGCGAGACTCTCGCTCATGAACTTGGCGTCAGTTCAACCTACTTCGGACCGGTCGCATCGCGTCCGGTCATCCGTGGCCAGTATGGGGAGCGAATTCGCGTGCTGTCCAATGGCCTCGATGCGATGGACGCGTCCGCGCTGAGTGAGGACCACGCCGTGAGCATCGACAGCGTTCTCGCGGAGCGTATCGAGATCATCCGAGGCCCTGCGACCCTGCTCTATGGCAGTGGCGCCGCGGGCGGGATCATCAATGTCGTCGATAAGCGGATTCTGGAGAGCGGGCTGGAAACAGGTTCGACCGGCAGCGTCGTAATCGGTTCGGACTCCGCAACCGGTAAAGAAGCCGTTGCCGCCGAGGTCGCTTTTGGCTCGGGTCCGGTCGCATTCCATCTCGATTATTTCCAACGCGAAACCGACGACATAGAGATCCCCGGGTTTGCGGAATCGGCTCGCCTGCGCGCCCTCGAAGAAGAAGAGCATGAGGGCGAGGAGGAGCACGAAGACGAGGAAGCATTCGGCTCTGTCGAAAACACCGCCAGCGATGCCCAGGGCGGCGCAGCCTCTGTGACGTATGCCGGCGACAGCGGCTACCTGGGCCTGTCCATCAGTCGCTACGACAACTTCTACGGAATCCCCGGTCACCACCATGAAGAAGGTGAGGCAGAAGGGGAAGAAGAGGAGGAAATCGTCAAAGTCGATCTCGACCAGACGCGCTTTGATCTGCGAGGCGGATACCGATTTGCAGACATCGGCGAGCTACAGGTGAAGATCGCCAGCAATGACTACAAGCACGTTGAGCTCGAGGGCGATGAGATTGGCACCATGTACGAGACGGACGGTCTCGATACACGGATCGAATTCCAGCATCGCCCGTTTGGCAACGTCGAGGGTGCGATAGGTTTTCAACACAAGACCCTTGACTTCATCGCATTGGGCGATGAGGCATTCGTACCGCCCTCCGATACGCAGGAGACAAGTCTGTTCGCGTTCGAGGAATGGCGGCCTGACGACCTGTGGACCCTGCAGGCCAGTGCACGTATTGAAAACGTGCAGATCGACGCCCCTGGCCTGCCGGGCTATGACGACACGGCATTTGGCTTCTCCGTTGGCGCTATCCGCGCGATTAACGACAGCTACACTGTGGCCGTCAATTATGCGCTGACCGAAAGGCATCCAAATGCTGCGGAGCTTTACTCTGACGGCGCGCACGTCGCTGTGCAGCGTATCGAGCTCGGCTCAGTGGTTCAGGGCCTGAATCTGTTCAGCAAGGAACAGTCCTCTAACATCGACGTGACAGTCCGCGGCGAGAATGAGCGGATTGAATGGAGCGTGACCGCATTCCTCAACGACGTGAGCGACTATATCGTGCTGCAGCCGACAGGTCTGATCGACACCGAGGAAGACCTGCCGATTTTCGAGTATGCCCAGACTGACGCCCGCCTCTACGGCTTTGAGGCTGAGGCACGGATCGAATTACTGGATACAGACTCCGGACATCTGCATACGCGGCTGTTCACCGATTTCGTCTACGGTGAGGACGATAAGACCGGCGCCTACCTGCCACGCCTTACGCCGTTGCGCTATGGCATCGGCCTGCATTACTCAAATGGCGGATTCTCGGCGGCAACGGAAGCAACGTTCCATTCGGAACAGGATAAGGTGGCGAACAATGAGCTGCCAACTGACTCGTACACACTCCTGAGCGCGGACGTTTCTTACGCGCTGGGTGAGCCGGACGTGTATATCTTCCTGCGCGGCACCAATCTCACTGACGAAGAGGCGCGCCAACACGCATCTCCGCTCAAGGATCTCGTGCCATTGCCCGGGCGTTCTTTCCAGCTCGGTCTGCGTTTCGGTTTCTAACCCCGTTATTGGCCAATCCTGATATTGGGCCTGCTCGCACCTCGTGCGGGCAGGCCTAATAGATTCCAAGCCAGGTCGGAATTCGCTTCCAGCAGTGGTTGAGGTCCTTGTCGAGCCGCCGGTAGTCGGGTTCAAACTGCCCGACCAAACTCCAGAACCGCCTTGAGTGATTCATGTATCGGCCGTGACAGAGCTCGTGAATCATTACGTAGCGCAGGTGAGCGGAATCGAGGAACAGCAGGCAATAGTTCAGACTGATCGTGCCGGTGCTCGAATGGCTGCCCCAGCACGTGCGCTGGCCGCGCACGCTCAGTTTCTTGTAGGGGTTCCCCGTCATTGCCGACAGGCTCTTCAGCCGCGGTGCATACTCACGCTTAGCGAGGGCAGCCAGCCAGCGTTTCAATGCCGTTACACACAGCGATTCGTCGTTCGTCCGGCCCGACAGGACAACCGTATTGCCGACGACGCGATAACGTACAGACTTGCCGCCTGAATCGCGCTCATATCGCACACAGAAATTGCGTTCAATGGCCGGCAAGTGGACGCTGCTTGGCAACGCGAACGGCTCGGGCACGTGTTCAGCAGCAAACGTCGCGCGCGCGTTTTCAATCCAGTCACGATGCGCCTCGACAAACGCACGGACCTCAGCCGGTCGGGTACGTTTCGGCACCACGACCTCAACGCGGCCGCGTGGGAATACCTTGATCGAAAGTCGCTTGGCCCGACCGCTCTCACGAACGGAAAAGCCCGACACGGGGTCGGGCTCAACTGTTTCCGAAAACAGGTTTAGCTGGGTGGCTGCGCTTTGCACGCCACCGATTCTACGCAATCTCAGGGGCGATTGCCGCTGAAACGCTTCGCGTCGTCCATGCTCATTTCACCGCTGACGCCGCCGACTTCCGCCGAGTCGCTGATGTACAGTTCGACCTCGCGTTCGAGGTAAATCTCACCTTCGACACGCGAACCCGGTCCGATGACGATACGCGGTTTGCGGCGCTTTTCCTTGCCCCAGCCCCAGCCGCTCGGCTTTTCGACGATGATATCGCCACGCACGACCGACTGGTCCGCAAGTTCGATATCGCCGTTCACGGTTTCGATATTGCCGCCGACCGTAGCGCCACTGAGTTCGATCTCGCCATTGACGTTACCGATGCCCTCGCTGACGGTCGCGCCTCGCTCCAGCGTGATACGACCATTTACGGCGCCGATGTCACCATCGACATTTGCGCTCTCGCCGACCTTAACGGACCCATTGACGGTCGAGAGATTTTCCGACCGAACGTTTTGTGAAATTCGCAGGCCACCGTTAACCGTCGACGCTTTCTCAATCTGCGCGCCGGCATCGACGCGAATGGTGCCATTGACGGTCTTCAGATTGCCGGTCACAACGGCATCAGCACCCACCGAGATGCTGCCGTTCACGGACGTGGCGCCGCCCGCCTCCTCACCAGCACCGATCTTGATGCTCTTGTTGATCGAGGCACCAAATGCGGGCACCGATAACAGCATGCAGAGCAACCCGATCGTAAATGCGGATTTGGTCATCAACTTGGCCATTTTTCTCAGTTCCTGTGTGGTGTTCTTGTCTCTTAGATACCGCTCGACGGAGTTTGGTTGCAAAGGTACTCTTGCGCCATGACAGACACCCCGACAATGGCCCTCGAGGCCCGCCACCTCGTAAAACAATACCCCGGGGTGCTGGCCGTCGACGGTGTGAGCTTCGCTGTCCCCGAGGGCACCTGTTTCGGTCTGCTCGGACCGAATGGCGCCGGCAAGACGACGACTGTCGAGATTATCGAGGGCGTCACTCGTCCGACCTCCGGCGATGTCTACTACTACGGCGAGATTGCGGGTGCGCGGTTCCGCGAGGAGACCGGCGTGCAGTTCCAGAGTACGGCGCTTCAGGACTTCATTACGGTCAGGGAAACACTCGAGATGTTCCACGCGCTCTACGAGCGCCAGGCCGACCTCGATCACGTTATCGAACAGTGCTCGCTGGGGGACCTGCTCGACCGCGATAACCGCAAGCTTTCCGGCGGGCAGCGGCAACGACTGTTACTTGCTGTGGCGCTCGTCAATCGGCCAAAACTGGTGTTCCTTGACGAGCCGACAACCGGCCTTGATCCGCAGGCACGTCGCAACTTCTGGGCACTGGTGCAAAGCATCCGCGAGGAAGGCGCGACGATCGTGCTGACAACGCACTATATGGACGAGGCACACGTGTTGTGCGATGAGATTGCCATTATGGACGAAGGCAAGATCGTCACCCAGGGCTCGCCTGAGGCGCTCCTGCACGACCGCTACGGCGACAAGCTCATCAATCTCCCGCATGGCGAAATTCGTCGCCCGAACCTCGAGGACCTGTTTCTCGACCTGACCGGTCACTCGCTGCGAGCCTGACTATGTGGAGACGTATTTACGCCATCTTCAAGGCCCGTAATCGTGAGTTTATGCGCGATCGCGCCTCCCTGTCATGGAACCTGATCCTGCCGGTTGCGCTGGTTTTTGGCCTGTCGTTTGCGTTTGACGGGCAACGGGACGAATACACTGTCGGTGTCCTGCAGGACGCCGCTGAAGTCGATACGGCAGAGCACCCGTTCCTCGACACAAAGTACGTCCGTTTTGTAGCCTACGACGACCTGGATGAGGCCATGCGCAAGGTGGAGCGGCACCAGCTCGACCTGCTGATCGACTTTGGGCCGCCGACGCGGTACTGGGTCAATCCGACAGCCCCGAAAGGGTACTTCATCGAGTTCGCGTTGCTGCAGTCGTCCTCCGGCGATTCTGACCTGGTGACGCGCGAGCAGATCGCCGGTGAGCCGGTCCGGTACGCAGACTGGGTGCTACCCGGTATTCTTGGTATGAACATGATGTTCAGCTGCATGTTCGGCGTCGGCTATGTTGTCGTGCGCTACCGCAAGAACGGTTTCCTCAAGCGCCTGCGGGCGACGCCATTGACGTCTCTCGAATTCATCACGGCTCAGGTAGCGTCACGTATGGTATTGATCATGATCATCACCGCCTTCGTGTACACCGGTACGCACCTGTTGCTCGACACGCGTATGGAAGGCAGCTACCTGACCTTGTTCGCCGTGGGCATCGTCGGCGCAATCTCGATGGTCTCGCTTGGCCTGATCGTCTCGGCGCGCGTCATGAGCGAGGAACTCGCCGGCGGCCTGCTGAACATGATCAACTGGCCAATGATGCTGTTGTCTGGCGTTTGGTTCTCGCTCGAAGGCACCGGCGAAACCGTGCAGCTGATCTCCAAGCTTTTCCCGTTGACCCATGTTCTTGATTCGGCACGCGCCGTAATACTCGACGGCGCCACGTTTGGCGATGTCGCGCCGAGCCTCGCGGCACTGACCTTATTGAGCGCGGTCTTCCTCGGCATCGGTGCGGCCATTTTCCGCTGGGAGCGTTTCTAGCATGACATTTTCACTGGTAGACGTCGGCGCCAATCTCGCTCACGACAGTTTCGACGACGATCGCGACGCCATGATGCAGCGCGCTGAGGATGCCGGCGTCACGACGATGATCGTGACGGGCAGCAGTGACGACAGCAACGTGCGAGCCGCGGAACTCGCGGAGGCGCATCCGGGTGTTCTGTATTCGACCGCCGGCGTGCACCCGCACCACGCCTCCGATTACACCGACGAGAGCGACACGCTGATCCGTTCGCTGGTCGACAAGGATGTTGTCGTCGCGGTCGGTGAGTGCGGTCTCGACTACTTTCGCAATTTTTCGCCACGCGATGCGCAGCTCGACGCCTTCCGGCGGCAGCTGCAGATTGCGAAAGACACAGGCATGCCTGTGTTTCTGCACCAGCGCGACGCGCACGACGACTTCGTCGAGGTGCTCGACGAATTCCTGCCGGACCTGTCGCGTGCCGTTGCGCACTGCTTTACGGGCGAAGGCGAGTCACTGCGTGAATATCTCGCGATGGGTCTGTACATCGGCATCACGGGCTGGATCTGTGACGAACGCCGCGGCAAGCACCTGCACGACATCGTCGACGTTATCCCCGACGACAGGTTGTTGATCGAGACGGACGCACCCTACCTGATGCCGCGAACGATTCAGCCGAAGCCGAAGACGCGCCGCAATGAACCGATGCACCTTACCGAGGTGCTGAAAGTCGTCGCTGAGGCACGCGGCCAGACCGAGGAACACGTCGCCAGGGTGACAACAGAAAACGCTAGACGGTTTTTTGCGCTGCCGCCCGCCGGATAAGCTCCCAGTGAGGCTTGAAGGCCTCGATTTTGAACTTCGCAGCATTCTTGTTGGGCTCGCCAAACTCCGCCACGAGATTTTCAAGCGAACAGACCAGCGACGGCACACCCTTCGTGAAATCGGCGCCGTCGAGAAACAGCACGCGTCCCTCAACCGGTACCTGGCGAACAATCTGGCGGACCGCCGCGATGCGATCGTAGAGCGCCGGCTGCGGGTTGGAAAAGGTAAAACGACGATCTTCGCTGATCACGGCCCAGTCCGACATCTTGTCGCTGCCGAATACGGTGCCCTGGACGTCCTTGATCTCGAGAATGAGCAGACCCTGCGAAGTCAGCAGAAGCTGGTCGACCTGGATCTCGCCTTCATCAGCGCTGGGAATGACCAGCGCTTCGATACGTTCGTAGCTGATCTCCGAGAGCGCGCGCTCGAGCGGCGTGCCCCCGGCGAAGAAGCGTCGGTACAACAGCCACGCCACGACGACCACAGCGACCGCAGCAAGCACAAGCACCCAGATCGGATAATCGACTCCCGTCATGCGAGTACTTTAGCAAGCGCGGCGAGTGTTGGCTCGATCGAAATAGCCCGCGCAGGCCGTTCAAGCAACACGGCGAGTTCCTCGGGGACCGGCACAGTCTCGCCGATTAGCGGTTCGACGATCGTCTCGAATTTGGCCGGATGCGCGGTCGCGACCAGTATCCAGTCGTGCGCGTCAAGCGTCGCCTCGTCGAGTTCGCGCAGCGTATACGACGCGGTCGCTGTATGCGGACAGGTAGCAAAACCGAACTCCGCGAAATCCTTGCGCAGCGTCTCCCGTATCTGCTCGTCGTCGACGGCGAGCACGCCGAGCTGCTCACGCAGCACATCGGCCTCGCCCACCATGTGCCGCAGACGTTCCATGTTGCTCGGATCGCCGACGTCCATCGCCGATGCAAGCGTTTGCAGGCTTGCGCGCGGCAACCACTGCAGTGTCTCGAAGTAATCGGCAATAGTCCGGTTCGCGTTGGTTGCGAGGATGATCGGGCCGATTGGCAGCCCCATCTCCCTGGCCATGATGCACGCAAACGCGTTGCCGAGATTGCCTGTCGGTATAATGAATGCGGGTTTGTTTCCCGTGCGTCGATAGTGCCGAATGCTGGCGTCCGCGTAGTACGTGCTCTGCGGCAGCAGACGTCCGATGTTGATGCTGTTCGCCGAACTGAATCGATGCGCTGACGACAGCGCCTTGTTGGCCATCGCGCCTTTCACGAGCGCCTGGCAATCGTCGAACGATCCCTCGACCTTGAGCGACACAACGTTGTCGCTCCAGCAGGACAGCTGATGCGCCTGGCGATCTGAAACTCGGCCATCCGGAAAAAGCACCACGACGCGCATACCAGGACGCTCGTCGAACGCGGCGGCAACAGCGCCGCCCGTATCCCCGGACGTAGCCACGAGAATCGTCAGCGGGTCATCGACATCGCCCTCGAGTCGCGACAGGCACGCAGCGAGGAATCCGGCACCGACATCTTTGAACGCAACGGTCGGACCGTGATATAGCTCGAGCAACGACACGTCGTGCCCTTCGATCGGCAGCGGCGTCGCCGGAATCGGAAAACTGAACGTTTCCTCGAGAATCGCATCCAGATCGTCGAGGAGCGAAGAGCCCACAAAGAACGGACCAAGCAGCACGTGGGCAACCTGCGGAATCGTTTCTGCACCATCGAAGTCGGAAACCGAGAACGTTGGCAGCTGTTCCGGCAGGAACAAGCCGCCGTCACTGGCGATGCCGAGCCTCAGCGCATCGTCGAGCGTGACCGGCCCCGCGCCTCGCGTACTGAAGTACTGCATCACGCTGCCTCTATACGGGCGCCAGGCGCGTTCATCGGGCTGACCCAGGACTCACAGCCGATGCCTTGTGAGCGGCAAGCCTGCTCCATTGCACTGGCAATGTTGCGCGCGTCCGAGGTGCGGCACAGCGCAAAGATGCTTGGGCCGCTGCCGGACAGGCTGCAACCCAGCGCGCCGCCCCGTTCTGCTGCCGACTTGACGACGTCGAAGCACGGCACGTTGTCCTTGCGCTGCGGTTCGATGATGACGTCACGTAACGTCCGCGCCACGAGGTCGATATCACCGGCATGGCAAGCGGCAACGAAACCGGCGAGCAGGCCCTGCTGCTCAAGCCAGAGTCTGGTCGAGTAACTCTTCGCCAGGCCACGGCGCGCATGTGCCGTGTTGACCTGCAGATCGGGATGGATCAGCGCCGCGCTGACGCCGGACGGTGCCGGCAGGTGGACGACGCTGGGCAGCAACACCTGCGGGCAAAGCACGAGTCCGCCGAAAAGGCTCGGCGCTACGTTATCCGCATGCAGTCCGCCGCTTGCAAATTTTTCACCCTCGAGCGCATACGGTAGTAGGGCTTCTACGGACACCGGCGTGTCGAGCAGGCCATTGGCTGCGACAACGGCGGCTACCGCCGATGCGGCGGAACTGCCCATGCCCGACTGCAGGGGTACGCCTTTGTGCACCTTGAGCTCGACGCTGCCTGTATCGCCGTGATCGTCCCAGAAGGCCTGTGCCGCAATCGAGGCGGTGTTCGACTCGGCGACCGTCGACAGATAAGGGTGCAGCTCGCCATCCAGACCACGAACCTCCGCCACTGTTACCCGCTCGTTATCGATTCTGCGCGCGAGCACACGATCGCCGGCGCCTTCGAGCGCCAACCCGAGCATGTCGAAGCCGACCGCAACATTGCCTATCGATGCCGGCGCGAATGCGGTGACCCACTCAGACATAACCCATACCCGTACTCAGATAGCTCGAGAGCCGTAACAGGTCAGAGAATACTCCTGCTGCCGTAACTTCGGGACCCGCACCGGGCCCCTGGACAACGAGCGGGTTGGCCGAATAGCGCGCCGTCTCGAACTGCACGATGTTGTCGGTCAGGTTGATGTTGCAGAACGGATGGTCCTCATCGACGGCTTCGAGGCCAACTGAAGCATTGCCCTCGGCATCGAGGTTCGCAACGTAGCGCAGCTGTCGATTTGCGGCCGCCGCTTCTTTGAATAGCGCATCAATTTCATCGTCGTAATCAGGCAGCTTTTCGAGGAACTCCTCGATCGAGCAATCCTGCAGTGCGTCGGGCACAAGACTGCGTACGGGAAATTCGCCGATCTCGAGTTCTTGCCCGAGCTCGCGTGCCAGAATTGTCAGCTTGCGCGCGACGTCCATGCCGGACAAATCGTCACGCGGATCCGGTTCCGTGTAGCCGTTTTCTTTCGCCTCGCGAACGATGGCCGAAAACGGCCGTGTACCGTCGTAGACATTGAAAAGATAAGCGAGCGTGCCGGAGAAGATACCGCGGATCGAGCGGACTTCGTCACCCGTGTAAATCAGGTCGCAGAGTGTGTTGATGATCGGTAGCGCTGCGCCGACCGTCGTCTCGTAGAAGTAATGCGAGCTGCCCTCGTCCGCTGCTTGTTGCAGCGCGGCGTAATCTTCGTACGAGCTACTGAACGCTTTCTTGTTCGGCGTGATGACATGGATGCCATCAGCCAGCCATTTTGGGTACAGGGCAGCGATATGCTCGCTCGCCGTGCAATCGATGATGACGGAGTGCGGCAGGTGGTCCGGGTTGACGTGGCGCTCGAATGCCTCCAGGTCCGTCTCGACGGCATTCTTGTCGAAGTCGTACTCCCACGTCGGTATAGCGATGCGCCGGTCGCCAAGCACCATCTTCCTTGAGCGCGCGATGGCGCGAATTCGCAGATCGAGATTGAACTTCTCAGCAAGGCGATCCGCTTGCTTGTCGAGTTGTTTGAGCAACGCCGCACCGACCGTACCGGGTCCGATGAGCCCGATCGAGATCGTCTTGTGCGACAGATAGAAACCGGAGTGCGCTGCGCGCAGAGCCTTGGTCGCCTCGTCCGAATCGACGACGGCCGAGATGTTGCGCTCCGAGGAGCCCTG
>JASJCM010000042.1 GCA_030065985.1 Woeseiaceae bacterium | reverse complement strand
TAGAGTATTGGGCCGTACAGGAAGACTGCTACGGACTCGACGAAAGCAAGACGCGGAACACTGACGATCAGCCCTGACTCGTTGAGATAGTTGATCGCGAGATCAATTGCGAAGGTGATCGTCAACAAGCCGAGCAGCCGGAGCGCAACCCTGTTTCCCGATCTCACGCTCAGCAGCGCGATTGCAAGGAAGAGGCCATGGGCAGCACCCAGTAAGAGAACGCTCGAATATATTGTGCCCGACGGCTCCAAGACTACTCGGTGCCGGTCTCGGCTATGATCTTTTCAAGCCTGGATGCCATAGCGTCATAGAGGTCGGTAGAGCCATCCACGATTCCGATGTCCGTATTGATCTGGAAAGCGAGCGCTGCCTTCTGATCAACATAGTATCGCAGCGTGGAGGTATATCCTGGAATCCAGCCGCTGTGCCCGTACCAGGTGCCAATCGGGCTTTCTCGATGGATGCTGACGCCAGCCCCGTATCCAACGTCTCCATAGTCAGCGTCGATCTGCACCTCGAGGAGCAAGTCCTCGAGATAGTCTCCTTCGATTGCGCGCCCTTCGAACAGCGCTTTCGCCCATCGCGAGAGATCAAGGGAATTGCTGACCAGTCCACCACCAGTCCACTCAATCGCCGGATTCCAGTGCATCAGACCGTCGGTACCCATTGTCCTCTCGGGCAGCCCGAACTGGTTCTCCGGGCTCATGTATCCCGTGGCAAGGTTCGGTAAATCGCGTCGATCAGAAGGGGACGTAAGTGCCAGATCGAGCCGGACGAGAAACCTGTCTGTGACCTCTTCGTAATAGCTCCGCCCGGTAGTCTTTTCGATGATCAGACCCAGCAGGACATAGCCTGTATCGGAATAGGCCCACCCTTCGCCGGGCTTGAACAGCGGCGGTTGATCCAGCACATACCCTATCAGTGCCTGGGGCGTGAACGAGTTTTCCGGCTCAGCCCATCTCTCCCGGAAATCGGCCGCGAAGGCCGGATCATCGACGTGGTTTGCGATGCCGGATGTATGAGAGAGCAGATGCCGAACGGTTACAGCATCGCCGTTGGGCAGGCGATGGAACCACTCTTCGTCGCCGAGCCAGTCGGAGATGTAGCCATCCAGGTCAATTTGTCCTTCTTGCTCGAGTGCCAGAACTGTTGCTGAGACGAAGGTCTTGCCGATACTCGCAGCCAGCATCCTCGTCGATGGTTGCATCGGTGTTCGAGACTCAGCGTCTGCGAAACCTGTCGATACGACACCGAACCTTCCGTCGTCGAGTACGTAGGCGGCGGTGGCGCCTGGGAACTGGTATTCGGCGCGCAGGGCATCCAGTTCTTCTTGAAAAAGCGCCTCAGTTTCTGAGACAGACTCTGATGCACTTTGACAAGCCGCGATGGTTATTGAGATCCATATTGCAACAAGAGATCGGATTATTCGCCACGATCTCGCATCTCGGCCATGCGGCTCCCAAACTGACCTCACGAACTCCTCCCAGGCAGACCTCGCCCAGCTATCTTATTACTCAAGCTCCGATCCGATATTACCCATTAAGAGCGAAAACAAAAAAGCCAACCACCGCTAAGTGATTGGCTTTTTTGGCTTTAATGGCGCGCCCGGAGAGATTAGCGGCCGCTTCACGGCCCGCTTGTCGGCTCGGTTGATTCCTCGCTTCGCTCGTCGCCCCTGCGGGGCGCACTTCATGCGTCCAAACCGGCAATTCTGCTGCAGTCCAATATGCGCTTCCCACCAGAGGAGCAGGTAGTCGCTAGATGCCCATGACCCGCTGGAAAATCGAGCTTCGGGAGGTACACGGCGACGTGTTGACCGAGACGCCCAAAACGGCTGGTTTCTTTTTGGATTGTGGCATGCTGTCTCCTCACCTCGCTTACGCTCAACCGCGTCGGGTCGAATGTCTCTTACACTGAGAATTTGCCGGATTCGGCCGGTTTCGCGGTCCGTACAAATTAGTCCTATGACAGGGCAAGAAAATCCTGCCCTCAAGACCGGTTCTTAACGTATAGATTAGTTTGCGGTGGCTTGCGTATCGGGTTGCGCGGAACACGCCGCAAGCTCGAGAGCGCGGTTTTTTCGAGTTGGCGTCGGGGAAAACGCAACGCGGGCTATCTGGGAATGCAGGTCAAATGGACCGGCAGTGTATCCGGGTCATCGATCGCAAGTCGTCCAGGTCAGGCATTCATCATGCGTGCCGTCGCGTAGCCGAAGTAGGCTACAACGTGCTTGTCGCGACGCAATTTAACCTATTGTAACGGTCGCGCATGAATCGCCACTGGACTAGTGGTGCGGCCTGTAGAGTGCGGAACACGGTGAGGCAACTGTTATGATTGAAGGGTCATGAGTGATAACAAAAACAATAATCAAGTGTCCGATGACGAAGAGGATCCGACCCTGGAGCTGGAACCGCTCTCCTTCGAGGCGTGCGCAAGGCTTATCAGTACTCAGGATTCCGCTGCAGAATCAGATTCGTCGACCGAGCCCAACGAAGCGATCGTGAGGGCTGTCGATTCCGAAACATCTACGCCCTCGGACTACCAGTCCGATATTCGGGAACTACAAGACGCACTTACGTTCCGCGACGAAATGAACACGATCCTGCAGCTCGGCATAGATCAACAACGCGAGAGATGTCGATCACTCGAGGAACAACTGAGCAGTCTCAAGCACACGAACGCGGCTATCACAGAAGAGCTCGAGATGCGTCGCAAGCAAGTTACGGACCTGGAGGGGAGGCTCGAGTCGACTAGCCAGCGCGAGGATGCGCTACGTACGGCACTCGAGAGCGCGGGCGAGACTGACAAGAGCAACGCGACAGTCGCCGATCAGGGTCGAATCATCGAGAGACTGGAGAGACAGAATCTGCATTTGGCGGGAACTATTTCGGACCTGGAGGAAGCTCTGGCGTCGGCCAAGAGCGAACCAAGTCATCCCGAGTCATCACCCCGATATGCGGACGAGGCGCGCACCGATGTGCGGCGCGAGCTGAATCCCCCGGCTGCTTATGCTGACGAGACCCAGCGCGAGAGCCGCGGGGTGCTGGTCAGTATGGATGACGAGCAGCTGGGCCGTTACCCTCTCGGTGACGGCATTGTCACCGTGGGTAGCGGCTCGGGCAGTAACATCCGTATCCACAGCCATTTCATTAGTCGCCGTCATGCGCAATTCGTCAACACGAAGAAAGGTTGCGTTGTGGGCGACTTGAACAGCACGAACGGAACCTACGTCAATTCCCGACGCATCACCAGACGCGTGTTGCGGGCTGGCGACATCGTCACGATCGGTAAGAACCGCTTCCGATACCAGGAGCGTTCAGCCAGTTCGACCAGCCATGATCGAAGCGATCACGACTACGGGACTTCTTCGCACACACACTGACATGGACGGCAAGATTTTCCTGAACAACAAGCATTAGAACCTGGGAATGAATCATGGAACAATCCATCGTATCGTCAGAATCGGGCACGGGAGATCGGAAATACGGCGACACCGGTGAACGGTCGATCTTTGACGCGGTTTGGTCGTCGCTGGTGTCCGCTTGGCAGAAGATACGTGCAGGAATCTGGCGCGTCGAAACCAGGTTGAGCTCCGATGTGACACAGCCTGTCGACGTTGAGCGGATCATCGCGCATCTCGGGGTGGTCAAGCGGGCCGAGGACGAGGGCCGCCGGGACCTGCCGCCATCCGGCGAGGACGTTCCGACCGGCATGCAGCGAGAGATCATTGCGTACTTTTCGGGTCTCCGCCGCCGTGCACGTCAACGTGCCGAGAATTCCTCAGACAAGTTGCTCAAGACCCTCGAAGAGCTGCAGAACTCGGATTCGCTGGCGCGCCTCCGTGACATTCCCGCCGCTTGCGACAACAGGGTACTGCGTCACGTGGCCGACGCTGAGACCCGACTACACAATGTGTTGGAGCACGCGCAGAGCGAAAGGCAACACTACGACGCGTTCCGACAGAAGAACGCCCTGGATCGCGTAGCGCAGTACGCCGGACCGGTCTACCGTTACATGGTGATTGTGCCGACCCTCATGATGATCGTTGCATTCGCTCTTGCCAACGCGGCAGGTAGCCTCGCCGGGGGCGATTCCGGCGTGTCGACAATCTGGATCGTAGCCGCATCCGTGGCTTCGGTACTGGTTCCTTTCATGCTGGGTGATACGGTGCTTCGTTGGATCAATCATGTCAGCGGATTCATCAGCCTTCTCGGTTTGATCGGCGCTGTTGTCGCTCTCGCAATTATCGCCGCGATCGCGTTCTACACCGACTTCCACATTGCCCACGTTCTTGCCAATCCCGATGCCGCTTATCGCGACGTGTTCGAAGCAATGCTAGCAGCGCCGCTTGATGTCGTGTCGAGTATCGCGAACTTGACAGGTTTTGGATTGGCCGCAATAGCCGGCCTGCTGGCGATGTTGCTTGCCTATCACTCCGACGACCCGTATCCGGGCTATGGCGCCGTTCAACGGCGCTATTTTCGGGCACGGGATGCGCGCGATGAGCTTTTTGCCCAATTGCGGACGCGTGTGAACGGGCTGATTGACGAATCGGAGGCCGAGATTGATGGCCTCTGCAAGGACTTCAAGCGTAAAGTCCGGGCGTTCGCCCGCCAAGCCAAGAAATCGGAGCGCAATCCGGCAGCGCTGAGGGACTACGATGCAGAGTTGGAAGACGCATGTAACATCGTCCTGGACAGGTACCGCAAGGGCAATTCGGCGGCTCGTAGCAGCGATTCACCACTGAGTTTTGCGGAGCACGTCTGTTTCAACCCCGACAACGATCTTCCGTCCGGGCACCTCGTCAATGGCAGAGACCACGTGGCAGACCTTCAGACAATGCTGGCCGAACTGGAGAAGGATGCGGACCTGGCACGGCAGAAGCTGCGGGACCTGAACGTGCGAATGATCAATTCAATCGCTGAACCGCAGATACCGGAAGGCGATGCGAAATAGCGAATAGCGCCTTGTAATCGTTGATTCGGAAGCCCCTGGCGTGCGGGAATTCTACCGGTGAGTAGCGGGGCGAGATCTGCTCTGCTCCGACAATGCGCAGGCGGATTCGCCTAACATCATCGGGGCAACGCGAAAAGCAATAACCTAGTGCACCTGTACAAATGGGTTATCTTGGTGCTACGTCATGCCCCTCATGATCAAGATCATTACTCTTATGCGCTCCGCAGCGCGGCAGAGTGCTGGGTGCGACGTCAAGAAGCTTCGAGAGTCGGCCTGGACCTTCCATCCCTACTGAAGTAATCGGACTTTACTCCACCATCCGCGATATCGCCCCCTTCCTCTCGAGGCGCATCTATAGAGACCATCAGCGCGAGATGTCTCAATCATGTTCGACGGCCTCGCCAGCTCGCGTTAGTACGCAGCTGCGATTGGCGAAATATTACCCACTTCCGCAAACACCAAAAAAGCCAACCACCGCTAAGTGATTGGCCTTCTTGACTTAAATGGCGCGCCCGGAGAGATTAGCGGCCGCTTTGCGGCCCGCTTGTCGTCGGGCTGACGCCCTCCTCGGTACGAACGCGACGCTACGCGTCGCAAAGTTCGAATTCTTCGGCAGACGAAAATAGAAAAGGGCCCCACAAGGGGCCCCTTTCTATTTTTGGCGCGCCCGGAGAGATTCGAACTCCCGACCGCCTGGTTCGTAGCCAGGTACTCTATCCAGCTGAGCTACGGGCGCTTTGTCTGGTCGTTCGGGCCTGAGGCCCTCGCGAGGGCGCACATCTTACTGATCTGCATTCACAAGGTAAAGCCATTTGATCGGGATTCTCCCGGATTGCCTGGGAATCCGCCAGATGCTCTGATACGGGCATGAAAACACGCCTTTTTTGGCTGGTCCTGCTGCTGTTCATCACGGGTTGCGCGGCTGAACTCGTGCTGGAAAAGGACGGCGCCCTCGCCGTTATCCCACGCCAGGATCGCACCTCCCGGCATCTGCTCGTCGATGCGACCGTGAACGGCGAAGGCCCGTTCCGGCTCGCGCTCGATTCAGGGGCCAGTATTTCGGTCCTGATCGAATCCGTAGCCGACGCCGCCGAGGTCGAGGAGATCAAGGACAAACGGGTATTGCTTCGCGGAATGACGGGCTGGGGATACTTTCCGGTCGCGACGGCCGAGCGAGTCACGGTAGGCGACCTTGACTGGTCTCCTCCAATGCTTGCCGTGCTCCCCGACAGCTTGCCGCTCGCGGACCGCATCGACGGTCTCCTCGGCACGGACTTCCTGGGCCAATACGCGGTTGCGTACTTCGCCGACGATCGCGCTGTCCGCCTCTACCCGAAAGACATGCTTGCTGATAGAGGATTTCGCGGTTGGACATCGACGCCACTTTACGAGATGCACCTCAGCCAGAGCGACGCAACGGTTCTCGTGTTCAACATGATCATCGCAGGCCAGCGAATACCAGCGATCCTGGATATCGGCGCCGAAGTCAGCCTGATGAACCGCCGTGCTGCAAGAGCCGTCGGTGCGCGCACGCGGCGAAGCAAGACCGGCGGCGTGACGGGAGCGACGGGCCCAACGATCGTCGCTACCCGAGTCTTGTTCCATGAGGTTTGGGTCGGTAACCACGTCTGGCATCGACGCAACTTTCTCGTCGCCGACTTTCCGGTGTTCGAGGCGCTAAGCCTGCACAAGCGTCCGGCGGCAATTGCAGGCATCGACCTTTTCCGCGATCGCGATTTCATCATCGATTTTGCGGGCGGGCGTCTACTCGTCAGAACCGCTCGTCAGAGAGGCAAGTAGATCACTTTCTCGACGGTCGGGTTAGTAAATCAACGTGACCTCAACGTGGTAACGTGAGGCATGACTGAGTTACTCGGAATCGACATTGGCGGCAGCGGCATCAAAGCGGCCCTCGTCGACTGTGAATCGGGCGAGCTCTGCAGCGAGCGGGTTCGCATAGCCACGCCCCGGCCGGCCACACCGGACAGCGTTGCCGGCGCCGTGACGGAACTCGTCTCTCAGCTTGACTATTCAGGCCCCGTAGGTTGTTGCTTCCCGACCATCGTTGTCGACGGCCGGGCCAAGAGCGCGAGCAATATGGAACGCGAGTGGGTAGGTGTCGCGATCGACGAGACATTCTCCGAGGCAACGGGCCTGCCGTTCACCGTCATTAACGATGCGGACGCCGCAGGCGTCGCCGAGATGCGGCTCGGGGCTGGTGTTGGTCTTTCGGGAACCGTCATCACGTTGACGATCGGGACAGGAATCGGCAGTGCATTCTTCTACGAGGGACAACTCGTACCCAACCTGGAGCTCGGGCACATGGCTGGCCACGATGGCGTCCCGTACGAGCGCTGGGCCAGCAACCGTGCGCGCAAAACTGATGACTTGTCCTGGGAGGAATGGGCTGTGCGTTTCGACGGTTTTCTCCAGCGCGCGGCACGCGTATGCACACCGGACCATTTCATTCTCGGCGGTGGGGCGAGTAAGAAATACGAGGAGTTCAGCGACGGCATCACAGTGGAGACGCCAATTCACATCGCACGGTTTCTCAACGATGCCGGGATTATCGGGGCGGCGATGGCGGTGCGGCAGTAGGGATTCACGCTTGCCCGCGGCTGCGCGTGTTGAACAGCGCCTCGCATCTCCATCTCACTACCACCAGACAAAAGAAAAGGGCCCTGCAAGGGGCCCTTTTCTTTTGTCTGGCGGAGAGAGAGGGATTCGAACCCTCGAAGGGCTTTTAACCCTTACTCCCTTAGCAGGGGAGCGCTTTCGACCACTCAGCCATCTCTCCAAAATCTGTGTTGTACCTATCCCGCCGAGAGGGATGGATTCGTCGCTTCGCGCGTCTGTCGGCGCTGCGCGCCTCGGATCGAACCCTCGAAGGGCTTTTAACCCTTACTCCCTTAGCAAGGGAGCGCGTTGACTCGGGACTTCGTCCCTCGCCCTGCGGGCGACCTCGCTCCGCTCGTTCGTCCTAAATCGCCTGCGGCGATGTTAGTCGACACTCACCATCTCTCCGACGAAAAAAGCCCCGCGGGCCAAGGGGCGCGCGAGGTCGGACATATTACTGCTCGGGATACGGTCGGTAAAGCGGTTTTGTCACCCGCCTCGCCTAATCGGATTCGGCACTATCCCCAGAGGATTTTTCGCTCTGGATTCGCTCGTAGATTTCTTCCCGGTGCACTGCGACGTCTTTGGGTGCATTGATCCCGATACGGACCTGATTTCCCTTGACCCCCAGGACGGTGATCGTGATATCGCTCCCGATCATGACCGTCTCTCCAGCGCGTCGCGTCAGAATCAGCATGACTTCCTACTCCTGCTTGCAGGGCTCCTGCCCTGTTCTTGTGGCGCGTCGATCTTCCTAAACTGTTGTAATACTAGCCGATTCTGGCGCCTAAAGACCAATTATGGAAAAAAGGCACCAGTCTGAAATTGGACCAGTTGCTCAGGAGAGTTGTTCCGCGACCCAGCCGGAGACGGATTTCAGGGCTGCGTCGAGCTTCGATGGATCGCTGCCACCGGCCTGCGCGAAGTCGGGTCGACCGCCGCCTTTGCCACCGACCTGCTCGGCGATCGGCTTGATCAGGTCGCCGGCCCGGATTCTGTCTGTGTTGTTCTTGGTGACGCCAGCGGCAAGGCGTACCTTGCCGTCGTCGACCGAGGCCAGCACGACGACACCGCTCTGCAGTTTGTCCTTGAACTTGTCGACCGCATCGCGCAGCGTCTTCGCATCGGCACCATCCATGCGCGTTGCGAGTACTTTGATGCCCGCGACTTCCTCGATGGCATCCGAATGATCGGTCGCCTGCCCGGTTACGAGGGCCTGTTTCGCGGCCGCGAGCTCCTTCTCGAGCTCCTTCGTCCGCTTGAGCAGCGCATCGACCTTGACCGCCGCCTGTTCCGGGGTGCTGCGCAGCATGCCCGAGAGATCGTTGAGCGTCCGCTGGTTAGCGTCGATCCAGTCCATGGCGCCAGCGCCGGTCACGGCTTCAATACGCCGCACGCCGGATGCGACGCCACCTTCATGCGTCACCTTGAACACGCCAATGTCGCCCGTGCGCTCGACATGCGTACCGCCGCAAAGCTCGACTGAGAAATCGCCAAGGCGTAGTACACGAACTTTGTCGCCGTACTTTTCGCCGAACAGCGCCATCGCGCCGGACTCGATAGCATCGTCGTAGGTCATGTGATCGGTCTGCGCAGGCAGGTTCTTGCGAATCTCGTTGTTCACGAGATCCTCGATCTCCTGCAGCTGCTCAGCCGTAACGCCTTCGTAGTGCGAGAAGTCGAAACGCAGGCGATCGGGCGCGACGAGCGAGCCCTTCTGCGTAACATGATCGCCAAGGACCTGTCGCAGGGCGGCGTGCATCAAGTGAGTAGCCGTATGGTTCAAGCGGATAGCCTGGCGCCGATCGGCATCAACAACGGCTTCGAGGTTGTCACCAACCTTGAGTGCGCCCTGCTCCACCGAACCGAAGTGCACGTTGGCGTCGCCGCTCTTTTGCGTATCGTCGACACGGAAAAGCTTGCCGTCGTCGACGAGGATACCCTTGTCGCCAATCTGGCCACCGGATTCCGCATAAAATGGCGTTGCTTCAAGAATCACGGCGCCTTCGTCCCCATCAGCCAGTTCATCGACGGCTTCGCCGTCTTTAAACAGGGCAACGACGTTGCTCGAGCCCTCGGTGCCTTTGTAGCCAAGAAATTCTGTCCTGGCGTCGGTCTTCAGTCCCTCGCCACTCGCAGCGCTGAACTTGCTCGACGCGCGCGCACGCTCGCGTTGTCCTTCCATCGCGGCCTCGAATCCCTTCTCGTCGACGGAGAGCTCACGTTCGCGAGCAATATCGGCCGTCAGGTCCACCGGGAAGCCGTAGGTATCGTAGAGCTTGAAGACGATGTCGCCGGGCAGTTCCTTGCTGTCGAGATCGGCAATCGCCGCCTCGAGGATTTCCATACCCTGGTCGAGCGTTTCGGCAAACCGCTCTTCTTCCTTCTTGAGGACTTTCTCGACATGCGCCTGAGCCTTGGCAAGCTCGGGGTACGCCTCGCCCATTTCCTTTGCGAGCGGTGCAACGAGCTTGTGGAAGAACGACTCATCCGTGCCGAGCTTCTTGCCGTGCCGAATAGCGCGGCGAATGATGCGGCGCAGAACGTAGCCGCGCCCCTCGTTGCCGGGCAGCACGCCGTCAACGATCAGGAACGCGCACGCACGAATGTGGTCGGCGATAACGTTGAGCGAACTCTGGCCTTCGTTTTTGACTCCAACGATCTCGGCCGCGGAGTCGATCAGGTGAGCGAACAGGTCGATCTGGTAGTTGCTGTGCACGCCCTGCATAACGGCTGCGATGCGCTCGAGGCCCATGCCCGTGTCCACTGACGGCGCCGGCAACGGCGTCATCTCGCCGTCGGCCGAACGATCGAACTGCATGAAAACGAGGTTCCAGACCTCGACGTAGCGGTCACCGTCTTCATCAGGCGATCCTGGAGGTCCGCCCGCCACGTCCGGGCCGTGATCGAAGAAGATCTCGCTGCAAGGACCGCAAGGTCCGGTATCGCCCATCGCCCAGAAGTTGTCCTTTTCACCCATGCGTGTGAAGCGCTCGGGATCGACCTTCATTTCGTTCAGCCAGATGTCCGCGGCTTCATCGTCCTCGCGGAACACCGTCACCCAGAGACGCTCCTCGGGCAGTCCCAGCGTTTTGGTCAGGAAATCCCAGGCGTACTGAATCGCTTCGCGTTTGAAATAGTCGCCGAAGCTGAAGTTGCCGAGCATCTCGAAGAACGTGTGGTGACGAGCCGTGTAGCCAACGTTTTCGAGGTCGTTGTGCTTGCCGCCTGCGCGCACGCAGCGCTGCGATGAGGCGGCTGTTGCGTAGCTGCGCTTGTCGTCGCCGAGGAAGACATCCTTGAACTGCACCATGCCGGCATTCGTGAACAGCAACGTCGGATCGTTGCCGGGCACGAGCGGGGAGCTGGCCACGACCTCGTGGCCGTGATCGTGGAAGAAGTCCAGGAACGCCTGGCGGAGCTCGTTGCTCGTCATGGTCTTCATCGAAGGGATATCGGGGTCTTACCGCGGATTTAAAGCCGGTAGTGTACGGCGTTTGGCGGCGTTATTCGACGGCTTCCTGGATGTGATCCTGCTCGAAGCCGCGGTACTGCAGGAACCGCATCTGTCGGGCTTTCTCCTTGAAATCCGCGGGTCGCTCAGCGCCGAATTTCTTTACCCGCTCGTGCTGCGCCAGCTCAAACCAGTCGGCCGCCGCATTTTCGAGCGCCCCATCGATGACGCCGTCGCGGATACCCCGCTGCCCAAGGTCGACGCGGATACGCACCGGCCCTTTACCCTGGTTGATGCGCGATTGCACAAAGGCCTCGGCAAACCGCGTATCGCTCTGCAGGCCCTCGTCACTCAGGCGCGCAAGTTCGTCTTCGACGATCGTGCGCTTATAGCCCTTGTCGGCGAGTTTCTTGACGAGCTCTTCGAAGCCGTACTCGCGCCGGGCCAGGAAATCCATCGCCTTCTTGCGAATTTCCTTCGGGCACGAAAAGCGATCTTCTCCCTGATCAGAGAGAAGATCGCTGATTTCTTCGTGTACGGGTTGCAGTTTAGGCCTCGACTGCCTCGTCGCCATCGGCCGCTGCTTCGATCGCCTCGCCCTTGCCCGGGAGCAGCTTAGCGCGAATCCTGCCTTCGATCTCTTCGGCCATTTCCGGGTTCTGCTTCAGGAACTCGCGGACGTTCTCCTTGCCCTGGCCGATGCGATCGTCGCCGTAGCTGTACCAGCTGCCGGCCTTGTCGACGATGCCGTGCTGCACGCCAAGATCGATGATCTCACCGTGGCGCGAGATGCCCTCGCCGTAGAGGATTTCGAATTCGGCCTGCTTGAACGGCGGCGAGACCTTGTTCTTGACGACCTTGACGCGGGTCTGGTTGCCGATGACCTCGTCACCCTTCTTGATCGCGCCGATGCGACGGATGTCGAGGCGTACCGAGGAGTAGAACTTGAGCGCGTTACCGCCCGTCGTCGTTTCAGGGCTACCGAACATGACGCCGATCTTCATGCGAATCTGGTTAATGAAGATGACCATAGCGTTCGAGCGCTTGATGTTGCCCGTGAGCTTGCGCAGCGCCTGTGACATCAGGCGGGCCTGCAGGCCCATGTGCGAGTCGCCCATCTCACCCTCGATCTCCGCCTTCGGCGTGAGCGCCGCGACCGAGTCGACAACGATGATGTCGACGGCACCGGAGCGCACCAGCATGTCGGTAATCTCTAGTGCCTGCTCTCCCGTGTCAGGCTGCGAAACGAGCAGCTCATCGACGTTAACGCCGAGCTTTTCGGCGTAGACCGGGTCGAGCGCATGCTCGGCGTCGACGAACGCGGCCGTGCCGCCAACCTTTTGCCCTTCGGCGATGATCTGCAACGTCAGTGTGGTCTTGCCCGACGATTCCGGACCGTAAATCTCGACGACGCGGCCTTTCGGCACACCGCCAATGCCAAGCGCCACATCGAGACCGATCGAGCCGGTTGAGACGGCTTCGATGTCCCTTGCTGCCTGGGCGTCGCCCATGCGCATGACCGAGCCCTTGCCGAACTGTTTTTCGATCTGTCCCAGGGCCTGCGCGAGTGCTTTTTTGCGGTTATCGTCCATATTTCTGATCCATTGTTTGGGTCGTTTCGAGCCGCCGAGCGGCGGATTTCAGTGATACTGTGGATTTGCACAGTATTATTTCATGAAGGCCGCGTCAATAGTAGCTTTCGGCAGCCGCAAATCCGGGTAATTTCTGGAGTTTTCGAGTAATTGCGCCCAAGCTACTGTTTCAGCGGCACGTAGGTCACCCCGCCCGGCCCCGAAACCGACTCGACGAGCTCGAAGCCGGACCACTCCGTCGTGGCGCGCTGGGTCAGTCTTTCGGTCGTGAACTGGCGGGCATTGCGCACCACCGTGATATGCGGACGGTAGACGCGGTCCTCAGGCTGGAGCCCGAGATCCAGAACAACACGGTTGAGCGAGTCGACAAGCTGCTGCAGTTCGGGTGGCACGGTCGCCGCGACGAGACTTGCAACACGCGGGCGCGGCCAGTACTCGAGGCGATCGAAATTGAGCCGGAACGGCTGTACGTGAATTTGCTCCGCCCTCTCGAGCAAATACGGCACGCGGCTCTCGGGAAACGCGCCGATGAAGACCAGGGTCACGTGCCAGTTGCGGCGGTCAACGAAGCGGCCCTCGACCGTCTTGGCGACTGAGTTGACCACATCGCGCAGGCGGTCACGTTGGCGGTTATCCGGCCACAGGGCGAAAAAGAGGCGCTTCGTGTTCATGATTCGATGCGCTCAAGTATGCCTTGCAGCGCATGGGCAACGGTCAGTTCTCTGACGAGTTCGCGGTCTCCGGAAAACTGTTCGCAGTTCACGTCAATGAGCGCATCGCTGCCATCACGAACCGCCCAGGCAAACCACACGGTTCCGACCGGCTTCTCCTCGGTGCCGCCGTCGGGACCTGCGACGCCACTCACAGCCACCGCAATGTCCGCACCGCTCAGTCGCAGGGCACCCTTCGCCATCTCGTTGACGACGGCTTCGCTGACGGCGCCGTGCTCCTCGATCGTCGCATTGCTGACGCCGAGCATCGATTCCTTCGCGCCGTTCGAGTAGCTGACGATGCCGTAGCCGAACACAGCTGAGCTGCCCGGCACATCCGTTATGCTCTTGGCGATCCAGCCACCCGTGCAGGACTCGGCCGTCGCGACAGCTTTCGCGGAACGGGTTAGATCCGCGACGACCGCTTCACTTAGTTTTTGCAGGGATTCGTAGTCCGCCATGCCTGATCAGGAACGCTCCAAATGGACAACCGACGCGTACAGCGCCTCGTGCTTGTCCGCCATCGTAGCGATCGAAAACTCGTTTTGCATCCGCACCTGACCAGCTGCGGCAAAACGGGCGCGCATCTGGTCGTCATCGAACAACGTCGCAATGGCCTCGTGCAGTGCATCGGCGTTCTCCGGTTCGACGAGCAGGCCTGTCTCGCCATGCACGACAGACTCGCGCATACCGCCGGCGTCGCAACCCACGACGGCAACACCCGCCGCCGCCGCCTTGAGGGCGGCGACGCCGAGCCCCTCGGCCGACGACGGATGCACGAACAGGTCGAAGCAGCCAATGAAATCGTCCAGATCGTCGCGGTAGCCGGCAAACGTAACCACGTCGTCGAGCCCGAGCGACGTCGCCTGCGTCTGCAGCTGGCTGTTCAGGTAGCCCTCGCCGAAGATCACGAGCCGGAACTCGGGATGCGTCAGCCGCAGCTCGCTCGCCGCCTCGAGCAGGTATCGATGCCCCTTGCGCGGTATAAGTTGCCCGGCCGCCGCGATCGCGAACACATCCTTACCGATTCCAAAGTCCCGGCGATAGGCGTCGCAGTCTGTCTCGCCTGCAAATGCGCCGGCATCGACGGCACTGCGAATGACTTCGATGCGGGCATCGTCGATGCCCCGATCGCGCAGCACGTCGGCGATGGCTTCCGAGATTGCGATGATCTTGCGGAACGGCCGATAGCGCAGGCCGGCGACGAGTCGCATCTCGGTGTTGTCGACGCGCCGCGAGACAATGGCCGGCACGTTGGCGAGGCCCGCTGCAAGCCCGCCGAGAATGTCGGCGCCGCGGCGGCTATGACAATGCACGATATCGGGCTGCTTGTCGCTGATGAATTGCGACAGCCGATAGGCGAACGGCAGGTCGAGATCGCCCGCGCAGAACAGGTTCTGCGTCCAGATGCCCTGCTCTCTCGCGACCGTGTCGATGCCGGAATCCGGCGGACACACGAGTAGGTTGTCGTGGCCGCGGTCGCGTAAGGCGTTGATCAGATAGATGACCTGCTGTGGCCCACCCAAAAAATGGCGCCCGGTTTCGACATGCAGTATTTTCACGGGCCCATAATAATAAATGTCTCCGATGAAAGCCGAAGTCTCCGCTGTCCACACGCCGATGATGCGTCAGTACCTTGCCATCAAGGCCGAGTACCCGGACATGCTGGTCTTCTATCGTATGGGCGACTTCTACGAGCTGTTCTACGACGACGCCAAGCGCGCGGCGGCCTTGCTCGACATCACGCTGACAGCACGCGGCAAATCGGCCGGCAACCCGATTCCGATGGCCGGCGTGCCCTACCACGCCGTCGAGGGCTACCTCGCGAAGCTTGTGCGCAAGGGTGAGTCGGTCGCGATCTGCGAGCAGATTGGCGATCCGGCCACGAGCAAAGGCCCTGTCGAGCGCAAGGTGACCCGTATCGTGACGCCGGGTACATTGACCGACGAAGCGCTGCTCGCGGCCGATCGCGACAATGTCGTGGCAGCGGTGTTCGAAGCCGGCAACACGTATGGCATTGCCTGGCTGGATCTTTCCGCGGGCCGTTTCCGGCTGACCGAGGCGCCTGATCTCGAGGCCATGCAGGGGGAGATTGAACGACTGCGCCCGGCCGAGCTGATCGTCGATGAGGACAATCCGCTCGACGGCGTGTTCGACGAGAATATTCGCGTGACGAGGCGCCCACCCTGGCACTTCGAGCACGACAGCGCGACGCGGCTGCTGTGCAGCCAGTTCGGCACGCGGGACCTGTCCGGTTTTGGCTGCGAATCCTTCGACCGCGGTATCGCGGCCGCGGGCGCGCTGCTCCAGTACGTAACCGACACGCAGAAAGCCGCGCTCCCGCACCTGAATTCGATCAGCGTCCAGCTCCGCGATGACGCCGTCATCATGGACGGGCCGACGCGCCGCAACCTGGAACTCGAGGAGTCCCTCAGCGGCCATCATCAGCACACGCTGGCCGGCGTCATGGACCGCTGCAGCACGGCAATGGGATCGCGCCTGCTGCGCCGCTGGATTCAGCGGCCGCTGCGCGACACGGCCGTGCTCAGAGCGCGTTACCAGGCGCTCGAAGCCTTGTTCAGCATCGTTGACGATCTCCACGAAAAGCTGGGCGGCATCGGCGACGTCGAACGTATCCTCGCACGCGTTGCGTTGCGCTCGGCACGCCCCCGCGACCTGCGCGGGCTGTGTGATGCGCTGGGTCGCCTGCCGGATCTGCGCAAGCAACTGGCGTCCGTTGAATCACCCTTGCTCGCGGAGCTGGCGGAGCAGATTGGCGAGCACCGTGAGCAGTTTCACCTCCTCGACAAGGCGATCATCGAAAGTCCACCGATGCTGATTCGGGACGGCGGCGTCATTGCTGAAGGCTACGACGACGAGCTCGATGACCTGCGCGCCATAGCCGAGAACGCGGACCAGTACCTCGTCGACCTCGAGACACGCGAACGCGAGCGCCTCGGCGTGTCGACGCTGAAGCTGGGCTACAACCGGGTACACGGCTACTACATCGAGATTTCGAAAGCGCAGGCGGACAAGGCGCCGGTCGAATACGTGCGGCGGCAGACGCTCAAGTCGGCCGAGCGCTACATCACGCCGGAGCTCAAGGAATTCGAGGACAAGGTGCTCGGCGCGCGTGAGCGTGCGCTCGCGCGCGAGAAATTCCTCTATGAAGGCCTGCTCGACAAGCTGCACGAGGTGCTTGGCGACTTGCAGCTGTGCGCTGCCGGACTGGCCGAACTCGACGTACTTGCCTGCTTCGCCGAGCGCGCTCAGGCGCTTGGGCTGACAAAGCCCGAGATCAGCACGGCTCCGTGCATCGAAATCGAAGGCGGTCGCCACCTCGTCGTGGAACAGGTTATCGATGCGCCGTTTATCGCCAACGACCTGTCGATGGATGAACAGCAACGCCTGCTCGTCATTACGGGCCCGAACATGGGCGGCAAGTCGACCTACATGCGACAAACCGCGCTGATCGTGATCCTCGCGCATGTTGGCAGCTTCGTGCCCGCCGACAAGCTCAGGACTGGACCCATCGACCGGATCTTTACGCGCATTGGGGCGTCGGACGATCTTGCCGGCGGCCGGTCAACGTTCATGGTCGAGATGACCGAGACCGCAACGATCCTCAACAACGCCACCGAGCACAGCCTCGTGCTCATGGACGAGATCGGCCGCGGTACGAGCACATTCGATGGTCTGTCGCTCGCGTGGGCAGCCGCGCATCACATGGGCGAAAAAGTGAAGGCGTTCACGCTGTTCGCGACCCACTACTTCGAGCTGACGGCCCTGGCACAGGAGCTGCCGGCCTGCGGCAATGTGCATCTCGACGCGACCGAGCATGACGGCCAGCTCGTGTTCCTGCACTCGGTGCGACCAGGCCCCGCGAACCAGAGCTACGGCCTGCAGGTCGCGTCGCTTGCCGGCGTGCCGAAGCGCGTCATTCGCCGGGCGCGCGCCTACCTCGAGCACCTGGAAGACCAGCGTGCCCGCGCCGAGGGCGCATTGCAGCAGGGCTTTGATTTCACAGCGCCGGAACCCGCTCAGGACGACGCACTGCAAGACGCCGTCGCCGACCTCGACCCCGATTCCATGACCCCGCGCGAAGCGCTCGACGCGCTCTACGAACTGAAGAAACTCAATGAAGACTAGATTCCTCGCCCTGACGCTCCTTTTCGCACTATCCGCGTGCGGCCAGTCCCAGCCCGACATCGACGAACTCGCGAGGGAGTACCTTTTCCTTGAGCTGTCGATGGGTCTCCACGACAAGGCGCACGTTGACGCCTACTTCGGCCCCGATGAGCTGAAAACCGCGGCCGAGGAAAATGCGTTAACGCTCGATCAGATCCTGACGGCATCGAAAGACCTCGCGTCACGCCTAGGGCGCATCAGTACGGGTGATGACGAAATGCAACGCATGCGCGTCGACGGTCTCATCGGTCGCCTGCACGCGCTTGATGCACGCATCGCGATCAACAAGGAGGAGTACCTCGACTTCGACGATGAATCCGAGGCACTGTTTGGCTCGCGGGCGCCTGACTACGACACCGCACACTTCCAGGCCATTCTTGATGAACTCGACGAACTATTGCCCGGCGACGGTCCACTCAGCAAGCGCGTCGAGACCTTCAATGACCAGTTCGCCATTCCGCTCGACAAACTGCCTGCCGTGTTTGAAGCGGCGATGGCCGAGTGTCGCAAACGCACGCTCGAACACATCGCCCTGCCCGAGGGCGAATCGTTCACGATCGAGTACGTCAATGACGTTCCATGGTCCGGCTACAACTGGTACCAGGGCAACGCGCAAAGCCTGATCCAGGTAAACACCGACTTCCCGATCTACATCAGCCGCGCTGTTGATCTGGGCTGCCACGAAGGCTATCCGGGCCATCACACGTTCAACGCCCTTCTCGAGAAGAACCTGGTCGATGATCTCGGCTGGATCGAATTCTCGCTGTATCCGCTGTTCAGCCCGCAGTCGCTGATCGCTGAAGGCAGCGCCAATTACGGTATCGACCTCGCGTTTCCGGGCGATGAGCGCATGCGATTCGAAGAGGACGTATTGTTCCCGCTCGCCGGGCTGGATGCTGAGGATGCCGATCTTTACTACGCGGTCGCCGAGCTGACCGCGAAGCTGAGCTTCGCGGGCAACGAAGCTGCGCGCGACTACCTGAATGGCGCAATGACCCGCGAAGAGGCGGCACAATGGCTCCAGGACTATGCGATGTCACGCGAGGACAAATCCCTGCAACGCACACGCTTTTTCGACGCCTATCGCAGCTACGTTATCAACTACAACCACGGCAAAGCGATCGTTACCGACTACGTAGAGCGTGACGAGGCGGACGCCGACGAGCGCTGGGCGCGCTTCGAGAAGATGCTCTCTTCGCCCATGCAACCAAGCGACCTGCGATAGCGAACGCCATTCGCGCTGCGAGCATTCCGAGCAGCGCCAGTACCGAGAAGGAACCGCCACCACCGTGGCCTTCCCGCCATGACGTGCTTGCCACAGTCGAATCAGATTTGACGCGCTCCTCGAACTGATCGAGTTCTGCGGCGAGATTGCCACTCATCTGTTGCATGGCGGCGCCGAAACTCGCATCGCGGGCTTTGCGAACAGTCTCGCCAGCTTCCACGAGAGTTGACCGATCACTCATTGTGTCAGCCCCGGGCGCCCGGAACAGCAGCCTCGCGGTATTGATGTCGAATACGGCGGTATCGACAAAGGTCTGCACCTCGTTGGACGTCGCCTTGATGAAATAGGACCCGACAATGGTCCAGTAGAGCAGACCTGACGGGTTTTCCTCACTGACAGCAACCTGGTCGTACGAGACCAGCGCCATGACGTCCACGCCATACAAGCGCGCTACCTGTTGCATGCCGGTCACGCCACTGCTTGAGCGCAGGTAGGTATCAGGAATGACCTCGATATGATCGATGTAGGCGCGATCCAGGAACTGCCCTTTGACGTTTTCCAACAACTGCATCCTGGTGGCCTCGGATATCGTCCCGTGTTGGCTTTGGCCAGGCACGAAAGCGATGCCGACGCGCAGGGGCAGTTCCAGGTGCGGAATCGTTTGGCTGACGGCGGGGGGGACCTGACCGTCCGGGTACAGGTAGTCGACCAGGCTGCTGGACGCGCCCTGGCGATGGCCGCCGCTCAAGTTCCATAGTGCGGAGCAGCCCGAGAGAAACAGGGTGAACAGCGCGAGAATCAGAACAAACTTCTGTGACATGCGTTTTTCCTCTTGTGTCGAAACAAAATGTCTCGACCCAATAGGAGCAAATGCATAGCTTCAAGCCCTGATCCGGGCCTGATGAAGCGCGAAGGAAACCCTGATTGAGCTCTATTCGGTACGCGGTGCCCGTATGCGGATGCCGGTTTCCTTGAGCTGCTCGGCCGACACCTCGCCAGGTGCGTTGGTGAGCAGGCAACTCGCCGTCTGCGTCTTCGGGAACGCGATCACGTCACGGATACTCTCGGCACCCGCCATCAGTGCGACGATGCGATCGAGACCGAACGCGATGCCACCGTGCGGCGGGCAGCCGTACTGCAGCGCCGTCAGCAGGAAGCCGAATTTCTCTTCCGCCTCCTCGTCGCTGATATCCAGCAGCTCGAAGACCGCGGCCTGCATGTCCTGATCGTGGATTCGAATCGATCCGCCGCCAACCTCGGAACCATTGAGCACCATGTCGTAGGCCCGGGACAGCGCCGCGCCCGGATTCTCGCGCAGTGCGTCAGCATCGTTGATTGATGGCGACGTGAACGGATGGTGCAGTGAGGTCCAGCGCTTGGTCTGCTTGTCCTTCTCGAACATCGGGAAGTCGACCACCCAGAGCGGCTGCCAGCCGTCCGCGACCATGTCACGGTCCTCGCCGACCTTCACTCGCAGCGCGCCAAGCGCATCGTTGACGACGCGTGCCTTGTCGGCGCCGAAGAAGATCAGGTCGCCGTTCGCAGCGTTCGTGCGCTCGAGGATGCCCTGCACCGCCGTATCGGGCAGGAATTTGAGAATCGGCGACTGCAGTCCGTTGACGCCGGCGTCGACGTCGTTGACCTTGATGTAAGCAAGGCCACGCGCACCATAGCGACCGACGTACTTGGTGTAATCATCGATGATCTTGCGGCTCATCTCGGCACCACCCGGTACGCAAAGCGCCGCGACACGGCCCTCGGGGTCCGCTGCCGGGCCCGCGAACACCTTGAAGTCGACGTCGGCCATCAGGTCTGCGACTTCGACGAGCTCGAGATCGATACGCAGATCCGGCTTATCCGATCCAAAACGCTGCATCGCCTCGGCGTAACTCATGCGCGGGAACGGGTTCGGCAGTTCGACGTCGAGCGTCGCCTTGAAGACGAAGCGCACGAGATCTTCCATCGTGTTCATCAGGTCGGCTTCGTCGATGAAGCTCATCTCGATATCGAGCTGGGTGAACTCCGGCTGGCGATCGGCACGCAGGTCCTCATCGCGGAAACAACGCACGATCTGGTAGTAGCGATCCAGGCCCGACATCATCAGGAGCTGCTTGAAGATCTGCGGTGACTGCGGCAGCGCAAAGAAACGACCCGGGTTCGTGCGACTCGGCACGATGTAGTCGCGTGCGCCTTCCGGGGTGGCACGCGTCAGCATCGGGGTCTCGACATCGACGAAGCCGTTGTCGTCGAGGAAATCACGCATGGCCTTCGTGACCTGGTGACGCAGCATCAGGTTGCCCAGCATGTTCTCGCGTCGCAGATCGAGATAGCGGTACTTGAGGCGGATGTCCTCGTTCGCCTGCTCATCGTGATGGAACGGCGGCGTCTCGGAACGGTTCAGGACCTCGAGTTCATGAGCGAGAACCTCGACCTGCCCGGTACGCATTTTCGGGTTGACCGTGCCTTCGGGTCGCGGCCGCACCTTGCCTTTCACACGCAGCACGAACTCGGAGCGGATCCGCTCGGCCTCGGCGAAAATCTCCGGGCGATCAGGGTCGAAAACGACCTGCAGCAGGCCTTCCCGATCCCTGAGATCGATGAAGATTACGCCGCCGTGGTCGCGCCGCCGGTGGACCCAGCCGCAAACCTCGATTTCCTGGCCGACGAGCGTTTCGTCGATCTCGCCACAATAGTGAGTACGCATGTGAATTCTCGGGAAAAACCCTGCAAAAATGGACGCGGCATGGTACGGCTTGGGGGGCCGGTTATCAAGACGCGGGCGGTTCCTTGAACGGCAGCTCGCGGGTCTGATCCTCGCGCCACGTCGGCACGACGACGCCCAGCGAAATGACCATTTTGAGCGCCTCGTCGACTTCCATGTCCAGGACGCGGACATCGCGGCGCGGGACCATGATGACAAAGCCCGAGGTAGGGTTCGGGGTCGTCGGCACGAAGCAGCAGACGATGTCCTCACCGGTCTTCGCCTGAACCTCGCCGAGATCCGACGAGGTCTGGAAGGCCAGGCAATAGAGACCCTTGCGCGGGTATTCGATCAGCAGGACGTTCTTGAATGAGTCGTTGCCATCCGAAAAGACGATCTCGGCGAAGTTTTTCGCGCCGCCGTAGATCGCACGAACGATCGGAATGCGGTCCATCAGCGATTCCCAGCCGCCGACGAAAAGGCGCCCCACGAAATTCGCAACGAGGATGCCGGTCAGGAGCACGATGATCAGGACGATAATGACGCCGTATCCCGGGACGATAAACGGCTCTTCGAGACCGAACAGCTGCTGAATCAGGACGCTTGGCTGAATATTGCCGGGAATCCATTCGAGCACCTTGTCCATCTGCCTGACGAAGAAACCGATCAGCAGGATCGTCACGCCAAGCGGGATCCACACCAGCAGTCCGGCGACGAGGTAGCGGCGCAGTGCTCTCAGGAACGGGTGTTTCAAGTGGTGTCTGCCTTTTTGTCAGCCTTTTTCGTATCCGACTTTGACGGCTCTTTCTTATCGCGACCCTTGTCGCCACCCTTGTCGCCACCGTGAAGATTGCGTTTGTCGCCCGTCTTGAAGTCGGTCTCGTACCAGCCCTGGCCTTTCAGGCGGAACTTCGGCGCTGAGAGCTCCTTCTGCAGTTTCGGTTCGCCACAGTCCGGGCAGTGCACGAGCGGGTCGTCACTCATCTTCTGCAATACGTCGAAGCGATGTCCGCAACTCTTGCATACGTATCCGTAGATCGGCATCGGTAAATTCCTGCTTGGCTCCTACGCCGCGTTCCGAAAATCGAGCCGGTCGTCCTCGACGCCGACTTCGATGACGTCGCCGGGATTGAACTTGCCGGACAGGATTTCCTGCGCCAGCGGATTCTCAACCTGCTGCTGGATCGCGCGTTTCAACGGCCGCGCACCATACACCGGATCAAAGCCCGCGTCAGCCAGTTTGTCCCTCGCCGCATCCGACAGGTGGATGCGAATATCGCGTTCAGCCAGCCGATCGTGCAGGTAGCCCAGCTGGATATCGACGATCTTCCGAATATGCTCGCGGCCCAGCGGGTGGAACACAACGAGGTCATCGACGCGGTTAATAAACTCAGGCCTGAAGTGCGTGCCGACGACATCCATGACGGCGTTCTTCATCGCGTCATAGTTCTCCTCGCCGGCCATCTCCTGGATCAGGTTCGAGCCGAGGTTCGAGGTCATGACGATGACCGTGTTGCGGAAGTCGACGGTGCGGCCGTGACCGTCGGTGAGGCGGCCGTCGTCGAGCACCTGCAGAAGCACGTTGAATACGTCAGGGTGGGCCTTCTCGACTTCGTCGAGCAGGATCACCGAATACGGCCGACGGCGTACGGCCTCGGTCAGGTAGCCGCCTTCCTCGAAGCCGACGTACCCGGGAGGCGCGCCGATCAGCCGCGCGACTGAGTGCTTCTCCATGAATTCCGACATGTCGAGGCGCACCATCGCCTCGTCGGTATCAAACATGAAGTTGGCAAGTGCCTTGGTCAGCTCCGTCTTGCCGACACCCGTCGGGCCGAGGAACAGGAACGAACCAATCGGACGGCGCGGATCGGCAAGCCCGGCGCGCGAACGCCGGATCGCGTTGGCCACGACCGTGACGGCCTCGTCCTGGCCGACAACGCGTTCCTGGATGACGGACTCCATCTGCAGCAGCTTCTCTTTCTCGCCCTCGAGCATTTTGCTGACGGGGATACCGGTCCACTTGGAGACGATTTCGGCCACCTCTTCCTCGGTGACGTTGTTACGCAACAGCGTCGTCTCTTTGGTCTCTGCCTGCATGGCATCGGCGAGCTGTTTCTCGAGCTCGGGAATACGGCCGTACTGCAGTTCGGACATGCGAGCGAGATCGTTAGCGCGATGCGCGGTCTCCAGTTCGAGGCGCGCGCGCTCGAGCTCTTCCTTGATGTGGGTCGTGCCCTGCATCGCGGCCTTCTCCGCCTTCCAGACCTCCTCGAGATCCGAGAACTCTTTCTCGAGCCTGGCGAGTTTTTCGTTCAGCTCGTCGAGTCGTTTGGTCGATGCTTCGTCAGACTCTTTCTTGAGTGCCTCGCGCTCAATCTTGAACTGGATGATGCGTCGCTCGAGTTTGTCCATTTCCTCCGGCTTGGAGTCGATCTCGATACGAATTCGCGATGCGGACTCGTCGATCAGGTCGATGGCCTTGTCGGGAAGCTGGCGATCGCTGATGTAGCGATGCGATAACGTCGCAGCCGCGACGATCGCGGGATCCGTGATCTCGACACCATGGTGCACCTCGTAGCGCTCCTTCAGGCCACGCAGGATCGCGATCGTGTCTTCGACGGTCGGCTCTTCGATCAGAACTTTCTGGAAGCGTCGCTCGAGCGCCGCGTCTTTCTCGACATACTGACGATACTCGTCGAGGGTCGTCGCACCGACGCAGTGCAGCTCACCGCGCGCGAGCGCCGGCTTGAGCATATTGCCCGCATCCATGGATCCTTCAGCCTTGCCGGCGCCAACCATCGTGTGCAGTTCGTCGATGAACAGGATGATCTGAC
>JASJCM010000041.1 GCA_030065985.1 Woeseiaceae bacterium | reverse complement strand
AATAAGAAAGCATCTGTCACCGATTACCTGTTTCGCAGTTACCTCTTTTGAAAAAAAGAGAATCCAGCCCCGCCGCTAACGCCGCGGGGCTTTTTCTTTGGCTAGAATATCGTTTCGATCGAGGGGGCAAGCCATGGCGCGAATTTCTATCCTGCTGCTCGTCGCGCTTACGGCGTGCACGGGCGGCCAACAGGACTTTTCCGAAACCAGCATTGCCGAGTTGCACGATGCGATGCAGCGCGGCGAAGTCAGTTCGACGGAGCTCGTCGACTGGTACCTCGAACGCATTGAGCAAGTCGATCGCGCCGGGCCCGAGCTGCGCTCGATGCTCGAGATCAACCCTGACGCTCGGCGTATAGCCGAGGCGCTCGATCGTGAATGGCGGGAATCGGGGCCGCGCGGACCGCTGCATGGCATCCCGGTCGTCCTCAAAGCGAACATAGATACTGCGGACCAGATGTACACGAGCGCGGGCTCGCTTGCGCTGGCCGAGCATGTGCCGGCCGCAGATGCCTACATCGTGAAGCGCCTGCGCGATGCGGGCGCGGTCATCCTCGGCAAGGCCAACCTCAGCGAATGGGCGAACTTCCGCTCGCGGCGCTCGTCGAGCGGCTGGAGCAGTGTCGGGGGCCAGACGCGCAACCCATATGACACGGCGCGCAGCCCATGCGGCTCATCGAGTGGCTCGGGCGTCGCCGTGGCCGCAAACCTGACGGTTGTAGCGATCGGTACTGAGACGAACGGGTCGATTGTTTGCCCGTCCGGGACCAATGGCATCGTCGGCATCAAACCTACGCTCGGGCTGGTCAGCCGCAGCGGCATCATTCCGATCGCGCATAGCTTCGATACCGCAGGGCCGATGGCACGCTCGGTGCGAGATGCAGCAATTCTGTTGACGGCGATTACGGGGATTGACGCCGATGACGAGGCGACCGCGGCGGCCGAAATTCACCAGGACTACTCGGCCAACCTGACAGCGGACGGCGTCAACGGCAAGCGCATAGGCGTGCTGCGTTCCTACACGGGTGCAGGTTCGTATCCGGGCGTCGAAGCCGTCTTCGCAGCGGCAATCGACACGCTCGAGAAGCAAGGCGCCATCATCGTCGACGATCTCAGCATCAAGACCAATGGCATGGGGAGTGCCGGTTACCAGGTGATGCTGTATGAGTTCAAGGGTGGCCTCGCCAACTACTTTGCCGAATCCGACGCGCCCGTGGAGAGTCTCGCGGACGTTATCGCGTTCAATGATGCCAATGCGGCAACCGTGATGCCGCACTTCGGACAAGACATCCTGGCGCTTTCAGAGGACAAGGGCCCGCCTGGCGACGAGGCCTATGTCGCTGCGCTTCAGAACAGCAGAGACCTTGCGAGGTCCGGCCTGAATGCGGTCATCGAGGAGCACCAGCTGGACGCGCTTATTGCTCCGACCAATGGCCCCGCTTGGACGATCGACCTCGTTAATGGCGATGCGTTCCACGTCGGTAGCTCATCGTTTGCCGCTTACTCGGGTTTCCCGAATGTCACAGTCCCGGCCGGACAGGTCGCAGGGTTGCCTGTTGGGCTCTCATTCATAGGAAAACCGTGGAATGAGAAACAGCTCATAGAGATTGCTTACGCATTCGAGCAAGCTATGGGAGCAAGATATGCACCCGATCTGTAACGCCCGGAGGCCGGCCCGTGTTCAAGGCCATTCGCATTTCGATACTGCTGTTCGTCCTGTTCTTCGTTGTCATGAGCGCATGGCTGACGCAGGCGCGCAGTACCGACTGGAATAACAGCCTCTGGATCAAGATCTACCCAATCAATGCCGACGGGAGCACTGCCGCCGCGGACTACATTGATCGCCTCAAGGTCGAACACTTCAGCGGCATCGAGACCTTCGTTGCCCGCGAAACCGAGCGCTACGAAAGCAGCCTGAAACGGCCAGTGCGGGTTGAACTCGGCACGCCTATACGTGAGCAGCCACCTGAACTCCCGGCGGAGCCGAACGTTTTGAAGATCATGTGGTGGTCGCTGAAAATGCGCTGGTGGGCTGGTTCTGTCACCGATTCCCAGGACAGCATAGAGCCGGACGTGCGCATCTTCGTTCGCTACCACAGCCCGGACCACCCAGTGACGCTCGAGAACTCGGTCGGCCTGCAGAAGGGCATGGTTGGTATCGTCAATGGCTTCGCGAGTCGCCGGCATCGCGGCACCAACAACGTCATCATCGCGCACGAGTTCCTGCATACGCTGGGCGCTACCGACAAGTACAGCCCGACCGACGGTCACCCGATTGGCCCGGACGGCATCGCCGAACCTGATCGCAGGCCGCTCTACCCGCAGCGCTTTGCCGAAATAATGGGTGGGCGAATCGCGCTCGCCGAAGACGATTCGGTCATCCCGAAGAGCCTGAAGTACGCTGTCATCGGTCCGCAGACGGCCCGCGAGATCAACCTGATCGACTGAAGCGCTTTTGCTGCGCCGCGCCGTGGGCTAGGCTTTCTCCATGACCGTGCCCGAGGCATCACTATTTTCCTGCGATAACCTGCGTATCGATGTTGGAGATCGTATTCTCGTCGACGCGCTGGCCGTATCGGTGCAGCGCGGCGAGTTACTCGGCGTGCTTGGCCAGAACGGCTCGGGAAAAACACTGACCATGCATACACTCGCCGGGCTGCGACCCTCCGTCGCCGGCCACGTGGCGCTCGACGGCGAAGATCTCTCTTCGATCGGCCGGCAGGCGATCGCGCGGCGACTTGCGCTGCTGCCTCAGCACGTCGACGATATCTTTCCGGCTACAGTCCTCGATACCGCGATGATCGGCCGGCATCCCCACATCGGCCGGTTCCAGTGGGAATCCGCCGAAGACGTCAACATCGGTCGTGCCGCGCTTGCCGCGGTGGACCTCGAAGAACTGGCCCGCCGCGACGTGTCGACACTGTCCGGTGGAGAACGCCGGCGACTGGCTATCGCTCAGGTGCTCGCGCAACAGCCCGATGTGTTTCTTCTCGATGAGCCGACCAATCATCTCGATCCGCAGCACCAGCTCGACGCCCTGAGGCTGTTCCGCCAGCGTGCCGATGAGGGCGCCGCAGTGATTGCCACTCTGCACGATGTGAATCTCGCGGTGCGCTTCGCCGATCGCTGCCTGCTGCTCTATGGCGACGGCCGCTGGGACCTCGGCGCAACGCGTGATGTCCTCGATGAGGATCGCCTTACGCGTCTCTATCAAACTGAGATGGAGGCTGTGCAGTGGCGCGATACGCGCCTGTTTGTCGCGTCAGGTGACGTAGCCGCGCAGTAACTCAAGGTACTTCGCGTGCAACGACGGGTTTGCCGCGAGCACCGAACGGACTTCGAGGTCGGGGGCTTTGCCGTTCAGATTCGTGAACACGCCGCCGGCCTCGGTGACGATAATCGACAGTGCCGCAATATCGAGTATGTTGACGTCGGACTCGATAACCGCCTCGATCTTTCCGGCCGCAAGCAGATGATAGTGATAAAAATCGCCATAGCCGCGGATACGATCCGCGCGCTCCACGATGCCGCCAAGCGCGGTCCAACCGTCGCTGCCCGCGATTGACTTCAGATTGCCGACCGATACAGCGGCGCGATTCGGATCGTCGATGTCGCTGATCTCGAGACGCTCGCCGTTCAACCAGGCCCCCTGGCCTTTTTCGGCCCACGCGAGTTCATCCATCATCGTGCCACTCGAGACGCCAACGATAATCTCGCCGCGGTGCATAAGTGCGATCTGCGTCGAGAAGAACGGATACTGACGAACGAACCCTTTGGTACCGTCGATCGGGTCGACGAGCCACAGGTATTCAGCATCCGCCTGCGTCTGGCCGGTTTCTTCGCCAAAGAAACCGTGTTCCGGAAAATGCTCCAGGATGATTTCGCGAATCGCCTGCTCGCATTCGACGTCCGCCTGAGTGACGGGCGTCAGGTCTTCCTTCGTGGTGACCGTGAAGTTACCGGCGTAGTAGGAACGACTGATGTCGCCTGCCCGCTTGGCTGCCTGCAGCGCAACTTTCAGGAACTCTGAGGCCATATTTTCATCGAAGCGATTCACCGGCCGAACTATGGCCGCATCCGCTTGCAGAAACAAGCACACTTACCTAAGGTCGCCGCATGGGAAATCGTCTAAGCAAAATCTATACACGTACCGGTGATGATGGCACTACCGGGCTCGGAGACGGCAGTCGCACACCGAAAGACAGTGCCCGCGTTGAAGCCTACGGAACCGTCGACGAAGCGAACAGCGCAATCGGCATGGTGCTCGCCGCCGACGCAGTTCCGGATGACGTGCGTGCGTGCCTGACCGAGGTCCAGCACGACCTGTTCGAGCTGGGCGGCGAGTTGTGCATCCCCGGCCACGCCGCCGTAAAAGACGTGTTCATCGAGCGCCTTGAAAACGATCTCGATGGCTTCAACGAAGGCCTCCCGATGCTCAAGGAGTTCATCCTTCCCGGTGGCGGCCAGGCCGCCGCTGCCTGTCACGTGGCGCGCACGATCACGCGCCGCGCCGAGCGACGTGTCTTCACACTGTCGCAGACAGAAGATGTTCGACCGGAGGCGTTGCGGTACCTGAATCGCTTGTCCGACCTGCTGTTCGTTGTAGCGCGTGTCATAGCGCGTGCCGAATCGGGCCAGGAAGTGCTCTGGAACAGGGACCGCGGCTAGGGCGACTCGCCCGCAAGCACGGCAGCACGTTTGTCCCGAGCCTGATCGAGGGCAAGGCAGACGGCCCGTCCGGCCGCTGCGAGCCGCGGCGTCGGCCGACCGATACTTTCGTCGGGAATCAGAAACTGATTACCAAACCGGTTAGCCGCCAGCTCCGGCCAGCGGCTCCACACCGCGAACGCCTCATTGCCCGCATTCGTGCCGGCCAGCATCACGTCGGGATCGCGTTCGATAACCGCCTCGACCGCGACCGTTGGCGCCAGGTCAGAAAGATCCGCAAATACGTTTTGCCCACCGCAGACCGCAATCACGTCGCTGATGAAGTGCTCGTTGTTTACGGTGTAGAGCGGGCGCGCTGACACCTGGAAGAAAACGCTGATTGGCTCGGCATCAGCGTAGGTCGTCCGCAGGTCGCCAATCTCGCTCTCGTAACGAGCCACGGCTTCCGCGGCACCCCCCTGTTGACCTGTAAGTTCGCCAATGCGTGACATCGCACTGCTCACGTCTGCGACACCGCGCGTGCGAATGACCTCGACGCGGTAGCCGCCCTGGCGCAGCTCATCCACCGTGTGCGATGGCATGCCGCTCTGCCACACCAGCAACAGATCCGGCTCGAGCAGTCGCAGCTGCTCCTGGTCTACGGTGAAGGCGTCACCGACCACGGGCAGGTCGCGCACAGCCGGCGGGTAGTCCGACCACGCACTGACACCGACGAGCTGCCCACCTGCGCCGACTGCGTGCATCATTTCAGCAAGGTGCGGTGCGAATGTTACGATGCGTTGGGCCGGACCCGGGTTCGCCTCCTCAGCGCCTGGCGCCTCGTCGACCCCGCCGCCACAACCGGCAACAAGCAGTAACAGGCCGGCGAACGCCGGCATTCGCGTCATCGCGTGAAGCCGTAGAGCGTCATTGCCGCAATGATCACGGCCCAGATCAGGAGCAGTTTGAAGACGAGATGATTAGCCGCTTCAGCGCCGCGAATAGCGCGCTCGTTGGGTGTTTCTTCGGGCCGGTCCTGCAGCGCGAGCGCCGCAATGCCGACACGGGCGAGCAGGCTTTCACTACGTTCCGACGTCGACAGATCTTTGTCTTCGGAGGGCGCGCGCAATGCCGCGATGGCCTCATCCATGTGACCGGCGGCCGCATAACCAACAGCGGTCAATCGTGCGGGTATCCAGGCAAGCCAGCCGTGCAGCATCTCCGCGGCGTCGCGGATGCGCGCCGACTGACCGTCTGTCTCCTCGTCGCGCGCTGCCGTGAACACGGCCCGGCGCCGTATCAAATCGGTGACGCGGTAGGCCCAGGCGGCCAGCGGACCAAGCACGACAAACCAGAAGACAACGGCAAACAGCCGATTATTGGCCTGCACGCAGACCGCCGACTCGACGCGGCTCGTGCGCTCGGCGACGTCCTCGGGCACGTCATCCTCGACGATGGCCTTCGCCGCATTGTGAATCTGCTCCTCGTCTGCTGCTTCGAGCGCCTTGCAGTACTCGCCCACTTCCTCGCCGATATCGCTGGGACCGAGCGAAAAGAACAGCACGACGATCGCAAGCAGCAGGTAGGTGAAGCCGGCGAGCGTGCCACCGAGCAGGAAAATTACGAGGGCGATCGGCAGCACCAGCACGAGACCAAGCAGGACAACCGGGATTAGCGCCGGCCAGGTGCCAAGGCGCGCTGCCTGGCGAAAGCCGAAATCGATGATGCGATCAAGCCAGCGCATGCGCCGCCAGTGAAACAGCTGCGTCGCGAGTCGCTCAATTACGAGTCCGATGAGTAGAGCAATGAGGTTCATAGGGCGCCCTTGTCGTGTCCGAGGCCATCATACAATCTGAGCCAGTCGAAAGCAGGACCCGGATCGGTTTTACGGCCCGGCGCAATGTCGCTGTGGCCGGCAACAGTGCGCGGTGACAGCGTCGGGTAAGCGCCGCACAGGGCTCGAATGACCCCCTGCAGGACGTCATACTGGCAATCCTCGTACGGGGTTTCGTCCTCGCCTTCCAGCTCGATGCCAATCGAGAAGTCGTTACACCGATGCCGCCCACGAAAGCACGACTCCCCTGCGTGCCAGGCGCGCTCCGTGAACGGCACAAACTGGAGCACGCTGCCATCGCGCCTGATCAACAGGTGCGATGAAACCTCGAGGCCGCGGATTTCGCCGAAATACGGATGCGCGTCCCAGTCCAGCGCATTCCTGAACAGCGCCTCGATTTGGGGGCCACCGAATTCACCTGGTGGCAGGCTTATGCCGTGCACGACAATCAGGCTCGGATTGGCACCTTCAGGACGCGCGTCCTGGTTGGGGCTGTCGCACACCTGCGCCTGCTCGAGCCGGCCGGTGGTTTTGTCTACCGTGAAAAGGCATGATTTCGAGACCATGAAGACGAGGCTATTTGTTTCGGGCGACCTGATCAACGGCTCCGCGCTTGAACTCGAGGGTGACAAGGCACGCTATCTCGGCCGCGTGTTGCGACTGCGCCCGGACGACGAGGTTCGCGTCTTTAATGGTGAAGGGCCCGAGTACTCCGCGATCATCGAGACGATGACCAAGAGCGCGGTCACCCTGCGTATTGGCGATAGCTACGAAACGAATACGGAGTCGCCGCTGCGCGTTCATCTTGTACAAGGCGTATCGCGCGGCGAGCGCATGGACTTCGTTATTCAGAAAGCTACAGAGCTCGGGGTAAAGCGCGTGACGCCCGTGTTGACCGAGTACGGTGTCGTCAAGCTCGATACAAAACGCGCCGAGAAACGTCGCGAGCACTGGCAAGGTGTCGCGCAAAGTGCCTGTGAACAGTCGGGCCGGGTTCGCGTGCCGCTCATTGACGCGCCCGTGCCGCTGAAAACGTGGTTTGGCGACGGCCCAGCCGAGGTCGACACGCAGCTGATTCTGCGACCCGGCGCAGGAACGGCGCTGGCCAGCATCGACCCGCCAAGCACCAAGGTCTGCCTGCTTATCGGGCCAGAGGGCGGCTTCAGCGACACCGAATACGACGACGCTGACATCGCCGGCTTCACCCCGGTGTCACTCGGGCCGCGCGTGCTGCGCACAGAAACTGCGGCGGTCGCTGCACTCAGCGTCCTGCAATCGAAATGGGGGGATCTCGCCTAGAGCGATTGCCTAGGCCTGCAGCGACTCGCGTGCCAGCAACGCCTCGAGCCTTTCGAGATCGGGAATCAGCGGAAACTCGTTGATCATCTTGACGCGGCAGTGCACGGGCGCGCCTTTCGGCCACCCCTCCGTCGTATGCAACTGCAGCACTTCCTCGTTGACCCGCACGAGCTGCGGAAAGCCCTGCGTCAGCACACCGAAAAAGCCGGTCTTGAGCTGGCCGGTACTGGCGTAAAACACGACGATACGCGTCCGACCTGTTGCCGCCGGTACTTCCTTGTCGAGCAAACCCTCAAACGACACGACCGGCAACGGTCGGCCGTTCCAGGTCACATTGCCGAGCATCCAGTTGTGCGCACCGTCCTCATGTTCCGGGGCGGCGAAACGCACGACTTCAGCAACGCAGGCGCGCGGCACAATCAGGCGATCCTCTGCGAGAGGCACGAGCAGGCTGTATAGCTCTTCGTTGCCGTTGGTCACGGTAGTTCGATTCCCTTGTCTTCAAGCTGACGCCGAATCGCATCCAGCAGCTGCGAATCCTGGTAGGGCTTGCCGAGATAATCGTTGACGCCGAGCTCGATGGCACGCGCACGGTGCTTGTCCCCGACGCGCGAGGTAATCATGATGATCGGCACATCCGCCACCCGCGCATCGTTACGGACATGTGACGCGAATTCGTAGCCGTCCATACGCGGCATTTCGATATCGAGAAGAATCACGTCCGGCTTGTTGTCCTGCATCACCGCGATCGCATCGAGGCCATCTTTCGCCGTCGCGACCCGCATACCATTGCGTTGCAGGAATCGTTCCGTGACGCGCCGGACCGTAATGGAATCGTCCACCACGAGCGCGAGCGGCCGGTCGTCGGTCGGTGTCGGGGCTGCCTTCTTGAGCTCGACAACCGGCGCGCCGGTACGAACCAGTGCATGAATATCGAGGATCAGGACGATGCGGCCATCGCCGAGAATCGTTGCGCCGGAAACGCCGCGAATGCTGGCCAGCTGCGGTCCGACCGCCTTGACGACGATTTCACGGCTGGTCATCAGCTCGTCAACAAGCAGCGCGGCTGAGTATTCGCCGGCATGCACGAGGATGACCGGAATGGATGCTTCATCCTCCGGCAGCTTCGCCGCCTGGCCGCCAAGATACATGCCGAGATGGCGGAACTTGTAAGTCTGTTCGCCGTACTGGTAACTGGGTTCGCTTTGACTGAGCAGGCTTTCGAGCTCAGCACGCGGGATGCGCGCAACGCCTTCGACGGTCGGCAGCGGTAACGCGTAAACCTCATCCCCGGTACGAACGATCAGTGCCTGCGTAATCGCAAGCGTAAACGGCAGCCGTACCGTGAAGTTCGTGCCCTGACCTGTCACCGAGGAAATGCGCAAAGAGCCACCCAGCTTCTTGATCTCGTTTGCGACGACATCCATGCCGACACCGCGACCTGCCGACTGCGTAACGGCGCCCGCCGTCGAGAAACCGGGCTTCAGGATCAGGCTCATGATCTCGTCGTCGGTTACCTTGCTCTCGGGCTGCAACAGGTCGAGTTCGTAGGCCTTGCGGCGAATCGAATCGACATCGAGGCCTGCGCCGTCGTCGGAGACGTCGATAACCATTTCGGCACCTTCACGATGCAGGCGAATCGTGATTCGACCCACCGCAGGCTTGCCGTCTTTCTGACGCGTCGCCGATTTTTCGATGCCGTGTACTACGGCATTGCGCAGCATATGCTCGAACGGCGGCAGCATTTTCTCGAGAACCTGGCGGTCGAGTTCGCCCGAGGCGCCCTCGACGGCGAGCTCGGCGCGTTTGCCGGCTTCCTGAGCCGCCTGGCGAACCAGCCGCGTCAGACGCGGCACGTGACGGTCGAAGGGCACCATGCGCGTGCGCATGAGGCCGTCCTGCAGCTCCGCGGTCACGCGGGACTGCTGCACGAGCAGGCTCTCCGCTTCGTCGGTCACTGTCTTGAGCAAGTCCTTGAGACTGCCGAGGTCGTTGGCCGATTCGGCAAGCGCCCGCGATAGTTGCTGTATGTTCGAGTAACGATCCAGCTCGAGCGGATCGAAATCACGCGCTACCAGGGTGTCCTGGTGGCCATGCATTATCTGCGCCTCGGTTTCGATCTCCAGTTTCCGCAGCTGGTCGCGCAGGCGCGAAATCGTTTGCTCGAGTTCCTCGACGTGGAACTCGAACGAGCTGACCTGCTGGTTGAGGCGCGAGTGGTAAATGCTGATTTCGCCGGCCGCGTTGAGCAGGTCTTCGAGCAGATCGGCATCGACACGCGCGAACTCCTGGCGCTGCTCGGCACGCAGCGCACGAACCTCGGCAGGCGCTCTCTTCTTCTCGGGCTTCGGTGCCGGTTCGGGCTCAGGCTCGGGTTCGGGTTCGGGCTCGGGTTCGGGTTCGGGCTCTGGCTCAGGCTCTGGCTCTGGCTCAGGCTCAGGCTCTGGCTCTGGCTCAGGCTCGGGCTCGGGTTCGGGTTCGGGCTCGGGCTCGGGTTCGGGCTCGGCCTCAGGCGCGGGTTGCGCAGCCTCCGGCAACTCCGTCTCTTTGCCCATTTCCGCGAGCTCGGCGAGCTCGTCCGCCAGCGGCGAGTCGACAATCACCATGCTCACGGTGTCGTCAGGTTCGATCGTGAACTCGGCCGACGGTGTCTCATCGACGTCGGCAGGCAGCATCTCGACTTCGATCTCGTCGGCGACCTCAAAGCCGGCGTTAGCCTGCTGAATCCGCTGCTCCAGATCCGCAGCCGCGGGCACCGCCTTGCCGGCGATGACAAGATCGCGCATGCGATGCAGCTCGTCGAGCGCTCGCTGGAGCAGGTCCTCAACTGCCGGCGTCGGTTTGACACGACCGTCGTCGACCGAAATCAGCAGTGTCTCGATGTCATGACTCAGGTTACCCATGGCGGTGATACCCGCCATGCGCGCACCACCTTTCAGCGTGTGCAGGTGGCGCTTGAGTTCATCCATCGGTTGCGCCGAACGCTCCTTCACCCAGTCGATAAGAGCCTTGTCTGCCGATTCGAGCAGCTCGGCCGATTCCTCGGTGAAGATAGCGGCAATTTCGGCGTCGTATTCGGGCTCGTGCGAGACAACCTCGACGACCGGCTCGACAACCTCGGGTTTGGCGGGTTCTGGCGCGGCCGGTTCCGGCTCGGGACGCGCCGCTTCGGGCACGCTCGTTACCGTGGCACCGGCGACCGCATCGGTCAGATTGCCAAGATGGTCGATCAGTGCCGAGTAGTCGGCGCGATCACGGCCGGGGTTATTGATGTCCCCGACAATCGTCTGGATCGCCCGGCCCGCTGCCTTGAGCGCGTCGAGCCCGGACTGCTGGAAACCGACCTTGTGATCGTAAACGCGACGCACAAAGCGATTGAGGGCTGCGGCAACGGCCACACCGCGTTCGACGTTGGCCATGTTGGCGCTGCCATGCAGCGTGTGGCAGGCCCGATGCAACTTGTCGGTGACGTCGAATGGCGGCGTGTGCCCCTCGCACGCGGACAGGTAATCGGTAATGACTTTGAGGTGTCCGGCCGTTTCCTTCGAGAAGATGTCGTAAAGGACAGGATCCATCTCGAGCGCCGGCTTCTCCTCGACAGGTTCTTCGGCAGCCGGGCGAGCTATCTGCAAAACGGCAGCATTGGGATCGCCTTCAGCGAATGCGTTGGCACGTGCGATCAACAGGCTGATGTCAGCTTCGGGCTCGCTGCCAACTTCGAGCTGCTCGACAAGTTCGGGTACAGCAGCAGCCGCTTGCAGAACAAAGTCCACCATGGGCGGCGTGCGCGTCAACGTCCGATTGATCAGGCGATTGAGCAGATTCTCGACAGCCCAGCAGTATTCGCCGATACGCTCCGCACCAACCATGCGGCCGCTGCCCTTGAGCGTGTGGAACGAGCGCCGCACCGTTATCAGCATCTCCATATCGTCAGGCGCGTTCGCCCACTGCGGCAGATGGCGCTTGATCGAGGCGATTTCCTCCTTGGCCTCCTCAATGAACAGTTCGAGAAGCTCCGGATCGAGATGCTCGGCATCCTGTGCCACGACCGGCAGCGGCATCACTTCGGTCGCCTGCATCTGCGTGGCCCCGGCCTGCACTTCGTCGAGTGCCTTCTGCGCCTCGGCCTCAATGTCTGCAATGGCGAGGCGCTGCGTCGACTCAACCGGCTGCTCTTCGGGTTCGGTGAACTCGACCTGGCGTAGCCGGGCCTCGACATCGCGCAATACCGACAAACAGGCCTCGGCATTGTCGAGCATGTACCAGGGCTCGCTGCGGCCGGCCTTCACCGTCTCCATGTAGTACTCGATGCTGACAATGGCGTCAGCCAGGCGATCCGTTTCCTTTTGCGTCAGGTTCGCCGGTCCGCCGGCACTAAGAATGACGGAAATCAGGTTGCCGATGTTGTCGACGACTTCCATCGCCCGCGTCTTGTCCAGCATCATCAGGCCGGCCTTGATGCCACTGATCAACGTAGGAATGCTGTCCAGTCCGGCTGAGGGGGCCTGCGAGGCAATACTCTGGCTGATTGTCTCCTTGATGCGCGCCAGGTTGATAATGCACTCGCGCATTACCGACTCGGCGACCTTGCGGAAGTCTTCCTGCTGTTCCGGCGACGTTTCAGCCGCAGCCTCTTTCGGCTCCTCAACCCGTGTCAGGCGCAAGAGCTGCTGGTCAAGCCGATCTTCGACGCGCAACAACGTCGACGCGATATCGAGAATGAGCTGGTCGTTCGCAACTCCACCCTGCTCGACAATGCTCTTCAGTCGTTCGATCTCGCCATCGATATCACCGCGCAACTCGCCAAGTCCGAGAACGCCGAGCGTGTCACTGATCTTCTTCAGGAGCTCCAGCTGCGGCACAAGCTCCGAAGACTTGTTCATGCCGGTGCGGACGAAAATGTCCAGCACGTCCTTGACGCGGCTCAGGTCCTCGCGAATCGCCGAGCCCACCGTCTCCATGAGTCGCGCACTGGGTGCCGCGAGCGCCTCGCGGGCGTGTTCGACCTGCTCGTCACCAGGCATGAGCTCGGCAAGGTTGAAGGCCGCGCGTATCTCGCTGATGCGCTTGCCTGCGGTCGACGAGCGCGCGACGTAGTAGAGGAGATTATTCAGGAGATCGTCGACAGGATGCGCGTCGAACGCGTCAAGGCCCTGATCGATAACGTACTTGAGCTGGCGGTCAGCCTGTCCGAGCAGGCGCTTAAGCGCGACCGAGGTCTCGAGACCGCCATCCTGCATCGCTTCGAGCACGCCGCCGACGACTGTCCACAGTTGGTACATGTCATCGCGCGTTGACACGTTCTCGAGCGCCGCGGCGACCTTGCCCAGGGTATCGAGGTGGCGTGCACTATCACCGCCCTTGATCCAGCCGAGCAACGCAAGCTGGAACTTGGGTCGCAGTCGCCGCGCCACGACAACCGGGTCCTCGCCGCTGCCCTTGCGTTCACCGCCACGGTCATCGGATCGCGTCGGCGAAAGATTCAGCAGCAGCAGCGTCCCTTCGGAAAGCAGCGGCTCACCACGGGCCGCGCGCAGATCGTTGAGCATTGGCAGCAACACGAGCGCGATGTCACGACCGCCGCCGAGGAGGCGCTCAATGTATATCGGCAGCTGCACCATTGCGCGCGTCAACGCATCGAGGCCGTCCTCCCTGCCCTTGCCGGATCGCAGACTGGCAAGGTACTTACAGCACAGCTCCATCTCCTCGACGAGCAACGCGGCGCCATAGGTCTCCGTGATGCGCAGCGCACCGGACGCCTGGTGCAGCAATTCGCCGGCGCGGGTGAGTGCGGGCGTGCCGCCACGACCATCGACACAATCCTCCAGCGCGAGGTGCGCATTGCGGATGGTCTCCATGAGCTCGGCGCTGACGATTGCGAGCGCACTGACCGTGCCGGCGCCGTTTTCGTCGCCGGTCATCTGCTCTTGAATACCCGTCTCGCCCGTCATCTGGTCGTCCGTGTCGCGTCCTGCTCGTTAAGCGTCCTAGCCGGCTTTCGCTTGCGGTTTTGCCGGCGCCGCTGCCGGTGCAGCGGGTGCAGGTGGTGCCTTCGCGGCGGATCGTGCGAGCGCGCTGGCCTGCATCATCTCCGACGGCAAGGCGAAGCCTTCGACTGTCTTTCTGAGTTCCGTCGCAAGTTGCGACAGCTTGGAGATCGACGCCGCGGTAGCCCCCGTGGCCTTGCCGGTCTGATCGCCGATTTCCTTGAGTCGGGTTGTACGTCGCGTTACGTCTGCGGCTGCACCTGCCTGTTGGCGCGCCGAACCCGAGATGTTCTGGACCAGGCTCGCGATCTGGTTCGATACCTGCTCGATCTCATCGAGGGCCGCGCCCGCGTTCTCGGCCAGCAACGCACCACCGACAACGTCGGTGGTACTACGTTCCATCGAGATGACGGCCTCATTGGTATCGGCCTGAATCGTTCGCACCAGTACCTCGATCTGCTTGGTGGCGTTCGTCGAGCGCTCGGCAAGCCGCTGCACTTCGTCGGCAACGACCGCGAAGCCACGGCCGGCCTCGCCCGCCATCGATGCCTGGATTGAGGCGTTGAGTGCGAGGATGTTGGTCTGTTCGGCAATATCATTAATGAGCTCGATGATGTTGCCAATCTCTTGCGAGCTTTCGCCAAGACGCTTGATGCGCTTCGACGTCTCCTGGATCGTCTCGCGAATGGTGTTCATGCCGTCGATCGTGCGGCGTACCGCTTCGCCGCCTTTATGGGCGACTTCAACCGAGTGACGGGCAACGTCCGATGAGCGCTCGGCGTTGCCGGACACCTCTTCGATCGACGCCGCCATCGAGACGATGGATTCAGTCGCTGCGTTGATTTCCTTGGCCTGGTTATCCGCGGCTTTGGCGAGATGAGCTGCCGTATTCTCGGTCTGCTTGGTCGCCGCATCCACCATGAGCGCCGTGTCGTTGACCGTTGCCACGAGCTTGCGCAATTCTTCGATCGCGAAGTTGAACGAGTCGGCAATCGTTCCCGTGATGTCCTCGGTAACGGTCGCTTCGACGGTCAGGTCGCCGTCAGCGAGGCTGCCCATTTCGTCGAGCAGTCTCAGAATGGCCTGCTGGTTGCGCTCGTTCTGTGCGCTTTGCTCCTTCGCCATGCGTTCAAATACTGAACTCTTCGAATGCAGTGCGAGTAAGCCGGCGACGAGCAGCAGCGCAAGGACGACCATTCCAATGGGGATCCATGGCAGATTCAGGAATCCCGGCAGGACGCCTCCGCCCGACCCGGCGAAGGCGGAATCGAGGAGCTTGCTGGCACTGGCTGCCAGCTGCGTTTGGGTTTCGCCGAGACCGCTGACCTCGCTAATGTTTTCGCCCAGCGCTGCAGACTGTTCTTCAAGACTTGCGACAACGCCAAGCAAAGGAGTGAGCAGCTCCTCACGGCCCGACTGGTTGAGCGGACGAATATCGAGATCGCTGGCATCGCCACCCAGGCCGTTGACGACGTTGCGCAGATAAGCAACGTCGTCTGCGATGGCGGTTGCAACACTCTCGCCACCGACCGGCAATGAAGCAGCGGCCTGGCGGATGCGATCCGCGCGTTGCTGAAATTCCTGGATGATTGCAGTGGCGCCCGAACGGTCGAGCAGTGCATCGGCGCCCCCAACAACGGCCGCCGCGTCGGTGGCCATCTGTTGCGCCGCGGACGTCACGGCTTCGACTTCGGCGCGCTTCGCGAGAATGGCAGAAGCCTGTGATTCGAGTTGCTGCCAGTCCGCCGAACGACCCGGCGCACCGCCGCGGCGCAGCGATGCGACTTTCTTGACGCTTGCGTCGAGTGCATCGAACGCCCCTGCGTTGCCTCGCAGCGCGCCATCCGCCTGAGAGGGAATCGCCTGCGACAGTGCTGCGAGTTCCGTCGATGAACCACCGTCACCCTGCGATTGCAGGAGCACCAGTCCGGCAGCACCCAGCAGCAGCACGGCAATGACCCCGGCGACAATTTTGAAGTTGGAAGCGTTACTCGTTGTATTGGCCATAACTGATTAGCCCTTTTATTCCGCAGCAGCCTGCAGAAACATGTTGCTCTCGACGAACTCGAACAGGTCGAATACCGGCCAGGATTCTTCACCGCGCAGGTAAGCCCCGTGCAGGAACCGATCGCAGCGTACAATCGTTTCGGCCACTTCGTCCTGGAATTCGTGATCCATGAAGCGACGGAATCCGGCGACCTCGTCAACGACGAGGCCGGCGGGCACTTCACGGTGGTTTACGGAAATGACACGCGTCGTCCGTCGCAGCGTCGTTCTGCCGCTGCCCAGCAGCAATTTGACGTCGACGAGCGGCAGCAGATGACCACGCAGGTTGGCAATGCCCAGCAACCAGCGCTTGGCGCCCGGCACGCGGGTCATCGAATCGGGCAGCATCAGCACTTCGCGCACCTGGTCACGCGTTGCGACGAACCGCTCTTCGCCGATACGAAATCCGACGCCGACCCACTCGGCGCCCGAACCTGCCGCGCCCTGCCCCGCATGGGCGGCACGGCTGCGCCGCTCCATCTCCTGAAGCAGCTCGAATGGCTGCTCGACGAGCGCTGCGAGGTCGGACGCGTTGCTCATTCAGGCGGCCATCACCGAATGTATCTTGGCAACCAGGTCCTTGTCGGCGACCGGCTTGACGAGGTATTCGACCGCGCCCTGGCGCATTCCCCAGATCTTGTCGGTTTCCTGGTCCTTCGTCGTGATCATGATGACGGGGATATTCGCGGTCTGCGGGTCCCGGGTTAGCTTGCGCGTCGCCTGGAAACCATTCATGCCCGGCATCACCACGTCCATGAGGATGCAATCGGGTCGTGTCGCCGCCGCCTGGCGGATACCCTCTTCGCCGCTGTCGGCGACCAGCGTTTCGAAGCCGGCCTTCTCGAGCATGTTCTGGAAGAGATGCAGCTCCGTGGGCGAATCGTCGATGATGAGAACAGTAGCCATCCTTAGAGTCCCTAGTTGATCTGGTTCGATATGGCGCCAAGCAATTCGTCCTTGGTGAACGGCTTGGTCAGGTATTGCTCGGAGCCGACGATGCGGCCGCGTGCCCGGTCAAACAGGCCGTCTTTGGAGGACAGCATGATGACGGGCGTCTCTTTGAACATCTTGTTGTGCTTGATCAGCGAACACGTCTCATAGCCATCGAGACGCGGCATCATGATGTCCACAAAGATCAGGTCGGGCTGGTGATCGGCGATCTTCGAAAGTGCGTCGAATCCGTCGATGGCCGTAAAAACCTGGCAACCTTCCTTCGACAACAAGGTCTCAGCAGTTCGGCGGATGGTTTTGCTGTCGTCTACGACAAGAATCTTGAGGCCACTCAAGCCCCTGGGCGCATTACTGGACACCGAATATCCCCACGTTGAAAACCGACTTTTACCATATTGACATAACTCCCGCTACGACGCCTGTCGTGAAGCGCAAAATAAAGGGAAATCCAGCGCTTACGTGCGGTTTAGCGTTATAGTTGGCCGCCTTGGAGCATTTGCCCGGAATCTCGACAAGCTATGGCAGACAAACCCCTCAAAATCGGCATCATCATGGACCCGATCGGCTCGATTACGCCGTACAAGGACTCGTCGCTGGCCATGTTGCTGGAAGCCGGTCGCCGCGGTGCCGAAATTCACTACTTCGAGCAGAAGGATGTCAGGTTGCTGTCGGGTACGGCGATGGGCCAGTCCACACTTTTGGAGGTTCGCGACGACAACGACGACTGGTACATGCTGGGAGCGCGCCAGGACGTGGCGCTAGGCGACCTCGACGCGATCCTGATGCGCAAGGATCCGCCGTTCGACATGGAATATGTCTACACGACCTACATACTTGATCGCGCGGAACAGCAGGGGGCGCTGATCGTGAATGCGCCGCAGTCGCTTCGGGACATGAACGAGAAAGCCTACACGGCCTGGTTTCCGGAACTGACGCCGACGACGCTGATCACGCGTTCCATGGACGAAATGAAGGCGTTTCTCGAGGAGCATGACCACGTTGTGGCTAAGCCGCTCGACGGTATGGGTGGCCGCTCGATATTCGTGATTCGGAAAGGCGACAAGAACGCCAATGTCGTGTTCGAGACACTAACGGATTACGGCAAGCAATTCGCGATGGCGCAGGTCTACATCCCGGAGATCACGGCAGGTGACAAGCGCATACTGCTGATCGAGGGCGAACCCGTGCCCTACGCGCTGGCGCGTATACCTTCCGATGAGGACAACCGCGGCAACATGGTCGCGGGTGCGGTTGCGGTTGGCCAGAAGATGTCGGCCCGTGATCAGGAAATCTGCGACGCGGTCGGCCCGGCACTGCGCGATGCGGGCGTGCTGTTCGCGGGTATCGATGTCATCGGCGACTACCTGACCGAAGTCAATGTTACGAGCCCGACCGGCATCCGCGAGCTCGACAAGCAGTTTGATCTGAACATTGCGGGACTCATGTTCGACGCGATCGAGCGCAAGCTGTGATCAGAAAAATGGGGACATTCTGCTTTTTGGCTGGGCAAAAAAAAGCAGAATGTCCCCATTTTACTGCGATCTAGTCCCTTGTTTATGTAAGCAAAAAGGGGGAGACTTCGCGCCAGTATGGCGAATCCCCAGGTCACCGTTGATCCTCTCGACGAGCTGCGGCTCATGGCGCCGGACGTGCCGGATCGCCTTCCCGCCATGCTGTTCCTGGCCGCCCTGATCCACGGCATTCTGATCATCGGCGTCACGTTCAACGCTGCCATAACCGATGACTTCGCGAACGCGATCTCGCTCGACGTCACGATCGTCGCCGATCCTGATCAGCAGATCGACCGCCCTGACGAAGCGGCGTATCTTGCGCAGGCCAGCCAGGAAGGCGGCGGCAACACGGAAGACAGCGTGAGGCCGGCGGCCCCATTACAGAGCGCGCTGCCTGTTGACAACCAGGGTCGCGAAGATGGCACCGCGCTAAGAGACTCAGTTGCGCATGAGCGTTCTGCCGACGAAATACTGGCTAGCGAGAATCGCAGTGACCGCCAGGCGGTGATCGATCCTCGCACAGACCCTCAGCAACGCGACAGCGTCGCGATCGCGATGGAGGCAGGCGCCGAGGTGACGCTGCCGCTGCCGCAGGAAGCTGATGCCAATATGCTGATTAGCGACAGTCAGCCCAAAGACCTGATTATCAGTGCCGATACGCGCGAGTCGGTGGCCGCCGCCTATCTCGACAACTGGAAGCGGCGTGTTGAGGCTGTGGGTACTGCGTACCTGAAGGAACTCGGCGATATCGGCACGGCGACGCGCAGCCCGACGCTCATGGTTGTCATAGACCCCTCAGGCAACCTCGTCGACGCCATGATCCGCAGATCGAGTGGTTCGACCGTCCACGATCTCGCAACGCTCGACATCCTGAAGCGTTCTTCGCCGTTCAATGCATTCCCGCCCGAGATGCTCGAAGAATACGAGACGGGCGTGCGCTTCGAGTATGACTGGCGCTTCAGCGACCAGCTTGTCACGAGCAATTCCGCGAACGAATAAACCGCCCTTGTGCGACGCGAGCGATGGGCAGATACTGTTCTTATGCAGTCGGATGCTTGGTATACGAATCAGCTACTTATCGCCATGCCCGGTATGGCGGACCCGAATTTCAGTACGACGGTCACACTGATTTGTGAACATAACGACGAGGGTGCCCTCGGCATCGTTATTAACCGTCCGACCACGCTGAAGCTCGCCGGCCTGTTCGAGCAGCTCTCTGTCGATAACCCCGATCCGAAAGCCGCGGAGAATCCCGTGCTCGCGGGCGGCCCGGTCGGTCCGGAACGCGGCTTCGTGCTGCATGGCCCCGAGCACGACTACGAAAACACGCTGGCCGTCTCCGACGACATACGCCTGACGCTCTCGCGTGACGTCATTGATGCGATGGCGACAGGCGACGGGCCGTTGCGCACGCTCGTCGCTCTCGGCTACGCCGGCTGGGAAGCCGGCCAGCTTGAAAACGAAATGCTCGCCAATTCCTGGCTCAACGTACCGGCAACACCCGAACTCGTTTTCGAAACCCCGTTCGCGGAGCGCTGGGATCTTGCCGCACGGACGCTTGGCATCGATATCGCCTGCATGTCACCGGATGCCGGGCACGCCTGACTTGCCCAACGCCCGCACGATTCTCGCCTTTGATTTCGGACTTCGACGCATTGGCGTTGCGGTCGGCCAGGACGTGACCGGTTCTGCGAGCCCGCTTGGCGTAGTCGCCAATCGCGGGTCCGGCGTGGATCACGATGCGATTGCGGCGCTGATTCATGAGTGGCGGCCGTCCGGGCTGGTCGTTGGCATGCCCTCTCACGCCGATGGCTCACAGACCGATCTCGCAGAACCGATCGCGGCATTCATTGCAGAACTCGAGCGTTACGATTTGCCGATCGACACCATCGACGAGCGCCATACGTCGGTTGAGGCCGGGCGCGTGCTCAGGGACGCACGTGCTTCAGGCAGCCGCGGTAGAATTTCAAAGGAGTCGATCGACGCGGCGGCGGCCGTATTTATCGCTGAAAGATATCTCGCCTCCCGGTAGAATTGCGCCGCGATGAACTCCGCCGACATGACACTGACCGCAGCGCAGCAAAAAGCCCAGGAGAACCGCAACACGATCTTCGTCGAAGATGGTGCAGTAATCGGTGTTGAGACATTTCCGGGCGACCAGTTCGTCATGCGGCTTCGCGCCCCGAAGTGTGCCGCAGCGGCAAAGCCCGGGACTTTCGTGCACCTGACCTGCGACGAATCGCTGCCGATGCGACGTCCCCTGTCGATCATGCGCGTCGGCGAAGATTGGGTCGATGTGCTCTACAAGATCGTCGGCCCGGGGTTGCGGCTACTGTCGCAGAAAAAGGAAGGTGACACGCTCTCCGTGCTGGGCCCGATCGGGCAACCGTTTCACATGTCCGCCGATAAGCCGCAAACCCTGCTCATTGGCGGCGGCGTTGGCATCCCGCCAATGGTTTACATCGCCGACTGGCTGCGCCAGGACGACGCCGACTGGAAACCGCTGGCAATCCTCGGTTCGGAGATCCCGTTCCCGTTCCCGCTGCTTGCCTCGAAACTCGAAACACCATGGCTCGACGATGACATCAGCTCGACGATGCCGCTGCTCGAATCCTGGGGAGTAACCTGTCGGCTCGCAACGCTGGCCGGCTTCGACGGTTGCTTCGACGGCTACGTCACCGACCTTGCCGAACGCTGGTTATCCGGTCTCGACGAAGCTGCGCTTGCCGAGGTAGAGATCTTCGCCTGCGGCCCAACGCCAATGCTCAAAGCTGTAGCGGATCTCGCGGCGCGTTACGATTTGCCCTGCCAGGTATCGCTAGAGGAATACATGGCCTGTGCCGTTGGCGGCTGCGCGGGTTGTGCGGTAAGAATCCGGACTCCGGATGGCGACGCGATGAAGCGAGTTTGCGTCGACGGACCGGTCTTCGAGGCGAGTACCGTCGTCTGGTAGTCGTTACCCGGGCTGAGGCCCAGACGAAGTCTAGCCGCCGAAGTTGACTTTGGCTTCGAGGTTGGAGCGCGAATCAGCGTGAGACATTGCTTCCTCGAGCGTAATCGTGCCGTCCTTATAGAGCTGCAACAGCGCGTCGTCGAAGTTCTGCATGCCCGCCTCGCCCGAATCCTTATGGGCTTCTTTCACAGCTGAAATATCGCCCTTCAGGATCAGGTCCTTGATGTGCGGCGTATTGAGCATGAGCTCAACAGCGGCGACACGCTTGCCATTGCGCGCACGCACCAGGCGCTGCGAAAGGATCGCACGCAGGTAATGCGCCATGTCCATGAACACCTGCGCATGCTGCTCCTGGGGGAACAGGTTGATGATGCGGTCGAGCGTTTCGGCGGCGTTGTTCGAGTGCACCGTCGCAAGAACGAGGTGACCGGTACCCGCCATATCGAGAGCGGCACGCATCGACTCGGTGTCGCGGATCTCACCGATCTGCACGACATCGGGCGCCGCACGTACGGCACTCTTCAGTGCGCGCGCATAAGACTTCGTATCGAGTCCGACTTCGCGCTGGTTGATAATCGACTGCTTGTTCGGGTGCAGGAACTCGATCGGGTCCTCGATGGTGAGGATGTGCGACGAGGTTTTTTCGTTGCGATGATTCACCATCGCCGCAAGCGTCGTCGACTTACCGGCGCCCGTGGCACCGACCATGAGAATCAGTCCGCGGCGCAGCATGACAAGTTCTTTCAACTGCTGCGGCATGCCAAGCTCGTCGAGCGTCGGCAGTTCGCTCGTGATATAGCGAAGCACCATCGCGACGTTGCCGCGCTGGTGGAACACGTTGACACGGAAACGCCCTAGCCCGTCTTCCGAGAGTGCGAAGTCAATTTCGAGCTCGCGGTTAAAGTACTCCATCTGTTCTTCGTCCATGAGCTCGATGGCCGCCTGCTTCACCATCTTTGGCGTCATTTCGAGCTTGTTGACCGGCATGATCTTGCCTTCGATCTTGATCTTGGCCGGTGCGAACGGGGCAAAGAAAAGGTCCGAGGCCTTCTTCTCTACCATCAGTTTGAACAGCGGTTTGACGTTCATGTCGTCGAAATCCCTTGGCTCAGAACGTCTGAGCTGTGTCCTCTTCCATGATGCGCAGGCTCTCGGACTGCTGATCTGCAATCGCGGAATCGCGTTTACTCTCAAGCTTCACGCGCAGGCGCAGCTCGTTCTTCGAATCCGCGTTGCGCATGGCTTCCTCGTAAGAAATCGTGCCGTTCTCGTAGAGATCGAATAATGACTGGTCAAAGGTCTGCATGCCGAGGCGCGTCGACTTGGCCATGATCTCCTTTATCTGGCCAACTTCGCCTTTGAAGATCAGGTCCTGCACCAGCGGCGTGTTGAGCATGATCTCCATGGCCGCGACGCGACCAATGCCACCTTCCCGCGGAACGAGGCGCTGTGAAATGAACGCCTTGGTGTTGAGCGACAGGTCCATCAGGAGCTGCTGACGGCGCTCTTCGGGGAAAAAGTTAATAATGCGGTCCAGCGCCTGGTTGGCACTGTTGGCGTGAAGTGTGGCAAGGCAGAGGTGGCCGGTCTCCGCGAACTGGATGCCATATTCCATCGTCTCCTTGTCGCGAATCTCACCAATCAGGATGACGTCTGGCGCCTGGCGCAGCGTGTTCTTCAGTGCTGCGTGCCACGTTTCCGTGTCGACGCCTACCTCACGCTGGGTGATGACACAGCCTTTATGCGGGTGTACGTACTCGACCGGATCCTCAATCGAGACAATGTGACCACGTGAGTTTTCGTTGCGGTGGCCGATCATTGCGGCCAGCGTCGTGGACTTACCCGAGCCCGTACCGCCGACGACGATACACAGTCCACGCTTGTTCATGACGACGTCTTTGAGGATCGGCGGCAGTTCGAGCTCGCCGAGGGTCGGAATCTCGGTCGTAATCGTACGCAACACGGCACCTACCATGCCCTGCTGTATGAACGCGCTAACACGGAAGCGACCAATGCCCTGCGGCGCGATGGCGAAGTTGCATTCCTTGGTCGCGTCGAACTCCTTGATCTGCTTGTCGTTCATGATCGAGCGGACCATCATCGCAGCCTGGTCCGGGTTCAATGGCGTATCCGTCGCTTTATGGATCGTGCCGTCGACCTTGATCGCTGGCGGAAATCCGGCCGTCAGGAACAGGTCAGAGCCTTCGCGTTCGACCATCTTACGAAGCAGGTTCTGTGTCAGTCGTACCGCTTGTTCGCGTTCCATCTCTTCGTTCTCCTGTCAGATCCTTGGCGGACCGACTATCAGAAGTTCTCCTTGTTGACGGCCTTGAAGCGCGCCTCTTCCTTGTTGATCAAGCCCTTCGCCATCAACTCGGCGAGGTTCTGGTCGAGCGTCTGCATGCCCGCAGCCTGGCCGGTCTGGATCGCCGAGTACATCTGCGCGATCTTGCCTTCACGAATCAGGTTTCGAATAGCAGGCGTGCCGATCATGATCTCGTGCGCCGCAATACGGCCGCCACCGATCTTCTTGAGCAGTGTCTGCGAAATCACCGCGCGCAGAGACTCGGACAGCATCGCGCGGACCATCTCTTTCTCCGCCGCCGGGAACACGTCCACGATACGGTCGATCGTCTTGGCGGCTGAACTCGTATGCAGGGTGCCGAAGACAAGGTGGCCTGTCTCGGCGCCTGTCAGCGCGAGGCGAATCGTCTCGAGGTCGCGCATCTCACCGACGAGGATGACGTCGGG
>JASJCM010000040.1 GCA_030065985.1 Woeseiaceae bacterium | reverse complement strand
CGCCGTCTCAGAGCGGCACGATGACCGTCGAAACCATCGAGCAGATCCTCGATGAGGCCGATGCGCTCGGTACCGTGAAGTGGATCTATTTCGAGGGCGGCGAGGCCTTTCTCTACTATCCGGTTTTGCTGAGCGGCGTTCGCAAAGCGAAAGAGCGCGGCTTTCACGTGGGAATCGTAACCAATGCCTACTGGGCTAATGCTGATATCGATGCGACAGAATGGCTGCAGCCCTTTGCGGGATTGGTCGATGACTTGTCAGTTAGCAGCGATGCGTACCACGGTAGCAACGAAGGCTCGGATCATCCGAAAACAGCCTGCCGCGCGGCCAGGCAGTTGGGAATGCCCGTCAACTTCATCGCTATTGCCGAACCTGATGCATCTGACTTGTCCGCCGGCGAATCTGCCGTAACCTTCAGGGGTCGGGCCGCAGAACGGCTCGCATCACGTGTCGACGCGACTGACTGGGAACATTTTTCGGAGTGCCCATGGGAGGAGCTGCGGCAACCGGGCAGGGCGCACGTAGATCCATTCGGGAATCTCCACATTTGCCAGGGTATCTCAATCGGCAATGTTCTTGAGTGTTCGCTTGCGGAGATCATGGCTCGCTATCATGCGGACGAGCACCCCATTGTCGGACCACTGCTTGCTGGCGGGCCCGCGGAACTCGTGCGGCGTTACGATCTGCCCCTCCGCAAGGGTTTCGCCGATCACTGCCACCTCTGTTATGAGTCCCGCAATGCTCTGCGGCATCGCTTCCCGGAAGTGCTGACGCCAGATCAGATGTACGGACCGGCTTGAAGATTCAATCTGCAGGTCAAATGGTCGGGTGGCATCTCAGTAAGCACCGGACGGTGCAACAATGAGCAAGCGTGTGCAGCAGCAGGACGCGTGGATCCTGCATCACCGTCCGTTCCGCGATTCGAGCCAGATTCTCGATATCCTGACGCGCGATCATGGCCGCATCGCCGTCGTTGCGCGCGGCAGTCGCGGCGCCAGGTCGAAACTCGCGGGTGTGCTGCGACCGTTCCTGCCGCTGCGCGTTTCCTGGGTAGCCCGAACTGATCTTGGCACGCTGACTGGCGCCGAAGCTGCAGGCGCGCCAACCGCACTGCGCGGCGACGCATTGCTGTCGGCCTACTACGTTAACGAACTCCTGCTGAACTTTCTGATGCGCCACGACCCTCAGCCCGAGATCTTCGAGCTGTACAGTGCGGTACTCGAAGCGCTCGGCCGGACCGACAGCGTCGCGGCGAGCTTGCGAAGCTTCGAACTCGAGCTCCTTGGTCTGCTTGGCTATGCCGTCAATCTCGATCATGAAGCGGCGTCGCACGACGACGTCGATCTGGAGCAGCACTACGACTATCGTGTCGAGCAGGGACCGGTCCGGGTCGAGCGCAGTGACGGACCGCTGGTATTCCGCGGGTCGACGCTGCGCGCAATCGCCGCAGAGCAGTTTGACGACGCCGAGGTGCTTCGTGCTGCCAGTCGACTGCTGCGGCACGTCATTGCGCACCATCTCGGTGGCCGCGAGCTGCAAAGTCGCAAGGTGCTGCTCGAAGTTCATCGGGGTAGAATCGCCGAATGAACGATCGACAGACTATCTTCCTTGGCGTCAATATCGACCATGTCGCAACGCTGCGCCAGGCCCGAGGCACGACCTACCCGCGACCTGCCGAGGCCGCCTACATCGCTGAGCGCGCCGGTGCGGACAGCATTACTGTGCACCTGCGCGAAGACCGTCGCCATATCCAGGACCACGATCTGGACGAGATCAACGCGGTCATGAAGACGCATATGAACCTCGAGATGGCGGTCACCGACGAGATGATCGCTATCGCATCGCGTATCCGACCGTCGGATGTTTGTCTCGTGCCGGAGAAGCGCGAGGAGCTGACAACAGAAGGTGGTCTGGATGTCGCCGGCCAGGTGGAACGTGTGCGCTGTGCCTGCCAGCAGCTGGCTGCAAGCGATATTCGCGTTTCGCTGTTCATCGATCCGGACAAGGAGCAGATCGACGCCGCCGTGGAGGCGGGCGCTCCGGTTGTGGAATTGCACACTGGGGCTTATGCCGAGGAGGACGGCAAGCGCCAGGCCGCGGAGCTGCAGAGGATTGCCGATGCGGCGCGCTATGGTCACGATAAGGGTCTCGTTATCAATGCGGGACATGGCTTGCACTACCAGAACGTAAAGCCGATCGCGGCGATTCCGCAGATCGTCGAGTTGAATATCGGCCATGCGATCATCGCGCGAGCCGTATTTGACGGCCTCGCTGGCGCAGTCGTGGACATGAAGCGCCTGATGGTTGAAGGTCGGCAGGACAACGCGTGATCTTCGGCGTCGGCACGGACATCGTGGAGCTTAGTCGTGTCCAGGGCATCTACGACCGCTTTGGCGACCATTTCGCGCGGCGAATCCTGATGGACGAGGAGATGGCACTGTATCGACGCGCCAAAGACAAAGTGCGCTTTCTCGCAATGCGATTTGCGGGCAAGGAAGCGGCGGTCAAAGCAATGGGCACGGGCTTCGCGCATGGTGTATGGCTGCGAGATGTGGGTATCCTGAACAATGACTGGGGACGACCGCTGATTGTCTGGTCTGAGCGCGGCAGCCGCGTGTGTGCGCGACTCGGGATCGGAAGCGGGCATGTCAGCCTGACTGACGATGCCGGCCTGGTCATGGCATTCGCTGTTGTCGAGTGCGCCAAAAAGGCAGATTAGATCGCATGCACTGTTTTTCCTTTGACATCGAGACGGTTCCGGACGTCGATTTCGGACGCGAGGCTATGGGGCTGGACGGGCTGTCCGATGAGGACGTAGCCAAGGCGATGACATTCAAGCGTCTGCAGTCGGCCGGTCACGATTTCCTGCCGCTGCACCAGCATCGTGTGGTCGCGATCTCTGTTACGTTTCGCACCCGAGATACGTTCAGGGTATGGACGCTAGGCGACGAGCAATCGGGCGAGGCCGAGCTCGTGCAACGCTTCTTCGATGGCGTTGAGAAATACACGCCGGATCTCGTGTCGTGGAACGGGGGCGGGTTCGACCTTCCTGTGCTGCACTATCGCGCGTTGAAACACGGTATCCAGGCGCCTCGGTATTGGGAACACGGCGATTCCGATCGGGACTTCAAGTGGAACAACTACCTGAGCCGTTATCACTGGCGGCACGTCGACTTGATGGATGTGCTTGCCAATTTCAATAATCGTGCGTTCGCCAAGCTCGACGAGATCGCGGTCATGCTCGGTTTTCCGGGCAAGCTCGGCATGGACGGTTCAAAGGTCTGGGACACGTTCCTGGCAGGTGGCATCAAGGAGATTCGCGACTACTGCGAGACCGATGTGCTGAACACCTGGCTCGTCTACCTCCGCTTCGAATACATGCGCGGCAATCTCGATGACAAGGATCTCGGGCGCGAGTACGCGCTGGTGCGCAGCACGCTCGAAGGCATGGATGTGCCGCACCTGAACGAATTTCTGGCGGCCTGGCCGGAGTAGTAACGGACATGGCCAGGAAGAAGCGCCGCGAGCCGGAGACGGCGGAGATCACAGCCGTTACCCATGACGGCCGCGGCATTGCTGCGACTGATGGCAAGAAGGCGTTTGTTGCCGGCGCGCTCGAGGGTGAGACGGTCACCTACATCCGTCGCAAGTTTCGCCGTAACTTCGACGAGGCCGAACTTCTCGAGGTTCATTCAGCCTCGCCGGATCGCATCGATGCCAGATGCGAGGCCTTTGGTCGCTGCGGTGGTTGCTCGCTGCAACATGTCACCCCCGAACACCAACGTGACATCAAGTCACAGACCCTGCGCGACAACCTGGAGCGTATCGGCAACGTGCAACCGCGTGAGTGGCTTGAGCCAATGACCGGTCCGGAATGGCACTATCGTCGCCGCGCGCGACTTGCGGTTAAGGATGTGCATGGCAAAGGACGCGCCCTCGTCGGTTTCCGCGAGCGTCACGCGCCATTCATCACTGACATGCAGCGCTGCGAAGTCCTGGTGCAGCCGCTTGACTCACTGATCGCGGACCTCAGTGATTTGATCGGCGGATTGTCGATTCGCGCCCGCCTGCCACAGATCGAGGTTGCCGTGGCCGAGAATGCCACCGCACTGGTCTTTCGTGTGCTCGATGCGCCGACCGATGACGATGTCGCGGCGTTCCGAGCGTTTGGCGAACAGCACGGCATGCGGATGTACCTGCAGACCGGTGGTCTGGATTCGGTAAGGCCGGTGTTTCCGGATCTCATTGATGAACCGCTGTACTACTCGTTGCCGGAGTTCGATATTCGTGTGGACTTTGAGCCCGTGGATTTCGTCCAGGTGAATGCGGACATCAACCAGCGCATGGTGCATTTCGCGGTGGAACAACTTGCTGCCGGACCCGACGACCGGGTGCTGGACCTGTTCTGTGGCATTGGCAATTTCTCGCTGCCGCTCGCGCGCAAAGCCGGAACCGTGCTTGGCGTGGAGGGCGAAGGGAGCCTCGTCGACCGCGCCGGGACCAACGCAAAGCGGAACGGCCTTGCGAATGTATCGTTCCGTGCCGCCGACCTCAGCAAAATCGACGGCACAGAGGCGTGGGTGCGCGAAGGCTGGAATCGCATGCTGCTCGATCCGGCACGTAGCGGGGCGGCCGAGGTCGTGACTCGCATGCATCTGTTCGGTCCTCGGCGCATTGTCTATGTGTCGTGCCACCCTGGAACGCTGGCACGTGATGCCGGCACACTTGTTAACGAGCAAGCTTATTCGCTCGAGGCTGCGGGCATCATCGATATGTTCCCGCACACCGCCCATGTAGAATCTATCGCAGTGTTTACGAAAGACTGACCACGCACAGCGAGGCACGACGGATGTCACTCGGACCCGTGATGCTCGATATTGAGGGACTCTCGCTGAGTCCGGCCGACCGCGACCTGCTGCGGGAGCCCGCCGTGGGTGGCGTCATCCTGTTTTCGCGAAATTTCGAATCGGTCGAGCAGGTCACCGACCTGGTCGCCGATATTCGTGCGCTGCGTAGCCCACCATTGCTTATTGCCGTCGATCACGAGGGTGGCCGCGTACAACGTTTTCGCGACGGGTTTACCGTTATGCCGCCCATGCGCCGCATCGGGCGCGAATACGATAGCGATCCCAACGCCGGGCTGCAGGCGGCGAGGGAGGCTGGGTGGCTGATCGCCTCTGAGTTGCGCGCGGTTGGCGTCGATCTGAGCTTCGCCCCCTGCGTCGATCTTGACTGGGGGATCAGCGAGATCATCGGTAATCGAGCGTTTCATCGAAAACCTGAAACTGTGGCCGATCTGGCGAACGCATTCTCGCGCGGTCTGCGCAGCGCCGGCATGGCCGCTGTCGCCAAGCACTTTCCTGGTCACGGTGCTGTCGTCGCCGATTCGCACCTGAAACTGCCGGTTGATCGTAGAGATTACGGCCATATTCTCGATGACATGCGACCGTATGAGCGACTGATCAGCAACAGCTCGATCGCGGGCGTCATGCTCGCGCATATCGTCTACGAGCAAATCGATTCGATGCCCGCCGGCTTTTCAGAGTACTGGATACAACGCGAGCTGCGCTCGCGCCTAGGATTCGGCGGGGCCGTGTTTTGCGATGACCTGAGCATGAAGGCAACGCATCGATACGGCTCAATGGCCGAGCGCGGTTTGTTCGCCCTCGAGGCGGGTTGCGACATGATTCTCGTCTGCAATGACCGCGACGCGGCGCATGAAGCGGTCGACGCGCTCGCGGATTACTCAAACCCGCTGTCGCTCGTGCGTCTGGCACGTTTGCACGGCACCGGACAGGTGTTGCGCGAGTCGCTGCTCGCGAGCGACGAGTGGCAGGCCGTGAACGAGCGTTTCTCCCACTGGGGCGACCGGCCGGAGTTTCATCTCGATGCATAGGGAAGATCGATGTCCAGGAAATTCGCGCTGATCATTGGCAGCGGTTGGGAGCATTTGTCGCCGCAAGACGGTGGCACCGAGGTCGAGACCGCGTGGGGACTGCCGTCAGGTCCTGTGCATCGCGTTTGCTTCGGTCCGACCGAGGTCATGTGCCTCGCGCGTCACGGTGACGGCCATGCGTTGCCACCTCACGTTATTAACTACCGTGCGAATGTCGTGGCTCTGAAGAAGCTGGGCGCGGATGCGATTATTGCGCTGAATACCGTTGGCGTGATTTCGGATGTTCGGGAAGCGGGCCAGATTGCGATACCCGACCAGATACTCGATTACACCTGGGGACGCGAACATACGATCTACGACGGACGCCGTGCGCATGTCGAGCATATCGATTTTACCGAACCCTTCAGTACCGACCTGAGGCAGGACTTGCTGCGCGCAGCTGTCGCGGCCAACGTGGATTGCTTCGATGGTGGCACTTACGCCGCAACCCAGGGCCCGCGACTCGAGACGGCGGCCGAGATAGATCGCCTTGAACGCGACGGTGCCGATTTCATTGGTATGACGGCGATGCCAGAAGCATCGATCGCGCGCGAAGTCGACATCAACTACGCCTGCATCGCGATGATCGTCAATCCGGCGGCAGGCCGTGGCGATCAGCCGATCCATGACGCCGTGGCGGCGAGCACAGAGACTGCCCGAAATGCGACGATGTCGACACTACAGGCGTTCTTCCGGGCGCTATGATGGTGTTTCATGTCGGGAATTGATCACAACGTGCTCGAACAGGTCCTGGCCGGTACGGCCGAGCCACTGCTCGTCGTGCGCATCGACCAGCCCGATTGGCCGGTCGCGCTCGCGAACCCGGCGTTCGCAAACATCACGCGAGATGAGGTTCATGACCAGCCCTTCGCCGATGTTATCGAGAACCTGGCTGGCCGCGAACTCGCTCTTGAGGTGTCCGAATCGGTGAGATCCCAGCAGGAGACCAGCTTTCCGGTTGAGTCAAACAGCCGGGAATACCTGCTGGTCCTGAAGCCCGTGCTATTGGGCGACGAGGAAACGGCCCGGTTCTACGCCGCCTACTGGCGCGGCAGCACGTCCGCGACGGGTGGCAACGGTGCCGAAGTGCATCACGCGTTGCTGAAGGCCAAGCGGCAGATTCGTGACCTGTCCCGCGACGACCCGGTTACCGGTCTGCTGAATGGCCGTGCGTTTCGTGAGGTCTTTGAACACGATTGGGCGGTTGCGGCACGCGAGAAAAGTCGTCTGTCGGTCGTGACGTTTTCACTCGAGGACTTTGACGCCTACGTTGACGTCTTCGGTCGTCATGCAGCCGATTCCTGCCTGCGTCGGGTTGGCCAGGCGATCCGCCGCTGCCTCCGCCGTGCGAGCGACGTAGTCGCGCGACCGCAAGGAGCATGCTTTGTTGCACTGTCGCATGCGTCGGACGAGGAGGGCGTGCGCGACTTCGCCGCGCAGATATCGACGGCTGTACGCGAACTCGGACTGCACCACCCGCGTTCTTCTGCGTCGAAGTTTGTCACGGTATCGTTTGACGTCGCGGTGGCTGACGCCGCGGAAGAAGGGAGGAACTCCGGCGAATTTCTTGACGCGTTACTCGGTACCGTAGCCGAGTAATTCACCGTCGCCCGATTCGTCTTCCTCTTCCTCCTCCACGCGCGTGACTTTCGCCAGCACGCCGAACTTCGGGTGGTCGTAGTACCGTAGTTCCCCGTTCTTGAGGATGCGATCTTCCTGAATCCGGTAGTAAGTGGGGAGAGGTTGCGGATCGTCGTCGTCAATCAGACCGAGGAGGTCACCGACCGTCCGTCTGTCGTCCTGTTGCGCAAACTCGTCCCTGCCGAAAGCCATGACTTCGTCTTCCTGCGGCGCCTGCCATGCAAGATCGACGACGAGGTGCAGGTAACGACTCAGGTACAGCGTGAGCGTGCCATCGAGACCTTCAGGTAACTCCGCGAAACGAACCAGCGGTATCGCCTCTGTCTCCTCCTTGGGCCACGTAGCCTGTGTCCAGCCAAAGTGCATTACGGGCTCGTAGACGTTGAGATTCTCCATGCGGTCGAGAATGTCGATAAGCTGGAAATCTTCCTCGGCGAGCAGCGCGAGCTCCGTGTCGGGCAGTGGCTCAGGCACCGGCTCTTCTTCTTCGACTGGCTCAGGCGGCAACACCTGAACGAACTCAAGCGGTTCGTCGAGCTCGAACTCCGGCTCGGGCTCAGGTTCGTCGGGCATGAAGACCTCTGAGCCGGTCGATACTTCCTGTGCATATCGGAATATGATGACTTCGACCGTGTAGCGCCGAATCTCTTCGACTTCTTCGGTCTCGGCCCGTTCGGCCTCGGGTTGCTGCGCGAATGCCGGCATCAGCAGCAACAGGGAAAGCAGGCTGGGAATCAGTTTACGCATCATTCAGGTTTTGACCGCAAGTTGCTCCATGAGGTTCTCGATTGTAGCGAATCGTTTGTCCAGATTCGTCAGGTCATCGCGAATTTGCAGCCGATGCGACCCCTGCAGCCGGAATCGGCGGCTGTCGCTTTGCACGAGCTGTATTAGCCCAAGCGGGTCAATACGGGTGCCCTCGCCGAATACCAGGTAGCCGCCGGCGTCAGCAGCATCGATTTTCTCGATACCAAGCCGCGCAGCCGTTTTCTTGATTGCCGCAATGCGCATTAGGTTTTTCGTGGCATCGGGCAACAGTCCGAAGCGGTCGATAAGCTCGACCTGGAGATCGCGCAATTCAGCCGAATCCTCGGCGGCGGAGATACGCTTGTAGAGAATCAGTCGGAGGTGCACATCGGGTACGTAGTCATCCGGCAGCAGTGCCGGGATATGCAGGTTGATGTCGACGCCTGCGTGCAGGGGGGCTTCGAGGTCGGGCTCTTCGCCAGCCTGCAGCGACTCGACGGCGCGGCCGAGCATCTCAGTGTACAGGGAGAAACCGATCTCCTGAATCTGGCCGCTCTGCGTATCGCCAAGGAGTTCGCCCGCACCGCGAATCTCTAGATCGTGCGTGGCCAGCGTAAAGCCGGCGCCGAGGTCCTCCAGCGAGTCGATAGCCTCGAGGCGCTTGACCGCATCGGCGGTCATGGTCGCCTTCGGTGGTGCGACCAGGTAGGCATAGGCGCGATGATGCGAGCGTCCGACGCGGCCGCGCAGCTGATGCAGCTGCGCGAGTCCGAAGCGGTCTGCCCGGTTAATGATGATCGTGTTGGCCGTCGGGACGTCGATGCCGCTCTCGACGATGGTCGTGCAGAGCAGCACATTGAAGCGCCGGTGATAGAAATCGAGCATGACCTGCTCGAGCTCGCGTTCCGGCATCTGGCCGTGGCCAATCCGTATGCTTGCTTCGGGGACGAGCTTGTCGAGTTGCTGCTCGACGCGCCCGATATCTTCGACACGATTGTGGATGAAATACACCTGGCCACCACGTTTTATCTCACGCAGACAGGCCTCGCGGATAATCACGTCGTTCCATTCAGAGACAAAGGTCTTGACGGCGAGGCGCTCGGCAGGCGGGGTAGTGATAAGCGACATTTCGCGAATGCCGCCCAGAGCCATGTTGAGCGTGCGCGGAATAGGCGTCGCGGTGAGGGTGAGGATATCCACCTCACTGCGCAGCGACTTGATGGTCTCCTTGTGACGGACGCCAAAGCGGTGTTCCTCGTCAACAATGACCAGCCCGACGTCATGGAAGTCCTTGGTGTGCTGCAACAGCCTGTGCGTGCCGATAACAACGTCGACTGCACCTGAGCGCAGGCCGGCAACAATGTCCTTGACCTCGCGAGCGGACTGGAAACGCGACAGGACCTCGACGCGAATCGGCCAGTCCGCGAAACGATCGCGAAAATTCTGACCGTGCTGCTGCGCCAGCAGTGTCGTCGGTACGAGCACCGCAACCTGTTTGCCGCCATGCACGGCGGCAAACGTGGCGCGCAGCGCGACCTCGGTCTTACCGAAGCCGACATCGCCGCACACGACGCGATCCATCGGTTGATCCGAGCCAAGGTCCTCGAGAACGTCGTCAATGGTATGGGCCTGGTCTTCGGTCAGCTCGAACGGGAAACCGGATTCGAAAGTCCGGTAATCGGTTTCTGGCCAGTGAAAACGATGGCCGGGACGCGCTGCCCGGCGCGCGTAGATGTCGAGCAGTTCAGCCGCAACATCGCGGATCTTCTTGATCGCGCGGCGCTTGGCTTTTGCCCACTGGTCGCTGCCGAGGCGGTGCAGCGGTGCGTTCTCCGGCGACGCGCCTGTGTAACGCGAAATCAGGTCGAGGGCGTGCACGGGAACATAGAGCTTGTCGCCGTCCGCGTATTCGAGATGCAGAAATTCCGCCGCGATACCGCCGGCCTCGAGCGTCGTCAGCCCGAGATAGCGACCAATACCGTATTCCTCGTGCACGACGGGCGAGCCGGGCTCCAGGTCATTGAGCTGGCGAATGATGGTTTCGGGATCGCGGTCGCTCCGGCGGCGACGTTTGCGCGCACGAGTACGCTCGCCGAACAGCTGTTGTTCGCTGATGATTGCGAGCTTCGCACCGGGTAACAGGATGCCGTTGTCGACCGGCGCGATGGCTACGCCGATGCGCTGCGTCGCCTCGAGAAACTCGTGCCAGTGGTCGATCCGAACGAGGTCGAGTCCGCGGCCTGAGAGCATGTCATAGAGTTGTTCCCGCCGACCCGGTGAGTCGGTCGTGAACAGGACGCGACCGTCGAAATCCTTCAGGAACCGCAACAATGCAGCCGCGGCATCCTCATAACGCGCCTCGATCTTCATCGCGGGCGGCAGCCGTGTGTCGAGATTCAACGATCCGGGGCTATCGGCCAGTGATTGCGATGAATAGCGAATACCGGGCAATGCGGCAACACTGCCCAGTGCGTCTTCCGGACTGAAGAACGTCTCGCCGACACCGAGGATCGGTCGTTCCGGGTCGAGGCTGCAGAGTTCAAAGCGCTCGTTTGCCTCGACCTGGAATTGTTCGAGCAGGTTGTCGACGTCCGCCGGGGCGAGAACGATGCAGCCGTCGGGCAGATAGTCGACGAATGCGGCCGTTGCGTCGAAGAACAGGGGCAGGTAGTACTCGATACCGCCGTGCGCGATGCCGTCAGAGACTTCTCGATAGACGCGCGACTTCCCGGGTTGGCCTTCGAAGCGTTCCCGGTAGCGATCGCGAAAACCGCGTACCGCGTCTGTGTCGAGCGGGACCTCGCGGGCCGGGAGAATGCTGATCGATTCGAGGCGTTCGCCAGACATTTGCGTCTCGGCCGAGAACGCTCTCAGGGATTCAACGTCGTCATCGAAAAAATCGATACGCAGCGGTTCCTGCGCACCCATCGGGTAAACGTCGATCAGCGAGCCGCGTACTGCAAACTCACCGTGTTCGGAAACCTGCGGTACGCGGATATAGCCCGACTCGACGAGCGAGTCGACGAAGGGCTCACGCGGCAGTTCCTGGCCCTGGACCAGTGACAGCGACCGGGCGGCCACGTAGTCCAGAGGCGGCAGGCGCTGTTGGAGCACTGTGGTCGCAGCAATGACGACGCCGTGGGTCATCGAGGGCATGCGCGAGAGTACACTCAGGCGCTGCGAAATGATGTCCTGATGAGGTGAGAAGCTATCCCAGGGCAGCGTCTCCCACTCCACGAAATGCTCGACAGGCAGTTCGCCACCGGCGAAGAAACGAATCTCCGCTTCGAGTTGGTCGGCATGTCGCGGGTCTTCGGCGAGCACGAGAATCGGTCGCTGAATCGCGGCGGCCAGCTCTGCCACGGCCAGTGACAGGCTGGCACCGAGCAGCCGGCCCCAGGCGCTGGCTTCACCGGGTGCAGGCAGGGTCGGACTAGGTGGCAGCAACAGGGGCGTATTCACGGGTTTGCCAAGGTCGATAGCTCGATTGCGGCTCGATTTACGGGGCCGCGATTATTACACAGCCACCCGCCGCAGCGCGGCACCCGGGCATAAAAAAAGCCCGGGTCGTTGCCGGCCCGGGCTTCTCGGTAATTCCTGGTGTCAATCAGCGTTTGAGAACGGCGTGGATCACCTTGTCGTACTCGAAGTACACGATCATGTTGTTGTACTCCCAGCGCGTAATCGGCGGATCACCTACAGGAGCCTGCACTGACGCCGGCGCGCCATACCTGGACTCTACTTTGGCCTGCGACATGCCGCGCGTCGGGCGTCCGTCGTCCATCTGGGCGGAAGCGCCTTCCATCTGCAGCGTATCGGCACTCGCCGTGCCCCATGCCGCCATGAGCAAGGCAGCCAACGAAATCGTACGCAGTTTGGCCATGTTCGTTCTCCGATTACAGGTAGATGCACTATAGCACCGCCGCGCGGGCTGAGGCATGCGAACTGTGTCACAATGCGGCCCAATGCTGAATCCAGTCGAACTCTTCATCGGGTTGCGCTACCTGAGGGCCAAGCGGCGCACCCGGTTTGTGTCGTTCATTACCTTCATTTCCCTCATCGGTATCGCCCTTGGCGTCGCGGCGCTGATCGTGATCCTGTCGGTCATGAACGGCTTCGAAGGCGAGTTGCGCAATCGGCTCCTGAGCATGTCAGCGCACGGCACGATCAGCGGCGCCGACGGCCCCGTTCAGGACTGGCGGCCGCTTGTCGAAGAGGTCGCGGCGGAGCAGGGCGTCAGTGCGGCAGCACCGTTTGTGCAAATGGAGGGCATGATTCAGTCGGGCCGGGATCTCCACGCCGTCATGGTGCACGGCATCGATCCGGTCTATGAAGAAGCGCTATCCGGTGCGCTCATCAACATGGTGGAGGGCAGCCTGGCCGCGCTGCTGCCCGGCGAACGCGGTGTCGTGCTCGGACGCATTCTTGCGTACGACCTCAATGTGCGGATCGGTGATGGGGTCGTATTGCTGATACCGCGACCGGTTGGTGATGGCACGCTCGAGCCGGTTCTCGAACGCTTCGTCCTTCGCGGCGTCTTCGAAGCTGGCCTGGCCGATCACGACAGTGTGCTGGCGCTCGTCCACGCAAGCGACGCGGCCAGCGTCCTTGGCATCGGCAGTGCCGTCAGCGCCGTGCGTTTCCGGGCCGACGATGTCATGACCGCGCCGACCATCGCGATGTCCTTGCAGGAGCGCCTCGGCGATACCGTAGAGACAAGCGACTGGACGGTCGAGAACGGCAGCTACTTCCGCGCGATCCGCATCGAGAAGATGATGATGTCGCTGATCCTGTCGCTGATCATCGGCGTCGCAGCGTTCAATATCGTCGCGAGCCTCGTCATGGTCGTCACCGACAAGACGACCGACATTGCCGTTCTGCGAACGCTGGGCATGGGACCGCAGGGCGTCGTACGCGTGTTCTTCGTTCAGGGCGCGATGATCGGGTGGGCCGGAGTGTTGATCGGTGTCGTGCTCGGCGTGGTGCTCGCGATCTATGTGCCTGTGATTGCGCCGTTCCTCGAACAATTGTTCGGTTTCCAGATCATGCCTGGCGATGTCTACTACGTAACCGCGATTCCTTCCGAGCTCGAGTCGCGGGACGTCACGATCATCGCGATATCGGCCTTCATTCTGACATCGCTGGCGACCTTGTATCCGGCACGTCGCGCGGCCCTCGTTAATCCCGCCGAAGCGTTGAGGTACGAGTGATGGGCAAGCGGTTCGAAATGTGGATCGGCAACCGCTACGTGCGATCGCGCAGTCACAACAGCTTCGTGTCGCTGATCTCCGCTATCTCGATGCTGGGCATTGCGATTGCCGTACTGGTTCTGATCGTCGTCATGTCGGTGGTCAACGGGTTCGAACGGGAACTCAAGGACCGGCTGCTTGCGATGACCGCGCACGCAACGATCGAAGGCGTCGAGGGGGAGCTGCCTGCGTTCGCTGCACTGCAGGAAACCGCAGTTGCGAATCCCCGTGTTGCAGCCGCCGCGCCATTCATCGACGGCCAGGCATTGCTCGTGGCAGGAAACGCACTGAGCGGTGCCCAGCTGAGAGGCGTGGTGCCGGACGCGGAGAATGCCGTATCCGGAATCGGCAGCGTCATGCAGCAGGGCGCCCTGGTGGATCTCGCGACCGGCGCATTCAATATCGTGCTCGGCAACGAACTGGCGGAGGCCCTCGGCGTTGCAGTCGGCGACAAGGTGACCGTCACGCTCGCGGAGGGCATGGTGACACCGGCCGGTGTCATCCCGCGAACGAAGCGCTTTACTGTCAGCGGCATCTACCGCGTCGGAATGTATGAATTCGATCGGCGCCTCGCTTTTATTCATCTGGGCGATGCACAACGCCTGTACCGCAAGAAAGGCGTCGTCACCGGTGTCCGGCTCTCCGTGACCGAGATTTATGCTTCGCCGGAGATCGTCCGCGAGGTGGCGCGGGCCCACGGTGAACTCGTTCTGGTTAACGACTGGACGCGGAGGCACGTGAACTTTTTCCGCTCCATCCAGATTACGAAGTCGATTCTGTTCGTTATTCTGCTGATGGTTGTCGCGGTTGCGGCATTCAATATTGTGTCGACGCTTGTCATGGTCGTGAAAGACAAGCAGGCGGATATCGCTATCCTGCGCACAATCGGCGCGAAGCCGTCCAGCATTCTCAAGGTGTTCATTACGCAGGGCAGCATTGTTGGCGTCGCCGGAACGCTGGCCGGCGTCGTTTTCGGCGTCCTGATCGCCACGAATCTCGAGGTTATCGTCGGCTTTCTCGAAGCGGCATTCGGCATCAAGTTTCTCGCCGCCGACGTTTACTTCATCAGCGACTTGCCGTCAGAATTGAAGGCGGGCGACGTGGTCAGAATTGCACTGATCGCTCTCGCCCTTGCGCTCGTATCCACTCTTTATCCGGCCTGGGTTGCAGCAAGGACTGCTCCGGCGGAGGCCCTCAGATATGACTGAACCCGTACTCGAATGTCGCAATGTCACACGCGAGTTCCGCGAGGGACAATCCACGCTCGCCGTACTGCGTGGCGTCAGCCTCGCAGTGCGTCCTGCCGAGCGCGTTGCGATTATCGGCGCATCCGGATCGGGCAAGACGACGTTGTTGCAGATCATGGGTGGACTCGATGAGCCGAGTGCTGGTGGCGTGCTGATCAACGGCTCTCCGATGCACGGTACGTCCGAGGCAGCTAAAGGGGAGCTTCGCAATCGCTACATCGGCTTTGTGTACCAGTTCCACCACCTCTTGCCTGAGTTTACGGCTGAAGAAAACGTCGCAATGCCGCTGCTGATACGCCGCGTGCCCAAACCCGATGCGCTGGAGAGGGCAAGGACGTTGCTCGATCGCGTTGGTCTCGGCGAGCGACTGAGCCACAAGCCCGGCGAGCTGTCGGGCGGCGAGCGTCAGCGTGCCGCCGTCGCCCGTGCGCTTATCACTCGCCCGCAGCTGGTACTCGCTGACGAGCCGACTGGCAATCTCGATGCGGGTAATGGGGAGCATGTCCTCAAGCTCATGCTCGAACTCAACGAGGAGCTGCGCACGAGCCTCGTCATCGTCACGCACGACCAGTCCATCGCTGCGCGCATGGACCGCGTGCTGTTGCTCGAGGACGGCGTGCTGAAGGAATCAGGCTGAGTCGCGATCGCGCCGGCTTGCGCGTTTGCGCATTTTGTAATCCTTGAGCGACATCCGCCAGAGCGCGTCAACGGCCGCGTATCCGATGAGTGCCGTGGCGCCACCAAGCAGCACACAACCAAGCAGCATCGGCTGCCAGATCGTCACGAACGTGTGGGCGACCCAGTCGAATGACAGCTCGAAACCGAATTCACCGGGTTCCCTGCCAAGCAGGTAGTTGCCCAGCTTGTAGGCGAGGTAATACATCGGCCCCATCGTCGCCGGGTTGCTGATCCACGTTGACACGGCGGCAATCGGGATATTCACGCGCAATAGCAAGGCCAGCAGAATGGCTGTTGCTGTGTGGCCCGGGAACGGCAGCCACGCGATAAACAGCCCGAGCGAAAAGGCAGGCACGACCCAGCGGCGCCGCACAGCCCACAGACGCGGATCGTGCAGCAAGTGACGGAACGGCGTCATGATCCAGTGACGCGCCATCTCGTGCCGTTTAAAGGCGAATCTCTTGAAAATCCGTCTGGGCATCCGTGTGCAATCCGGTTCTGATGAGGTTGCGAACGCCGGTGTCGCAGGCCTTGCTTAAACCCTGTCTGCTGATCCTGACAGGCGGTTTGGCGGCGCAGCATACCACGCTCCCGTTAAGCTCTGACCTTGTCAGCCTCCTTTTCGTTGCATCGCTGGCAGGCTGCGTATGGCGGCAATCGAGATCGGTCGCGCTGATCGCTGCCGGCTTCGCGCTTTTCGCGCTTGCGGGCCTCGATATCGTCGAGAATCGCCTTGACGAACAGTATGCCGGGGACAGCATGCTGACCCGTGTTCGCATTGCCGATATTCCGCGGCAGCGCGGTGCGTCACTGGTCATGCACGTGGCACCACTTGGTGATCCGCGGATACCCGGGCAAGTCCGGTTGAGCTGGTTCGAGCCGCCGCTTGATCCACAGCTCGGCGACGTCTGGCAGCTCGAACTACGACTGCGCCCGCCGCGCGGGCTTCTCAATCCGGGCGTTTTCGACTACGAGAGCTGGATGTTCCGCGAGGGCTATCACGCGTCAGGATACGTTGTAGCCGGTCCAAGGAACCGACTTCTCTGGGCCGGGGAAACGAGCCTGTTCGAGCGCATTCGTGGCCAGTTCGTAGGCCGATCGCTCGTTTCGGCTGCATCGCGGGACAGCGCAGCCGTCATCGCGGCAGTCGGTGTCGGGGTGCGACAGCTCATTACTCGCGACCAGTGGGATGTATTTGCCCTGACCGGAACGACGCACCTGATGGCGATTTCGGGGCTGCACGTGGGTCTTGCAGCATCGGTCGGCTTTATGGCGGGCCTGGCGATTGTCGGGCTATTGCGGCGGCGAGGGACCGTGCTCGTGCCCGCATTGGCCATCGGCACCGTTATTGCCGTGATCTACGCGCTGATCTCCGGTTTCGGCGTGCCGTCTCGTCGCGCTGCGCTCATGCTCGTGTTTGCCGCGACCGCAGTTGCTACCCGCCGACAGGTCGATATCACTGGCGCGATTGCGATCAGCGCACTGGGTGTCTATTGCACCGATCCGGTTGCCTCCATGACACCCGGGTTCCAGCTATCTTTCGGGGCCGTCGTCCTGTTGCTCTGGCTTGCCAGGCGGCGCAATCGTGTGGATGGCGGTGTAATGTCCTGGTTGCGACAGCTCTCGGTTCTGCAGGTATTCCTCGCATTCGGTCTCCTGCCCCTGACTGCGCTGCTGTTTCAGCGTGTCGCTGTAGTTGCTCCGGTCGCCAACCTGGTTGCCGTTCCCGTGTTCAGTTTTGCGGTGGTGCCGCTCGTGCTCCTGGCGCTTGGGGTTGGTGATCTCGGCGATCTGGCATTGCAAGCGTCGGCGTGGCTGGTAGGCCAGCTCTCGACGCTCTTGTCGACGTTAGCCTCGTTGTCGCTGACAGATACGACGCTTGCGACCATTCAGGGTCGTGCCTGGTTGTTTCTCGCGCTCTCCCTGGCCTGGGTCGCATTGCCACGCGGCTGGCCAGGTCGCCGTGTGGCTTTGATAGGCGCCGTCGCGATACTGGCATGGCGGCCACTGCCGCCACCTGACCGATGCGTCGATGCCTGGTTCCTGGAGGTAGGGCAGGGTCTTGCGATCGTGATCCAGGCAGGCGAACAGGTGATGCTCTATGACGCCGGGATCGCCTGGCGTGGCGGGGGCAGTGTCGCCGAACAGGTCATTCTGCCGTTCCTGCAGTCGCGGGGTGTGCGCCGAATTGACTGGCTGGTCGTCTCGCACGGCGACCTGGATCACAGTGGCGGCGTTCGCGCGGTTCTGGCTGCCACGGAGGTCGGCCGCCTGCTTGTCGGCGAGGATCTCGAGGGCATCGCAGCGGCGGGCTGCAGAAAAGGCATGAGGTGGGTCGCAGGACATATCCTCTTCGAAGTTGTGCACCCCGATGGTGAGTCCGTCGCATCGGGTAACGACGCCTCGTGCGTGATCAGGGTCGCGAGCGGGCCACACGCCATCCTTCTGACCGGCGATATTGAGGCAGGGGCTGAGCGGATAATCGCGCAATCGAACGTCGATGTCGGCGCTGATGTTGCACTCGTGCCGCACCACGGCAGCCTGACGTCGTCGAGTGTGTCGTTCGTGGACTCGGTGCGTCCATCGTATGCCGTTGTTTCGGCGGGGTATGCCAATCGCTGGGATTTCCCGAAACCGGTCGTAGTGAAGCGCTGGCAAGACGAGGGGGCGCAGGTTCTGACAACGGCGGCCGCCGGAGCTGTGTACTTTCGCCTCTGTGCGGATGGCGGTGTCGTTGAAATGCGACGTGAACGCCTGTCGCGTCGCCGTTTCTGGCATGCTGGATCGCAGTAACTGTTGTATATTTCCGTTTTCCGACTTGGTCTGGGCGGTATGGTTGAGATAGTCAAATCCGGCGGCTGGTTGATGGCGCCAATTATCGTGTGCGCGATCGTCGCGATGGGCATCATCCTCGAGCGATTCTGGACGTTGCAGCAAAAGCGCGTCATTCCGGAGGATCTGACAAGCAAGGTCTGGGGCTGGGTGAAGAAAGATCAGCTCGACCAGAAGCAGATCCAGACCCTGCACCAGGGTTCCGCGCTCGGCCAGATTCTCGCGGCCGGGCTGATCAATCGCGACCGCGACCGTACCGTACTGAAGGACGCGATCGAGGACACCGGGCGTCACGTCGTGCACGAACTGGAGCGCTATCTCGAGACGCTGGGAACGGTCGCAGCGATAACGCCCTTGCTCGGCCTGCTCGGCACCGTGATCGGCATGGTTAAGGTCTTCACGGCCATCACCACGCATGGCGTCGGTAACCCAACGGTCCTTGCCGGCGGCATCGCCGAAGCCCTCATCACGACCGCCGCCGGGCTGACGGTCGCAATCCCGGCACTGATCGGCTATCGCTACTACCGCTCGCGCGTCGATACACTGGTCGTCGACATGGAGAAAGAAGCTATCAAGCTCGTTGAAGCACTGCACCGCCGCAACGAAAAGGACTGACGCGTGAAGCTGAGCCTGCGGCCTCGCACCCAGCCCGAAGTCAACCTGACGTCGTTGATCGACGTCGTGTTGCTGTTGTTGATCTTCTTTATGGTGTCGACGAGTTTCGTGAAGCAGTCGCAGATCGCGATAAGATTGCCGGAGGCGGAGAGCACCGCCATCGTCGACGAGGTGCCCGAGCAGATCGACATTATGATTACCGAAGCAGGCACTTATCTCGTCAACGGACGCGAGCTAGTCAACAGTCGCGCCGAAACGATTCGTAACGCGCTACAGAAGGTATCGGCGGGCCGCAATGATCTGCCGCTGACGATCAGCGCCGACGCCAATGCGAAACACCAGCATGTAGTAACTGCAATGGACGTGGCTGGCCGTCTCGGCTTCACGCAGATCAGCATCGCAACGGTTAACGACCCGGTCGAGTAACGTGGGCCAACGCATCGATTCCAAGGTCCGAGTCGTCTATGGGCGGCTATGGCGCTATGTGACGCCGCACAAGCTGATTGGCTTTATCGCTGTCATCGGAATGGCATCGACGGCTGTCGTCGAAGCCGGACTCGTCGCCTTGCTGGCACCACTGACTGACGAGGCACTCGTCGCCAAGCAGCTAGAGACCGTGCAGTGGATTCCTTATGCGTTCATGGGCATCTTCATTTTGCGTGGTATCTCTGGCTTTGCCACCGAGGCGTCGCTCGGCTGGATCGGCCGCCAGGTTATCAGCGATCTGCGGCGCCAGGTGTTCGCCAAGTACCTGACATTGCCGACGCGCTTTTTCGACGCGCAGACGACGGGACCGCTTTTGTCACGCATGACCTACAACGTCGAAATGGTCGCCGAGTCCGTAACGAGCGTCGTAACGATTGCTGTGCGCGACGTCCTGACGGTCATCGCGGCGTTCGTCGTGATGATCTGGTACAGCCCGAAGCTGACGATCTTTGTTGCGATCCTGTTTCCGATCGTTGCGGTGATCGTGCGACTCCTCGGTATTGCCTTTCGTCGTTACAGCAGCCGTATCCAGGACTCCGTCGGTGAAGTGACCCAGGTCACCGAAGAAGTCGTGCGCGGCAACTGGGTTGTGAAGGCCTTTGGCGGTTACGACTACGAGAGTGAACGCCTGGACTCGGCCGATACGCGGAATCGTAAACAGAACCTCAAGCTCATTCGCGTGCGCTCGTTTGGTGTCGCCGTCACGCAGGTCGTCTTCGGCTTCGGTATCGCGCTCGTGATTTACTTCGCCGCGCGTGAGTCGCTTGCCGATCGTCTTACCGCCGGTCAGTTCATCGCCTTTTTCTCGGCAATGATGCTGATGCTGCAACCGGTTCGACGCATTACGAACGTCAACGCCACTTTGCAGCGAGGTGTGGCCGGTGCCGATAGCCTGTTCGCAATCATGGACGAAGACGACGAAGCGGATAGCGGTACGATCGATGCAGGTCGATTGCGTGGCGATGTCAGCGTCCGCGACGTCAGTTTCGCGTACGACGGCGAAAACGCTGCCGTTCTCGATGGTGTCAGCATTGATATCGAGGCCGGCAAGACACTGGCAATCGTTGGTCATTCCGGCAGCGGCAAGACGACACTGGCGAGTCTCTTGCCGCGCTTTTATGAGTTCAATACGGGCGAGATACTGATCGATGGCAAGCCCATCCATGACTACACGCTGACGAGCCTGCGCGACAATATCGCACTCGTCTCGCAGGATGTCGTGTTATTCAATGACACGATTCGCAATAATCTGGCCTACGGGACATTGAAGGGCAGCAGCGAGAAGGAGATCCGGCAGGCGGCGGAGGCGGCGCACGTCATGCATTTCGTCGACGAACTGCCTGAAGGGCTCGATACGATGGTCGGCGATCGCGGCGCATTGCTTTCAGGTGGCCAGCGCCAGCGCATTGCGATCGGTCGTGCACTGCTCAAGAACGCGCCGATCCTGATTCTCGACGAGGCGACATCGTCGCTCGACACGCAGTCGGAACGCCGCATCCAGGAAGCGCTATCGGCGCTGATGCAGAACCGCACGACGCTTGTTATTGCACACCGCTTGTCGACCGTTGAGAAAGCCGACCGGATCATCGTTCTGGATCGGGGCAAGATCGTCGAATCCGGGACGCATGCCGAGTTGCTGGCCCTCGGGGGTGAGTATGCGTCGCTATATCAGATGCAGTTCAGTGACGAGCCAAAGGACGAGTGAGCACAGGCACGGCATATCGGTGGATTCACCGCGTCTGGTATCAGAATCACTGGTCCGGATGGCTGCTCTGGCCGCTGAGCGGTCTCTACTGGCTGATAATCTCGTTGCGCCGTTTCCTGTACTCGAGCGGTATCCTCTCGACACAACGTCCAAAGGCGCCGGTGATCATCGTCGGAAACCTCACAGCGGGCGGAACAGGCAAGACGCCAACCGTTCTCTGGCTTGTCGAGCAACTGCGCGCCCGAGGTTTTAAGCCTGGCATCGTTAGCCGCGGTTACGGTGGCAGCCAGGCGGATACGTCGATGCGCGTAGAGCCCGCCACAGATCCCGCCGTGGCCGGCGACGAGCCAGTGCTCCTGGCGCGTCGCGGCAAATGCCCGGTCGTCGTGGATCCGGATCGCGTGCGCGCTTCGGCGATGCTGGTTGAAGACGGCGTCGATGTGGTCGTGGCGGACGATGGTTTGCAGCACTATCGGCTCGAGCGAGACTACGAGATCTGCGTCATTGATGGCAGCCGCGGTCTTGGCAACCGACGCCTGTTGCCGTCGGGCCCGCTGCGCGAGGGTGCACGACGTCTCGAAGACGTAGAACAGGTGCTCGTCAACGGTGAACTGCAGGGTAGCGAGTATGAGCTAACGACGTCCGAGCAGAATGCTATCTCGTTTCAGCTGGTTGCGACCGAGGCCTGTCGCCTGAACGGGTCGCTTGCGCGTCCGATCGAGCGCTTTTCCGGGTCGACCGTGCACGGTGTCGCGGCAATCGGTAACCCGCAGCGTTTTTTCGACCTGTTGCGCCTGCACGGTATCCAGGTGATAGAGCATTCGTACGTTGACCATGCGGCATTGTCTGAGGACGATCTCGTTTTTGGTGACGAATTTGAGGTGTTCATGACAGAGAAGGACGCCGTCAAGTTTGGGTCTCACGTTAAGGACAAGCTCTGGTATGTGCCCGTCGAGTTGTCGATGGACCCGACGGATGCGGGACCCCTCCTTGAGCAGATCGAGTCGAGAGCCCGCCGCGAGGAATCCAGATGAGTCGTTTTATCGTCGTAATCCCGGCCCGGTACAGCTCAACGCGATTACCCGGCAAAGCACTGGTCGATATTGGCGGCAAGCCGATGATCGCGCACGTGTACGAACGCGGCACGGAAAGCGCCGCGAGTGAGGTTGTGATTGCGACCGATGACGAACGCATTGCGGAAGCCGGCGAGGCGTTTGGCGCGACGGTATGCATGACCGCCGACCATCACAAGTCCGGCACCGAGCGTATCGCCGAGGTGGCCGACATCATGGACTGGCATGACGAGCAAATCGTCGTGAACCTTCAAGGTGATGAGCCAACCATGCCGGCTGCGCTGATCGATCAATGTGCCGGCCTGCTCGATGACGGCAGCGCAGACATTGCGACGCTGGCGTCGCCGTTTGCCTCACAGGCTGATTTCGAAAACCCGAATTGCGTCAAGGTGATCTGTGACAGGAATGGTCACGCGATTTACTTCAGCCGTGCCGCCATCCCTTATCCCCGTGATGCGGGCAGCCAAGAAATAGCGGCCAAGGCGGCGCTGCATCACCACGGTATCTACGCTTATCGATGTGGCGTGCTGCGTCAACTGGTCGCAGCGACGGAGAGCAATCTCGAGATCTGTGAGCAGCTTGAGCAGCTGCGAGCGTTGTCGCTGGGCATGACGATTGCCGTCGGCGTGCCAAAGAAACGACCCGGCGCCGGCGTGGACACCCCAGAAGATCTCGAGCGGGTACGGCAGGCGCTGTAAACGCGGGCACAAAAAAAGGCGGTCTCTTTCGAAACCGCCTTCTTATTTTGAGGATGCTGCGAGTAGTACTGCTTTGTCGTGCTGCCTTCCCTTCGTCGTCCTCGCTTTCCTTTCGGTCCGCGTCTCCGATTCCGGTACCTCAACACTCTTGGTGCCGGGCTACCCGGGGCATGACGAACTTGTCTATTTCCGAGTTCGATTCGTTCGTTCTGACTGCTTCGGTTTTCAGGCTTTCGCTTTCGGTTTTGGCAATCAGTTCTGCCGTTCGCATCCGCCGCCCCCGGCACCTGC
>JASJCM010000086.1 GCA_030065985.1 Woeseiaceae bacterium | reverse complement strand
ACTCCTCCATGCTGCGGGTGAGAGGCATAGTCCGTCTTACATCAATCGCCCTGTTGCGGGGCTCGAATTTGCGCAGGATTGACACTTGACTCACCTCCTTCCCGACAAATCACTGGCATTCCCGTGCCAGCGTTTCTCTTATACGAACCCGCGGGAAAACTGGCAATTCGGGCTTGCTCGCATTGACAGCGTTTCCGATTTCTCTTGAAAAGCGGCAACAAAACCCCAAAATCCGGGTCTTATTCCCAACAAATATCTGGAGCCTCTTCATGATCAAGCGTATCGCCCTGTTCATTGCGACCAACGTGGCGGTCATCCTCGTCCTCAGCATCGTCCTGCGACTGCTGGGTGTCGACAGCTACCTCGAGCAGTCCGGTTCGGGTCTCAATTACGAAGCCCTGCTGATCTTCTCGGCAATCTTCGGTTTCGGCGGTGCCTTTATCTCGCTCGCGATCTCCAAGTGGATGGCGAAGCGCGCAACCGGCGCCCAGGTCATTGAACAACCGCGCAACGAGGTCGAGTCGTGGCTCCTCAACGTCGTGCAGCGCCAGGCGCAGCAAGCCGGCATCGATACGCCCGAGGTCGCGATCTACCCGGCTGCTGACATGAACGCCTTTGCGACCGGCGCGCGGCGCAATAACGCGCTGGTCGCGGTCAGCACCGGTCTGTTGCAGAACATGCCGCGCGACGAGGTCGAAGCCGTGCTCGCGCACGAGGTCTCGCACGTTGCGAATGGCGACATGGTCACGTTGACCCTGGTCCAGGGCGTCGTGAACACGTTCGTCATATTCCTGTCGCGTATCGTCGGACACTTCGTGGACCGCGTGATCCTGCGTAACGAAAGCGGTGCCGGTATCGGCTACTTCGTGTCGGTCATCGTCGCGCAGATCGTGCTCGGCATTCTTGCCAGCACCATCGTGATGTGGGTATCCCGCCGACGTGAGTTCCGCGCCGACGCGGGTTCAGCGCAGCTCAATGGGTCGCAACCGATGGTCCGCGCACTCTCGCGTCTCGAGAGCAATGTGCCCGCGCAGCTGCCGGAGGCCATGCGTGCGTTCGGCATCTCGGGTAATCGTGCCGGCGGTCTGAAACGGCTGTTCATGAGCCACCCGCCGATCTCGGAGCGCATCGCGGCGTTGCAGAACGCCTAGTCGAGCTTCTTCACCGATACCAGGTCCACGCCGCGGCTGCTGGCTGACAAAACGGTCAGCCGGTAGCCGCGCCACTCCAACGTGTCGCCCTGCTCCGGGATCTTGCCGAGCGACTCGGACAACAGGCCCCCGATCGTCGTGATTTCCGAGTCGTCGGGCATATCGATATCGAGGGATCGGCACAGCCGGTGCAGTTCCGCGGTCCCGAACGCGCGGATGGTCCCGTCCGGCCGCTGCCACATGTCGTCCCGGCGCAGGTCCGACTCGTCGAAGATCTCACCAACGATCTCCTCAAGCACGTCTTCGAGCGTCACGATGCCCTGGAAGTCTCCGTACTCGTCAACGACGAGGGCCATGTGACGGCGTGTCTGCCGGAACGTGTGCAGCAACGACTCGAGCGGCACGGATTCGGGAACGACAATCGGCTCATTGACAAGGTTCTGCCACTTGACCGTGTCACCCTCCATCTCGGCCAACTCGACGAGGACTTTCTTCGCGTAAACGACACCGACAACCTGGTCGAGGTCGCCCGTGGGTGAATACGGGAAGCGGCTGAAGCCGCTATCGGTGATCTTTTTCAACACCTCGGCCCCGGTATCGTCATGCGACAGGAACACGACGCGCTGGCGCGGCACCATGACGTTGATCGCCGCCAGTTTCTTCAGTTCCGAGGCACCCACGATGATGTTCGCGGTCTGGTCGCCAACGACGCCCTGGTTGAGCCCGAGCGTCGCCAGCAGGCGGATTTCTTCGGTCGACGTTACAGGCGCATCGTGGCCGCCGCGAATCGCTCGCGAGAGCGCCTCTGAAGCCAGCACGAACGGCTTCAGGAGAACCGCAAGAAAGCGGATCCCGTAGGCAACGGGGCGCGCGAGTCGGCGCGCAAACGTGACGCCGAGGGTCTTCGGGATGATCTCCGTGAACAGCAGCACCACGACCGTGAAAACGAGCGTGAAGATCCAAAGCGATTCCGGGTTGAAGACCTGCGAGTAGCTCGCGCCGGCAACGGCTGTGCCAATCGTGTGCGCCGCCGTGTTCGTAATCAGGATCGCCGAAATCGGAATGTCGATGCGTTCCTTGAACGCCTTGAGGATACGTCCCGACGCCTTGCCCTGTTTGGCCATCATTTCGACCTGGGCGTGATTGAGCGTTAGTAGCACTGACTCGAAGATCGAACACATGAACGACACGACGAGTGCGAACGTGACTGCGAATACAAAGACCTGCATGAATCTCTCCCGCTTACACGATCATTGTAACGAGTCCGTGACCTAAAGACTGTTCACGAAATCGCGTATGCCGTTCAGCAGCATCTGGGTCGCGAGAATGATCAGGATCATGCCCATCAGGCGTTCGAGCGCCCGAGCGCCGCGCATGCCGAGCACACGCATCAACTGCGGTGATGCAACGAGCAGCACTGTCGTGGCCAGCCAGGCAAGGACCAGGGAGATGCTCCATTCGGCCATGCGGCCGGGCTGGCTCGAACTCAGCAGCAGCAGGATGGCAATCGTCGATGGACCCGCAATCATCGGTACGGCCAGCGGCACGAGGAACGGGTCCTCGGTTTCCTCTATGTCGTCGCGCGACGTGGTCTTCGGAAAGATCATGCGCATTGAGATGATGAACAGCAGTATGCCGCCCGCAATACTGAGCGACGACTGACTCAGCCCGAGAAAGCCGAGTATCGCGTTTCCGGAAAACAGGAACAGCAGCAGGATGACGAGCGCGAGAATCAGCTCGCGCGCCACGATTCTCGATCGCCGCGTACTGTCGAAGTTCGACAGAATCGCGTTGAAGATCGGCACGTTGCCCAGCGGATCCATGATAAAGAAGAGCGTCACCGCAACGGATGCAATCTCATTCCAGTTCATTTCGATTCTCCCTAAACAAAGAGGCCCGGCAATAGCCGGGCCTCTGGGTCTTCCTCGGTAGGAAGGTTGCACGATCGTCGCTCTCGCACATCCATGTGCTCCGCGACGTTAGTCCATCCTGGACGTCACATCATGCCGCCCATGCCGCCCATGCCGCCCATGTCGGGCATCGCCGGTGCGACTTCTTCCTGAGGCGCATCCGCGACCATGGCTTCCGTGGTCAGGAGCAGACCGGAAACGCTGGCTGCGTTCTGCAGCGCGTAGCGCGTCACCTTGGTCGGATCGAGAATACCGGCCTCGATCATGTCCCCATACTCGGACGTCGCAGCGTTGTAGCCGTAGTTACCTTTGCCCTCGGCAACGGCATTCAGTACGACGCTTGCATCACCGCCTGCGTTGCGGACGATCTGGCGCAGCGGCTCTTCGATCGCACGCTTCAGGATTGCGATACCGACGTTCTGGTCGTCGTTGTCGCCCGCCAGCTTCTCGATCGAAGCAACGGCACGGATCAGAGCAACACCGCCGCCCGCAACCACGCCTTCTTCGACAGCAGCGCGCGTGGCGTGCAGCGCGTCCTCGACGCGTGCTTTCTTTTCCTTCATCTCGACTTCCGTCGCGGCACCTACCTTGATGACGGCAACACCGCCCGACAGCTTGGCAACTCGCTCCTGAAGCTTTTCCTTGTCGTAGTCCGAAGAAGACTCACCAATCTCGGTGTTGATCTGGTCGACGCGACCCTTGATATCTTCGCCACGTCCCGCACCGTCGATGATCGTCGTGTTTTCCTTCGTGATCTGGATCTTCTTGGCCTCGCCAAGGTCGTCAATCGATGCCTTCTCGAGGGACAGTCCGACCTCCTCCGAGATCACCTGGCCGCCCGTCAGGACCGCGATGTCCTGCAGCATGGCCTTGCGGCGATCGCCGAAGCCCGGTGCCTTGACGGCAGCAACCTTGACGATTCCGCGGATGTTGTTGACGACCAGCGTGGCGAGCGCTTCGCCTTCGACGTCCTCTGCAATGATCAGCAGCGGACGGCCAGCCTTGGCAACGCCTTCGAGGATCGGCAACAGATCGCGAATGTTTGAGATCTTTTTGTCGAACAGCAGGATCAGCGGGTTGTCGTGCTCGACCTGCTGGCTGTTGGCATCGTTGATGAAATACGGCGAAAGGTAGCCGCGATCGAACTGCATGCCCTCGACCACGTCCAGCTCGTTGGCAAGACCGGAGCCTTCCTCGACCGTGATGACGCCTTCCTTGCCGACCTTCTGCATCGCCTCGGAGATGATCTCACCGATTTCCACGTCCGCGTTGGCGGAAATGGACCCAACCTGGGCAATCGCATTGTGGTCTTCACAGGGTTCCGACAGTGCCTGCAACTCGGCGACGATCGCAGCAGAGGCTTTGTCGATGCCGCGCTTCAGGTCCATCGGGTTCATGCCGGCGGCAACCGACTTGAGGCCTTCGCGCAGGATAGCCTGAGCGAGGACCGTCGCGGTCGTCGTGCCGTCACCGGCAACATCAGACGTCTGGGAAGCGACTTCCTTGACCATCTGAGCGCCCATGTTTTCGAATTTGTCCTCGAGCTCGATCTCCTTGGCGACCGATACACCGTCCTTCGTGACGGTCGGTGCACCGAAACTCTTGTCGAGCACGACATTGCGGCCTTTGGGACCGAGGGTCACTTTTACCGCGTTGGCGAGAACGTTTACGCCAGCAAACATCTTCTGGCGAGCGTCGTCGCTGAAACGTACTTCTTTAGCAGCCATTCTCAAAATCCTCTTTACGCTTCGATGACTGCCATGATGTCGTCTTCCTTCATCACGAGCAGTTCTTCGCCTTCAACCTTGACCTCGGTGCCGGCGTACTTGCCGAACAAAACCTGGTCACCAACTTTTACATCCAGAGCCCGGACGTCGCCGTTCTCGAGGATCTTGCCGTTTCCGGCTGCAACGACCTGGCCCTTGATCGGCTTTTCGGTCGCGGCGTCAGGAATCACGATTCCGCCGGGGGACGTGCGCTCTTCTTCCATGCGCTTGACGATCACCCGGTC
>JASJCM010000085.1 GCA_030065985.1 Woeseiaceae bacterium | reverse complement strand
GGCGGATAGCTCGTTATTGCTTCACCGAGGTCCGCTGCGGTTGCCGGACTGATCGTCGTATCGACCGGATCGTCCCACTCGTTATCAAGATAGGGTTCCCAGTCCACCGTGAACTCATTGCCGATCATACCGAGACTCGACTTTGGCACCGGCTCTCCGCGGTCCAGTCGATCGCGATAAGCATCCTGCATCTCGGCAGCCGTGGTTGCCTCAATGACACCTGCCGCCTGCAGACGCTCTGCATAGAGCGCGCGCGTTGTTTTATGTCCCTTGATGCGGCCGTACATGATCGGCTGGGTCGCCGACGGCTCGTCCACTTCGTTGTGTCCATGACGTCGGTAGCAGACGAGATCGATCACGACGTCTTTCTTGAACTTCTGGCGATACTCGAGCGCGAGATGCGTGACAAACATCGCCGCTTCCGGATCATCGGCATTGACGTGGAAGATCGGCGCTTCGATCATCTTTGCGACATCAGAGCAATAGTCCGTGGACCGCGCATCCGAGGGTCGGCTGGTGGTGAATCCGATCTGGTTGTTAATGACGATGTGAACGGTGCCGCCAGTGCGAAAGCCGTTGATCTGCGACATCTGGAAGGTCTCGGGCACGACCCCCTGGCCCGCAAACGCCGCGTCGCCATGCACGAGAACCGGCAGGACCTCTTCGCGTTCCGCGTCTCCGCGACGCTGCTGGCGGGCTCGAACAGATCCTTCAACAACCGGGTTGACGATCTCGAGATGGGACGGGTTGAAGGCGAGCGCGATGTGAACGTTACCGCCCGATGTCTTCATGTCAGCCGAAAAGCCCTTGTGATATTTCACATCACCAGAGCCCTTGAGCTCGTCGAGATCGTAGTTGCCTTCGAACTCCTCGAACAGCTCTTCGGGGTTCTTGCCGAGGATATTTACGAGCACGTTGATGCGACCGCGATGTGCCATGCCGATCACGATTTCGTGAATACCGGATGCGCCACCCTGGTGAATGATGTGGTCGAGCATCGGGATCAGTGTCTCGCCACCTTCCAGCGAAAACCGTTTCTGGCCAACGTAGCGTGTGTGCAGGTAGCGCTCGATGCCCTCGGCGCTGGTCAGGTGCTCCAGCACCCAGACTCGATCCTCGTTGGTCAGCGTGTCCGACGCAGCGCCCTGCTCGAAGCGTCTACGCAACCACAGGCGCTCGCGCGCTCTCGAAATATGCGCGAATTCAGCGCCGACCTTGCCGCAGTAAATCGACTTTAGCAGCGTGAGAATGTCACGCAGCTTCATGCGTTCATTGCCGTTCCCGGCGAGACCACCCGTGAAGAACTCGGTGTCCATGTCGGCTTCTGTCAGCCCGAGGTAGTCGAGTTTGAGCACGCCTGGGACACGCCGATCCATGAGGCCAAGCGGGTCGATATCGGCGATCTGGTGACCACGCAGGCTGTAGACCTGGATCAGTCGAGCGACGGCCGCTTGCTTCTCACCCGACGTTGCGGGCTTGCCGGTGCTGCGCGTCGTGATCGCTCCCGAGCGGCGTCCTGAGCGCGCTTCCTCTAGCAGGTTTTCGCGAATCTTCGAGTGGACAATTTCGGCGTCCGGGTCGCCCAAGGTGTCGAAATAGTCTCGCCAGCCGTCCGGCACCTGAGACGGGTCATCAAGGTACAGCTCGTACATCCGCTCTACGGCACTTGCGTTAGCGCCGAACAGCGGCGTGGAAGCCAATTGTTCCTTCAGGGAATCAGTCATTATTTCAACGGCTTGCGAAGCTGATCAGGGGCACCGACCAGCATTGCTTCGGAACCACCTGAAAAAGGGGCGCTAGTTTATCCCAAGCGTGGGTTGGAGGGAATCGAAATGGCCCCGGGATTTGCTACGACATTAGTCGGAAGAGGTTCACGAGTTCGTAGCACACCAGGCAGGCGTAGAACGAGAAGAAGATCGTCAGCAAGAGGCCCGTTCGCAGGCGATTCATGAAGTGCGCCTTGGCGAGGAAAACCAGCACCAGGATCCCGAAAGCGGTCATTGCGAGCTTGGTGCTCGTGAACAGCAGCGTGCTCTGCGACATCACCGCTTCCATGACCGGATTGGCCTCGATCATGCCGAGGTTGATGAGCTGGAGCGTCAGGAAGGCATCGGCACAGGACAGCAGCATCGTGCCGGTAGCGAGGAAGAACAGCCACGGATGGTGCCAGTCGAGAAATATGACCTCGTTGTCGATTTCCCGGCGGTGCGCGTGACGGCGCGACAGGGCGAAGCCGAAAAAGACCGTGCGCCAGGAAAACTGGCGCCTTTCGGCACGAATGCGCTGCTCCCTTAACGCGCTGGGTGTCGCCATCCTCTGCTGCTCTCCTTGTGGCTAGTCTGCCGTGGTCACCTCGAGCAGGTAAGCGATGAGCGCATCGCGGTCTTCCTGTCGCATGACACCGGCAAACGTCATCCGGTTGCCTGGCAGGAACCGTCCCGGCTGCGCAAGCCAGGCATCCAGCGCCCGCGGCGTCCAGATAAAGTCGGCTTCGCGCAGCGCCTCCGAGTACGGGAAGTTCTCGCGCGTGCCGGCCTTTGTACCGAAGAACTCGTAGAGCCCGGGGCCGACCATATTGGGTCCGCCTTTGTCGAGGCTATGGCACGCGCGGCAGATCTGCGCCTGTCGCTCGCCTTGCGTTCGATCCGCATCGGCGTACGGCGCCGCTGCCAGATAATCCTCCGCTGACAGGACGACCTGTTCGCCCAGCGTCTTGGCGGTAAGGATCGGGGCCGTGCCTGACTCGGTCCCGCTGTCTTCGGTCTGTTGTCCGCAGCCTGCGATCAACGTCGCGGCCGCGACTGCTGCCAGCAGCCAGGAGTGATTTCCCAATGCCAACCCTCAAAGCGTTTGCCAGCAAAGAATATAGAGCAATTCCCGTACCAAAGTCGCATCAAGTTGTTTCAACAGGCGTTTTACAGAATCGTTTCATTCGGGACGAACGAAACTGTATAGAAGTCCGACAATATTTCGCCGGATAGTTGAGTGGGCGACAATTCCGGGGTTAACCTGCTAATGCAACCTGGACGTACGACGAGCAGCTCATGAAAGGTTACACAGGTGTCCTCGAAAACGGCGAAGCGATCCATTATGTGGATGGCAAGCGCTGGCTCTGGCTGCTGTCAGTGACGTTTCCGCTGCAGGCATTGATGCCTGTCGTATTGCACGCGCTGACCGGCAACGAACTCTGGTTCGTCCTGCCATTCCTGCTCAACTACATCGCGCAACCGGCACTCGATGCCGTCATCGGGACCGACTCGAATAACCCTCCCGAAGAAGTCGTGATGCAGCTCGAGAAGGATCCTTTCTACCGACGCCTGACCTATGTCGTCGTGCCGCTGCACTATTTCACGCTGATCGTCTGCGCCGTCTATGCCGGCACTCAGGACCTGAGCTGGTGGGCGTTCATTCTGCTTGCCACGATGGCGGGCCTGACTGCGGGCCTCGCAATCAACACAGCCCATGAACTCGGCCACAAGAACACGAAGATTGAAAAACTGCTCGCGAAGTTTGCCTTGGCGGTCGCGTTTTACGGCCACTTCACCATCGAACACAATCGCGGGCACCACATGCTCGTTTCGACGCCCGGGGACGCGGCAAGCTCGCGTATGGGAGAGAGCATCTACCGCTTTGCGCTGCGAGAAATACCGGGCGCATTTCGGCGCGCGTGGGAAATAGAACGGGAGCGGCTGCGGTCCCGAGACCTGCCAATCTGGCACTACAGCAACCCGATCCTGCAGTCCTACGCAATCAGCATGGCCGTTACCGTATTGCTGTTCGCCTGGATCGGTTGGCTGGCCATACCGTTCCTGCTGTTGCACCACGCGTTCGCCTACTGGCAACTGACAAGCGCGAACTATGTAGAGCACTACGGCCTGCTGCGCGAAAAGAACGCCAAGGGGCGCTACGAGCGCTGCCAGCCGCACCATTCCTGGAACTGCAACTACCTCTTCAGCAACCTGGTGCTGTTCCACCTCGAACGTCATTCGGATCACCACGCGAACCCGCTGCGGCGGTATCAGTCGCTGCGTCACTTCGAGGACGTTCCGCAACTGCCAAACGGCTATTTCGGCATGTATTTGCTCGCCTATTTCCCGCCGCTCTGGTTCCGCGTCATGGACAAGCGCCTGATGGCCCTGCCGCATGTCAATGGGGACCTCGACAAGGTCAATATCTGCCCGAAAGCGCAACCCGGGATCTTCCTCAAATGGGGCCGCGACAAAATGGAAGAACCGACACTCACTGACCTGCCGAAAATTGAGCCCTGAGTCACAGAATTTGACATAAAATGGCGGAATTCCCGGGCCTGTGATGCGGCGCACAGTCCACCCTGTGACTCAGCGTTAATCTCAGCCCTGTCAATCGCTTGGGCTTAAGACGATGAAATTCAAAACTCTCAAGGCGACGCTTGCGGCGCTCGCTCTCTTCGGTTTCAGTACCGCCAGCGCCGATTTCGGCGTCGGCGTCAAAGCCGGCACGCTCGGTATCGGCCTCGAAGGTCGCTGGGACCCACCCGTACCCTGGTTCGACGTCCGCGTCGGGCTCAACCAGTACGACTACGACGCTGACAGCGACTACGCAGGCATCGACTACGACGCGACGCTGGCTCTCGACAGCTACTACGTAACGGGCAACTTCAAGTTCCCGCTGTCGCCGATGCGTTTCACCGTCGGCGCGTTCTCGAACGGCAACGAAGTACAGATGGCGAGTTCGCAGACGTCGGGTCTGGTCGACATCGGTGGCACACCGTTCGACATCGCGACCATCGGCCGTGTCGAGAGCACAACGTCCTTCAGCAGCACGGCGCCGTACGCCGGTGTCGGCTTCGACTTCGAGGTGTTCGGCAAGGCCGGCATCAACCTCGACTTCGGCGTCCTGTGGCAAGGCGATCCGAGTGTTTCTCTCGGCGTCAGCAACTTTGACAACCTCTCGCCCGTCGAGCAGGCGCTGCTGGGTCCTGCTCTGAACGCCGAACGCGCCCAGATCGAAGACGATATCAGCGACTACAAGGCGTGGCCGGTAGTATCGCTAGGCTTCGTTTACAACTTCTGAGCGA
>JASJCM010000039.1 GCA_030065985.1 Woeseiaceae bacterium | reverse complement strand
TCGTCGTCTTCGTGGACATCGTGCTCTTTGTCGAGCTTGCCCATGCGGTTGGCATAGAAAAAGATCAACGCAACGAATACGTAGATCGACCCCTGTTGTGCGAACCAGAACCCGAGCTTGTAGCCACCGATCGAAATGTTGTTCAGCGGCTCGACGAGAATGATTCCGAACAGGTACGAAACGACGAACCAGATGGCCATGCAAATGCCGACCAGTCTCAGGTTTGCGCTCCAGTAGCTGCTGTTTTTAGACATGCGTTTCCCCTTGTTAGCGGGTGCTTTTATGGTTTATGCGCCGACGAATCTAGCAAAGGGCCTATGTCGCGGGCATTCGACGTTAGTAGTAGACTGCCGCGAGAAGAACAAGAAAGAGGGGGACGTCAGGCGTGATCAACTGGTGGGTACTGCTGGTGCTGTCGCTCGGTTACGTGACCGTGTTGTTCGCGATCGCGTACTGGGGCGACAATACAGAGCAGAGCCGCTTCTCGACGTTCAGTCGAGCCCTGATCTACAGTCTGACGCTCGCCGTGTACTGCACATCCTGGACGTTCTACGGCGCTGTTGGTAGCGCGGCCCAGAATGGCTGGGGCTATCTGCCTATCTACATCGGTCCGATGCTCGTCATCCTCTTCGGTTGGCCGTTGATCAGGCGTATCGTTGCGATCAGCAAGAAACAGAATCTCACATCGATCGCCGATTTCATCGCGGCGCGTTACGGCAAGGCACAGAGTCTCGCCGCACTCGTCACCGTCATTGCCACGATCGGTTCAGTTCCTTACATCGCTCTGCAGCTCAAGGCGATCGTGGGCGGCTTCAGCATTGTTTCCAATTACTCGGTAACCGGTGGTGCCGAGTACGATACAGCGCTGGTCGTGGCCGCTACGCTTGCCGGCTTCACGATCCTGTTCGGTACGCGCAAGATTGACGTCACCGAACACCACGAAGGCATGATGCTTGCGATTGCGTTCGAGTCCGTCGTCAAGCTGCTGGCCTTCATCGCGGTCGGCGCGTTTGCCATCATCCTGCTGAACAAAACAGGCGGCGAAGTGACAGCGACGGCGGCGCGGGCCGGGACCGTCTTCCAGTTCGATCGGTTGCCGGACACCTTCATCACGCAGCTGATTCTCGCGAGCGCGGCGATCTTCTGCCTGCCGCGGCAGTTTCATGTCGCTATCGTCGAAGCGCACAAGGACGCGCGTCTTGATACCGCGCGCTGGGCGTTTCCGCTGTACCTGCTGATCTTCAGCGTGTTCATCATTCCGATCACGCTGGCCGGCCTGAAGCTGCTGCCGTCGGGCATGTTCACGGGTGACTCATTCGTCCTTGCGCTGCCGATGGAAAGCGGTCAGCACTGGCTCACGATCCTGGCATTTCTTGGCGGCTTCTCCGCGGCAACCGGCATGGTTATCGTCGCGTGTGTCGCATTGTCGACCATGATCAGCAACGAACTCGTCATGCCGGCGTTGTTGCGCATCAAGTCTCTCGGTCTCTCCGAACGAACCGATTATTCGCGTCTGCTGATTCACATTCGCCGCTTCGCAATCGCTGTGATTTCCGTGCTTGCGTATTTCTACTATCGCGCACTCGACGAATCGGCAGCGTTGGCAAGTATCGGCCTCCTGTCGTTCGCAGCGGCTGCGCAGTTCATGCCGTTGATCGTGCTCGGACTCTACTGGCAACGGTCGACGCGGCTCGGCGCCTTCGCCGGACTCGTCACGGGATTCGTTCTCTGGGCGTATACGCTGTTTCTGCCGACGCTCGCACGGTCTGGCGTCTTCAGCGGCGAGTTTATTGAGCAGGGTCTGTTCGGTATCGCCTGGCTGCGTCCTGAAGCACTCGTATTCGATGCGCAGGCAAATCCGCTGACGCACGGTGTCGCATGGTCGCTGTGTGGCAACGTTGCCGTGTTCATTGCCGTGTCCCTGCTGACCCGGCAATCGATGGTCGAGAAGATCCAGGCCCGCGCGTTTGCCAGCCCGATCATGCGGGGCGGAGAGGTGCGTCCGTCAGCGGCGACCGCAGACCTGACCAACGGCGACCTGCGCGCACTGGCCGACCGCTTCCTCGGCGAGGACCATGCAGCGCGGTCGTTCGCCGACTTCGCGGAACAGGAAGGGCTCGATATTGCACCGTCACTGACCGCCGATCGTCGCCTGCTGCAGTTCACGGAACGCTTGCTTGCCGGCGCGATTGGCGCGGCGTCAGCCCGCGTCGTGATTACGACGGCTCTACGCAAGACCGGCATGGAGATTGGAGATGTCGTGCTGTTGCTCGATGAGACCTCCAGCGCCGTGCGCTTTAACCGGCAGCTCACAGAGGCGACACTCGAGAACATCAGCCAGGGTGTCAGTGTCGTCGGCGCGGACCAGCGGCTGATCGGCTGGAACAGTCGCTACCTCGAGCTCATGGACTATCCGGACGGGATGGTGCACGTCGGCGAATCGGTCGAGGAGCTGATTCGCTACAACGCCGAACTCGGGCGATTTGGTGACGTTGATGTCGAGCAGGCCGTCGCTAAACGCATGAAGCTGCTACGAGACGGTTCAGCGTATCGGTACGAGAGCCGGTTCATCGACGGCAAGGTCATCGAAATTCGTGGTCAGCCGATGCCCGACGGCGGATTTGTCACGACCTACACGGACATCACCGATTTCAAGAGCGCCGAGAACATGCTCGTCGAGGCTAAAGAGATGCTCGAGCAGCGTGTTGCGGATCGAACCGCGGAGCTCGAGTCGACGATGCTCGCTTTGCGTGAAGCGAAAGCCGAGGCCGAGGATGCCAATGCATCGAAGACGCGTTTCCTGGCCGCGGCCGCGCATGATCTGCTGCAACCGCTCAATGCTGCAAAGCTGTTCGCGGCATTGCTCATCGAACATCGCGACGAGATGACGGACGAGCAGGGCCGACTTGTGACACGCGTCGAGAACGGCCTGCTCAGCGTTGAAGACCTGCTGAGCGCATTGCTCGATATTTCGAGGCTCGATACGGCGGCGCCGGAGCCCAAGCGCGAAGACGTCCGCGTTGAGCAGATCTTCAAGGCTCTTGATACGCAGTTTTCGCAGACGTTTGCGGAGCAGGAGCTTGGTCTGCGCTTCGCGCCCACGAACCTCGTTGTGCATTCGGATCCGGCTCTATTGCGTCGCATCCTGCAAAACTTCGTCAGCAACGCGCGCCGCTACACTCGCACAGGTGGCGTGCTGGTGGGTTGCCGCCGTCGCGGCGACCATGTCGTGCTGCAGGTCATCGATACCGGCGTGGGTATCGCGGACAGCGATCAGAAAGCGGTGTTCGACGAATTTCACCGCCTCTCGGACGGCGCCGAACAGACGAAGCGCGGCCTGGGACTTGGTCTTGCCATTGTTGATCGCATCGCGCGTCTCCTCGGGCATGAGGTTTCTTTGCGCTCCGAGCTGGGCAGGGGCAGCTGTTTCGAAGTCATTGTGCCGCGAGCGTCCGGCGACGGCGTCGCTGACGCTGCGGCAGGGGCGCCGGTGGCTCGCGCGAGTTCATCAATCGATGGCCAGGTGATTCTGTGTATCGACAACGAGCGCGAGATCCTGGACGGTATGCAGGGCCTGCTTGCGAAATGGGGCGCCGCGCCCGTGGTGGCAACGGGCCGCGACGGCGCGTTGGCAGCGTTGCAGCGCGTGCACTCGGAGATGGGTCAGTGGCCAGCATTACTGCTCGTCGACTATCACCTCGACGACGATGTCACGGGGCTCGAGGTCATCGAGGCCCTGCGCGAATATTCGGGAGCAGAACTTCCCGCCGCGATCCTGACTGCGGATCACACGGACGAGGTGGCCAATGAGGTCAATAATGCCGGCCACACGCTGTTGAACAAGCCGGTCAAGCCGGCGGCACTGCGGGCGCTGATCAATCGAATCCTAAGTCGCCGCGTCGCCGCCTGACTCTGTCTCGAGTAACGACGGCGCGCTGATCCGCAACTGCTGCACCGCCAGCACCGCCTGCGTGCGATTGTTGACATTCATCTTGCGCAGAACTGCCGTGACGTGTGCCTTGATAGTCGCTTCGGATACGCCGAGCTGGAAAGCGATCTGTTTGTTGAGGAGCCCCTCGCCGAGCATCATCAGGACGCGAAACTGGTGCGGCGTCAGCGAACTCAGCGCAGCCGCGATCTCTGCTTCTTCGCTGTCGAGACGATCGTCTCGGAGATCAATGCCTTCGGGCACCCATACCTCGCCATCCAGGACGGCTCGTATGCCCGATTCCAGCGTGCCAATCGGCGATGACTTCGGGATGAAGCCGCTCGCGCCGTGCTGAATCGAGCGACGGATAACGGCCGGGTCGTCAGAGGCTGAGACGATGACCGTAGGTAAGGATGCGTGATTGCTGCGAATCCACGCCAGGGCCGAGAAGCCGCTTACGCCGGGCATATTGAGGTCGAGGAACAGCAGGTCAGCGTCGGCGTTTTCCTCGACGACAACCTGCAGTGTATCGAGACTGTCAGCCTCGACGATATGCGCGCCCGCCACGCAATTGCCAATAGCGTGGATCAATGCCTCGCGGAACAGCGGATGATCGTCTGCGACGATAAATGTGCTTGCGGCCGTCAGAATCTGGTCCTCCCCGAGGTCAAGATTACCCGAATCGCCGTTCCTTATCTCCCCGGACATTAGACCTTCGTCTAATGCTACCCCGGATTCGACTATTGGCTAATGGCCCTCGAAGTGGCCGTCGCCGAGACTGCGAGTGCCTGAACAACACTCCGTATTGGGGGAAAACAATGACGAGGTTCAAACTACAAGCACTTTCCACTGGCGTTGCGATCGCGCTGCTGGCCGCGGGTGGCCCGGTCATGGCGCAGGATGCTGACGTCGCCGCGCTCGAAGCGCGGGTTGCCGAACTTGAGGCCATGCTGAAACAGCTGGTCGACGAGAAGAAGAAGGCAGCGCCGGCGCCTGCTCCCGCAGCGAAGCCGATGCCGCCGAAGTCTGATTCGAGCCATTCCTACGGATTCGGGGGGTATGTTCGCCTCGACGCCAAGCTCAGTGACTATTCATCGGGTGATCTCGCACCGGGCAGCGCCGGAACGCAGTTCTACATTCCCGCGACGATTCCCGTCGGCACAGGGCCGAGCTCTGGTCCCGACCTCAATGCGGACGCCAAAGCGACGCGCATTAACTTCAAGAGCAACCATAATCTCGACAGCGGTGACAAGCTGTCGACGTTCATCGAGATGGACTTCTACCTGTCGCCGGGCGGCAACGAGCGGGTGAGTAACTCGTACAATCCGCGCGTGCGGCACGCGTTCATCAAGTACAACGACTGGTTGTTCGGTCAGACCTGGTCGACCTTTCAGGACGTTGGTGTGCTGCCTGAAACGATGGAATTCATCGGTCCATCCGAAGGTACGACGTTCATGCGCCAGGCGATGATCCGCTACACGAGCGGCAACTGGGAGTTTGCGCTCGAGAACCCCGAGACGACGATCACGCCAAATGGCGGCGGCGGCCGGATCGTTGCCGATGACGGCGCGATGCCTGATTTGGTGGCGCGCTACACAATCCCGCTCGATGGCGGGCACATCAAGATTGCCGGACTTGCCCGTCAGCTCGACTACGACACGACCGGCGTCGACGACAGCGAGACATCGCTGGCGCTCAGTGTCTCCGGCAAGCACCCGATCGGCGAGGCCGACGATATCCGCTGGATGATTACGAGCGGTTCGGGCGTTGGCCGTTACCTGGGCCTGAATACGGCGAACGATGCGGTCATCGATAGCAACGGTAATCTCGAGGCGATCGATCAGACCGGCTTCTTCGTTGCGTATCGTCATGTCTGGAACAAGAAGTGGCGCACGAACCTGATTTACTCGGCACTGAGCATCGACAACGATACGGCGCTTACCGGTACGGGAGTCACCAAGGACGTCTACTCCGCGCACGTCAATCTCGTCTACCAGCCGGTGCCGAAACTGACATTGGGCGGGGAGGTCATGTTTGCCGAGCGCGAGATCGAGTCCGGTCTCGACGGCGATATGACGCGGTTTATTTTCTCGGCCAAGTACGCCTTCTAGGAACCTCCCCCCGCCCGACACAATTCGGGTGACTCACTGGCGGTGCTGGCAACAGCGCCGCCAGTTTTCCCATTCTGCGGAGCGTGTCAGAATCGGCCTATGAAAGAGATTCCCGAGATTGCCGAATACCTGAAGGCCTTGCCGGGCTTCGATGCCCTCGGTGAGACTGAGCTTGCGGCCTGTGCGAAGGGAATCGAGATTGCGTACTATCGCTCCGGCGACGACATCCTGACGGTCGGCAGCGAGAATAAACGCCTGCATATTATCCGCAGTGGTGCCGTCGAACTTCGCAACGGCGACGGCGAGATGATGACCCGTCTGGCCGAGGGCGACTGCTTCGGGTTTCCATCTTTGATGAATGATGCGCCGGCGCGCAATCACTCGGTGGCGCTCGAGGACTCGCTTGTCTACCACCTTGACGGCAAGGTCTTTGCCCATGCGCGGCAATCGAGCGGCGCGTTCGACACGTGGTTCATACGCGCGTTGTCCGATCGCCTGACCATGCAGCCGCAGGTCCAGACGTTTCGCGGCGCTTCGGGTGAAAACGTCCGCTCGCTCGTTACGCGAGCGCCAGTGAGTATCGAGCTCGGAGCCACGATCCAGGAAGTTGCAACAAAGATGGTGGATGAGCGTGTCTCGGCGATGCTGATCAGCGACGGCGATGCGGTCAACGGCATTGTTACGGATCGGGATATTCGCGCGCGGGTTGTTGCGGCCGGACTGTCCGGCGATCATCCCGTTACCGAGATCATGACCAAAGACCCGATCACGCTCGAGGGCGATGCGCATGCCTACGAGGCGGCCATGGTCATGATGCAGAGCAACATCCACCATCTGCCGATTACCGACGAAGGCAAACTCATCGGCATGGTCTCGCGCAGTGACTTCATGCGCCTCGAGACGGAGCACCCACTGTATCTTGTCAGCGACATCGGCAAGCAAACGACGCCGGCCGGTGTCGTCGATGCCTGCAAGCGGCTACCCGGATTGATCATCGGGCAGATTGAGTCGGACGCAAACGGCGAGCAGCTCGGCAAGTTCATCACAATGATCACCGACACGGTGACGCGCCAGCTCATCCGTATTGCGGAGGCAGAGCTTGGGCCGCCGCCGTGCACCTACGCTTGGGTTGCGATGGGTTCGCAGGGGCGCTTTGAGCAGTCAGCGAAGAGCGATCAGGACAATGCGCTGGTCCTGTCCAACAAGGTTTCTGAGGCCGACGATGCCTACTTTGCGGCAATGGCGAAGATCGTCAACGATGGGCTGCACGAATGCGGCTACGTGTATTGTCCGGGTGATGTCATGGCATCGAACGGCAAGTGGCGGCAGCCGTTGCGCCAATGGAAGCAGTATTTCAACCGCTGGATCACGGTGCCGGAACAAAAGGCGCTGATGCACGCCAACATATTCTTCGACCTGCGCTGCGTCGCGGGCAGTGTGAAACTGGTCGAGAAACTGAAGAAGAGCATTCGCGAGGACGCGCGCAAGAACGAAATCTTCCTCGCACTAATGGCAAAGAACGCCATGGACTATCAGCCGCCGCTGGGTTTCTTTCGCCAGTTCGTGCTCGAGAAGTCGGGCGAGCACAAGAATACGCTGGATCTCAAGTTGCACGGCATCATGCCAATCGTCGAGATGGCGCGGATTCGCTCGCTCGCAGCAGGTGAACTACGTATCAGCACGCGCAATCGCCTGACGGCGGCGGCAAAAGCCGGTGAATTGACCGAGACCGACGCGGCCAATCTTATCGATGCGCTGGACTTCATCGAGAAGCTGCGTATCGAACACCAGAGCCGTCAGCTTCAGGCGGGAAAGGCACCCGACAACCACCTGTCGCCGGATGAGCTGTCGCCACTCGTCCGGCAGAACCTCAAGTCTGCGTTCTCGCAGGTACGCGTCAGCCAGTCGGCATTGCTGAACCGTTTCCACCTCGCATGAAGCACGCGTTGCTCAGGACGCAGCGATGGTGGTCGCGGCGCCGCGAGCCAACAGCGCCGTACGACAGATTCCTCGACAAGCAGATTCCGTCGCCAGCGGCTGACCTTGCCGCTATCGAGTTCGTCAACCTCGATATCGAGACAACGAGCCTGGATGCGGCCAGCGCCGATATGCTCAGCGTCGGCTGGGTGGTCACGCGCAACGGGCGCGTCGATCTCTCGAGTGCCGAAACCTGGATAGTGCGGCCGAGTGGTGAGGTTGGTGACAGCGCGTCGGTGCACGGCCTGACCGATACGATGGTCGGCGCAGGTCTCGACTGGGGCATTGTCATCGACAAAGTCGTCCATGCGCTGGCGGGGAGGGTCCTCGTCGTTCACCACGCAGGCCTGGACAAGGCGCTGCTCGACCGCATGTGTCGTCAGCGTTACGGCGCGCCATTGCTGGTGCCGGTCGTTGACACGCTGGCACTTGAGCACCGGCGGCAAAGCCAGCGACACCATATCGAGGAGGGCGGTTCACTCAAGCTGTCGGACCTGCGTGGAACCTATGGGCTGCCGCGCTATGCGGCACACGATTGTCTCGTTGACGCGATTGCGACCGCGGAGCTGTTGCTGGCGATGATTGCCCACCGCCATGCCACGCGGCTCGGCGACATTTTAGTCTGACTGCGCCAATTCTGCCGGCGAGACGAGGATGCCATCCTCGTCGCAATAGACCCATTCGCCGGCGCGGAAGGTCACGCCGCCGAATTCGACATCCTCGTCGACGGCGCCGATACCTTCCTTGCTGCTCTTGGCAGGATTGACGCCGAGCGCTTTCGCGCCGAAGTCGATACGCCCGATCTCGGCGGAGTCGCGTATCGCGCCGTTGATCACAACGCCCGCCCAGCCGTTCTTCGCGCCTTTGGCCGCGATGATGTCGCCCATGAGCGCGGTCTCTGTAGACCCACCGCCGTCGACGACAACAACGGCGCCATTGCCAGGCTCGTCGAGCAGAGCACGGAACAGCTGGTTGTCACGATCGCAGCGCACGGTCCGGATAGGTCCGAAGAACTGCCTGCGGCCTCCGAAGTCGCGGAACTGAAGCGCGCAGGTGGTTACCTTGCCTTCATGGTCATCGAAGAGATCGGTCGTGGGTTTCATCAGGCTGCAGACTCCTTGCCGGTTTCACGGGGCAGGTATCGAACGAGCATCGCGAACTCGTTGAGCGTTGCCGGATCGATACGTTCGGGAACGGGGATTTTCACAACGTGTCCGGACCCGGGCGCAACGTCGACAGCCGCATCGTCCTTGCCCAGCATTTCGTTCAGGCCAAACGTCACGTTACCGGAGGGAGTAACAAGCTCCATCAGGTCGCCGCGCTCGAACTTGTTTTTGACATCAATGGTCAGCCAGCGATCGCCCGCATCGACGATCTCGCCGACCAGCTGCTGGTAATCCGACGTCGACACGCCGCGTTCGTAGTTCTGGTATTCCTTTGGCGGATGGCGACGGTAAAAGCCCTCGGTGTAGCCGCGATTCGACAGGCCCTCGAGCTCGTCCATCATGCCCATATCGAAGTCTCTTCCGGCGGCAGCGTCCTCAATGGCGCGGTGATAAACCTGGGTCGTTCTCGCCGTGTAGTAGGCCGACTTGGTGCGCCCTTCGATTTTGAGCGAATCGATACCCATTTCGGCCAGCTCACGTACGTGCTGGACAGCCCGCAGGTCCTTCGAATTCATGATGTAGGTGCCGTGCTCGTCCTCGTAAGCCGGCATCAGCTCGCCCGGGCGCGTTTCCTCCTCAAGCAGCGCGACCGGCATGTCGGCCGGCTTAAACTCGACCGGTGCGACGTCACCCGTGGTCGTCTCGCGGGCTTCGTAGGTGTTGTACTTCCAGCGACAGGTATTGGTGCAGGCGCCCTGGTTCGAGTCGCGATGCGACATGTATCCGGACAGCAGGCAGCGGCCCGAATAGGCGATGCACAGCGCGCCGTGCACAAACACTTCCAGCTCCATGTCGGGACATTCCTCGCGGATCTCGCGGACCTCTTTGAGCGACAGCTCGCGCGACAGGATGATGCGGGTCAGTCCCATCGACTGCCAGAATTTCACGGCCGCGTAGTTCACGACGTTTGACTGCACCGACAGGTGGATCGGCACGTCGGGGAAATGCTCGCGGACCAGCATGATGAGGCCCGGGTCGGACATGATCAGCGCGTCGGGGCCCATCTCGATGATCGGTTCGAGGTCGCGGATGTAGGTCTTGAGCTTGTTGTTGTGGGGCGCCACGTTGCTCGCGAGGAAGAACAGCTTGCCGGCCGCATGCGCTTCCTCGATCCCCTGGGCCAGGACGTTGTCCTTGCTGAACTGGTTGTTGCGGACCCGCAGGCTGTAGCGCGGCTGGCCGGCGTACACGGCATCGGCGCCGTAGGCGAACGCGTAGCGCATGTTCTTGAGCGTTCCTGCAGGTGACAATAATTCGGGTTTTTTCATGAGCGCGGACCGGGTTTACGGACCGGCGATTATACCCGCGCAAGCCCGTTCCCGGGGTGCTGCGGGGCCACGTGATAAATGCTTAGGGAGAACTACGTACCGCCCCGGCACGAAAAAAGGTCGACAATTACGTTGTAGTTCCAATCGCAACTAAATGAGGTGCACTATGGATACTCCTGTCAGAAGTGCCGAGAGCCTCAATCTCTTTGTTAACGCTACACAGCAGTTCGAGAGGGCTCTGACCTGGGTCGACGGCATCAAGGAAGGCATTATCGACTTCCTGATTAACCCCAAACGCGTCATCCATGTCCGCTTCCCCGTCAACATGGACGACGGTTCCACGAAGACGTTCCATGGTTTCCGCGTCCTGCACAGCGATGTGCGCGGACCCGGTAAAGGCGGCATCCGCTATCACCCGGATGTCAGCGAAGCGGAGGTTATGGCACTTGCCGCATTCATGACTTGGAAAACGGCAGTCGTCGATATTCCCTACGGCGGCGGCAAGGGCGGCATTGTGTGCGATCCGAAGAAACTGAGTCGCAGGGAGCTGCGCCACATCACGCGACGCTTCGTCTCCGAGCTTGGTGAGGCCATTGGCCCGCATACGGACATTCCGGCACCCGACGTTTATACGAACGCCCAGACGATGGCCTGGATCTATGACACCTACGATCGCATGCATCCTGGCCAGAACAACCTCGCAGTAGTAACGGGCAAACCGCTCGATATCGGCGGGTCGCTGGGACGGAATGAGGCCACGGCGCGTGGCAGCTGGTACGCCACCGAACAGCTCCTGAAACGCAAGGCCGTGCCCGGTCTCGATACGCTCGAGGGCGCGACCGTTGCAGTGCAGGGCTATGGCAACGCCGGCTCAATCGCTGCGTACCTGTTCCACGACGCTGGCGCCAAGATCGTTGCTGTCAGCGACTCTCGTGGCGGTATCGCCAACGACGAGGGTCTCGATCCGCGCAAGGTCATCGAGTTCAAGGAAGAAACCGGCAGCGTTGTCGGCTATCCGGGCGCCACGGCTATCAGCAATGAAGACGTGCTCGTCTATGACTGCGACATCCTGATTCCTGCGGCACTCGAGTGCCAGGTTACAGCTGCCGTCGCGGCGAACATCAAAGCCAAACTGATCGTCGAAGACGCCAACGGTCCGCTGACCGCCGTCTCCGACGAAGTGCTGCGGCAGAAAGGCGTGGTCGTGCTTCCTGACATCCTCGCCAACGCGGGTGGTGTCGTCGTCAGCTACTTCGAATGGGTACAGAATCTCGAGTATCAGCAATGGAGTCTGGACAAAGTCGAGACCATGCTGAATGACAAGATGTGCCGTGCCGTCGACGAAACCGTCGATTGCTTCGAAGAGCTGCAGAAGAAGTATTCTGCCGGCTTTAACGAAGGTAACCCGGGACCGACTCTTCGCGATGCGGCGCTGGTTTCAGCGATAAAACGTATCGCCGATGTTGTCCTGCAACGGGATATCTGGCCGTAATAGAAGGCCCACCTCACAGGCGGCGCTGCGGCTTGCGCGACGCCGCCTGTTACTTTCCACGATACCCATAGCGGCCGCCGCTAGGTCTAATAGTGGAATAAGAATCAGGCACTTACGTCCCCTTTATTCATTGGAGGCACCACCATGTTGGACAAGAGAACCGACCTGGCCGGCCCGGGTATAAGCACCTACGAGGCCGTCGACCAAATACTGCCCAAGGACTACGAATCGCTGCTCGATGTAAAGCGCACGCAGCAGGCGATCTATGACGTCAAGGACTACATTGAGAAAGGGCTCGCCAAAGAGCTCAACCTGATGATGGTGCAAGTACCGCTAATCGTCGAAGTTGAGTCGGGCATGAATGACATGCTCGATCGTGACGGCTCCCGCACGCCCGTCGAGTTCCCATGCGGCCTCGGCCTCGACACGCCGATTCGCGCGTCGATCGTGCAGGCGGCGACGAAGTGGAAACGCTGGGCACTGCAACAGTTCCAGTGCGATGTCCACGAGGGCATCAACACGGACATGCGTGCCGTGCGCAAAGACTACTTCCTCGACCATGATCACAGCGCCTATGTCGACCAGTGGGACTGGGAGCAGGTCATCACGGAAAAGGACCGCAATCTCGAGTATCTGACGGACGTTGTGAAGAAAATCTGGAAGGTCTTCGTCGGCGCCGAAAAGATGGTCATGGACAAGTACCCCGAGCTCCAGGACCCGCGCATCCCGTCGCTGCCGGAAGAGCTGCATTTCATCCATGCCGAGGAGATCCTCGCCAAGTACCCGGACCTGCCGCGTAAAGAACGCGAGACGAAGATTCTTGAGGAGTTCGGCGCCGTGTTCATTTACGGCATTGGCTGGGTCCTCGACGACGGCTTCCCGCACGAAATGCGGGCGGCCGACTACGACGACTGGGTCACGCCGACCATCGAGAAAGACGGCAAGCTGATGCACGGCCTGAACGGCGATATCCTCGTCTGGAACCACGTGACGAAGCGTCGTCACGAGCTGTCATCCATGGGCGTTCGCGTCACAAAGGATTCGCTGGTTGAGCAGATGAAGATCGCCGATCGCGAAGGTGAGCTGTCGCAGCCCTATCACCAGATGATCCTGAACGACGAAATTCCGCTGTCGATCGGCGGCGGCATCGGACAGTCGCGCGTGCAAATGTTGCTGCTACGTAAGGCACATCTCGGTGAAGTCAGCACGACGGTCTGGCCAAAACCGCTGCACGAGGTTTGTGAGAAACACAACATCCACGTTCTCAAGTAAGTAAATCCGCGGATACCTGAACCGAACGGCGCCACGTATACGTGGTGCCGTTCTTATTAGAAAGATCTAATGAAAGGTGTCTGCGATGATTGCGACCCGCGTATTTGGCCGAGTGTCGGTTGTTCTGATTCTGCTATCGATGGCGGGCGGCGCATTTTCAGCCGATCTCGCCAATGGACAGCAGGTTTTTGAATCCACCTGCGCCGTCTGCCACGGCAAGACCGGCAGTCCGGATCCGGACAGTCCGGTGTTACAGGGGCTTGGCGTATTGCCGGCGGACCTGTCGGATCCGTTGTTTAACAGCCGCGAGCCGTTTGGCGACTGGGAAATGGTCGTCAAGCACGGCGGCTATGCGATGGGCCTGGCAGCACAGATGCCCCCGCACAAGGACGCCCTGACCGACGAGCAGATCCACGATGTCACGGCCTATGTGAAATCGCTCGTGGATACGAGCGCATATCCGCCGGGCGAAATGAATCTGTTCCTGCCGGTGCGTACCAAGAAAGCGTTTCCCGAGGACGAGATCGTCTACAAAGGTCGATTCCGGCGTCAGGACGGGCCGGACGCTTACAAGAACGTCCTCGAGATCGAGAAACGCTTTGGCAAAGCCGGGCAGGGCATCCTCGAGTTGGTGCACGTCAAGGATGGCAGCAGAAACGAACTTACCGACGTAGAAGTCGGTTGGAAGCAAGCCTTTTCGTGGAGTCAGACCTACGTGGTCTCCGCGGCTGCTGTCCTGGCACTGCCGACAGATTCTGACGATGGCGACGGCGAGCTCCAGACCTACCTCGCCTACGGTAGAGAATTATCGCCGGAGTGGATTCTGCAAAGCAGCCTGCGTCTGAAGTTCCCGCTGGACGGCGCCAGCGACGGTGGAGCCGAGCTCGCCGGCATCGTTCACTACGTGCATTCTCCGTGGCCGAGGCGTGTCTACCCGGCGCTCGAGGTCATCGCAGAGCAGCCGTATCGCTCGCGCAACGGCGATTTCGAGCTGACGGTGTTGCCGCAGGTCCGCATTGGCCTGACGCGCGGCGGCCACGTCGCGCTGAACCTGGGCGTCGAAATCCCTGTGACCGGTCAGCCCTGGGATGAAAGCGTCCATGTGACCCTGCTCTGGGACTTTGCAGACGGCGGTTTTCTCAAAGGCTGGTAAAAAGACGGTTTGTGAAATTAACAGTGTGAAATTCTTTGTGTAAAATTTGATGCAATTCTCTCGTAGTATCAGTTGCAACGGTTCATGAGGTGAACCCGCAAAAAGGTCCTACGAGGGAATTGCGATGCACAACACGACGTTAGACAGCCAGGAAATTAACGACGGCATTTTAGCGGCCGAGCTGTGCCGCGCGCCTGATGGCGACGCCGGCCTGCTCGAGAACACAGCACGCATTCTCGATACACTGATTCCCCTGCGGCATGCCAGCCATGCCGACGTGGTCGAATATCGTGTCGAAATCCCGATGCGCTACGCCGAATGCTGCGCGGTTCTGGCCGACGGCACCACGGCGCGCTTCGTCGACCCACGCAAATTCCTTGGCTGGTCCAGCCACGATGCCCGCCGTTCCCTGCTGTTTCGCAACAACGAAGTGACCCTCGAAGTCGAAGTCGACAACGACGCGGCGGAACGCGAAGCCGGCACGGTTCGCAGCATCAACCTGCAGGCGGCCGTTCGCAAAGGCGCCAACCGCCTCAAGAAGTTCATCGGCATCGACGGCAACCTGCTGGTGCTGCAGGCTACCTGACCGGCGGCGTCGTCCAGCCGGAAGGCTTCGGGCCCTGATCCGAGATAATCTCGCGATGGGCGCTCCACGTCACCTGGATCGCCTCAGGCGTGCCGATTCCCGCTCCGCGCGGATCTCCACTCGGACCAAACCAGTGATTTTGCGGTGCGCCCGTCGTGCGGGCGCGCATCCCCGTGTAGGTCGTGCCGTTGACGGTCGCGCCCAGTACCTTGTTCTGGAACAGGATGTCGGCGCTGACGACCGCGGCGGTCAGGTGATGCGACATGCGTTCAAGCAAACACAGGACGGTATCGAGATCGTCGTCGCCGTAACGCACGATTACCTGGAACGGACCGAACAGCTCTTTCGCGACCACATCGAAGTGGTCGCTGTCGAATTCGCTCAGCGGCACGCTGATCGCGGTAGGCTCGTAAGCACCGTAACAGTCCGGGATGCTGTGCCCCGTCAGCGGCGCGCCGCCGAACAGAAGTTTCGATCCCGGCACATTGAGCACGGCGTCGACATGCTCCTGGATTTGCTTGTTCGTCCAGGTTAGCACTGGCCCTATCGTCAGGTCGTCCAGCGAACGTCGTGCCGCGAGTTCCTGCAGTTTGGGCACCAGATGGTCGGCCCAGTTGTCGTGCACGAACAGCACGCTCTGCGCCGAACACTTCTGCCCGGATGCGTTATACGCATCCTCGTCCGACTGCCAGGCAACGTAGTCGAGCCACTCCTCGTCGAAGTCGGGACCGATGACCTTCCAGTCGAACCCCGCGTCCTCCAGCCGGACCTTGCCGCGCAGCGTCTCCGCCAGGCTCTCGGCCACCCAGCTGGAGCCCGTGAACTGCAATAGTCGTATCTCGTCGGCGGCCGCAGTGATGAGCTCGTTCATGCGTCGGCCCGGGCACTGGATGAAGTCGAGATCATCGGGATCCAGCCCGCAATGAATCAGCATGCGAATGAATTGCTCGATCACGACACTGACTTTCTCGGCAGCCTTGACCAGCGGGCGGTTGCCCATGAACAGGGCGCCCATGGTCTGCAGGGCAGGGATTTCCAGCGGGAAGTTGAACGGCGCCACGATGACGACCGGGCCGAACGGCCAGCGATAGCCGCGGGACTCCTGGCCCGGGTGGTCGCCGGGATTCGAGAATCCGCGCGCGAGGAAGCGTACGCCGTCGCCCGAGAAGTTCTCCAGGAACACGCGCGTCACGATGACCTCGTTCAGGCATTGTTGCCAGCTCTTCGGCATCACCCGTTGTATGAGCCGGGCGAAGTAGGCCTCAACGTCGGGGTCCGCCAGCATTTGCGCCGCCTTCGCACAGACGCGCCCAAGGTAAACGTAGCGATCATTGTTTTTCAGCGGATTGTGCAAGCCGGACTTGGGGCACTTAATGAGCCCCTCGAAGAAGGGTTCCAGCAACTGCGTGTCCGGAACCTTGATGAAAGCCTCGCCGTTCATGGGATCGACGACGACGTTGTGCTTCTCGCCATCGACCCAGATTCCGCCGACCAGGTCCTGCAGAATTGCGGGATTCTGCCCGGTCATTCCCTCGAACGGGTCCACCGTCGCGAACGACTTCCATGATGCTGTCATTTGGATGTCCTGTTGTTATTGGCCACACTGGAACGCGGCCCTTTGAACATGGGCGCATTGTACTCGATTAGTGTTCCGGTAGCGCTAGTTGGTGACTTGCAGCATGTACTCAGCAGCCGCCATGCGCACTTCCTCCGACAGGTAGTTCTGCGGCGGCATCTCGGGATAGTCATCGCGCTTCTTCACAGGGTCCGTGATGTAGTCAACGATGCCCTGCGGATTGTCCATGTAGAGCGCCTGGATGATCTGTGTGGGTGGTCCGATCATCTTGATGTTGTAGGCGTGGCAACCCGCGCAGACGCCGTAGTAGGCGCGCTTTCCCATGTCCTCAGCGGCAATCTCGCGGCGCTCCGCGGGCTCATCCAGCAGGTAGGTCGTTACTTGCGCCGTTGTCGTGAAGCCGCAGGTGCCAAAGCGCTTAAGCCCGACCGTGACGTAACGATCCGGATCGAGGATGCAGCTGCCGGTGCTTGTGCCAATGTTGAGGATCTGCACGTCGCCGTCGACAAGTTCAATGGTCTTGAGCGCCGTGATCTCGGGAATCGTGTCGTACCCGTTGTTCCACATCATGTTGTCGAGAATCGCAATCTCGTCCGAATTGGGATCCGCGCCCGGATCAAGCGTGACATTCGGCGCATTCATATGGTCGGTGATCAGGATACCGATGGTCTTGTTGCCCGTGATGACATTGCCTTCGATCGTCGTCTGGTCGCCCGCCATGTTCAGGATGCCGGTTCCGGCCGGGATACCTGCCACGGTTGAACCGGGGATGCCGAAGTTCGGCGTGTTGTTGTTGACGACGAAGTTGTTGCGCACGATCGTGTCGTAGGTCGTCTTGATCGGCAGGCCCGGCGTAATGAACACGAGGATGCCGCCCGTATTGTCGTGCACGTAGTTGTTTTCGACGATCGAATGGCGCGTGTTTTCGATCTCGATGCCGGCAACGTTGTCGAACACCTCGTTGTTCGTCACATGGATGTTGTCGCACATGCCGACGTAAATCGCGGCGTCCTCGATTCCGCTCAGCACGTTGTGCGTGATAAGACCGTTGGTGCCGAACTCGGGGAAAATGCCGTACACGCCGGTATCGATGACGTTGTTGTTGCGAATCAGGAAGTTGTTACCTGCCTGACCCATGATCGCATTGCCTTTGTAATGCTGGATCTGCAGGTTCTCGATCGTGATGTCGTTGCCCGAGTACAGGACCGCGTCATTGAGCTCCTTGTTGCCCTCCATAATCGGCCACTGGTTATCGAGCACAACGCCACTGATGACGAGGTCGTCTTTGTCGATATAAACGGTTTCGCTGTAGGTCCCCGGGAAGACTCGAATCACGTCCCCCTGGGAAGCCGCGGCTACCGCCGCCTGGATCGAATCGCCATCACGCACCTCGTGGACAGTACCTGTGCCCGAGCCGCCGACGGATCGCGTCAGCGCGCCACCTTCCTGCGACGCAACCGAGTAGCGAGAGGTGTCGCCGACAATGGTTGTGCGGTTGTCACCTGCGAACTTCATGCCGCCGAAAGCGCCAATCACGAGCAGCGCGATTGCGGCGATGATCATCAACAGTTTCTTCCCCATGGTACTTCCTTATTGAATCGAAGTGCTGGCGTGCCGGGACGAGAGTGCCTCCGGCAATGTGCCAATCGGTGTCAGGCCTGACGGCATAACATCGGGTATCTGTGGTTTGAAGCTCTCGTCCGTCAACGTCTGCAGAAAGTCGACGAGCCGGTCGAGCTCGGCATCGGAGAGGTCCGGCTCCCAGATGTGCCAGTGAACAATCATACGATCACGCTCCGATTCGGGCAGGGCATGGCCGCGGCCGAGGGTATAGAACTCGGCAGCATCGCGCAGCTCGGAGAACGTGCCGGAGTGCATGTACGGTGCAGTCTGAGCGACGTTGCGCAGACTGGGGACCTTGAAACCGCCGCGCATTCCAGGGTTCCCGGTTACGTCCTGTGCACCGGCGTCGAAGGGCACGCCGTCAGGATCGCGCACGCCAATCACGGCGATCTGCTGGTTCGTGAACAGCGGCGGCGTGTGGCACTCGGCGCAGCGCGCGACAAAGGAACGGAAAACGTTCATGCCGGTTTTCTCATCCTCAGTCAGCGCATCATGGTAGCCGTGCGCGTAGCGGTCGTAGCGGCTGTTGAGCGAGATCAGGGTGGTCTGGAACGCGGCGATGGCGGTGTACACGTTGTCGAGTGTCGGTACGGCGTCGTTGCCGGGGAAGGCGTCGCGAAACAGCCGCACGTACTCGTCGCTGGCCTTGAGATCCGCCAGCAGTTCGGCCGGGTTGCTGCCCATTTCGCTGGCGTCGTACAGCGGCCCCTGCATCTGCTCTTCGAGGGATTGCGCACGACCGTCCCAGAAGAAGCTGCCGAGTAACGCGACGTTCCAGAGGCTTGGTGCGGCCCGCTTGACCTCCGTGCCGCCGATGCCGCGACTGCGAGGGCGGCCGTCCGCAAAGCCAAGGTCCGGGTGGTGGCAACTCGCGCAGGACAGCGAGTCGTCGGCAGACAGCAGGGGGTCGAAGAACAGGTAACGTCCGAGATCAATCTGCTGCGGTGAAAAGCCGTCGCGCACCTGCGGGAGGCCGGTTTTTGGGCCGCCTACGCCGGCGTAACGCAGCGACTCATAGTTTTGATACAGCGTCCTCAATTCGCAGCGGTTGCCATCGACGAGTTCGAACCCGGGTGGGCAGAAGTCACGCAGCTCGATATGCGTTGCGAAGCCTGAGCCATCCGAGAGCGCCGCGCCGCTGGTGAGTAGCAGCGCAACTGCGATAAGGCTGATCCTGTTACTGCTGCGCAAGCTCATTGAGGAACGCGACAATGTCGTTGAGTTCCCGGTCGGTAACGACCTTTGCCATGATCGCCATCTGCTGGCCGTACTTGTCGTCCGGGTGTGCGCCGCGCGTGCCGGATCGGAAGAGCTCCACCTGCTGCACGATGTAGCTGTCCCGCAGCGTCGTCAGGCGCGGGGCGAACAGGGCATCGTTACCTTCGCCTTTTCCTCCATGGCAGGCACCACAGCGGCTCACGTAGAACTTGGCGCCACTGCCGGCGTCGCCGGACAGTGTGGCCGCCGGGGCGGGCGGCGTATCGAGACTAGCGATATAGGCAACAACGCTTTCAATGGCTGCATCATCGGCGAGTGTTGCGGCCATCGGACGCATCTGGGCTCCGCCCGTGTCTTCGGGGTTCGTGCCGCGAAGGCCGCTATTGAAATTCCGCAGCTGACGGACCAGATAATCTTCGGATTGCCCGGCAATCGCGGGCGAAGCGACGGCCGTATTTCCCTCGCCATTAGCGCCATGACAGGTGATGCAGGGTGCATAGAGCGCTTTACCAGCAGCGGCATCGGCAGCGGAGCCGATTGTCGGAATCAGCAGGGTGAAAATCAGAAAATAGCGAAGACCTGGCGACATCGAAGCAACCGATTCGGGCAACCGGAAGCACCAAGTTTGGACAAGTGTGCAAAGAAGTACAAGTGTCGGATCAGCTGCTCAACCAGGCGCCGGCACGGTCGTAGGGATCTGTGCTGATCTTCGGTTCGTCGCACAGTTCGAACTCGCGGGGCTCAACGTCGCTCATCCATACGGTTCCCCCCACGGCGTCGGTAAACACCTTTGGCGGGCGGCGGATGCGAACGGTATCGCCGATGTGTTGTTCCTTGCTGTGTTTCATATGCACTGTGTCGGCGATGCACCGATTATCTTTAGTTCACTGAGCGGCTGTGGCTAAATGAACGACGTGATCGAATCCCGTTCAGACGTAGTCATCGTTGGCGCCGGCATTGCAGGCCTCATCGCCGCGCACGAGTGTCTGGAGCGCGGCCGATCGGTCACACTGATCGATCGGCATGAGGCCGCCAGCGTCGGCGGGCTCGCGCGCACGGCTTTTGGCGGCATGGCGCTGGTCGGTACGCCGCTGCAGCGACGCATGGGCATCAAGGACTCACCCGAGCTCGCGCTGTCGGACTGGGAGTCGTTTGCCGAGTTCAGCGACGACGATGTCTGGCCGCGCCGCTGGGCGGAAACCTATGTCGAACAGACCGCCACGCAGGTCTACGAGTGGCTGCGTGGGAAGGGCATGCGGTTCATGCCGGCCGTAAACTGGGTCGAGCGCGGCGATTTCGTCCCGGGCAACAGCGTGCCGCGATACCACATCCTCTGGGGCACCGGGCTTGGCCTCGTCGATTGCTTTACTTCATTGCTTGACGGGCACCCGAATGCTGATCGGCTCGAGTTCGCGTTCGGTTGCCGTGTCGACGAACTGCTCGAGGAAGGCGGTCGTATTGCCGGCTGCCGCGGCACGATCGAGGCGGATGGTTCGCTGCGCGAATTTCGCGGTGAAAAAGTTGTCGTCGCGACCGGCGGCATAAACGGCAATCTGCAGAAGGTCCGGGACAACTGGTACTGGGACAAGCCGCCGGCCGACTTGCTCAACGGCTCGCATCCTTTCTGTAACGGCCGCCTGCACGAGATCGTCGAAGAGCATGGCGGCAACGTCACGCATCTCGAGAACATGTGGAACTATGCAGCCGGTATTCCGCACCCGTTCCCGCAGTTCGACAATCACGGCCTGAGCCTGATCCCGTGCAAGTCCGCATTGTGGCTCGACGCGACGGGCGAGCGCATCGGGCCGATGCCACTCATCACGGGCTTCGACACGAACGAAATTTGCCGGCGCCTTGGCGAACTGGAGAAACCCTACTCGTGGCAGCTGCTGAACTGGCGCATTGCGGCAAAGGAGTTCGCGATTTCGGGTGCCGAGCACAATCCGCACATCCGCGACAGCCACATGCTGCCATTCCTCAGGGAAACGCTGCTGGGTAACCATCGTCTCGTAAGGCAGATGCAGGAAGAGAGCGACCATTTCATCGTCGCCGATACCTTGCCCGAGCTGGTCGAACGCATGAACGCATTGAACGGCGATGACCTGGTCAGTCTCGAGACGATCGAGCGTACGGTCGCAACGTTTGACGACGATGTTCGCCGCGGCTCGTCGCAATGGAACGACGACCAGTTACGACGCATCATGCATGCGCGCGCCTGGCGTTCGGATCGCCTGCGCACCTGCAAACCCAAGCCACTGGGCGATCACCCGCCGTTTATTGCGATCAAGTTGCGGCTGATAACGCGCAAGAGCCTCGGCGGAATACAGACCGACCTGTCGAGTCGCGTGCTCGATCGGGCAGGGCAGCCGATCGATGGTCTCTACGCGGTCGGCGAGGCGGCCGGATTCGGTGGTGGCGGGGCCAGCGGCCGGCGCTCGCTCGAGGGGACCTTCCTGTCGGGCTGCGTCCTGACCGCGCGCGCCGCAGCCGAGGCAATAGGTTAGCCCGTTGGCTGGCGCATTCGCTGCGGCCGCCAGTAGGTCACCGAGCGCCACAGCCATTCGACGGGCCCGAAGCGATAGCGCTCGAGCCACCAGGTGCT
>JASJCM010000084.1 GCA_030065985.1 Woeseiaceae bacterium | reverse complement strand
ACAGAAACCTGACGCTTGGGAATTGCATGGCAGCAACGGCTTCACAATCCAACCTCGCGGGCCTGCCGCGGCGCCTCGTACAGGACGGTATCGTCTCCGAGGAGAAGTTGCAGGAGGCGACCGAAGCTGCCAAGAGAGAGAAGGTCTCGCTGATCGCCCATCTCGTCAGTGAAGAGCTGGCAGATCCACGTGCCATTGCAGTCGCTGCCTCGCACGAATTTGGTGTTCCCCTGCTCGATCTGGACGCGGTCGAAATCGACGTTGACGTTATTCGCGCGGTTGACCAGAAGCTCATCACCAAGCACCGCGTATTGCCGCTGGTCAAACGTGGCCAGCGCATCTTCCTCGGCATTGCCGATCCAACAAACCTGCAGGCCGTTGACGACATCAAGTTCGCGACCAGCCTGCGCGTGGATCCGGTCGTCGTTGAGCAAGACAAACTCGAAGAGCAGGTCAATAAGGCCATCGAGGCCGTCGACACGAGCATGGGTGATCTCGAGGACGACGATTTCGATCTCGAAAACCTCGACGTCGGCGCGGCCGAGGAAGAAGATGAGGACGTTCAGCGCGACGATGTTGAAGATGCGCCGGTCGTGCGCTTCGTCAACAAGGTTCTGCTTGATGCCATCAAGCGCGGCGCGTCCGATATTCACTTCGAGCCTTATGAAAAGTATTTCCGCGTGCGGACACGTCTTGACGGCGTATTGAGCGAAGTTGCCAAACCACCCGTGGTACTGGCAAACAAGGTCTGCGCGCGTCTCAAGGTCATGTCGCGCATGGACATCGCCGAGCGCCGTGTACCGCAGGACGGCCGCATCAAGATGCGCTTGTCCAAGACCCGTGCCATCGACTTTCGTGTCAACACATGCCCGACACTGTTCGGTGAGAAGATCGTGCTGCGTATCCTCGACCCGTCGAGTGCCAAGCTCGGAATCGAGATGCTGGGTTATGAGGAACACCAGCGGGCACTGTATGAGAAGCATCTGGCCAAGCCGTACGGCATGATCCTCGTCACGGGCCCGACCGGTTCCGGTAAGACGGTTTCGCTGTACACGGGCATCAACATCCTCAATACCGAGGACCGCAACATTTCAACGGCTGAGGACCCGGCGGAAATCAACCTCCCGGGTATTAACCAGGTCAACGTCAACCCGAAGGTGGGCCTGACGTTTGCCTCGGCACTCAAAGCATTCCTGCGCCAGGATCCCGACGTGATCATGGTGGGTGAGATTCGTGACCTCGAAACGGCCGAGATTGCGATCAAGGCCGCCCAAACGGGCCACCTTGTGTTGTCGACGCTGCATACGAATGACGCACCGAAGACACTCACCCGTATGGTCGACATGGGCGTCATGCCCTACGCGATCGCGACGTCGGTCAGCCTGATCATCGCCCAGCGTCTCGCCCGCCGCCTGTGCGATAACTGCAAGGAAAACATCGATGTGCCGCGTGAGGCCCTCGAGAAAGAAGGATTCACAGCCGAAGAGCTGGATGCCGGCGTTACGATCTTCAGTCCAAAAGGCTGCAAGCAGTGTAACGGCGGTTATAAAGGCCGTGTCGGTATCTTCCAGGTTATGGAAGTGTCCGAGGCAATGGGCCGCATCATCATGGAAGGTGGCAATGCCATGCAGATCGCCGACCAGGCGGCAACCGAGGGGGTCATCGATTTACGTCGTGCCGGATTGAACAAAGTCAAGGACGGGGTTACCAGCCTTGAAGAGGTCAACCGGGTTACAATTGAGTAATTGAATCAGATACTTACCGAATTAACGGACGAAGAACATGGCTGAGACAGCAGTTGTAGGCAGTACGCCGTTCCTCTGGGAGGGAACCGATCGGAACGGCAAGAAGATCAAGGGCAAAAGCCTGGCATCGGACGAGGCCGCCGTACGCGCGGACCTCCGCCGCCAGGGCGTCGTCCCTACCCGCATCCGTAAGCAACCCAAGAGTCTGTTCTCCGGTGGCGGCACTATCACGACGGGTGACATCGCGATCTTCTCGCGCCAGCTTGCCACGATGCTGGCAGCAGGCATCCCGCTCGTGCAGGCTTTCGAAATCGTCGGCAACGGCCACGAAAACGAAGCCATGCAGAAGCTGATTCTGGGCATCAAGGCCGATGTGGAGGGCGGTAGCTCGCTCGCCGAGGCACTCGCCAAGCAACCGCTGTATTTCGACGACCTGTTCATCAACCTGGTCGAAGCCGGTGAGCAGGCTGGTGCGCTCGAGACACTGCTGGACAAGATCGCCACGTACAAGGAAAAGACCGAGGCGATCAAGAAAAAGATCAAGAAAGCACTGACCTATCCTGCTGCGGTACTGGTCGTTGCCTTCATCGTTACGACGATTCTGCTGATCTTCGTAATTCCGTCGTTTGAGGATCTCTTCAAAGGCTTCGGCGCAGACCTGCCGACGTTTACGCGCATGGTTATCGACCTGTCCGTGTTCGTGCGAACACAAGGCTGGTATATCGCATTTGTTATCGGCGCCGCAGCCGGTGCGTTCTTCTATTTCAAGAAGCGCTCGCGCAAGATGCGGCACTTCCTCGACCGCCTGATGCTCAAGATCCCGGTTATCGGTCCGATCATGCAGAAGGCATCGATCGCGCGTTACGCACGTACGCTGTCCACGATGTTTGCTGCCGGTGTGCCGCTCGTTGAGGCGATGGAATCTGTTGCTGGCGCCACGGGCAACATCGTGTACGAAGAAGCCGTTCTTACCATGCGCGACGAAGTCGCGACTGGTCAGCGCCTGCAGCAGGCGATGGAAAATACCGAACTGTTTCCGAACATGGTGATTCAGATGATCGCGGTCGGTGAGGAATCGGGTTCGCTCGATGACATGTCCGCCAAGGTTGCAGACTTCTACGAAGAAGACGTCGACAACGCTGTCGACAACCTGTCAAGCCTGCTCGAGCCGCTGATCATGGCAGTTCTCGGCGTGCTCGTCGGCGGCCTCGTGGTCGCAATGTACCTGCCCATCTTCAAACTGGGCGCGGTCGTCTAGCACAAAGACAGCCACAAGGATTGTTACAATGCGGCGTTCGGAGGAAACTCCGAACGCCGTTTTCGTTGGAGCACGCTAATGCCCGAGTTGTTTGCCGAAACCCCGATCCTGTTTGTCGCGGTCGTGTTTGCGTTCTGTCTCGTCATCGGCAGCTTCCTGAATGTCGTCATTCACCGTCTGCCCATCATGATGGAACGCGAATGGCGCGTGCAGTGCGAGGAAATGGCCAAGACGCCGCCCGAGCAAGAGCTGCCCGAGGGCCGATTCGATCTCGTCGCGCCACGCTCACGTTGTCCGTCCTGTGGCGCATTAATCAAGGCCTGGCAGAACATTCCGGTGATCAGCTACCTGCTCCTGGGCGGCCGCTGCGCCAATTGCAAGGAATCGATCTCGGCACGCTACCCGGTCGTTGAGTTGCTGACGGCCGTGCTGGCCGGTCTCTGCGCCTGGCGGTTTGGGGCGAGTATTGAGGCAGCCATGGCCATCATTCTGACCCTGGCGTTGATTCCGGTTGCGCTCATCGACGCCGACACCCAGCTGATCCCTGATTCGATCGTGCTGCCACTCATGTGGATCGGCCTTGCAATGAGCCTCTGGCACCCGGTGGCGGGTGCCGACACGCTGTTTATCTCACCGCGGGACGCGATTATCGGTGCAATGGCTGGGTACCTGAGCCTCTGGATCGTGTTCCAGCTGTTCCGCCTCGTCACCGGCAAGGAAGGCATGGGCTATGGCGACTTCAAGTTGCTCGCGGCGCTCGGTGCCTGGCTCGGCTGGCAGCAGCTGCCGATGATTATCCTCATGTCCGCGGTAGTCGGCGCAATCGTCGGCATTGCCTTGATGGCGATTCGCAAACACGAGCGCAGCGTGCCGATCCCGTTCGGGCCCTATCTCGCGGCGGCCGGCTGGATCGCGATGCTGTGGGGCGACACGATCAAGACCACGTACCTGGATATGTTCCTCTAGATGGCCGATGAAATAATAAGCACGCCGCTGCGTATCGGCCTGACCGGAGGCATCGCGAGCGGCAAGTCCACGGTAGCCGACATGTTCTCCGATCTCGGCGTGCCCATCATCGATACCGACGTCATTGCGCGCGAGGTTGTTGCGCCGGGAAAACCCGCGCTCAATGAAATCACGGAACGATTCGGCGAGGGGGTGATCGATGCCGCAGGCAATCTCGATCGCGGCGCGATGCGCAACCTGATCTTCGCTGACGACGCCGCTCGCGAGGACCTCGAGGCGATACTGCATCCGCGCATTGGTGCCGAGACACGGCGTCAGGCTGACGCTGCCGGCGGTGACTACCAATTGATTGTCGTGCCGCTTCTGACCGGATCACCGCTTCGGGAATTCGTGGATCGGGTACTCGTCGTCGACTGCGATGAGGAAACCCAGATCCGCCGGCTCATGGAGCGTGATGCGGAAACCGTGGAACAAGCTCGACGCATGCTGGCTGCGCAGGCAAGCCGCGACGAACGCCTCAAGATTGCAAACGACGTAATCCTGAACCGAGGGTCGCTAGAGCAGACGCGGACGGCGGTCAGTCGGCTGCACCGGATATACTTGCGTCTTGCCGCGCAGCGAGATCATTCCTGACGGTGTCTTGAAACTCGAGGATGTCCGATTCGTTCACCTTGCGCATCAGCTTCGGATCCTCGGCAATCTCGGCGCGTAGCTGCCCGAGCGCTCGTTCTGCGAGCACCAGCGCCTGTTCACCAAAATCGTTAGAGGCCAGCAACGCGGCCATTGCCATCGCATGGCTTGCCCCGGGGCGAGAGTCCAGAGATTTCTGGAAGGCGTCCAGCGCAGCCGCCGGCTCGCCAGCATGCGTGCGTGTATAGCCAATCAGGTACTGAATGTGCGAGAAGCGCAGGGACATCGGATCGCCATTCTCGGGCAAGTCGAGCATTTGCACCCACATCGACTCGAGCAGGTCGAGCGTGATGTTGGGGCAGCTCCCGGAGACGATCTCAGCTGCTAGCACGTTGTAGGCCTTTAGCGCCCGCGAGTCGAACCGCAGCTGGGCGATTCTCTGTGCTGACGCCTGGTATACATCGACGTTGAGCGAGTTCCGACTGCAAAGGAAGTACAGGCGATTGATCAGCAGCAACGGATCGTCGTACGGAATGATCTCGATTGCACGATCGATAGTTTCGAGCGCTCTGTCATGGCGCCCAACCGCGAACAGCAGTTTTGCAAACTGTGACTGCGCTCGCGCCGACGTTGGTTCCTTGAGTGCCGAAGACTCAATCATCGACGGCAGGCTCTGCCAGACTGTCGACGAATAGCGCGTAAACGAACCGAGCAGTGCCAGCACGGCAATCGATACCAGCAGGAAAGCTCGGGGACTGGCCTTGCGATACAGCAACTCAACGAGGGGCAGGAAAAGGAACGCCGCGGCAGCGTAATTCCGGTGCTCGAAGTACAGCTCGAGATTCACGACCGTCGATTCAACCAGGTGGCTCGCGTAGAAGAACAGCGCGGCAAGCGCGAATAGCGGATACTGACGACGCTTGACGAAGGCAGCAGCAATAACCAGCGCGTGAAATATGATCGAGATAAGCGTCGTAATTGGCGAGAGTAATCCCGAGGACTTGATGAAGTGATCCTGGAACACCCCGGTCGTGTACAGCTTGGGCAGGTACCAATGCTGTAGATAGTCGACAAGGATCCGTCCCTGCGTGAGCAATCGCTCGTAGAGACTGAAGTCGCGCGGCGCGATGATCTCGAAGAAATCTTCGCTCATCGCCAGTTTGCCAAGGTAGAGCGCGATGACCGCCGTCGGCGCGACAATGAACAGCGCGGCCCAGTAACGGTTTAGCGCTGGCAGCGCATTCTTGCGGCCCGCAACGATGGTTAATTCGAGCACCCCGACGAGCACCGGCAGCAGAATGCCATTCTCTTTGGACAACATGGCGAGCAACGTGAACACGCCGATTGCCCCACTCATGAGAATGTAGGCTTTGCGAGGATTCTCCGCCAACTGCAGTCGGCCGCGCAGGTAGAGTGCGCAGCCGGCAAACATGAACAACGTGGCCAACTGGGCCATGCGCTGCACAATGTAGAGCGTTGTCGAAACCAGAAACGGGTGCAGCAACCAGATCGCGGTCGCAATAAGCGCGATCCAGCGAATATCGCGTTGCCGGAATTCGAGCACGCGCAGGATCAATGCGGTCAGAACGCCCAGCGTTGCGCCGGTGAGCAAGTGAATAACAAGATTGGTGCGCTTGAACGGCCACGAATCGGCAGGCCAGTTGTTCGCGTCGATCAGGAAACTCAGCAGCGAGATCGGCCGTCCGGTCGGCCCGGCGTGCCCGCCAAGAACAAA
>JASJCM010000083.1 GCA_030065985.1 Woeseiaceae bacterium | reverse complement strand
GCTCCGCCTCGCGCCACGGGAGTAGATTAATACTAGGCATTAGTCAAAACTCCTCAGTGCGAGACCGCAGGCCGTAAGTAGTGCTGTCGCATCTTTGTGCACGCCCTGTGATTTTGCCTTGGATGAAATTTTCATCTGGCCGAGCGGATCACCGACTTCGGTCGGAATACCCACGCGGCTCGAGATAACGTCTGCGATGCCCGGGATGTTGGCGCAGCCGCCACAGACCAGGATCATGTCCGGCTGCTCGCGACCACCGCCCGAGGCGAGGTAGAACTGCAGCGAACGGCTGACCTGCTGGGTCATGTCGTCGATAAACGGCTCGAGAACTTCCGGCTGGTAGTTCGACGGCAAGCCACCCTGCTTCTTCGCACGACCCGCGTCTTCCATCGACAGGCCGTAGGTACGCATGATTTCCTCGGTCAACTGCTGGCCGCCGAAGTTGAAGTCACGCGTGTAGATAACCTTGAGGTCTGCGAGCACGCTGAAGGTCGTGCTCGAGGCACCGATGTCGACGACCGCAACCGACTGGCCCATGCCGCCGTCGGGAATCTGGTGGCTCAGCAAGCGGCAGGCATTCTCGAGGGCAAATGCCTCGACGTCGACAATCTGCGTACCGAGACCGGCAGCATTCACTGCGGCCTGGCGCTGCTCGACATTCTCGGTGCGCGTTGCGACGAGCAACACGTCCATCAGTTCCGGATCCTTGTCGTTCGGGCCGATGACTTCGTAGTCGAAGCTGACTTCTTCCATCGGGAACGGGATGTACTGATCGGCCTGAATCTCGACCTGACCTTCGAGGTCGCGTTCAGACAGACTCGAAGGCATTTGAATGACTTTGGTGATCGCGGCGTCGCCGGAAATCGCGACGGCCACTTCGGTTGCCTTGGCTCCGGCACGCTTCACGGCGCGTCGAATCGCCTCGCCGACGGCTTTTGCATCGACGATGGCTTTTTCGCTCACCGAACTGGGCGGAGTAGGCTCTGCGGAATAGGACTCGACACGATAGCGCTTCCCGCTCTGGGAGAGCTCTATCAGCTTGACCGACGAGGTCGTGATATCGAGGCCCAGCAATGGCTGTTGTTTGTTGCCGAAAAGCACGTAAATTTCCTTCTAAGTCGGTAAGTTGCGAGTCAAATATGAGCCGAACCTGAGCAAAGCGATTTAACTATATATCAATAAAATGTTAAATAAAACGTGACTTTGTTCACGATCCAGACATCCCTATGGTAAGCAGCATTTTGAGCTGATTCCGTGAACCAGTCGGTGCTCGTACATGAGACCTGTTATTGCAGCGTTCAGGTGGCTATGCCTATCATCGCCGCCAACCGCTACCTGTCCCGGACACGTGCCCCTAAAAAGCCACATTCCAGCCATCGGCCGAGCATCACGGTACTCTTCAATAAGGACGTGAAACGCCCGGAATATTCGGGTGGTTCGGCCGAAAACGCCTGTAACTATGCATAAATCAATGGAAAAAAAATCCAAACCACGTCACATAAGGCGACATAAGCTGATTCGGACGCTGATCGTGCTCCTCGGACTGGGCTCGATCACGGCCATGTCGACCGTTGCCGGCGTCGTTGGCGCTTACTATTACGTGCAGCCCGGCCTGCCCGCCGCCGAGACGATTCGCGACATCCCGCTGCAGATTCCGCTACGGATTTACAGCCGCGATGGCTACCTGATTTCCGAGATTGGCGAGCGCCGCCGCATCCTCGTAACCTGGGACGACCTGCCGCCACACGTTGTCGATGCGTTTGTCGCCGCTGAAGACCAGCGTTTCTTCGAACACCCGGGCATCGACTATCGCGGCATCCTGCGTGGCGTTGTAGAACTTATAACCACGGGTGACCCGACCGGCGGTTCGACGCTGACGCAGCAGCTTGCCCGCGACTACTTCCTGACGCGCGAGCGACGTTATACGAGAAAACTCCGCGAAGCTTTCCTTGCGTGGAAGATCGAGCAGGAATTCACAAAGGAACAGATCATGGCGCTGTTCCTGAACAAGATGTTCTTTGGTCAGCGCGCTTACGGCGTGGCGGCGGCAGCGCAGGTGTACTTCGACAAGGATCTCGCCGACATCAACGAGGCCGAAGCCGCAACGCTGGCGGGCGTATTGCCGGCGCCGTCGCGTTACAACCCGGTCTACAGCGCAGCCAACGCGGAAATGCGTCGCGGCTATGTGCTTGGCCGCATGTTCAACCTTGGCTACATCGACGAGCCAACGTATGACGAGGCAATGGCTTTTCCGGTCGAGTCGCGCCTCTACGGCACCAATGTCGAACTCAATGCGCCATTCATCGCGGAAATGGTGCGCAGCGAAATGCTGTCACGCTATGGCGAGAGCACCTATACAGACGGCTACCAGGTCGTAACCTCGCTCGATTCGCGTCTGCAACAAGCCGCCAATTATTCGTTGCGCAACGGACTGCTCGAGTTCACACGACGCCGCGGCTATCGCGGCGCGCTCGACAATGTCGAGCTCGACGAGGCACTGCTGGCTATGCCGTTTGAAGAGTGGCCGCCTGAAGTGCGCCAGGTGCTCGACCAGTACGCGCCAGGCGGCCTCAGTGTCGCTCTCGTAACGGCAGTGAACGAAAACAACACCGCCGACATCATTCTCCGCGGCGGCCGGAGCGACTCGCTGCCATGGAAAGGCATCAGATGGGCCGGTGAACAAATCGATCGTGAGACCAAGGGCCCGGCGCCAGAGGCCGCGGCAGACGTGTTGAACGTCGGAGACGTTATCTACGTCATGCCGACGACGGCCGGTACCTGGGCACTCGCACAGGAACCCGAGGCACAGGGCGCCGTCGTCTCTATCGATCCGTACGACGGCGCGGTTGGCGCGCTGACGGGCGGTTTCGACTTCACGACCAGCAAGTTCAATCGCGCCCGCCAGGCTTTCCGCCAGCCGGGCTCATCATTCAAGCCTTTCATATATTCCGCCGCGCTCGAGCACGGCAACACGCCGGCGACGGTCGTCCTCGATGCACCCGTCGTTATTAACTCATCCGAACTCGAAGCGGTCTGGCGACCCATTAACTACAGCGGCCGTTTCTACGGTCCGACGCGCATGCGCGAAGCGCTCGTTCGCTCGATGAACCTGGTATCGGTGCGACTGTTGCTGTTCGAAACCGGCATCGGCAACGCCGTTCGACACATCGAGAAGTTCGGATTCGGTGGCGCCGCCCTGCCCCGTAATGGATCTCTCGCGCTCGGCGGCGGTGCGGCTTCGCCGCTCGACATGGCGCAAGGCTACGCAACCCTGGCGAACGGCGGCCATGCCGTGAAGCCCTACGTGATCGATGCGATCTACGGCCCTGAAGGCGAAACGCTGTATCGTGCCGAGCCCGCATTCGTCTGCGACTCGTGCATCCCTGAGAAGGAGCCGGCTTTCGCATTCGACGACGAACTCGATCCGGCACGGGAAATGACGCTCGACGAGATGGCCGAGATTGCGACGGTCTACCAGCCCGATGCAACGGTCGAACCAGAGCGTTATGAAGGCCTCAATCTCGCACCCCAGGCGATTTCGCCGCAAAACGCTTTCCTGGTCCAGGACATGATGCGCGACGTGATCATGCGAGGCACGGGGCGCAAGGCGCGAGTACTTGGCCGGCGAGACCTGTCGGGCAAGACCGGCACATCCAACGATCGACGCGATGCCTGGTTCGGCGGCTTCAATGCTGACGTCGCCGCCGTCGTCTGGGTCGGTTATGACGACGACCTGCCGCTCGGCCCCGGCGAGGAAGGCTCACGTACCGCGTTGCCGATCTGGATCGAGTTCGCACGGATCGCGCTCGCCGGCGTACCCGAGAACCAGATGCCGATGCCGGAGGGCATCGTGTCGGTGCGCATCGACCCCGAGTCGGGCTGTCCTGCGCGCGCCGGCCAACGCAGTGCTATCTTCGAAGTGTTCCGTGACGACCAGGTGCCGGAATGTGAGGTCGTCGATGAAATCCCGGATATATTTAATGACGCCTCGGGTCTCGATCCGGAACCGGAAGAAGAATCCGAAGAGAACCCTGAAGAGGAATCCGAGTCTCTCTTCTGACCATGCCGAAAAAGAAGCGCAACAACGGCTCCGAACGGGAACGCCAGGTCGTCGCCCAGGAGGCGGCCCGCATCATCGTTAACCATGGCGTTCGCGATTATCGCGCCGCCAAGCAGAAAGCCGCCGAGCGGCGTGGCATCAATGGTCGTGGGTCATTACCCGGCAACGCCGAGATCGAAGCGGCTGTCGCCGAGCACCTGGAGCTTTTCGGCGGCGAGTCGCATCACGATCGCCTGCGGCTAATGCGCGTTGCAGCGCTGTCTGCAATGGAATTGCTGGCGGAGTTCACGCCGCGCCTCGTTGGCCCGGTACTCACCGGCACGGCAGATGAAAACTCCGCAGTCAATTTGCACGTCTTTGCCGACAGTGCCGAGATCGTGGCAATGGAACTCGAGGGAATCGGCGTCACATACCGGCCTTACGAACGCCGCCTGAAGAGTCGTCGCGACCAGTTCGAAACGTACGCGGGCTTCGAGTTTCACCACAGTCATAGCCCGATCCAGGCGACCGTGTTTCCTGTTGATGGTATCCGGCAGGCGCCGATGAGCCCGATCACGGGCAAGCCGATGAAGCGCCTCGACTCGAATGGAGTCCAGGCGCTCTTGGAGCATATCTAGCGGTGTCAGTCACAGTGACTGACACCATCGAGGCATGACTAGCGGTCGCCGATCTCGACGTAGTCGCGCTTCCCTTCGCCGACGTACAGCTGGCGGGGTCGCGCAATCTTGCCATGCGGATCGGAGATCATCTCGCGCCAGTGCGCGACCCAGCCGACCGAACGACCGAGCGCGAACATGACCGTGAACATCGACCGGGGAATACCGAGCGCGCGATAGATGATGCCCGAGTAAAAGTCGACATTCGGATAGAGGTTCTTCTCTTTGAAGTAGTCGTCCTTGAGCGCGACCTGTTCAAGCTCGAGGGCAAGTTCGAACAAGGGCTTGTCTTCGGGATCGAGCGCCTCGAGAACCTTGTAGCACATCTCGCGAATGATCGTCGCCCGCGGATCGAAGTTCTTGTAAACGCGATGCCCAAAGCCCATCAGGCGGAACGGATCTTTCTTGTCCTTGGCCTTGTCGATGTACTTCGAGATCTGGCTTACATCGCCAATCTCGCGGAGCATCGCCAGCACAGCTTCGTTCGCGCCACCATGAGCAGGACCCCACAGCGCCGAAATACCGGCCGCAATCGCCGAATAAGGATTGGCGCCCGAACTGCCCGCCATGCGTACCGTCGACGTGGAGCAGTTCTGCTCATGGTCGGCGTGCAGGATGAACAGCAGGTCGAGCGCTTCGGCCGCGACCTCGTTGATTTCGTAAGGCTCGGCCGGTACCGCGAACAGCATGTGCAGCAAGTTCTCTGAGTAGTTCAGATCGTTGCGCGGATACATGAACGGCTGGCCGATATTGAGCTTGTAGGCGGCAGCGGCAATCGTCGGCAGCTTGGCCAGGATGCGATGCGCAAAGATGTCGCGATGCTCTGGATTCGAGGCGTCCATTTCGTCGTGGTAGTACGCCGACATCGAACCAACGACAGCCGACAACTGCGCCATCGGGTGCGCATCGTAACGGAAGCCCTTGAAGAAGTTCAGCATGCCCTCGTTGAGCATGGTGTGACGGCGAATCGTCGTCTCGAACTCGTCGAGCTCGGATTGCGTCGGCAGGCTGCCGCGAAGCAACAGATAACAGACCTCGATGAAACTGGACTTTGCGGCGAGTTGCTCCACGGGATAGCCGCGGTACATGAGCACGCCTTCCTCACCATCGATAAACGTGATGTCCGATTTGCAGCTGCCCGTCGAGACGAAGCCGGGGTCGTAGGTGAATACGCCCTTCTCGCCGTACAGGCGAGCTACATCGATGACATCGGGGCCCGTGGTTCCACGATGAACGGGCAATTCCATTTCATTGCCGCGCGGGCCGATCAGGCGATAGACGTCCTGGCTCATTTTTATCCTCTTGCTTTACCAGTCTGTGAACCCGACGAGCATAGCAGAGACCCCCTTGGCAGGGAGTCAGGGATAGACGAAAGTTGACTACCAGAACGATGGTACCGGGCGGCGCCCGGCACGCATCTGGCTTCAGCTCATTCCGTACTTCTTGCGGAACTTGTCTACGCGACCGCCGGTGTCGACGATCTTCTGCTTGCCGGTGTAAAACGGGTGGCACGAGGAGCACACTTCGATCAGGAGATCCTCGCCGAGCGTCGAACGGGTTTCGAACTCGTTGCCACAACTACAGGTAACCTTGATGGTGTCGTAATTGGGGTGGATATCGGCTTTCATT
>JASJCM010000005.1 GCA_030065985.1 Woeseiaceae bacterium | reverse complement strand
ACGAAACGTGATGATGGGCGGTGGATCGAAGTCACTGGCTTCGTCCGCCGCCTTTTACATGATGACAACGATGGCTCCCGCCACCAGCGTTTCATCATCGATATCGGCGACGGCTGGACGTTGCTGATTGCGCACAACCTCGACCTCGCGAAACGCGTACCGCTCGGTATGGGCGATCGAGCCCAGGTTCGGGGCATGTACGAGTGGAATGAGCTTGGCGGACTCGTGCACTGGACCCATCACGACCCGCAGGGCATCGAAGACGGCGGCTGGGTTCGCTATCGCAGGAAGGTTTATTCGTAGAATCAAAAGGGCCGCGTTCCAGCGGCCCTGTTTTGTGGTCACGCCATACCGGGCTCAGTCAAGTTTGGGCAAATACATGAGCGCGACTTGTCCGAGCAGGGCGTGAGCCTTCTTCGTCGGGTGCACCATATCCCACCAGAAATACCGATTAGGTTTCTTGCAGACAGCTCCTTCGGTTACGAAGTAAGTAATGCACGTGTCAGTGACGTTGGTGAATCCGAGAGGCTTGCGCAGAATCATGATGGCCTTGAAAACATCAAAGAAACTGATAGTGGAGATATTGATATCGGCGGGGAGCGGACCGTCTACGAAAAGCTCTGTGTGCAACGCGGCATTGTAGGCCTCACTAAGAGGCGTTGGCACCAGCTCCGGCGGGCGGCCCTGATTCGCCAGGGGACTGTACTCTGCGGGTGGTATGTAAACGAACAGGAAGTTGCGTGCACCGCACTCATGCAGCCTCAGGATGTTGTGCTCGATCGCGTCGGCGACTTCCTGCATGATCATGAAGGCCGCGCCCATATCACCCGCGTCAGCCGTAGCCTTAATGTCGAACAAGTCCGCGTACGCGCCATCCACGATAAACAGCGTGTCGGTCATCGGGACGTAAGTGCAGTAGCCGTTAGCGATCCAATCGCTTACCTGCGTTCCGAGGCTTTTGCCGACGGCCCAAGGGACCTCGCGCGCGCGGCCGTAAGCATAGGCATAGTTGCCAAACCTCGGGTTACGGTAGGCCGGTTTTCCCCATTTGGTCAGCTTCATTTTCCGTGCCAGGACCTCGACCCAGGTCTTACCGTTCGAGGGGCGATGTCCCCCAATCGCGTAGCTGGTAAACGCTGTGGGGTCGTAAGGCGGGTGGGCGGTTTCGCCGGTGTCAGCGAAACGGTTGCCCGAATCCATGAAGCTGGCACCGAAAATAAAGATACGGTCGTAGCCATGGTCATAGCCCTGGTCACCTTCGGCGAAAGCCATCCCGGTCGCCAGTGGCAGCAGCGCCAGAATGGCGACGATCATGCGTCTCAGAGTATTCATGTCCTCCTCCTTGATTTGAGCAGATGCGGAGCCGCTGTCCAGCGGGACTGCCGCCCCGCACGATAAGCGTATAAGGGGCGTTACGAGGAAGCATGACGGTGGGATGACGAGTAGCTGACGGTATCGGTAGAAAAGAGCCTCAGGCGATCCACCATGCGGTTAACCGCATGGTATTCGTTTCCCAAACCCGTAAAATAGGCGGTCAAAGGACAACATCTCGTGTATCGCTTTGATGATTTCCTGGTCGACCCGGAGGCGTGGAGAATCTCCCGCGATGGCCAGGAGATTCATCTCGAGCCCCTGGTCCTGGAACTCCTGATCTACCTGATAGCCAACCGTGAGCGACTGGTAACGCGCCAGGAACTGATGGATACGGTGTGGGGCGACACCGTGATCAGCGAGTCGGCACTCACCAAGGCCGTGGCGCGGTTGCGCCAGGCGCTGGGCGACGACTCCGCCACCCACCGCTACCTCGAGACCGTGCGCTCGCGCGGTTATCGCTTCATCGCTGCGGTCGAGGAGATGGAGCGTCCTGATACGCCGTCGGGAAGGACTCCTGCAAGTAACAACAGGCGAGGCACGATAGTCGGGGTCGCCGCGATGATCGCGCTGGTCGTTCTGGCCGTGTTCTGGGCCCGTGAGCCTGAACACGGGACGTCGCAAGCTGAGGCCATTGGGTCACTCGCCGTGCTGCCGCTACACAACCTGACCGGGGACACTGAACAGGACTATTACGTCGACGGCCTGCAGGACCTGTTGATATCGGAGCTGGCGCAACTCTCCGGGCTACGTGTCACCTCCCGCCAGTCAACAATTAGATACCGTGGCAGTCAGCTGCCTGCGACGGATATCGCGAAGGAGCTCGGCGTGGATGCCCTGGTCGAGGGAAGCCTGCTCAGAGAGGGCAGCAAGATCGAGGTCAGCATCCAGCTGATCGACGGCCGGAGTGACGAACACCTCTGGGCGGAGCGGTATGCACGTGATACCCCTTACGTATTTGACCTCGTGTCCGACATGGCGAGAGCGATCGGTACGGAGATTGTCTCCGCGACAGCGCCTCCGACCTCCCAGGTGCCGGACCACGGACTTGCCGGGCCTGTCGATCCGCGTGCTATCGATGCCTACGCATTAGGCCTCATGCATATGGATCGACTAACGCCGGACGGCATCCGCTTTGCGATCGAGCGATTTCAGGAGGCAGTAGATGTCGAACCGGAGTTTGCGCTCGCGTGGGGCCATTTGGCGGCGGCGTACGTGATGCAGGGGCTGCGGGGTATTGCCCCTCCTCGAGAATCCATCGAGCAAGCCCGTGCCGCCGCTTTGAGGGCGATTGAGGTGGACCCCGAATCCTATATCGGGCACTCATCGATCGGCTGGATCCGTTTGTGGACGGGGGATTTGACCCGCGCATGCGATTCACTCGAGGAGGCTCTGCGACTCAACCCGTCAGACCCTTTCGTGATTCACGGTGATGCCGACTGCCTGATGCTTGCCGGGCACATGGATGAGAGCATTGCGCGGATGCGAGAGCTCGTGACGATCAGCCCGTATAGCACCATTAGCAATGGGGCGCTGGCCTACCATCTTTTCCTTGCGCGCCGCTACGAGGAGTCCATCGCCGCGGTAAATGTGGCGCGAGAACGAGTTCCCGGGTTCTTGATGCACTACACACTCGCGCGGGTGTACTGGGTGCAAGGAGAGTTCGACAAAGCCCTGGAGGCGGAGCGACTGGAATTCGAGCAGCGCGGCGATACGGCTCTCCTTGCGGCACTCGACGAGGGTCGCGATGCATCCGGTCCGATGGGCGCTATGCGCGCAATAGCGGAAGCGATGGTCGCCCGGTCGAACGAATCCTACGTGGATCCCTTCGAGATCGGGAAGACCTTCGCCCGGGCAGGAATGGTCGACGAGGCGCTGCACTGGCTGAACCGGGCCTTCGAATACGGTTCGTACGAAATGACTTATCTTGCCTTCCGGCCGGACTTCGACATTTTGCGCGAGGACCCGCGTTACCGGGACCTTGCGGACCGCGTGTACGGCCCGGGCAATCCAATTGCCGCGCGTCCCTAGGAGGTGAATGCCATGCAATGCACTTGTTCGTGTGGAGCCACCAGTTTTCAGACGCTTGGCATGCCACTGTTCCGGTTCTTCTGTCACTGCACCCTCTGCCAACAATTCAATGACGCCCCGTTCGCAGACATCGTTGTTTTTCGGGCCGAAGATGTGGTGTTGCCGCCCCCGGATACCGTCATTTTCGACACGTACAGACCGCCCCCGAATGTCCAGCGAGGGAAATGCGCAACGTGCGGTCAGCCTGCAGTAACGGTCTTCGCGGCACGGTTTCTGCCGAGATTGGTCACCGTTCCCAGGCCAATGTTCTCAGCGGATGAGGAACTTCCGTCACCCGCAGCGCACGGTTTCTATGAAGCGCGGGTATCGGATGCCAAGGATTCGTTGCCAAAGTACGAAGGTTATTTTCGGAATCAAATCGCCTTCCTGAAACATCTCTGGTTGGCAAGACGAACGCAGACCAGACTCCAGTAAGGCAAATGGAAAACGTTCCGGGTGGGGGAGGTGAAACGCGGCGGGTCGCCAGGGCCGCTGGTCAATAAAAAAGGCCGCCCGAAGGCGGCCTTGCTGTGTTATGTCCGGCTGGTCTAGACAGCCATTGCGTTGCGCAGCTTCTTGATTGCGTTGGCCTCGAGCTGACGAATGCGCTCCGCTGAGATGCCGTACTCATCGGCGAGCTCGTGCAGCGTCATCTTGTTCTCGGTCAGCCAGCGCGCCTCGATGATGTGGCGGGCACGATCGTCGAGGATGTTCAGCGCTGAACGCATGCGTTGCGACGCGTCGTCGTTGAAGTCCGCGGTTTCTACCTGTTTTGCCGGATCGGCATCCGGAGCAGGCAGGTAAGCAGCCGGCGTGAAGTTACGCTCGTCGTCAGCGTCGGGCGTCGGGTCAAAGATGGCATCGCGCGAATGCAGGCGCTTCTCCATCTCGGTGACTTCCTTCTCGCTGACACCCAGGTCTTCTGCGACGGCCTTCGTCTCGGCAGCCGACAGCCACGCCAGGCTCTTCTTGGCCTTACGCAGGTTGAAGAACAGCTTGCGCTGCGCCTTGGTTGTCGCGACTTTGACGATGCGCCAGTTCTTGAGCACGAACTCGTGAATCTCGGCGCGAATCCAGTGCACGGCGAACGATACAAGGCGGACGTCGTACGACGGGTCAAAACGCTTCACGGCCTTCATGAGGCCAACGTTGCCTTCCTGGATCAGATCGTTCAGGGGCAGGCCATAGCCTGTGTAGCCCTTGGCGATATGAACGACAAATCGCAGGTGCGCCATGACGAGCTCGCGGGCGGCGTCGAGATCCTCATGATCCTGGAAGCGCGTCGCGAGGGCCTGTTCGTCTTCTTTGGACAGTACGTCAATCGCACCGACGGCCTGGATGTAGGCATCGAGACTGCCTACCGGGCCTGCCAGTACGAGATCGCGGCTAGTTGTCGCAAGAGCGGTCGTCATTCAGTTCCTCCGTGTTGACGAAATATTAGCACTCGAGCGTTTAGAGTGCTAACAGATAGCATAAGTTCCCGATATAAATGAGGAATATTGTTAGAAATAGCGGTTATTAGCCGGATCTGCGCGCTAGATTATGTCTAATAAAGACCGCCCAAACACGAGCCCTGCCAGCGGAATAGACCGGCCCTGGGCCTGAATTGTTTCGTCAGCGGGGTTCGATGCGCCGCATATGACGTGCCGCCGTGAACCAGGAGCCGAAAAGGCCCAGGAAAATGCCGATACCGATAATCGCGCCGCCCTCGGCGAGGTTCATCGAGGCGATCGCGATGTTGCTCTGATACAGACCGGCGAGTCTCGCCACCGGCCCTTCGAGCAAAAACAGCCCGTAGTAGACTAGCGCGAGCGCCATCAGGCCGCCGAGCAATCCGTACCAGAAGCCGGTCCAGAGAAACGGCCTGCGAACGAACGCGTTGCTCGCGCCGATCAGTTTTGTGACCTCGATCTCCTCGCGCCGGTTCTCGATGTCGAGGCGGATCGTATTGCCGATGATTACGACGATCGCGATACCCAGCAGTGCCGCACCGATCGCGATGGCCTGCCGAACGATGTCGAGAATCGCATGAAAGCGCTGCACCCATTCCGTGTCGACCTGCACATGCTCGGTCTCCGGCAGGTTCTGCAGCTCCTCCTGCAGCAACACCATGGACGCGCTCGTGTTGCCGGCACTGGGCCGCACGATCAGCGTGTGCGGCAGGGGATTGTCCGGAAGCTGGTCGAGCGCGGCGCCAAAACCGGATTGCTCCTTGAAGTCGACCAGTGCGTCGCTCGCGCTTACGAAAACAACGGACTCGACGTCGGCGCGTTGCTCGATCAGTCGTCCCAGCCCCTCGGCTTCGCTTTCCGTCAACTCCGGCTGCAGGAACACCGAGAAGTCGAGCGCATTGTCCCAGCTGCCGCTGATCTGCTGCGCATTCTTGACGATCAGGTTGATCGCCGCCGGCAGCGCCAGGGTTACTGCAATCACGAGCACAATCATAAGACTGGAAAACGGGTGTCGCACGAGCCTGCCCAGCGACGCGAGTGACGTGCTCGCATGACGGGTGAGCCAGATCGAAAACGCGCCCGACGATCGTACCGGGGCGACGGCGTCGGCGTTACGTGTCACAGCCACCCGTCTGTCTCCTCGGTTTCGGGTTGCAGTCGCCCTTCTTCGAGCGCGATGCGCCGGCAGCCCATCTTGTCGATGAGCGAAATGTCATGGCTAGCGATCAGCAGCGTGACGCCAACCTCGTTGAAGCGACGGAAGATGCGCATGACCTCAATCGAAAGATCGGGATCGAGATTGCCCGTCGGCTCGTCGGCGATGAGCAACTTGGGCCGCGTTACGATGGCGCGCGCGATGCCGACGCGCTGCTGCTCGCCCGCAGACAACGTCACGGGGCTTTGCTTCTCCTTGTGAAGCAGACCGACCTGGTCGAGTGCCGCCCGCACGCGGCGGCCAGCCTCGCGATGTCCAACACCGGCGATGATCAGCGGTAACGCAACGTTGTCGAACACCGGCCGATCGTACAGCAGCTTGTGGTCCTGGAAGACCATGCCGATCTGCCGGCGGTATTTCGGAATCTTGCGGCGTTTGACCCGTGCCGTGTTCTGTCCGTCGACGATGACCTGGCCGTTCGTCGGGCGTTCGATCAGTGCGATCAGGCGCAATAGCGTGCTCTTGCCCGCACCCGAATGGCCGGTCACAAAGAGCATCTCACCTTTGTCGACGCTGAGGCTAAGTCCCGACAGAGCCTCCTGGCCGCCGGGGAATCGCTTCGTAACGTTTTCGAGCTGGATCATCGGGTCGCAACACTAGCCCTGGTTGCCCGACGCCATCAATGCGTCGGCGAAGTCTTCGGCTGTGAACGGCTGCATGTCTTCGGCGGCTTCGCCAATACCGATGAAGCGTACCGGGACCGACAGCTTGTTCGCGATAGCGAGGAGAATGCCACCCTTCGCGCTGCCATCCAACTTGGTAACCGTCAGGCCCGTCAACCCGAGCGCTTCGTGGAACTTCTCGGCCTGCACGAGTGCATTCTGGCCCTGGCTTGCGTCGAGGACCAGCATGATCTCGTGCGGCGCAGTTTCATCACGCCGCGATATTACGCGCCGCACTTTTGTCAGTTCATCCATGAGCCCCGTCTGGCTCTGCAGGCGACCGGCTGTATCGGCGAGAAGGATATCGATGTCCCGAGCGCGAGCTGCGTCCATCGCATCGAAGATAACGGCCGCCGGATCCGCTCCCGCGTGCTGTGCAACGACGGGGACGTCATTGCGTCCCCCCCATGCTTGCAGTTGCTCGACCGCCGCGGCGCGGAATGTATCGCCCGCGGCAAGCATGACCGAATAACCCTGGTCCTTGAAGCGGCGCGCCAGCTTGCCAATGGTTGTCGTTTTGCCGGCGCCGTTCACGCCGACCATGAGGATCACATACGGACCATCCGGCTTGTTGATGGTCAGCGGCTTTTCAACCGGATTCAGAATCTCGCAGATAGCATCGCGCAGGCCGCGTTGGAGTGCCTCGAGATCTTTGAGCTCCTTGCGAGCGAGCCGCTTGTGGAGATCGGCGATGATGCGTTCGGTCGTATCGACACCGACATCGGCCATCACGAGCAGGCTCTCGAGCTCCTCGAGCGTGTCTTCATCGATCTTGCCGCCTGGCGCGAGATTAGCCAGGTCGTAGGTCAGCCAGCTGTCGCCCTTGTTGATGCGGGCTCGCAGGCGTTTGACGAAGCCGTCTTTTTTCTCGGGCTTCTTCTCGGGCTTTTCCTTTTTCCCAAACATACCGTTACGATTCTTCAATAAAGACGGGGGACCGATGGCCAGACGCAAGCAAAGCGGTAAATCCCAGGCGGGACGGCTGCGTATTGTAGCCGGAAACTGGCGCAGTCGCCTTTTGGATATCGCCGATGTTGAAGGCCTCCGGCCGACCGGCGAGCGTATCCGCGAAACCCTGTTCAACTGGCTGGCACCGACAATCGAGGGGTCGCGGTGTCTCGATCTGTTCGCGGGGACCGGCGCGCTCGGTCTTGAGGCGCTGTCCCGAGGCGCGTTGGAGGTCGTGTTCGTCGAGACGTCAGCCGTCGCAGTACGGCAGCTCAGAGCCAACGTTCACGTACTCGACGCCCGCGGTGCCGACGTCCTGAATCAGGATGCCCGGGCATTCCTGGAGAGCGAACCCGGCCGGCGCTTTGACATCGTCTTCCTGGACCCGCCATTTGCGCTCGATGCGGTGGAGGAAACGTGTAGACTCTTGGCGGACACTGGTCACCTTGCAGACGATGCGCTGGTCTATATCGAGGATGATCGTGCGCGCGTCGTACCGCCGTTGCCTGAGGGCTGGCGGGAGCTCAGGAACAAGACGACGGGCAATGTCCGCTACAGGCTGGTTCAAGCAAGGAGTAAGGAGTAGATGGCGATTTCGGCAATGTACCCGGGTACGTTCGACCCGATCACGCTCGGCCACGAAGACCTCGTGCGACGGGCCGCGCGATTATTCGATCACGTCGTCGTCGCTATAGCACTCGACACGGGCAGCAAAGTACCAATGTTTACCTTCGACGAGCGTGTCGCGATGGCCGAGCAGGCGTTGAAGCACCACGACAATGTCGAGATCAAGGGTTACTCCGGACTGACGGTCGAGTACGCACGCGCGAACGACCACCAGGTCATCATTCGCGGTTTGCGAGCTGTCTCCGACTTCGAGTACGAATTCCAGCTCGCTAACATGAACCGTGCCCTCACCGAGGAAGTCGAGACCGTGTTCCTGACGCCGACCGACATGTACACCTACATCTCGTCGACGCTGGTTCGTGAAGTCGCGCAGCTCGGCGGTGATGTATCAGGATTCGTGTCGCCGCAGGTCAAGGCGGCTATCGAGGAACGCTGCAAGAAACCCGATTAGGTCTGGCAGCGCTTGCAGTAGTAGGTCGATCGTTGTCCCTGGACGATCGACGTAATGAGCGTATTACAGACGCGGCAATGCTCGCCGTCGCGGTCATAAACCTCGAGCTGCTGCTTGAAATAGCCGGGCTCGCCATCGCCACCGTAGAAATCCCGTAGCGTCGTCCCGCCCGCCCGAATCGCCCGACTCAATACGTCCTTGATAGCGTCCACCAGTCGTTCGTAGCGTTCGCGCGAGATACGGCCCGCAGCGCGTTTCGGATTGATTCCGGCGAGGAACAGGGACTCACTCGCATAGATGTTGCCGACGCCGACCACGACATGTGCGTTCATGATGAACTGCTTGACGCTGACCTTGCGGCCGCGCGACGCCTGGTACAGGTAGTCGACATCGAAGTCTGCGGAGAGGGGCTCGGGGCCGAGTTTCTCGAGCAGCGGGTGGCGGGATGGATCCCGGGTCCAGTGGAAGGAACCGAAGCGCCGCGGATCGCGAAAACGAAGCATCTTGCCGGAGTCGAGCTCGATGTCGATGTGATCGTGGACGGCCGCCGGCGCGCCCTGGTCGACGATGAACACGCTGCCCGTCATGCCGAGGTGCAGCATCGCGGTGCCCGCGGCCGTGTTAATCAGGATGTATTTGGCGCGGCGGTCGACCGACTCGATCGACTGTCCGCGCAGCTTGTTCTCGATACCGCGCGCGACAGGCCAGCGCAGGCGACGGTCGTGGACACGAACGTCAGCGATCGTCGTGTCGACAATCCACGGCTCGATGCCGCGTCGGCTGGTTTCGACTTCGGGTAGTTCGGGCATTCGGTATTGTCACCCCAAAAACAAAGAAGCCCGCGTAGTAGCGGGCTTCTTATGATTCGGCAGGAAGACCGTTATTTGATCTTCGCTTCCTTGTACATCACGTGCTTGCGAATCGTCGGATCGTACTTCTTCGTCTCCACCTTTTCAGGATGCAGCTTCTTGTTCTTCGTAGCCGTGTAGTAGTGGCCCGTGCCGGCGCTCGAGACCAGTTTGATTTTGTCGCGCTTACTAGGCATTGCAATGACCTCCGCGATTAAACGTGTGTGCCGGCAGCGCGCAGGTCGGCGACGACCTTCTCGATGCCGTGCTTGTCGATGATCCGCATACCCTTGTGGGATATGCGCAGGCGAACCCAGCGGTTCTCGGATTCGAGCCAGAAACGCTTGCTCTGCAGGTTGGGCAGGAAGCGACGACGAGTCTTGTTATGTGCGTGGGAAACGTTGTTGCCGCTCATCGGGCGCTTCCCAGTCACTTGGCAAACCTTGGACATGACCTTAAGTCTCTGATTTCATTACTAGTTGCCCGCGACAGGCGGGCAGAGAGCGAGACTTTATACCAGCCAAACCGCACCAATACAAGCGCCTGGTCACAGCATTCCCCGGGCAGCCAGCGAGGTCGCTTCTCCGTTGCCGATTATAAGGTGGTCGAGGAGCCGGATATCGACGAGTCCGAGTGCTGATTTAAGGCGTCTCGTGATGCGCTCGTCGGCTTGGCTGGGCTCCGCCACCCCGGACGGATGATTGTGCGCGAGGATGACGGCAGCCGCGTTGACGGCGAGGGCCTCCTTGACGACCTCACGGGGATAGACGCTCGTTCCATCGATGGTCCCACGGAACATTTCGTCGAATTTGATGACGCGGTGCCGGTTGTCGAGAAACAGGCAGCAGAAGAGCTCATGTTCCAGGTGGCACATCCGTGCCTGCAGGTAGCCGGCTGTGTCAGCGGGATTTCTAATGACCTCGCCCGTGGGCAGCGACCCTGCGAAGTAGCGGCGCGCGAGCTCCGGCAAGACCCGGATGGCCTCGGCCCTGGCGCGCCCGATGCCGTGGCAGGACAGGACATCCTTCCTGTCCGCGTGCAGGAGCTGGTGCAGGCTGCCGAAACGGCGCATCAGGCGCCTGGCAACCCGCGCGCCGAGAATCGGTGCCAGCAGTCTTACGTCGTCCTCCATGCCCGCATGCTGGGCGTCTCGGGCATGAGGATACAATCAAACAATCTAAGTGGAATTTCGGATTTCGCGGCATTGGCGATAAGCTCGCACCTGTGAATATCGTGCTCGGCATTACCGGTGGCATCGCGGCGTACAAGGCTCCCGACCTCGTGCGGCGCCTGCGCGAGCGCGACGCCGACGTCCAGATCGTCATGACCGCCTCGGCGGAGGAGTTCGTCACCGAGACCGCCTTGCAGGCCGTGTCCGGGAGGCCAATCCGGTCCAACCTCTGGGACAAGGAAGCCGAGCGGGCGATGAGCCACATTGAGCTTGCCCGCTGGGCCGACCTCGTGCTCATTGCGCCGGCCACGGCTGAAGTCATGGCGCGTTTGGTAAGCGGGGCGGCACCGGATCTGCTGTCGACGATCTGCCTCGCAACCGAGGCGCCGATCGCCATTGCGCCGGCCATGAATCACGTCATGTGGAACAACCAGGCTACCCAGGCCAATCGCGCAACGCTCGAAGAACGAGGCATTCGCATACTTGGCCCGGGCGTGGGATCGCAAGCCTGCGGTGAAACTGGCGCCGGTCGTATGCTGGAGCCGGACGCGATTGCTGCTGCCGCATTCGATATTGCGGGCAGCCAGGATGAACGCCTGCTCGACGGCAAGAAGGTTGTCATCACGGCTGGCCCGACGCGCGAGCCGATCGATCCGGTTCGCTACATCACGAACCGCAGCTCCGGAAAGATGGGTTACGCCATGGCGCGCGCGGCCGCGGCGCAGGGAGCCGAGGTTGTGCTCGTCAGCGGCCCGGTCAATCTCGAGGAACCCGCGGGCGTCGAGGTTACGCACGTCGGGACGGCACACGAGATGTATGAGGCGACGCATACCGCGATAGAAAACGCCGACATTTTCATTGCGGCTGCTGCAGTCGCGGACTATCGGCCGGCAGACATCAAGGAACAGAAGATAAAGAAGACCGAGGAATCGATGCGTATCGACCTGGTTCGTTGCCCCGATATTCTCGCGTCGGTTGCCGCACTCGAAGCAGGTCCTTACACAGTCGGTTTTGCGGCCGAGACCGAAAAGGTCGATGACTACGCGAAGGGCAAGCTCAGGAAGAAGAAGCTCGACATGATTATTGCCAATCGTGTTGGTGACGACTGCGGCTTCGATCGCGACGACAACACGGTCAGTGTGTTCTGGTCAGACGGTGAAGAGCGCTTCCCGCAGGCGCAGAAGGCGCTCCTTGCGCGGGATCTCATTGCGCTTGTCGCGCATCGCTACTACGCTGTGCGCGGTGCCGACTCCAAGGACAACGTCATTGCGATCCATTGAACTCAAGGTCCTCGACCCGCGCGTCGGGGATTCGATTCCACTACCTCACTATGCCACCGACGGCTCCGCCGGCCTGGACATGCGTGCCTGCATCGACGGGCCGCTGACGGTGAATCCGGGGGACACCGTGCTCGTGCCGACCGGACTCGCTATCCACGTGGCGGACCCCGGGCTCGCGGCCGTGTTACTGCCGCGCTCGGGACTCGGCCACAAGCACGGTCTCGTGCTCGGCAACCTGACAGGCTTGATCGACTCCGACTACCAGGGACAGGTCTTCATTTCGTGCTGGAATCGCGGCGGCGACAGCTACGACGTGCAGCCTGGCGAACGCATTGCGCAAATGGTGTTCGTCCCTGTCGAGCAGGTTCGTTTCGAGGTGGTAGAGGAGTTTGACGCCAGCGACCGGGGAGCCGGTGGCTTCGGGCATTCAGGGACTGGCTGACGCCGACGTCGTAATACCCTTCAGCTGCTTGAAGCGCTCGATGTCGCCATCGAAACGTTCGATGATTTCCTGTTCGTCGTGCTTGTACTTCTCGAGGTTACGCTCGTGGCGCTCGATCGTTTCCTTGGTACGCTGCAAGTCGGCAGCGAGACTCTCGTCAATCATCGGCGCGTCATCGTCCTCGCTATAAGGCTGGAAACGTGAGGCATCGTTTCGCAGGCTATCGAGACGTCGCTGCAGGTTCCTGAGATAGAGTTCGGTCACGCGCGACTGTGCCTGGAACAGCTCCACGCGGCGGTCACGATGCATGATGATTTCGTCAACCGAGAGATAGGTTGCGAGTAGTGCCTGGTCCTGGCGCTTCTGCACTTCTCGTGCAATGCGCCGCTCTTCCTCGAGACGCTCCGCTTCGAGTTGCTCGGCGGTCTTCTTGCCTTCGAGCTCACCGACCGTTACGGCGTGCTCGTTGAGGACCTTCTTGGGACGCTCGGCGTACTCAGCGGGAATGCTGTCGCCGTAAAAGACATTACCGTCCTCGTCTTCCCACTTATACGTCTTCTTGGTGTCCGCGACCGCAGCCGAGGTACTCATAAGCAGGAGCGACACTGTGATAATCAGTCTACGCATGGCTCAAATATGCCAGCAATCTCCAAAAGCGAACCGGCACTGGTTCTCGTTATTGCAGCTTAGTGCGTGACCCGCATCATGTAAACCGAGGCCGAAACTCAAGTTTTCAATAACTTACGAGATAACACCGTATTGCTTGCGATAGCTCAGCACGGGTTCGAGGTACTGCTCGTACTCGCTTGATTCTTCGAGAATATCGATCAGATCGTCCAGCTGGACAATGCTGATGACCGGGATATCGAGCGACTGTTTGAGCTCCTGCACAGCCGAATAGGCGCCCTGGCCGCGCTCCTGCCGGTCGAGCGATATGACAAGTCCCGCAATTTCGGCGCCGGCCGACGAAATGATCTGGTAAGCCTCCCGAACCGCAGTACCGGCCGTGATGACGTCGTCGATGATTAACACGTCGCCGTTCAGCGGTGCGCCGACGATACTGCCGCCTTCACCGTGTGCCTTCGCCTCTTTGCGATTGAACGAGTATGGCACGTCGATCCCATGTTGCTCGGCAAGCGATGCGGCCGCGAGCGTCGCCAGCGGAATGCCTTTGTAGGCGGGTCCGAATAGCATGTCGAAACGCACTTCGGATTCGGCGATGGCAGCGGCATAAAACCGGCCGAGCTTCGCGGCGGCATAGCCGGTATTGAAGAGTCCCGCGTTGAAGAAATAGGGGCTCTTGCGGCCCGACTTCAGCGTGAACTCGCCGAATCGCAGAACGCCGAGTTCGAGCGCAAGCTCGATGAATTCCCGTTTGTACCCGCGCATGACCTTAGTATGATTGCCGCGACCGGACGGAGTATGACACAGGAGGCTGAAATTGTTTCGCGTTATCAGCCTGAATGCCAACGGCATTCGGGCAGCAGCCCGCAAGGGCTTTTTCGAGTGGATGGCGGCGCAGGATGCCGACGTCATTTGCATCCAGGAAACCAAGGCGCAGGTGCACCAGCTGACCGACGCGATCTTCGCTCCTGAGGGTTATCACTGTTATTACGAGGACGCCGAAAAGAAGGGCTACAGCGGTACGGCGATCTACACGCGCCACGAACCAAAGAAGGTTGTGCACGGTTACGGCGATGCCGAATTCGATAACGAGGGTCGCTACCTCGAGGTACAGCTGGAAGGTATCAGTGTGGTCTCGCTCTACCTGCCATCCGGCTCTTCCAAAGAAGAGCGGCAACTCGCCAAGTACCGGTGTATGGATTCGTTCGCCGAGCACCTGAAGAAGCTGAAACGCCGGCGCTCGGAGTACGTCATCTGCGGCGACTGGAACATCGTGCACAAGGAAGGCGACATCAAGAACTGGAAGCAGAACCAGAAGAACTCGGGTTGCCTGCCCGAGGAGCGAGCGTGGCTCGACAAGGTCTTCGGTGAGTGGGGCTGGGTGGATGCGTTCCGGACGCTCGAGCAGGAGCCGGAGCAATACACGTGGTGGTCGAACCGGGGCGCGGCGTGGGACAACAACGTCGGGTGGCGCATCGACTATCACGTGGTCACCCCAGGGCTGGGCGACAAGGTTCGTCGCACGGAAATCTATCGTGACGAGCGCTTTTCCGACCATGCGCCGTTAATCATGGATTACGATTGGGTGCATGACGGCCGATAAGCCCATGGATCGTACCCGCCGGGAGACCTTAAAAGAGGCGGTCCTGAATCGGCGCATGCTGATCTGCGTCTTCACGGGTTTCGCATCCGGATTGCCGCTCTACGTTCTGATTCAACTTGTCCAGGCCTGGCTGCGTACCGAGGGAGTCGGACTCGCGGAGATCGGTTTCTTCGCGCTAGTCGGGTTTCCGTATGTCTGGAAATTCGCCTGGGCCCCATTTATGGATCGGTTCACGCTGCCGTTCCTCGGGCACCGGCGCGGTTGGATGTTGCTGACCCAGGTGTTGTTGCTCGTATCGATAAGCGCCATGGGGTTCATTCAGCCCGACCTGAATCTGTGGACGGTGGCCTACCTGTCCGTCGCCGTGGCTTTCTTCAGCGCCAGTCAGGACATCGTGCTTGACGCATACCGGCGCGAACTGCTGCCCGACGTCGAGCTTGGTCTGGGCAACGCGATCCACGTGCAAACGTATCGGCTCTCCGGTCTCGTTCCGGGTGCGCTCGGACTGATTCTGGCTGACTACATGCCGTGGCACATGGTGTTCATCATTGTTGCGAGTTTCATGTTTGTCGGCATTGTCCTGACGCTCGCCATCGACGAAGCCATAAAAGACCCGACGCCGCCGCAGACGATGCGTGAAGCAGTCATCGAGCCGTTTCGCGACTTCATCGGGCGGTCCGGTCTTGCGCCCGCCCTGTTCGTTCTCGCATTCCTGTTCTTCTACAAGCTCGGCGACAACATGGCGACGGCGCTACAAACGGCATTCTTCATCGATGTTGGTTTCACGCTGACGCAAATTGGTGCTATCGCCAAGACCGCGGGCCTGATTGCCGCTATCGGCGGCGGGTTGGTTGGCGGATTGATCATGGTCAAGCTATCGATCAACCGCGCGCTGTGGCTTTTTGGCCTGGTGCAGATTGTCAGCATTCTCGGCTTTGCGCTGTTATCCGTCATCGGGCCAGATCCCTGGATGCTTGGTTTTGTCGTCGCTTTCGAATACCTTGGCGTTGGTCTTGGCACGGCCGCGTTGACGGCCTACATCGCAAGGTCGACCAACGTCGCATTCGCGGCGACGCAGTTCGCACTGTTTACTGCGCTCGCAGCAACCCCGCGAACCCTTGCCAACGCAGTGACGGGCGTGATCGTCGAGCAGACCGGCTGGACGAACTTCTTCCTGTTATGCACCGCGCTTGCGGTACCTGGAATGTTGCTGCTGCTGAAGGTGGCGCCGTGGAACGAGAAGTGACCGAGATCGAAGTTGCCGTCGGTCGGCTGGACGAACTCGAAAACCCCGGTTGCCGTGAGTTTTCGATCGGCGACGGCGACTGGCCGTTCAAGGGATTTGTCGTGCGCAAAGGCAACGACGTCTATGCGTACCAGAATTTCTGCGTGCACGTCGGCCATCCGCTCAACTGGTCTCCCGACAGGTTCCTGACAAAGGACAAGTCAGCGCTGATCTGCGCATCGCATGGCGCAACCTATGAGATCGAAACGGGCTACTGTTATGCCGGACCTGGAAACGGCCGGTCACTCAGGAAAGTCGATGTCGAGATCAGGGACGGCACCATCTACGTCACAGGCCCAACCAACCCGTAATGGGGACATTCTGCTTTTTCGGCCAAGTGGCGAAAAAGCAGAATGTCCCCATTACCCCATTACGGGTGCGTTACACCTTGTCGAGGAACGCGAGCGGGTCGTGGTAGCCGTTCGGGATATCGCTGTCCTTCTGGCTGACAAAATCCTCGGGGTCCATGTCGACCGATCCGGACCAGTCCTCCGGCGCGCTGACTTCCGTGAGCATGAGATCCTGCCAGCGATTGGCATCGAACTCGTCTATGGTGCCGTCGAATTGCTGGATTTCGACAGTCTGGTCACCTTCGTCGATGGCAACCACTTCGAACAGCGTCCCGTTGGGCCGCTTGAACCACTGACCGATGACGGGGTACTGAATAGACATTGTGCTGACCTGTCTGTTTTTGCTGTCTCTCTATTTGTTTATAGATCATCCGCGGGCAAGCGCAAGAAACTCCAGTCGAATATGCGGTGTCCTTTGCGGAGCCCGCGGCGCTCGAATTTGGTCTGCGGGCGGTCCAGTGGCTGGTTCCCGTCGTGTTCTCGGCGCTCGACACAGGTGAAACGGTCCGACTGGGCCAAGATTTCGTCGATGTGCTCGGCATAATTCGCCCAGTCCGTGGCGACATTCAGCTTTCCACCCGGTTTCAGCCGATCGGCGATGAGATCGAGGAACCCCGGCTGCACAATACGGCGCTTGTGGTGCCGCTTTTTTGGCCAGGGATCGGGGAAGTAGAGGTTCAGTCGCGTCAGCGAGCCGACCGGGACCTGGTGCCGCAGCACCTCGATCGCGTCGTGCATGATCAGGCGCAGGTTGCTGATCCCGGCCTCCTGCGCCCTGAGCATGCAGTGCCCGACGCCGGGCTCATGGACTTCGATGCCGATAAAGTCCGTCTCCGGGGCTGCGGCAGCCTGTTCCACAAGCGTCTCGCCATTGCCGAAACCGATCTCGAGCACCACATCGGCCCGTCGGTCGAACAGCGCGCGGAAGTCCAGCAAAGACTCGTCGTAATCGATCCCGAAGGCCGGCCAAAGGTCGTCGAGAGCGCGCTGTTGGGAGGTCGTCATGCGTCCCGCACGGCGCACAAAGCTGCGAATCGTTCGTTTCCTGATGTTTCTGTCGGCCATGAAGATTGGAATGTGCGTCGTTACAACAGTATTATTTTGCGACTACATAAAAAACGCAGGGGGAAAGCGTGTCTAAACTATCAAGAATCAAAGGCTTGCGAAATGCTGTGGCGCTTGGCGTCAGCGTGGTTGCGGCCGCTGTTGCGTTTTCGCAACCAAACACGGCGTACGCCCAGGACGGCTCCGCCGGGGCGCTTCTCGAGGAAATCGTCACGGTCGCGCGCAAGAAGACCGACGCCGAGGCGGTCCAGGACGTACCGCTTGCCATCACCGCATTCGGCGCCGAGCAGATCGATGCGCTATTCGTCAAGAAGATCGAAGACCTGAGCTACATCATGCCGAACGTGCAGCTCGAGTCGGTGGGTACGTTCCCCGGCGTCCAGAACTTCTCGATCCGCGGCCAGGGCATCAACAGCTCGATTCCTTCGGTTGATCCGACCGTTGGTGTCTTTGTCGACGGCATCTACATGGGCACGACCTACGGTGTCGTCATCGACACCTTTGATCTCGAGGCAATCGAGGTACTGCGCGGACCGCAGGGCCTGCTGTTCGGTCGTAATGTGACAGGTGGCGCGGTTGTGCTGCGCAATGCCCGCCCTGATGGCGAGTTCCGCACCCGCTTTCGCGTAGGGGCAACCGACGAAGACCAGGTCAATATCGCCGCCGCGATCGAGGGTGCGCTTTTCAAGGACACGGTGGCGGCCAAGATGGTCGTTCTCTACGACGACGACCCGGGCTACTACGGCAACATCAATCCGCAGGCGACCCTGCCAGCACCCCACCCGCTGCAGCCGTTCTATGCCAATCCGGCCGACGGCTCGAACGTCGGCGCGCTCGAAACGAAGCTGTTCCGCCCGTCATTTGTCTTCACGCCAACCGAGGACACAGAGATTGCGGTCATCATCGAGCACGGCGAAACGTCGGGTGACGGCGCCGCGTGGGCGAACGTCTCGGCGCAGCGCGCGGGCGCGCAGCCCGACTTCGTGACGACGTCCGACGAGGTCGGCTTTACGAACATCGACTGGTCGCAGTATATGGTTGAGTTCAGTATCGGCGATGTCGGCAATGGAACCGTGACCAATATCGCCGGCTACCGTCGCGTTGAAGCCGACTCGGCGGCTGACATCGACGGCACCGACCTGCCGATCTTTGCAGCACCGGGCCTCACCGACCAGCGCCAGATCAGCAATGAGTTCCGCTGGAGCGGCAACTTCAGCGAGACCTGGGAAGCCACGCTCGGCGTGTACTACTTCAATCAGGACGTAACTTACCGCGAAGCGCGCTACATCTGGCTACCGCCACCGATCGGTCCCGCGCCGGCTGGCATCAACCTGCAGCGCGCCCTCGGTGGTGACATGGACTCGCAAAACTTCGGCGTCTTCTGGAACAACGACTTCGAGCTGACCGATTCGCTGTCATTCAATGCCGGCCTGCGCTACACGGACGAGACGAAGGACGCACGCATCCTGACGGGCGCGTGCTCGGACAACAGCAATTTCAATTGCCCGGCGCTCGATCTTTCGGGCGAATGGACCAACGTCACGCCGAAGGTCGGCTTCCAGGTCAAGTTCAGCGACTCAGCGCACCTCTACGGTTTCTGGGCCAAGGGCTTCCGCTCCGGCGGCTTCAACTTCCGCAATGCCAAGCCAAACGTAATTCCGCCGGGCCCGACGAACGAAGAGCAAAACAACACGCTCGAGATTGGTGTGAAGTCGGACCTGCTGGATGGCCGCATGCGCGTCAACGTTGCGCTCTTCAAGAACGATATCGAGGATATTCAGCGTGAGCTCAATGTTCCCGATCCGGACGTCATCGTCCTGCAGGGCACGATCAACGCCGGCGACGTAACGATCACGGGCATTGAGATCGATTTCGTCGCGCTCATCACGGACCAGCTCTCGGTCAACGCGTCATTTGGCAAGCAGGACGGCGAGTACGACAGCGTCAACCCTTCGTTTGCCTCGTTCCTCGGCTCTGAGCTGCCGCGCCTTGCACCGACGAACTACTCGGTGGGCGTTTCGTGGGACATCCCGGTCGGTAAGGGTCTCGTGAATCTCGCGGCAAACCACAGCTTCCGCGAGCGGCATCCGTACGACGATGCAAACCTCCAGTACTTCGAGGACCAACGGCGTACGAATGCGAGCATCAACTGGATGTCGGGTGACGACAGATGGTCGGCCTCGCTGTATGGCAAGAACCTCGGAGACGAAGCCAACTGGGGCAACCTGACGTCAATTGCAGGCCTCTGGACGGCCGGCCCAATGAAGAAGGGCCGCCTCATGGGTCTCGAGATTAACTACCGCTACGAGTAGAACCGTATCGGACTGGTCTTGTCGGGGTGGCGTCCTGTCACCCCGGCATAGGCCGCCCGGATCGACTCCAGGTCCGTCTCCTCGTCGCCCGTCAGGTCGATGCGCTTGCCGATACCAATGCGGCGACTGCCGAAATCCAGGAAGCCCGGGTACACGGGCACCTTGGCACCCAGTGCGATCCGGTAAAACCCGGACTTCCAGCCGGGCCTCAGGCTGCGCGTCCCCTCAGGGGCCAGCGCGAACAGGAACCTATCCCTGCTCTCGAACTCATTGATCGCCTGCTGGACCACACCGCCGGGCTTGCTGCGGTCAAGTTCGACCGCGCCGAAGCCGCGCAGCAGATTGCCGAGTGGAAACCAGAACAGAGATTGCTTGGCAAAGAAACTGAGATCGAGGTTGCCGACGTAGACTTTGTAAGTGAGGGCCCAGAAACCGTCCCAGTTCGACGTGTGCGGCGCCGCGATGATAACGGCTTTGGGCACATCGGGTCGGCCGCCGACCACGGTCCATCCCCGCAGTCTCAGCAGCCAGCCGGCTATCCATTTCCACATCGCGTCTGTCCTTTGAGCTGCACGCTGGTGTCCGGAAGACGCACAGAGTAACGTATCCGGCACGACTTCGTTATCCGAGGAAACCGATGCGAACATCCGGATGGATGAAACGCCAGCCGTGGTTCTGGCCGATCAAACTCTTTCTAAAGCGCATCTCAGGCAAAGAGCTCTGGCTAAAGCCCGAGGTCTCGCGCGATGTGCTTCTCAGCGATGGCTGGAAGTACTCTCCCGAAGATCTGGGCGAGGGATCGATCGTGTACTCGCTCGGCGTTGGGGACTGCATCGACTTCGACCTCGATCTCGTCGAGAAATACGGCGTGACCGTGCACACGTTTGATCCGACGCCGTATGCCGAGGAGTGGATAGGCATGCAGGACCTGCCGGAGAATATCGTGTTTCATCCCTGGGCGGCCGCAGGCGAGGATGGCTCACTGCGGCTGTTTCGCCGCGTCAACACGCGCGGTAAACGCTCTGCCGTCATGTGGACCGCCGATGACAATGCCGGCGACGCAACCGATCACATCGATGCCCCGGCTTACACGATCGCGACGATGATGGAGCGGCTCGGCCACGAATCCGTCAACCTGCTCAAGATGGACGTCGAGGGGGCCGAGTACGACATACTCGACGGCCTGAAAGCCGCAGACCGGCTGCCAAAGCAGCTGCTTGTCGAGTACCACCATCGGTTCCCGGGCATCGGCAAGGAGCGCACGGCCGCGAGCATCGCAAGACTGCGTGAGCTCGGCTACCGAATCTTCGCGATAGCCGAGACGGGACGCGAAGTCAGCTTCGTGCTCGAGTAGCGGAGCGCGGCGAGACGTACATCGTGATATCGGCTGCGACGACGACATTGTCGTCGGCATCCATCACGCTTACCGGGACAACAACGTCCTGAGCCTCACCCTCGGCGATCTCGGGAAACACACCTTCAGCACGGAGATGTGTTGTTGCCTTGGCGACGTAGTTGATCTGCATGCCCCGAGGTATCCAGCGCATCGAAGTCGGAATCGAAACCTCGGTTAACGTGCCGGCAACGATCTCGCAGAGATTTGCCATCGCGATCGCATGGACCGTCCCGATATGGTTCTGGACCTTGCGCCGCTTTCGCATCCGGGCAATCGCGCGGCCGGGTTCGAGTACGTCGAACACAGGGCTGATTGTGGCGAAGTAGGGTGCCCGGAAACAAACGATGCGTGAGAACAACCAGCGGCCGAAAGCGCTGCCCGACAGCTTGTTCCAGGCGTCCAGCGCTTTCATGGACGGGCGATCCACGCGCTGATGGCGCCGACGCCGAGCAGGGTAGCGCCCAGCCAGGTTACCGAACCTAGCGTGATCACGAGTGCACCGGAGACAGTGGCCGTTGCCGCCGCTGCGAGCCAGTAGCGCTGGCGGCGCTGCTCGTCGAGCTGGCGCCGGATCTCCTTGAGTTCGGGCGAATGCAGGTTAAAGCGAATGCGGCCGTTGGCTGCCTGCTCGCCAAGGTGATTCAGGATGGTTGGTAATTCGCGCAGCGCATCGCGAAGTTGCGGCAGGTTGTCGCGCACGTCCTTCAGGACGGCACGCCCGCCGACCTGTTCGTCCATCCACTGTTTCAGTACCGGGTGCGCGGTCTTCCAGAGGTCAAGCTGCGGATAGAGCTGACGCCCAAGCCCCTCGATATTGAATAGCGTTTTGTGCAGCAGGATCATCTGCGGCTGAATCTCGACGTTGAATCGCTGTGCAACACGGAACAGTCGCATCAGAACCTGCGCAAACGAAATCTCGGCCAGCGGCTTGTTGAAAATCGGCTCGCAAACCGTTCGCACCGCTGACTCGAGCTGATCGACGCGCGTTCCCGGTGGAACCCAACCTGAGTCGATGTGCAGCTTCGCAATGCGGTGATAGTTGCGGTCGAAGAAGGCGAGGAAGTTCTCGGCGAGGTAGCGCTGGTCATCGGGACTCAGGGTGCCGACGATGCCAAAATCCACAGCCGCGTACTTCGGCTTCTCGGGGTCAGTATGAATAACGAAGATGTTGCCCGGGTGCATGTCCGCGTGGAAGAAGTTGTGGCGGAACACCTGCGTGAAGAAGATCTCGACACCGTTCTCGGCCAGCACCTGGATGTTCGTGCCGGCGGCGCGCAGCGCGTCCATGTCACTGATTGGGGTGCCGTAGATGCGCTCCTGGACCAGCACCTCGGGACGGCAGTAATCCCAGTAGATGTCGGGCACGTACAGCATGTCCGAACCCTGGAAATTGCGTTTGAGCTGCGCCGTGTTGGCGGCCTCCCGCATCAGGTCGAGCTCGTCAAGGATCGTGTGCTCATACTCGTTGACGACTTCAATCGGCTTCAGGCGCTTGCCATGGACCCAGTAACGGTCGGCAAGCGCCGCCAGCATGCGCAATACACCGAGGTCGCGGTCGATCTGTTCGTGCACGCCAGGGCGCAACACCTTGACGATGACTTCCTCCCCGTCCTGCAGTTGCGCAGTATGCACCTGCGCGATCGAAGCGGCAGCGAGCGGCTCGACATCGAAACGCTTGAACACGGACTCGACCGGCTTGCCGTAGGCGCCGTTGAGAATCTCGATCGCTTCTTCAGCCGGGAACGGCGGCACCGCATCCTGAAGTTTCGCGAGTTCATCGGCGATGTCGGGCGGCAGCAGGTCGCGACGCGTCGAAATGGCCTGGCCGAATTTCACAAAAATCGGGCCGAGTTCCTCGAGGGCGAGGCGGATGCGCTCGCCGAGTGGCGCCGAGCTGTCGCGGCGCCGCGGTGCGAGGTAGAACAGGAAGCGCATCGGTCTCAGCAGGTGCGTTTCCTTGATAATGTCGTCCAGGCCGTACTTCACGAGTACGCGCTGGATCGCGAGCATGCGGAAGATGGTGCGATGGTGTGCCACGTCAGCCACCATCCTGCAGTCGGTTGATGCGCGCTTCGAGACGTTCCACGTCATCGCGCAGGCGGCCGACCTTGTCAACGAACCTGTCGACTTCATAGCGGCTCGGCACGTCGCGGCTTTCTTCCTGCAGGTACTCACGAATATTGGCGCCCATCGTCGCGCGCGCTTCGCGCCCCCAGCTGGTTACGCCACGCGCGATCTCGCCGAGACGATGAGCCGCGACGTCACCCACGACACCTGACAGTTCTTCTTCGATATCGGGTCTTGCCAGTGCGAGCAGGCGCGAGAAGTCATCGGCAACATGGGCGTCGCCGGACAGCTCGATCGAACCGTCGCGCAGCGCCTCGAGATCGGATTCGGCCGCCATGCGTGCGAGGGCCATCAGCGAGCCGGAAATCACAACGTCTGCATCCTCGTCGCACTCGGTGGTCAGTTCGAGTTCGTGCTCGTGAACGATGAACCAGGTGGCCAGCGCCGTGTTGTCCACGCGAACGGCAACCACGGAACCCGCAAGTTTTTCGCAAAGCTCTCGCGCGGGCGTCGTTTCCCGGATATTCCGGTTAAGAATGCCCGTGACCGGGCGCAGCGCGATCTCGAGCGGGTTCATCGTTCAAATCCGGTAGCCGATGTGCAGCGCGACAATGCCGGCGGCGAGGTTGTGGTAACGGCAGCGCTCGAACCCGGCATCCTCCATCATTGCTTTCAGGGTTTCCTGGTCCGGGTGCATGCGAATGGACTCGGCCAGGTACTGGTAGCTGTCGGGGTCGTCCGCGACAAGCTTGCCCAGCGTCGGCAATACCTTGAACGAATAGAGGTCGTAGGCAGGCTTGATCGCCCGGCTCGGCGCGGAGAACTCGAGGATCATCGCCTTGCCGCCCGGCTTCAGGGTCCGCAGCATCGAGCGCAGTGCGGCGTCCTTGTCAGTGACGTTACGCAGGCCGAACGCGATCGTGATGCAGTCGAATGTACCGTCGGCAAACGGCAAATCCTGGGCGTCCACCTGGGCGAGCGAGACATTACCGGCAACACCGGCATCGACGAGCCGGCTGCGGCCCTGCTGCAGCATTGCCGCGTTGATGTCAGCCAGCACGACACGGCCTTCGGGGCCGACTTTTTTCGCGAACACCCGGGCGAGGTCGCCCGTGCCGCCGGCAAGGTCGAGCACGACGTCGCCAGGCCGTACCGCCGCCTGGTCGATCGTGTAGCGCTTCCACAGCCGGTGCAGGCCCGCCGACATCAGGTCGTTCATGATGTCGTAGCGGCTCGCGACAGAGTCGAAGACGCCGCGCACGAGGTCGGCTTTATCCTCGGACGGGACGGTCTGGTACCCGAAGTGCGTTGTGTTGTCGGAGTCCTGCTTGGCCATTGTTATTGCTCGATTCCGGCAAGCGAGGATACCGTATCGCGCGTTCAGCCGCCCCTACAGTATGTACCTACTGAGATCCTCGTCCTTCGACAACTCGGCCAGGTGGTCGTCCACGTAGCCGGCGTCAACGGTCAGTGTCAGGCCGCTTTTGTCCGAGGCTTCGAACGAGATCGTCTCGAGCAGCCGCTCCAGCACCGTGTGCAGGCGCCGGGCGCCGATGTTTTCGGTGTTCTCGTTCACCTGGTATGCCACTTCGGCGATACGCCGCACACCGCTCTCGGCGAATTCGAGCCCGACTTCCTCGGTGTCGAGCAACGCGCTGTACTGAGACGTCAGCGACGCGTCGGGTTCGGTCAGGATGCGCACGAAGTCCTCGGTCGACAGGGACTTCAGTTCGACTCGGATCGGGAAACGGCCCTGTAGCTCCGGAATCAGGTCCGATGGCTTGGACACGTGGAACGCGCCCGATGCGATGAACAGGATGTGGTCGGTGCGGACCATGCCGTACTTGGTCGTGACGGTGGAGCCTTCGACCAGCGGCAGCAGATCCCGCTGAACGCCTTCGCGCGATACGTCCGCGCCCTGAGTCTCGGAGCGGCGCGCAACCTTGTCGATTTCGTCGAGGAAGACGATGCCGTGTTGCTCGACAGCATCGAGCGCCTTGGCCTTGAGCTCTTCCTCATCGACCATCTTGGCCGCTTCCTCGTCCGTCAGGTGACGCAACGCGTCCTTGACCTTGAGCTTGCGCGTCTTCGACCGAGCGCCGCCAAGATTCGCGAACATGCCCTGCAGCTGGCTGGTCATCTCTTCCATTCCTGGCGGCGCCATGATCTCGACACCGACCGGTATGGCGGGCACCTCAATCTCGATTTCCTTGTCGTCGAGCTTGCCCTCACGCAGCATCTTGCGGAATTTCTGCCGCGTGTCGGAATCGCCGGGCGTGGGTTCCGGTTCGTGCGTGAAACCAACGCTGCGATTCGGCGGCGGCAGTAGCGCATCGAGGATGCGTTCCTCGGCCGCATCCTCGGCGCGGAAACGCACCTTGGACATCTCGTCCTCGCGAATCATCTTGATCGCAACGTCCATGAGGTCGCGGATGATGCTATCGACCTCACGACCGACATAGCCGACTTCGGTGAACTTGGTCGCCTCGACCTTGACGAACGGTGCTTTCGCGAGTCGCGCGAGGCGCCGCGAGATTTCGGTCTTGCCGACGCCGGTCGGCCCGATCATCAGGATATTCTTTGGTGTGATTTCGCTGCGCAGGGGTTCGTCAACCTGCACGCGCCGCCAGCGATTACGCAAAGCAATCGCGACCGCGCGCTTGGCCTCATTCTGGCCGACGATGTGTTTGTCCAGTTCCTGGACGATTTCCCGTGGGGTCATCTGGGACATGGCTTACAGCTCTTCAATCGTAATGTTCTGGTTGGTGTAGACGCAGATGTCGCCGGCGATCACCAGCGCCTTCTCAACGACGTCGCGCGCCCCGAGCTCCGTGTTCTGCAACAACGCGAGCGCCGCGGCCTGTGCGTACGGCCCGCCGGAGCCGATCGCCATGAGGTCATGTTCCGGCTCGATGACGTCGCCATTACCCGAAATGATGAACGAGCTCTCCTTGTCGGCGACGCATAGCAGTGCCTCGAGACGTCGCAGACGGCGATCCGTGCGCCAGTCCTTGGCGAGTTCGATTGCGGCTCGGGTGAGATTGCCGTACTGCTCGAGTTTCGACTCAAACAGCTCAAACAACGTAAACGCGTCCGCCGTGCCGCCGGCAAAACCGGCGATGACGCGGCCACCCGCGAGCGGGCGGACCTTGCGTGCGTTGCCCTTCATGATCGTGTCGCCCATGCTGACCTGGCCATCGCCGGCGATGGCGACCCTGCCATTGCGGCGGACCGAGACGATGGTCGTCCCATCAAATTGTTTCATGTCGTGTTCCTGCTGGTTCGCGGCCGGTGGCCGCCCGTACAACTCAGTCCCGGGTCTTGTTCTTGCGCGCCCGCGGATGAGTCTGGTCGTAAATTTGGGCGAGATGCTGGAAATCAAGGTGTGTGTACACCTGAGTGGTCGCAATGTTGGCATGCCCGAGGAGTTCCTGCACGCCGCGCAGGTCGTGGCTGGACTCGAGCACGTGCGTGGCAAACGAGTGTCGGAACAGGTGCGGATAGACATTGGCATCAATGCCCTGTTGCCTGGCCCAGTGCTTGACCCTCGACTGGACTGAACGTGCACTGATGCGCGTGCCCCGCGTGCTGACGAACAGCGCCTTTTCATCGGCATCAGCCAGATCGCCGCGCGTAATGGCCCACTGACGCAGCGCCTTCAGTGCGTGGCGGCCGACCGGCACGATGCGGTCCTTGTTGCCCTTGCCTGTTACCCGGACCGTTGCGTCCTGCATGTCGATGTCGCCGAGATTCAGATCGGTCAGCTCGGCCAGGCGCAGACCCGATGAGTACAGCAGTTCGAGTATCGCGCGGTCACGGTCGACCAGCGGCCCATCGCCCGGGATGTCGAGCAGCCGCGCCATGCGGTCCGCGTCCAGATTGCCCGGCAGGCGTTTCTTCGCTTTCGGCGCGGATACGGACGTCACCGGGTTCGTCTTCACGTGTTTCTCGCGGACGAGGTAACGAAAGAAGGTCCTGGCGGCGGACAAACGGCGCTGGATACTCTTCGCGCTCAGACCGCGTCGGTAACAGGTTGCGGAGAATGCGCGTGCGTGTTCGCTGTCGACCGCGTCCCAGCCCTGCACACCTGCTGTTTCGAGATAGTCCGCGAAGGCGAGGAGGTCGCGTCGATAGTTCTTGCAGGTCAATGGCGACAGGCGCCGCTCGAACTCGAGGTGCCGGATGAAGCGATCAATCCAGCCGGTGTCAGTCACGGTTCGGCTCTAGAAGCGCTTTAGCGATCCGGCGACGAGGTCACCAAGGCGCGTCAGGAAATCGATGCTCATGCCGGGATGGAAGCGGTCGCTGTCGATACTACCAACGGCGAGGAAGCCGATTTCGGCACCTTCGCCAAGCGGTACCAGTGCGGCTGAACCTATTTCATCGGCATCGCCGCGGAACAGGAACTCACGCTGTGAGTCGCGGATCTTGCCGCAACGCGCGGACGTGCCGCCGAGGAACGTGCCGAAAGGCTTCAATGCAACATCGTCTTTCCGCACGACGCGGAAGAACCTGCCTACATCGATGTCGTCGAATGCGTCCGGCTCGCCAAACAGCACCATGACGGCCTGGTCGGCGCCAAAGCCTGATCGCAACGCTTCTTCGATCGCAACGACGGTCTTATGCAGGTCGCTCGCGGCCAGCAACTGCAGTGTGAGTTCATGGATCTTCGCCGACAAAACGTCGTTGTCACGAGCGACAGAGATCAGTTCCTTGAGCTGGCGTTCGAGCTTGAGCTCCTTCTGCCGCAGTACCGACACCTGGCGCTCGACCAGCGATACGGCTCCGCCGCTTGCGTGCGGCAGGATCAGTGAGCTGAGCAGTGTGGCATGCCGTTCGAAGAAGTCAGGGTGTGCCGCCAGGTAGTCATGAATGGTCTGTTCGGACAGTTCTTCCTCGATGTAATCGGGCTTGGCCTGCGTGCTCATAAGTCCATGAATCCTTCAGAAATTGTTTCCGCGTTCCCCGTGAGCCAGACAGGCTCCGAACCTCCGCGCCAGCTTACCACGAGTTGGCCACCCGGCAGACTCACGTCGACCGTATCATCGAGCAGGCCCAGACGTTGTCCGACCACGACGGCAGCACAGGCCCCTGTGCCGCAGGCGGCCGTCTCACCGACGCCGCGTTCGAAGACGCGCAGGTCGATACTGTCACGACCCGTAATGCGCATGAAGCCGACGTTGGCTTTCTCTGGAAATCGCGGGTGTGTCTCGATATGCGGCCCGAGCGTTTCGACTGGCGCTGTGTCGACGTCATCAACCAGGAGCACACAGTGCGGGTTACCCATGGATACGGCCGATACGTCGTAGCTCAGGCCGTCCACGTCGAGTTCATAGCGGTCGGCACGGTGGCCGGCGACAAACGGGATAGCGGCGGGGTCAAATTCAGGGGCGCCCATGCTGACGGCAACAAGGCCATCGTCATCGACGCGTGCGTCGATCGGCCCTGCCGGGCTTTGCAGAGTGAATTCGAGCGGGTGGCCGGGCTGATTGGCGAGATAACTCGCAACGCAGCGCACACCGTTGCCGCACTGTTCCACCTCGGAGCCATCCGCATTGAAGATTCTGTAGCTCGCCGCCAGCGCGGGATCGGCACTTTTCGTTAACCACATCAACTGGTCGAAGCCCGGTCCGGTCGCGTCATCGCCGAGCTCTTTCAGGCGATCCAAACCGGGTGGTAAAGCGTCGGTTTCGCGCTGATCGACAACGAGAATCTGGTTACCCGTGCCGTGCATTTTCGTGTAGCGAACTTTCATGGACTTTTGCGGTTTGCGTCTGTAGTTTACATAAATCCCGTTACCGGTCGACCGATAACCAAACCAACAATACTGCCCCGGAGAGGATAATGCGGCACATAATGGTTATGAACGCGAAGGGTGGCTGCGGCAAGAGCACGCTGGCAACCAATATCGCATCCTACTTTGCCAACGAAGGCGCCAATGTTGCTCTGGCCGACTACGACCCGCAGCGGTCGAGTCTCGACTGGCTGGACCGCCGCCCGGAAAATCGCCCCACAATTCACGCTGTCGCAGGCTTTGAGGATGGTCTGCGGCATTGTCCGCGCAATGCCGATATTTGCGTTATCGATGCACCCGCGCGGTCCCACGGCAAAGAGCTGACAGATCTCGTTCGCCATGCCGAAACGATCCTCGTACCGGTACTCCCATCAACGATCGACATGCAGGCGACGACGACGTTCCTCGATGAGCTGCGAAACGTCGGCAAGATCGAGCGCAAGCAAGCGAAGTTTGGCCTCGTGGCCAATCGTGTGCGTGACAACACGCTGATCTTTGACGATCTGGATGAGTATCTGACCAAGGCCCGAGCGCCGTATATCGCCGCTCTGCGCGAGGCGCAGAATTACGTGCGTGCCTACACGCGTGGTCTCGGTATCTTCGAGCTGCCCGAATACCTGGCGTGGCCTGACTGGGACGAATGGGAGCCGCTGACGGCCTGGCTGCGCAGCAAGCGCTCTCAGCCCTAGTCCTCTGAACTCAGCGAAGCCCGGATTCCCTCGACTGGATCCCCGAACTTCGGCGTCACGCCGAGGATTTGCCGCATGCGCGTCGTATCGACGACGCGTGATGAAGCGAGAAAGGCCAGGCGCATCGGCGAAAACTCTTTCGCTGCCTGCTCGCGACTGATCCTCGGTGGCATTGGCAGGTCGGCCTGTCTTGCAACCTCGCTCGTAAACCAGGTCGATGAGCGGTGATCGCCATCGCCCACGTTGTAAATGCCGGCCGGGACGTCAGTATTTAGCGCTGCAATGCAGCAGCTGGCAAGATCATCGACGTGAATCCGGTTGCCCGGGTTGGCGTCGCATTCCTGGAGCACTGGCGCCCCGTCGCGGATGCGCTCCAGCCCGAGGCGTCCCGGCCCGTAAATTCCGGGGACTCTCAGCACCACGAGGTCGCAATCGTTCGCGATAGCCCAGTCACGCAGTCGGTTTTCAGCCGCGACACGCGGTTTCGACAGCCGGCTGCCCGGGTTGACAGGCGTGTCCTCATCGACCACCGCTCCGCCACAATCGCCATACACGCCGGTCGTGCTCAGGTATACGAAACGACGCGGTGCGGCTGTCAGCCGATCGAGAAAGCCCTGCAGACGCGAATCGTCATCGCCGCCTGGCGGCACTGTGTAAATGACCGCAAAGGACCGGGCGAAGTCGAGCGGGAGTGCGTCGACCGTGTCGAAATCGATCAAGTGAAACGAGCGTGCGGTTCCGATCCCGGTCCGACTGAGCCCGATGACGTCATCCGCGGGGAGACGTTCGAGGATTCGACTGCCGGTGTAGCCGGTGCCGGCGACAACGGTCAGCATCGACTAGTCCTTGTCGATGTGCGGGATGGCCGGCAGCGGCTCGCCGGCTACCATGCCGAGTCCATCGCGATACGCATCGGCCGCGGCATCCGCCTCGCCCATCTCGGTGAGCAGACTGCCGTACTCGCGGTAGGCTTCCGGCGTTGGCCGCATGCTGATCACCGTTTCAAGATAGCTACGGGCTTTGCCCCAGAGTTCGTTGCGCAGGCACAGGCGCGCGGCGGCGAGGAGCAGGTCGGGGTCCTCGCCGTGGTTCTTGAGCCAGCCTTCGGCACGCTTGAGCTGTTTCGTTGTGTCGGTTGCCTCGACCAGACCGAATAACGTGACGAGTGGGCCTCGCCAGCTGGTGCGCAGCGCCGCGGCAAGTTCTTTCTCGGCCCGGTCATGCGCGCCGTTGCGCATGAGTCCACGGTAGTAGGATTCGAGCAGACCAATATCACCCTTGAGTTTTCTTGCGACGGACTTCCAGGCCTGGTCCAGGACCTCGACATCGGCTGCCGTATCGAGCGCTTCGGCATGTACGCGTATCGACCATTTGTCGAGCGTCTCCGGTGGCAGGTTCGTGTTCTTACGCAGACGTGGCAGCAGCTCACTGAGAGTGCTCCAGTCCTCGAGGCGGAAGTACAGCCGACCCATCAGCGCGAGCGCATGCGCATGGTTCCTGGAGTCCTCCTCGAGACGCCGCAGCGTCGCGAGCGCCTGTTCATGCTGGCCGCGGTCGAGCTGGAACTCGGCTTGCGTCAACAAAACCGCGTTGGAGGCTTCGGGCGTCTCGGCGTAGGCGAGGCGCAGCCATTCATCCCGCCGTTCGTCGCGGCCCTGCAGGTGCGCGGCGCGCGCAGCCTGCAGGTAATTGAACAGCGGAGAGTCGCTGGTGCTGGCCGCACGGGCCAGCATCTTTTCGCCGCGCGCGAAGTTGCCTTCGGCAACCGCAATCATGCCTTTCGTCAGTTTCTGTCCGGAACGCGCCGAGCGATAGCGGCCCGCGGCCTCGCCAAGGCGGCGCGGCGCGACGATGATCTTGCGAATCAGCCAGGCGGTGATCAGCAAGAGCACCGCAAAGCCAACCAGTACCGGTACCGACATCTCGACGACGTAGCCGCGGATGTTGATGACGACATAGCCCGGATCGGCAAGCAGGAAGTGTGCGCCGAATGCACTCAGAAACAGGACAACGACGACGATGATGCCGAATTTCACTGCGCGTTCTCGTTCAGCGTACGGAACTGGCGCAGGAGCCGCAGCGACTCGGAGATATCCGGCACATCGGTCGTGAAGACGTACTGCCGGATTTCGCCGATGGTGGTCAGCGCGCCCTGGACGGCGGTGCTGTCGGTATCGAAGTAGTCGTTCAGCAGCGCACTCGTGTCGTCGAGGGTCTGCTCGAAGATCGCCTGTTCGCCGCGCAGCAAAGCGAGCCGCGCAGACTGTAGCTGCAGCGCAATGTTGTTACGCAGGAAGAACTCGGCATCGGGCGACAGCTGCACCAGCTTGGCGCGCTCGGGCGGCGTTACCTTGACGAGTCCCGACATCGCGCTCTTGACCGAGGCCCAGGCGCGACCGGGTCCACTGAGTTCGGGGTCAATCTCAGGTTCCGGCTCGTCATCAGCGGCGCTTGCGAGCGGTAGCGACTCGACGACGCGAGCCAGGCTTGCCAGCGTCAGTGTCGCACCCTCTATATCGGGTCGCTCCATGATCTCTAGCGCCGCGAGTTCGTCGGAAATCGCGCGCCTGACGTCCGTCAGCGCCGGGTTGGCGAGCTGCACGATGCGCTCATCGGCCAGCTTCAGTGCAAGCGCGGCAAGGTGCGGATTGTTCGCGAGTTGCAGTTGCGCGTTGGCAATCTGCATGTAGTACTCGGATTCGGCGATGACCCAGGCATCGCGCGCGCCTTCAGAGACACCGGCGAGCGAGGCAACCGAGCTCTCGAGCGTTGAAATGCGGGCCGGCAGCGAACTGAGCAGACGAATGCGTTCATCGATATCCTGCCGCAGCGCCGCAAGCTCTGCGTCTACGCCCGAATCCTGGCTTGCGAGCCCAGTCAATCGATTATCAACTTCGTCGTAGCGCTCTTGCACGAGCGCTTCGAGCCGGCTCTCGACGCGAGCAAGTTCGTCATCGATGCCAGTGTCGGCAGGCGTACGCCAATCGTTCCACGCAACATAGCCCGCCGCGGCGAGCGCGATGATTGCCGCAAGAAATGCCAGCCACGCAACGGGGTTGCCCGATCGCTGCCGAGGTGGTTTTGCGGGTGGCTCAACGGCCGGCTTGTCTGCTTCAGGCTCGTCTGCGGTTTCCTGGACAGGTTCGTCAACAGGTTCCTCGACAGCCTCGTCTGGTGTCTCCTCCGCGGGCTCGTCCGCAAGTGCGGACTCCTCTTCAGTTGCGAGAGGTTCCTGTTCCTTGTCTTTGTCGCTCATGGTGCTGTTCCGGAGTCGGTGCTGTGCAACGCGATGATGGCCTGGACCATGTCGTCCGCGCCGGGTCCCGCGGCGAGCGCTGGCCGGGAGGCCGGGTAGCGGTCCAGCGTTTCTTTTAACACACGACCCGAGGGCGTCACCAGTGGGGTTGTTGCCACTTGCGCGGCACACCATTCGGGCAGGATTCTGATCAGGTTGCTGAGCGACTCAACGCTCATGACCGTAATGACATTGATGGCGCCTTTACGCCAGCGACGCTCGAGCTCTGCGAGCGTGTCGAGGTCGACGTCGGGAAGTCGGCGCTCATAGACGGAGAGGTAGTCAACGGTTGCGCCCCGCGCGCGAAGCGCCTCCGCCAGCAGCTCGCGGCCTTGCGACCCGCGAATGATGCGAATGTGTTTGCCGGAAACTTCCTGAAGCTGTGCCTCGGCGAGCAAATGCTCACTGTCATAACCACCTGACGGCTCTATATCGACAACTCGGCCGGCGGCCTGGACTGCCCCCGCTGTCGCCGGGCCAATCACCGCGATGAGTGCACCCTCCGTGTACCGAATGCCGTGTTCGACGGCGTTGCGGCTGATGAAGATCACAATGTCTGGTGTCGCCTGCGCAGCAGCATTCTCGCGAATGACTCGCGGTTCGTTGCCGACGATCTCCATGACCGGGAAGCAAAAGGCCTGTCCGCCCTGTTGCTCAATCGCTTCGACGAGTTCGGTCGCCTGGGTGCGCGGGCGTGTGACGAGGACGCCGGTTCCTGCCAGCGGTCCCTCAGCCACTGGCCGCAGCCCTTTCCAGCAGCTCGCCCGCCCCGTCTGCAAGCATGCGCTGCGCCAGCTGATTACCGAGTGAGGCTGCGTCTTCGGGTGCGCCCTGAATCGAATTTCGAATCGACTCACTGCCGTCCGGCATTGCGGCAAGGCCGCGAATCCGCAGTTCACCGGCATCAATCTCGGCAAACGTTGCCACGGGTGACTGACAGCTGGCCTGCAGGCCGCGTGCGACGGTGCGTTCCGCGGTCGTCGTTTGCACAGTCTGCGCGTGATTGAGTTGCGCGAGCAGCGCACGAAGGTCATTGCGCTCTTCAAGGCATTCGATGCCGAGCACGCCCTGGGCTGTCGCGGGCAGCATCTGCTTCGTCGTGAACTGCTCGGTAATGTGTCCGTCGAGCTCGAGGCGTTGCAAACCGACCGCGGCCAGGATGATCGCATCGAACTCGCCCGCTTCGAGTTTGGCGAGGCGAGTATTGACGTTGCCTCGCAGCGGCTCGATGAGAAGATCAGGTCGCAGCATGCGGAGCTGCGCCTGGCGCCGCAGGCTTGAGCTGCCGATGCGTGCGCCGTTCGGCAGATCCGAAAACGCAACGTGATTACGCGAGACAAGTGCGTCGGCAGGATTGGCACGCTCCAGCGTGCTGGCGAGGCAGAATCCGTCGGGCATTTCGGCCGGGACGTCTTTCATCGAATGCACGGCGATGTCGGCATCACCGCGTTGCATCGCGACCTCCAGCTCCTTGATGAACAGTCCTTTGCCGCCGATCTTCTGCAAGCTGCGGTCGAGAATTTCGTCCCCCTTGGTCGACATCGGCAGGAGCTCAACCTCGCTGACTTCGGGTATTGCCCTGAGGCGGTCAGCAACGTGCTCGGCCTGCCACAGGGCGAGGGCGGACTTGCGGGTGGCGATGCGGACTTTCACGACTCTCTAAGGCGTCTCTTGACCTCGGCGACATGCCGGCGACTGATTATCAGGTCTTTGTCCTCGACTTGCGAGCCGTTTCTGAGGACTACGCGGTGTTTGCCCTCGGCGTTGCGTTCGATGCGATCGATCCGGTCCACAGCGACGAGTGCGCTCCGGTGGACACGCACGAAGCGGTCGCCGAATTCCGATTCGAGCGACTTGAGCGAGTCGTCGATCAGGTCCTCGCCTTTGTCATGGGTCACGCAGACGTATTTCTGGTCGGCTCGGAAACTGGTCACCTCCGCTACCGGGATGAGCTTGAGTTCACCCTGTACGAGGGCGCACACATGCTTGCGCTGTGCGTCCAGTGCGGCGGCGGCCTCGCCAAGGCCGGCCGCGGCCAGGCGGGACGCCTGTTCGAGCGCGCTGACCAGTCTCGAGCGACGCACGGGCTTGAGCACGTAGCCGATGGCCCGCGCCTCAAACGCGTCGATTGCGTACTCATCGTAGGCGGTCGTGAAGACAACGGCGGGCGGGCGCGGCAGCTCATTGAGATGGTGCGCGGTTTCGATGCCCCCAAGACCCGGCATGCGAATGTCCAGCAGCACAATGTCGGGGCCGAGCTTAGCAGTGCGCTGCAGCGCCTCGTCCCCATTGCCGGCCTCGCCAACGACCTCGAAGCCATCCTCGTCAGCCAGAATTTGTGCGAGTCGATCGCGTGCGGGCTTTTCGTCGTCGACAATCAGGATCTTCACGACGCTTCTTCCTCCGCGGCCGGGAAGCGGAGCGTCACAGTGAAACGATCGTCGCTGTCGTCGACATCCACCTTGCCACGGCTGCCGTAAGCAAGCTCAAAGCGCTGGCGAATATTAGCCATCGCCATCTTGTTGCCCTCGCTGCTGCGCTCCTTGCCGGGGGCGACCGGGTTGCTGACCGTGATGACGAGATTCTTGCCGTCGCGCTTGCCGCTGACTTCGACCTCGCCACCGTCCGGCAGCAATTCGATGCCGTGATAGATGGCGTTCTCGATCAGGGGCTGGATCGTAAGGCTCGGAATGCGTGAACGCATTGGCAGATCGCCCACGTCCCAACGAATTCTGAGCCGATCCCCGAGCCGCAATTTCTCGATGCGCTGGTAGATTGCCGCGACTTCAAGTTCCTGCTTGAGGCTCGAGCGGTTGCCCGTGCTCGAGAGGCTGGCGCGCAGCAGATCGGACAGATCCTCAACGGCCTCCTCGGCCTGGCGCGGGTCGGTGCGTGTCAGCGACGCGATGGTGTTCATGCTGTTGAACAGGAAGTGCGGACGGATCAGCGCCTGTAATGCGCTGATGCGCGCCTGTGCTTCGAGAACGATACTGCGACGCCACTCGCTCGAGACATACAGGTAGCGCATCGCCAGCGCGATGATGATTGAGCTGATCGCAAACGTCCGCAGCAGGAACTCGGAGTGCGAGTCATCGATGATGCCCGCGCCGCCGAATCGCATGGTCAGCTGCCAGGCACCTTCGGCAACGACGAGACAGAGAATCTCCAGTACGACGAAGCTGATGATGAACGCCCGCAGCTTGCCGGCGCTTTCGAGACGCGAGCGCAGCTGACACATGACGGCCGTACCGAGCAATGCCAGCCAGAGGACGAAGAACGAGGTCTTGGAAAGCTCGAGGAGGAACTGGCTCTGCGGCTCGTGCGCGGCGAGGGCGAGGACGATAGCGACCAGCTCGGCGACGAGCAGGACAATAAACAGCGTGCCTGCCGAGCAGAAGTCCGGCAGGTAAACCTGGGTGTCTTCGTTGTGGGCCTCGGGTGCAGCCGTCACGCGCGCGCTCCGTCACGAACTGCGGGCATTGTAGCGCCCGCGAGCCCGCGCCGCTCGGGTGCAGGTCCGGTTATGGAGCGCCTAGTTGCAGAACTCGGCGATTTGCTCCTCGATTCGACGGCTGGCGGCCTGGCGCTGTTCGTCATCGAGGTACACACGTTCTCCGTTCTCGTCGGCTTTGTACAGACGGCGTGACGAGCGGTAGGTCTCGAGGCGTGCTCGTGCAGACTCACAGGCCTTTTGCTGCTCGGCCGCGATCTCGGCCTCTTCGGCAGCTTCCTGCGCGGCCTTCTCGGCTTCGGCATCGGATTCGGCACGCGCCGCTTTCGCATCGAGGCGATCCTGAACGCGTTTCTCGACGGCACTACCGTCGGTACGCGCGTACGACAGCTGCAGGCGCTGTTCTGTCGGGGCGCCGCTCGGACGGTCACCGTAGTGCACGTTGCCCTCGGCATCGACCCAGCGGTAGATCTCGTTTGCGGGTGCGCCACCAGCAAAAGTCAGAGCCACTACCGCGCAGCCAAGTACGAGTATTCTTATTTTCATCGGGAGTCCCCCAACAGGCACCGTGTGCCGCTCTCATTCATTGAACGTTAGCGCATTAGAGCATGATTGGGGAGGCCAATTTGTGAACTGCGTCTCAGTCGATTGGCGACTGGAACTGGCGACAAAATACAAAAAAAGCGGGCCTCGCGGCCCGCTAACTTACTGACTTCATTAGGGAATTGACGTCAGGGGAGATCTCTTCGGCGAACGCGAGCCGGACTGCATTATGACAAGTCCGGCTCGCTCCCTGGTGTTATTCGGCCGAGGTGAACTCGGGGTAGGCCTCGAGGCCACATTCCCCGATGTCCACGCCCTCGTACTCTTCTTCCTCGGATACGCGGATGCCGATCGTCTTCTTCAGGATGAACCAGACGATGAAGCTGGTCGCGAATACCCAGGCAAAGATCGCGAGGATGCCGTAGAGCTGCCACAGGAACGACGCTTCCTCGTTCGTGAAGCAAACTGCGATCAGGCCCCAGATGCCGACGACGCCGTGCACCGAGATGGCACCAACCGGATCATCAATCTTGAGCTTGTCGAGCGTCACGATGGAGGCGACGACGAGCAGGCCACCGATGGCACCGATAGTGGTCGCTGCGAGCGGTGTCGGCGTCAGCGGCTCGGCCGTGATCGCGACAAGGCCGGCGAGTGCGCCGTTCAATGCCATCGTCAGGTCAGCCTTGCCGAACCAGAGGCGCGACAGGAGCAGTGCGAACACGAGACCACCGGCAGCCGCCATGTTGGTGTTGACGAAGATCAGTGCTACGGCGTTGGCATTATCGACTCCGGTGACCTGCAGCTGCGAGCCGCCGTTGAAGCCGAACCAGCCGAGCCACAGGATCAGCGTACCGATCGCTGCCAGCGGCAGGTTGGCGCCCGGAATGGCGTTGACCTGTCCACCCGGACCGTACTTGCCCTTACGTGCGCCGAGCAGCAGTACACCTGCAAGTGCCGCGGCTGCGCCACACATGTGTACGACGCCCGAGCCGGCGAAGTCGAGGAACCCGCCAGCGTTCAGCCAGCCACTGCCCCACTTCCAGAAGCCCTGTACCGGGTAGATAAAGCCGGTCAGGATGATGGCGAAGACGAAGAACGACCACAGCTTCATACGCTCGGCAACTGCACCCGAGACAATCGACATCGCGGTCGCGACGAACACGACCTGGAAGAAGAAGTCGGACAGACCCGAGTAATAGGCGTCGCCTGCGACAACAGCTGCCACGTCATTGTCGCTGGAGCCCAGCAGACCGGAGCCAATGGTCGTGATCGACTGGAAAATGCCGCCCTCGAAGTCGCCGGGGTACATGATGGTGTAACCCATCAGCATGTACATGATGCAGGCGATCGAATAGAGGCCGACGTTCTTGGTCAGGATTTCGGCCGTGTTCTTGGCACGTACGAGACCTGACTCGAGCATTGTGAAGCCCGCTGCCATCCACATGACGAGCGCGCCACATATAAGGAAATAAAATGTGTCCAGCGCGTAGGAGATTTCCGACACCTGCGCCGCTACTTGTGTTGCTTCCACGATAGTTCCTCCGTGTAATTAAACGGCTTCGGCGCCGGTTTCACCGGTGCGAATGCGAATTGCCTCTTCAAGATTGGTGACGAAAATCTTGCCGTCGCCGATCTTGCCCGTTCGTGCCGTGTTGGCGATTGCCTCGACGACCTGTTCCGCGACGTCGTCCGAAACTGCGAGTTCGATTTTCGCCTTCGGCAGAAAGTCGACGACGTACTCAGCGCCACGATAGAGTTCGGTGTGACCGCGCTGGCGGCCGAAACCCTTGACCTCTGTGACCGTGATGCCCTGGATACCGATGTCGGCGACGGCCTCACGCACGTCGTCGAGTTTGAACGGCTTGATAATGGCCGTGATCATCTTCATTACGAATTCCCCTATGCTTTTAGGAAAGGCGAGGGCGGACAGTGCCGCCCCCGCCGGTGGTGCGTGTTACAGGTCGAACGACTTGCCGATCGTGAAGATCAGAGACTCTTCTTCGTCACCGACGAGATCGTCGTTGGCGAAAATGAGGGCGACGCCGAGATCGACTTCGGCAACCGTCGTGCCATAGCCGAGCTCGAGGTAATCGCCGTCAGCGTCCTGCGAGAACGTGCCAAACGTGCCGTAGAAGCCGTTGTCGGCCGCGTACGTCAGCGAGGCGAAGGTGTAGTCCTGCGTCGGACCGGTGAAGTTGTCGTACTCGCCAACTGCAATATCGAGCGACAGTGGCCCGAAACCTGCGCCCAGGTTGATCTCCTGGTAGGTATCGTCGAAGTCACCCGTGTAGTAGTAACCCGTGAAGCCGATGCTCAGGGAAACGTCGCCGACATCGGCGCCGTACCCGAAGTAGCCATCGACCTCGAGGCCGTCACCGACGTCCGCAGCCCAGGTTCCGATATAGAAGCCGCCTTCCTCGAAGTCGACGCCGCCACTGGCGGACGAGTTCTTCTGCAGGATGCCGCGGAAGTGGTATTCGCTGGCGTAGCCAACGTTGGCCGACCAGTCGGCCTGTGCCAGGGTGCTCATACTGAGCGCCGCGGCGATTACTGCTGTCTTGGTTAAGGTTTTCATGATTTCGCTCCCATTGGATTGTTTTCGAAGTCATGCCCCTTTGAGCAGGAACCGTGCCAATTCCGAAAATGGGAAATGTTTCAGTGCCTTAACAAAACCGGTGCTTGGGCCATGCTTCGTTGTGGTGCACGAATTCGCCCGTTTGCCCCAAATTGGCACTGGTTTTCAGGGAAGTGCTGGGGTATCACTGCGGCATGACCAACGAATCGATCGAAGACATCGCTCGCAAGCTGTCCGACGCAGTGCCCGAAGGCCTGCGATCAGTACGCGAAGACCTCGAAAACAACTTCCGCAGCGTGCTGCGCTCGTCGCTCGCAAAACTCGACCTCGTCACGCGTGAGGAGTTTGAGGTGCAGGAAGCCGTGCTGGCGAAGACGCGCGCGAAGCTCGAGGCGCTTGAAACGCGCCTGAAGGACATCGAAGCGCAATAAACGACGACCCGGCCATGGAGGGCGAATGGGTCTTGCGATACTGCATTGCCGTGCCAGCTACGGCACGGAGGCGCCCGCCGTCACCATCGAGGCGTTCCTGTCCGGCGGCCTGCCGGTATTCACCATCGTCGGCATGCCCGAGACGGCTGTGCGCGAAAGCAAGGACCGCGTTCGCAGCGCCATCATCAGTTCAGGCTATCGTTTCCCCCAGCAGCGCATCACGATCAGCCTGGGTCCTGCTGAAATGCGCAAAACGGGCGGCCGATTCGACCTGGCGATCGCGCTCGGCATCCTCACGGCGCGGCAGTACCTTCCGGCGGATGCAACGCAGGCCGTCGAGTGCTACGGCGAGTTGGCCCTCAGCGGTGAACTTCGACCCGTGCCCGGACTTCTCCCGGCCGTCATTAAGGCGCAGGCGGCAGGACGGGCTGCGATTGTCCCGCGTGAGAACGCAGCCGAAGCTGCGCTGAGCGGCGCAACGATTTATGGCGCGACGTCGTTGCTCGATGTCGTGGAGCATCTCACCGGCAGGCAGCCTCTTTCGTCCGAGGCGCTGGGCGGTACGCCGGCGCCGGCAACGCCGTACCCGGATCTGAGCGACGTCAAAGGACAAACGCAGGCAAAGCGAGCTCTCGAGATTGCTGCCGCCGGCGGCCACAATCTGCTGTTTGTCGGCCCGCCCGGAACCGGCAAGAGTATGCTCGCCCGGCGCTTGCCAGGCCTTCTACCGGACATGACCGTCGACGAGGCGCTCGAGACCGCGGCCGTCGATTCGATAGCCGGCAATGCCCGAACCGCGGACTGGTTGCGTCGTCCGTTTCGCGCGCCGCATCACTCCGCATCGGCGGCGGCACTCGTCGGCGGGGGCAAAACGCTGTCTCCGGGCGAGGTGTCGCGTGCCCATAACGGTGTCCTGTTCCTCGACGAGTTACCGGAGTTCAACCGCAACGTGCTCGAGGTGTTGCGCGAGCCGCTAGAATCCGGCGCGGTGAGTCTCGCGCGTGCAGGGCAGCACGCCGAGTACCCGGCGCGCGTGCAACTCGTTGCCGCAATGAACCCCTGTCCCTGTGGCTACCTTGGCGATGCGCAGGCAGATTGCCGATGCAGCGGCGATCGCATCGCAACCTATCGGAACAAAGTCTCGGGTCCGCTGCTGGATCGCATTGACCTTCAGGTCGAGGTGCCCCGCCCGCCAACCTCAGTATTGCGGTACGGGCACGACGAAGACGAACACAGCGGCAACGTTGTCAATCGCGTTATTGCGGCGCGCGAGCTACAGCTGACGCGAACCGGTTTTTGCAATGCCCGCCTCGAGGGCGCGGCGCTCGATGCCGCATGCGCTGCGGACGACGAGTGCTGGGCTCTGCTCGAGAATGCCGCGCGCCGTTTCAATCTCTCGGCACGCGCACATCAACGTGTACTGCGTGTTTCACGCACGATCGCGGACCTGGCCGCGGCCAAAAAAATAGCGCCTCCGCATGTCGCGGAGGCGCTGTCTTTACGGTGCCTGGACCGGCGGTCCTAGGACGACTCGGCCACCATGTAGTCAACGGCGTCGCGAACTTCCTGGTCCGACAGGTCCATGCGACCGCCCTTGGGCAGCATCGGTGTCGCTGCATCGCCATCGAATCCGTTGATCGCATGGTCATAGAGAACGTCTATGCCCTGCGCGATGCGATCGGTCCACTGTGCAGTCTCGCCGACTACCGGTGAGCCGCCGACGCCAGTGCTGTGACAGGCAAGGCAGGCTGTGTTGTATACCTGTGGACCGGTCATGGCAGTCACAACAGGCTCGGGTTCGGCGACGACCTCCACAACAGGTGCTTCGGCAGCTTGCTCCTCTCCGGGCAGGTAGACCTGGCCGACCGGACGAATGCGCTCGGCAACGGCGGCCTTGTACTCGTCCGTTTCACGCGTGAATACACCCTGCGTGCGCTCGGACATTTCCATGGCCAGCACGAGGATGAAGATAGTGAAGACGACGAGTACGCCGATCACCAGGGAATACATATCAAAGAACTTCTGATCCCGACTCAACTTACTGCTCCGGAGCTTTCAATCTGCTGAACCGTCGGGCGAAGGCCCGGCGATGGCGGGCGATTATATAACAATAGAGGCCCGCAAAGTGCAGTCTGAGAACTGATAGACGTCGTTTCGGGTCCCGGCCCCGCTACAATGCCACCTTATGGAGACGATCAGGACCCTGTTGCTCGGGCTCGTGCTGCATGCGGGAGCCACGTTTGGCGCGGACTCGGCGGAATACACCGAGTACGCGGGCCAGCGCGTAGAGGCGTTCGAAAGCGCGGAACTCAACTTCCGGCTCGATCTCGCCTCGGCCGCTTACACCTATGTCGACTTCTCCAGCCAGGTTCCCGAGGCGAGTTTCGCGGCCCTGCGATTCGCGCCCAACGCGTTTGCGATCGTGATTGTCGAGGACATGGGTCCGGGACTGACGGCGCGAGACTATGCTGACGTCGTGCTCGAAGCGATGCAGGCGAACATCAATGATGAGGAGGACAGTCGCTTCAAGGGCTCCAGCGATATCGGCGCTCGCAAGGAACGCGACATGGACGTGTTCCAGCGGAAGGTCTACGCGGACATGGGCGCGGTGCCGATCACCTACGTGCTCTCGACTTACGTGCATGGCTCGCGCGCCTATCAGCTGCTGACATTTGCGTCGAACGTCGAAGACGATGTGGTGCTCAAGGAAGCGAATGCTGTCCTGGCCGGGTTCTCGATCATAGACCCGACCGAGATGGAGCCCGAACGCCAGGCCGGTGATGTGCGCGACTATCGCAGCACGACCTTCGGCTACCGCTTCCGCGCGACGGACCGGCGCTGGTACCCATGGACGGACGTCGCGGAAACCAACGAAGGAAATGACTTCGGCGCACTCGGGCTCGGCGATTATGGCGCTGTTGTCATGCCCGTCTGCTGGAAAGGTGCAGCCCCGACAGACACGGCGCTCTACCGCGTGATGATGCAGCAGTTCAGCGAGGACTATCCGTCGGCGTTCATCACACGCGAAGAGGACATCGTCAAAGACGGCGCAACGGGCAAGCTGCTTTTTGGCACCGACACCGTAGACGGTCGGTTGTATGCCTACTACCAGTGGATCGTCTCGAACGAGCGTTGCGCATACACGATGGCCGCATGGGGCCCGGCGAGTGACAAGAACGTTGAAGAGCGCGTCAGCAAGCTCTGGGAAGATTTTGAGATCACGGAACAGGTGAGCGCGGCGACAGGTGAGTACGTCGATGACGCTGAACGCACCGTAAACGCCTACTTGCTGAACGCGATCGGCCTTCACTACTTCGACGCGCGCAGCTACCGCGATGCCTTTCGGTATTTCGAGCATGCCAGTGAACTCGCGCCGACCGACCAGGCCTATCTGATCAACGCAACGCGCTCGCTGGTCGAAATCGATGCTTACGACGAGGCAGTCGAGTGGTTCGGCCCACGGGCTGCGCTATTTGCAGGCAACAATGTCGTCAAGAGCTGGGAGGCGTGGCTGGCGTACCAGACGAACGAGCCTGACAAGGCACTGCAGCTCTTTGACGAGCTGTTCGACGACGGGTATCGCGACCAACATGATTTCTCGGTCTACATGGGGCTGCTTGCCGATGCCGGGCGCTGGGAGGACCTCGATCGCGAATTTGCGGAGTACACCGCGGGCGAAGTCACCGAGGAAACGCAGCTGCTGCACGTCGAGCTGCTCAAGCGGCGAGAGCGCTACGACGAAGCGCTCGACATTCTCGAGGCAATGACAGAGGGCAGGCCGTTCAACGCCGATCTGGCCTACGAGCGCATGACGATTCTCGATCTTGCCGGCCGGCCGGCCGAGGTCCTGGTCATTGCCGAGCAGCTCATAGCCGAGGGTTACCGCTCGCTCCAGAGTTACTACTACAAGGGCGACGCCGAGTATCAGTTGCGGTCTTACCGAACAGCGCGTGAGTCGTTCGAGCAGGCCCTGACCTACTCGCCAGCAAACGCGAACATCAAGGAATACCTCGAAGCGATCGATCACGTGTTGGGCGAAGGCGATACGACGGCGATCAGCCAGCCGATCGAGCCCGTTGCGATGCCGCGTCCGCTGCAACGTATCTTCGATGCGACGGATCTTGAAACTGCTTTAAACGGCTACGGCGCCGTGTTCCAGTCGCGCATCACTGGATACGATTTCGACGGAAGCGGCATACGTCGCAAGACCTACTATCGCAAGCTTCGTATTCTCAACGACAACGGTGTGACGCAGTTCAGCACACTCGAATTCGATTTCGATCCGGGTTACGAACAGCTCTACGTGAATAGCCTGATCGTTCGCAGTGAGTCCGGCGACGTCATCGCCGAAGGCAACATCGATACGTACTACATCACGATCACCGAATCCGGTTACGAAGCGAGTACCGAGAAAACCGTGCACCTGCCCGTACCGAGTCTTGCGCCCGGTGTGACCGTCGAAGCGATCGTCTCGCTACGAACCTCGGTGGAAGACGGAACATTCCCGCTCGAGACCGAATACCTCTCCAGCGATCGTCCGATCGCCTACAGCGCCCTGTTCGTGAACGGCGACCACGATCGCATTCGCTACCAGCTGAATGGCGTCAATTCACCGCGCAAGGTCGGCAAGTCACTCGTGTTCGAGATTCAGGACCCGGTCGCGTTCCGCTGGGAGCCGCTGCAACCCGAGATCGACCAGATTCTCCCATGGGTGCAGCTTGGCACAGTAAGCCCAAGCTGGACCGAAGCAGGCGCCGAGTACCTTGCCAAGATCGAGGACAAGCTCGACGTTGCGCGTATCGCTGATCGCGCAAAACGGCTCGTCGACGGCGTAGATAGCGATTCGCGCCGGATCGAGATCCTCAGTGCGTACGTCCAGGACGAGATTCACTACGAAGCGATCGAGTTCGGGCGCCGTGCGTATGTTCCAAAGACGGCGCGCGAGACGCTTCGTGATCGCTACGGCGATTGCAAGGATCACGCCGTGCTTCTCTACTCGCTGCTGCGAGCGGTCGGTATCGACGCATCTCTTGCGCTCGTAAACCTGAACCAGGAGATCATTCCTGGTCTGCCGAATAACGATCAGTTCAATCACATGATCGTCTCGGTCAAGACAGGTGACGAACGTGTGTTTATCGATGCAACGGACAAGGACATGCGCCTTGGCCAGCTGGCACCGCGGTCAATGGCCGGCAACTTCGCGCTCACGCTCGGCGACAAGCCGGAGCTGATCAAAATGCCCGAGTACGAATCCGAACTGACCGGCGTCACCGTCGAGCGCGTGGTCGAGCCTCGCGGCGATGGCTACATCGATGTCACCGAAACGGCGCGGTTCACGGGTTACCAGGCAGCAGACTTGCGCGGTCACCTGCGGGACATCGAGACGTCCGAGATGCAGGCGGCATTGCAACGCTGGGTCGCAGGGAAGTACTCGGACGCGGAGCTCACCGAGTACTTCGTCGACAACATCTTCGACGCTGGCTATGACCTGCTGGTGGAGATGCATTACACGCTCCCGGTCGATGCCGATGGCAGCTTTGACCTGCCAGGTTTCCTGGAGGCTTATTACCTCGAGTTCGACCGCGTCGCGGACCGGCGCTTTCCGTTCGAACAGGTCTTCCCATTGCGCGTCAGCGCCGTAACGTCGGTCAAGGCACCGGCCGGACTGCGCCTCGAAACAGCCACGGAAAAACCCGATAGCGGCGAGTCCCGTTTCGGCAACTGGCGGCGGGAAATCCTGCGCGACAAGGATGCCTGGGAGATGCGCTTCGACTACGTGTCCTCGGAACAACGCTTTGCGCCTGAGGACTATCGCGAGTTCGCCGAATTCCATCGCCGGGCAATGGATGCCATCGAGCAGCCCCTCATAGTCCAGTAAATACTAAATTATGGACTTCTAATATAATATTCCTTATATTAGACAGACGATGAACGCTAAAGCGACCAAACCCGACGCGCCGGAAGTCAGCGACATGCAGCTGCACGCCGCCGACGCCGCGGGGCTCATGAAAGCGCTTGGCAACGAGAGTCGCCTGATGATCCTGTGTGTGCTGGCCGAAGGCGAACGCTCCGTAGGTGATCTCAACACGGTCGTGCCGCTGAGCCAGTCTGCGCTGTCCCAGCAGCTTGCGCGCCTAAGGCAACAGGGCCTCGTCAAGACGCGGCGTGAATCACAGACGATCTATTACTCGCTCGCCGAAGGTCCGGCCGATCGCGTGATCAACCTGCTGCATGACATCTACTGCGGCACAGCTGAGGACTGTCCCTCCTAAAGCCTGGAACGAGTCTTTGGCTTCTCTGCGATGCGGGCTGCCTTCGTTCGCTAGTTCGATTCTTTCAGGCGTACTGCGCCTAGCATCTTGAGCACCATCTTCTCGTAATAGGGCTCGGTCTTCGCTGCACGCACCTTGTGCAGGAAGTATTTCTCGTACGCAATTTTCGCGAGGTGTACCCACTTGCCGCGCGATGCCCAGTTCGTGTTACGCGGCGGGATCTGCGGCAGCGCGACAAACGCTACGCCGGTGTCGCCGAAGTCCGCAAGACACACGGCGTTCCACGTGCCTTCCTTTTCGGGTTCCTTGCCGCTGAGCAGGTTTGCAATGTTGTGCGTCGTCGCGGTGACCATCGACTCGATCATGTAACCCGTCTTCGGAGCACCTGTCGCGACCGGCGTTGCATTGACAGGGGGGATGGCGACACAGACGCCGACCGCGAAGATGTTCCGGTACTTGGGATTCCGCTGGTGTTCATCGATCAGGATGAAGTCGCGCGGGTTTGTGAGGCCTTCGATTCCGCTGACTGCGTCGACGCCTTTGAAGGCAGGCAGGATCATCGAGTGCTTGAACTCGAGTTCGTGATCCTTTTTGTCGTTGCCTTCTTCGTCCACCTCAGTGAAGTGCATCTTGCCGTCTTCTACCTTGGTGATCTTCGAGTTGGTATGCCAGTGAATGTGGCGATCGCGAAACTCGGATTCGAGTAACGACTTCGTATCGCCAACACCGTCGAGACCGAGATGGCCGATATATGGTTCAGGCGTGACAAAGTGCATGTGCACCTTGTCACGAATCTTGCGCTTCTTGAGTTCGGTGTCGAGGATGAAGAGGTACTCATACGCCGGACCGAAACATGAGGCCATCGGTGCCGCACCGACGATAACCGGCCCCGGGTTGTCCACGAGTTCCTGGAAGTTGATGAACGACGCGTCGGCGTGGCCGGTCTTGCAGATGGACTGCGTATGCCCGTCAGGACCCAGGCCTTCGACTTCCTCGAAAGCCAGCTTCGGACCCGTCGCGATGATCAGGTAATCGTAGTCCACCGTTGAGTCGTCGTTGAGCTCGAGGCTGCTGTTATCGGGATGAATGCGACGTACGCCAGCGCTGCTGAACGTGATGCCGTATTTCTGCATCAGGTCGGGGAGGTCGATCGTAATCTGTTCGGCTTTGCGCCACCCGACGGCGACCCAGGGATTGGACGGCGTGAATTCGAAGCGGTCCGAATCACCGATAAGTACGACTTCGTGGTCTTTGGAGAGCTCCTCGCGCAGTTCGTAAGCCTGCGTTATGCCGCCGATACCGGCACCCATCACGACGATCTTCGCCATCTTCTTCCCCTTGTCCTAATGTGACAGCAATCCGCCTTACGATATTACAAATAACTAAATTAGTAAATACTACTTTAGTAAAACGATAATAAATGAGAGCGAATTTCATTCGCGATTCATTCTTGTCTGCGGCAAGCGCTTCGGCGATTACGGAATTACAGCAAATCGCCGGCGGGCTACTATCGGCGACGTTTCCAGGGAGATGACCTATGAAGATCACAGTACTCGGCGCTGGCGCCGGTGGCACGGCCATGGCATTCGACTGCGCAAATCACGGCCACGACGTCAGGCTGTTCGATTTTCCGGAGTTTCCCGATAACGTCGCGGCCATCGCGGCTGCCGGCGGGATTCGCGCCGAGGGCGACATCGAGGGCTTCGCGACGATCGTGAGCGCGGGCCACGATATCGACGAGGCACTGACCGATGCCGAGCTAATCTACGTCGTCGGCCCTGCGTTCAGCACCGCGCCTTTTGGCCAGATACTGGCCGGCAAGCTGAGAGCCGGGCAGACCGTGATTGTCTCGCCGAGTTCCTGCGGCGGGGCGCTCGCATTCAAGGCGGCGGCAGGCATTGCCGTTGATGACGACAGTGTGCGCGTCGCAGAGACCTCGACCCTGCACTACGCGGTGCGCCTGACCGAGCCCGGGCATATCCATGTGTTCCTCAAGCTCAAAGCGGGCAACCTGCTTGCCGCACTGCCAGGCAAGCATACCGATGCGTTACTCGAGATGATCCGCGATGTGTATCCGGGCATGGAACGCGCCAACAGCGTCCTGCAAACGAGCCTGCAAAACGCCAATCCGATCATTCATCCGGCCGTGACTCTGGCCAACGCCGCGCGCATCGAGGGCACGGGCGGTGCGTTCCTTTTCTACGAGGAAGGCGTCAGCGACGCGACAGGGCGTTTGATCGAAGCGCTCGACAAGGAGCGAATTGCGATTGGCGCTGCACTTGGCATCGAGGTGCTGTCAGATCCGGAGATGGGCATGCGCCAGGGTTACATGCTCGAGGCGAACTACGGCACGGGCTATCGCAAGGCGCCTGGCTTCCTGGGCATTGGCGCACAGCCGCAGCTCGATCATCGCTATCTCAACGAGGACGTTGGCTACGGGCTCGTATTCATGTCTGCGCTGGGCAAACAGGTGGGCGTCGACACGCCGAATATCGATGCGATGATCCGGCTCACGTCGGTGCTGATGGCGCGCGACTATGGCGGCGAGGCCTTACGCACACCGGCATCGCTCGGCATCGGTGAACTCGATGCCGAGGGCCTGAAAGCGCTCTAGGCGCCCTTACATCGAGGTGTTTCTGGCCGACCCGGTCAGCTTATTCGCGTTCATCTCGAAGACAGCACAAACGACTTCGCGGTCGCCCTGCAGTTCCCAGCTCTCGCGCGTTGGGTAGAGCGTCAGAATGTCGAGCGACGACGACTCATAGTCAACGCCAACGAACGAATCGAAGCGATTGCGGCAGGCATCGAACGCCATCTCGGACATAGCGTCGCCGTCCGGAAACTCGGAGACGCTAAGGTCGAATACGGCGTACACCTCGTTATCGTGCGGGTCTGCGCAGGGCACCGCCGGCAGGCTGGATACTTCGCCGCCGTCAGCGGTCGAAATCGAGCCGGTGTCGTTAAAGCAATCGCCAACGCGAATCGTGAACGCATCGACGCTTCCTTCGGAAACGATTGCACCCGTGGCGTCGCGATCAGCCTGGGTCGATACGTTGTAAGCGACAACGCCCAGTCCAATCAGGGCGTAAACGAGCAGATTCTTCATACGTGCCTCCCTGCGGGAAAAAGGCGCTCCCTGCGCCTGTAGCACCAGTATCCGTGTATTGCCTGCTGCCGGAAGGACACAAGTCTCGCTTCGACGCCGCAGGCACTTTTTATGTCAAGTCCAAGGCGAATCACTGTCATATGGGCCGTTCCTGTCAACCACCAAGCAACAGAGACGTTGTTAGAGCAACAGGCAATGAAGACCAGGGAGGTCAACATGAACAAGGGAACGATCAGGATCTGGATGCTGCTGGCCGTGCTTTTCGCAGCGGGCGGCTGCGCGAGCAACCCCGCAAGTTACACGTCGGGTAATTCGATTCTGAGTGCCGCGGATGCCGAGCGCATGATCAACGTGACGGTCACGCCGTCAACGACCGACAGCCTCGTCGCAGCGCTTAATCAGGAAGTGGAATAAATTCGCCGTCGCCGGGCACCATCTCAAACCGGCCCTCCCGCCAGTCGTCCTTGGCCTGCTCGATGCGAGCCTCGGAGCTGTGCACGAAGTTCCAGTAGATATGGCGCTCCCCAACTGAGTCGCCACCGATGACCATGACCCTGGAATCCGCGTTGGCCGTTATCGCCAACGCGCTGTTCCCGCCCGCGATCGCCATGGCGCCGGATTCATAGTGCTCGCCGTCGATCATGACGGAGCCTTCAACGACGTAGACGGCAAACTCCGCCCACTCGTCAGGCAGGGCCAACGTACCCTCAACCTGCATCACGACGTCAAGATACAGCGTCTCCGAGTAAGTGGGCACCGGTGACTTCCGGCCCAGGCACTCGCCCATGATGACGCGAATCGTGCAGCCACCTTGTTCGAACTCGGGCAATTCCGATGCCGGAATGTGTTCGAACGCCGGCTCGATCTCTTCCTTGTCATTGGGCAAGGCTATCCACGACTGGATGCCATGGAGACTGGACGTCGCATCAAGATCGTCACCGGCGCGCTCCGAATGCACGATGCCACGCCCGGCTGTCATCAGGTTGACGGCACCGGCCTCGATAGCCTGTGTAACGCCAAGACTGTCGCGATGCATGATTTGTCCTTCAAACAGATACGTGATCGTCGCGATGCCGATGTGCGGATGCGGCCGCACGGCGATGCCTTTGCCTGGCGGAAACACGGCCGGGCCCATGTGATCGAAGAACACGAACGGACCAATGGCACGTCGTCGTGCTGCCGGTAGGACCCGTCGTACCGTGAATTCGCCGAGATCGCGCTCGCGCGGGCGCAGAACGAGATCGACACTCTGTGGATTAGTCATGAGCTGTTGTGACCGGTCTCACGACCGGCGGTTCCAGTTATCGATTCAGGCCAGTGTATCGACAATAGAACCGAATCACCCGAATCCTGCCAAACGGTATCACGCCTCGTCCGCGAGGCTGGAGCTGCGAGTAATCGTTTCCCACTTGTGCTCTCCGCCGCGCAGCCAGCGAATGAGACCCTGGAAGCGCCAGATTGCGGTTAGCTGCCGGAAACCGAAGTTCTCGACGATAGCGATGAAGTACAGCAGGCCAAGCTGGCTGGCTTTCGGGTACATGTGGAAAGACAGTTCTTCGAGCATGATGGCGCTCGTGGATAGCAAGACGCCAAGACCGATAGCGAGGCCCAGGAAGATCCCTGCCTCCGGCCACGACAGCCATCCCATGTAGCCGCACAGCAGGATGAAGAAATAGCCGGCGACTTCGATGATCGGACCGAACAACTCGAAGATCAGATAAAAAGGGATGGCGATCCACGAGACAGCACCGCCATCGCGATTACCGATGAGTGACTTGTTGAGTGCCAGCGACTGCCCAAGGCCGTGTTGCCAGCGCACTCGTTGGCTCTTCAGATCACGCAGGTTTTCGGGCGCGTCCGTCCAGCAAACGGGGTCCGGTACGAACGTGATCCGGTACGGCTTGCCTTTCTCTTTCATGAGCCGATGCAGGCGCAGCACAAGCTCCATGTCTTCGCCAACTGCGTCCGGGTTAAACCCACCGGCTTCAACCAGCGTCTCCTTATGGAACAGCCCGAACGCGCCCGAGATAATCAGCAGGCCGTTGATGGGTGACCATCCCATGCGGCCGAACAGGAACGCGCGCAGATATTCGACGACCTGCACGAGCGCGAGAAAGTTGCCCGGCAGGCCGACCTTTTCGAGAAAGCCCTGCTTTACTGTGCAGCCGTTTGCGATCCTCACGGTTCCGCCAACGGCGACGGTCGTCGGGTCCTCGAGGAACGGTCGCACGACACGACGCAGGCTGTCGGGCTGCAGAACCGAGTCGGCATCGACGACGCAGACGAGCGGATAGCGGCAGGCATTGATCCCAGCGTTCGATGCGTCGGCTTTACTGCCACCGTTTTCCTTGTCGATGACACGCAGGTTGCGGATGCGCGTTGAGCGATAGATGGCACGTACCGGTTTCGAGTCGACTCGTGCACGGTAGGCCTCTGGGAATTCACGAAGGTCAAACTCATCGATGAGCTTCTCGAGTGTGTCGTCCGAGGAGCCATCGTTAACAACAATCAGCTCGTACTGCGGATACTCGAGCTGCAGCATCGCCTTGACCGAGGTGATGATTGAGGCAGACTCATTGTAGGCGGGCACGACTACGCTGATCGGAATATCGAGCGCGGAGAATACGTTCTCGGCTTCGAATTGCTCGGATGTCTGCAAGTACTTGCGAATGCCGATCGCGGCGATCACGTTCTGCATCAGGTAACCAAGGTTGATCCCGACAAAGTAGGCGAGAAAGATCCACTGGCCACCAAGCACTATGTCCTGCATGGTCATGCGAGCCCCACCTCGGCCATCGACTGCTGCAGGATGTCGACAGCGAACCGGTCTTTCTGGCGCCTTTGTAACTGTCGCAGCTGGTTAGGGCCAAGAAACGGTAGCGCCGTTATTGACTGCGCGGCGCGATAACGTACCCACCACTCGGGATCGTCGAGCAGGGCCTCAAGCAGACTCAGGTGCTCCTCCTGGCCGATGCGGCCTAGCACACGAGCCGCCTGCATCCGCACGAACCAGGCTTCGTGCTGCGTCAATGCCGCGATGCGGGGTACGCCGCGGTAGCCGCTCACGAGCTTGAGGGCAGCCGTCAGCAAACCCGGCTCGTTGCTTTCACGAATCAGGTCCTCGACGAGTGCGTCACGCACTTCGGAATCGATCAGCCGCGCGAACTGCAGCAGATAAGTCTTGTTGGCGTTGTCAGCCGAGCGGATCGCGCGGTACAGCGGCTCGCTGATCAGTTCACTGCCGGCTTCACGCAGCAGAATCGATACCTTGTTCCTGGGCCAGTCGCGGCGCTCGTGAATACGGGGTACGACCAGCTCAATGCCGGATCGAGGTCTGATTTCAACCAGTGACGTCGCCGCTGTAATCGACAGCGCGGTGTTCGGGTGATCGAGAAACTCACGGATTGCATCGAACTGTGTGTCGTCACGCAGGTGCCCGAAGGTCTGCACTGCGATGATTAACGACTGAACGCGTCGACGACGCAGCAGTCGCGAGGCGAGTCCGGGAATGCCGACGCGCTGCGCGAGGACAATCAGGTTGTCGACAGCGGAGCCATCGACGATGCTGCGTGCCCGGTTCCATTCTTCAAGCAGGTCGGTGCGATCGGCACGTGATACGCGTGGCAGTTCCTGTTCGCGGGCCGCGTCCGCGCTGAGTGCCGCCATCGCAAACACGTCTCGCCATTCTCGCAGGAAAGCTTGCCGGCGCCGGTCACCCGCGACCGTCGCGATGCGCAAGCCCATTGTATACACGAACAGAACGATCGTTGTTACGACAACGGCAGCGATCGACCACAGCGCAATCAGCGTGATCGAGTCAAAACTTGACCGAAACAGCCATTCCAACGAATCGTCTCCGGTAAAGATCGCCCTGTTCATGAATGCCAAGCCACCAATGCAGACCGAGGCGTTCGTTCAAGCGATGACGGCCCGTGAGCGACATCCCGCGAACATCGGTTTCGACAACCCGGCCGCCGCCAATGGCCTCGGCTTCCCGGCCGCCGCTAAGAGACACGCCGACACTGGAGTCCTCGCGATAGAACCAGTTGCCGCTAACGACGTGGTTCGCGAAATTCGAGGCGCCGTGAAGGCGTGATGCGCCCAGCGTGTAGGCGATGCGAAAATCCGACAGGTATTTCTCGATGCCGGTAACCACGGTACCGATGGTCGCGTTATCGTAGTCGCGGTGGCGATAGCGAACTGTGGCTGTCCAGCCCTCGCCAAACGAACGGCCGGCATGGAGTTCGAAGCCCGTGCTTGCCTGGAACTCGGGGTCTGCAGTAACCGCGACGCTCGCGCCCGTAAACCACGGGCGAAGTTGCCATTCGCCGGCTAATCCGACAGTCACGTCCCCGATACTATTGCGAGCATCGCGAGACACGCGGCCCATGTAACGGGCGGTGTCGCTGTATTCGTAGTGAGCCTCTATGAACTGGTTGTCCCAGCCGGGCAGGTCATTGCTCAGCGAGTCGGCACCGGCGCCGACCAACAACATCCACGCAGGACTGCTCGCTGCTCCCGATGCTCGCCACCAATTTGCAGCGGGGAACTGCCTGGCAGCCCGCAAGCGAAACGCCTCGACCTCCGTGTCGTCGTCCTGGCTGGTGAGCAGGTTGTAACGTGTGCGCCAGACATCCTCGTAGTCGGGTGCCATCGCGATCGCAGTATCCAGCTCATCGGCAGCCTCGCCCTTTCGTCCGAGCCTTATGAGTACCTGAGCGCGTGCAAACGCGTAGTCGACATCGTCAGGATAATCCGCGCGCAAGGTATCAATGGCAGCGAGTGCTGCATCGAGCTGACCGTCATGCATCAGCGACCGTGCGTTGGCAAAGCGTTCAGCCGGGTCCGCGAACGCAGGCGACATTGCCAGCGACAGCGATGCGAGCAGCAATAATCCAGTCAGCCGCGCGCAATTCACCGGACACCTGCCAAACGTTCGTGGTCTGCAACGATGCGGCGCAGGCGGGCAAGAAGCTCTTCCGGGCGAAACGGCTTCGTCACGTAGTCATTGGCACCGCGATCGAGCGCCTCGACGATATCCTCTTCGAGAACCTTGCCTGAGAGAACAACGATCGGCACGTGTTGCCACGCGTGGTTGTCACGGATGTCCTCGATGAGCTGGTAGCCGGAGACATACGGCAGCATCAAATCGAGAAGAACGACGTCCGTGGGCGGCAAATTCTCGATAGCGGCCTGGGCATCGCGGCCGTTTGCCGCGGCGATGACGTCATAACCGGCGCGCTGCAACAGGAAATCGAGCATGTACGCGACATGCTCGTTGTCTTCGACAACGAGGATGCGATGCGTCGTCAGTGGCTTCAGTTTTGCGACCAAGGGCTACCGCCATCGTTTAACATAATCGAAGGCCGACCGGTTGCGCTTCCGGCAGGCACAGTCCTGTCTTATGTATCGGCGGAAAATGCCGAATCTGAACGACGTACTGGCGCTCAGGCCAGCGCTTCGGCGACGTCCTCGATCGACTCGACGGCGCGGATGTGACCATCCTCGGCAAGCTCGCCCGGCGACGTCTTGATCGCGCGGCAAAGCTCGTCGCCGTCGCCGTCCCAGTCGAGGCCTTCGATGCCCGTCCAGGCGTTGCGTTTCTGCTTGGCTTCGTACATGGCCGCGTCGGCAACGCCGAGGACCTCTTCCCAGGTCAGCAGCTCGGGTCGATCCTTGAGGAACGGGAATGAGGCGTAACCCACGGACGTCGTGATCCGCGCCATTTGGCCGTCGCCAAGCGGGAACACGCGTTGCGCAAGCCCGCTGCGAACGCGTTCGGCCAAGGTCGCCGCGTACTTGCGATTGGTCTCGCGCGCGACGATCAGGAACTCGTCGCCACCCCAGCGAATGACATCGTCTGACGAGCGACAGGCATCGAGAAGTACGTCCCGAATCTGCAGCAGCAGTTCGTCGCCGGCCTCGTGACCACACGAGTCGTTGACGGGTTTGAAGTTGTCCAGATCGACCATCAGGAACAGCAGGTCGTTATTGCCTGACGGACTCATGGTCTCAGTGCCGTCACGGTAATGGCGCAGGACGAGATCGACATCCTTCGAGACCTGCTCATAGAGGTAGCGACGATTGCGCAAACCCGTTAGAGGATCCGTCGTGCTTGCCTCAATGAGTAGAGCGTTGGCGTGCTTCAGCTCCTGGTTGCGGCCGTTGAGCTGCTTGGTGCGGCTGTGCACCTCGCGCTCGAGGCGTCGTGCGTACTCCGATTCCCGGCGCAGTTTGTTCTGCTGGTGCCGCCAGAAGGCCAGTATCGTGAAGCCAGTTGCGAGCACGTAAAGTGAGTATGCCCACCAGGACTTCCAGGGTGGCAATGCGACACTGACCGGTATCGTAATGCCGCTCTGGTTCCAGACGCCGTCACTGTTGGCCGCCCTGATCTGCAAAGTGTATTCGCCGCCGTGCAGGTTGGTGTACGTAATGCGCCGTTCGTTGCCGAGGTCTATCCAGTTCTCGTCGAGGCCCACCAATCGATAGGCATAGGTGTTCTTTTCGGGCGCTGCAAAATCGAGAGCGGCAACCGTAAAAGTAACGACGTAGTCGCTGTACCCAAGGTTGAGGCTCTCAAGCGTCTTGTGCGGACGATGCGTTGCGAGCGGCTCGTTCATGATCGATACGGAGGTCAACGCAATCGGTGGCGGTGTCGAATTGAACTCCAGGTTGCTCGGATTGAAGGCGTTGTAGCCGGCACTGCCGCCAAAGTACATCGATCCCGAGCTGCTCTTGAAACTGGCGCCGAAGTTGAATTCTTCGCCCTGCAGGCCGTGGATCTTGTGGAAGTTCCGCATACGCTGACTGCCCGGATCGTAACTGATCAGGCCATGACTCGTGCTCAGCCAAAGACGCCCGTTGCGCTCGGACTGGATGCCATAGACGGCATTGAGAGCCTGACCGTCGCTACCCGAAATGCTGACGACCTGCCAGGGATTGGCGCCGTTATTCTTCCTGATGATCAGGTCGAGACCCTCGCGGGTACCAACCCAGAGCCGATCACGTGAGTCAACGTGCAGCGCGTAAACTGTGTTCGCGCTCAGGCTCGAAGAGTCGTTCGCATCGTGCTGGATTGACTGCCAGATCCCCGACGATGCGTCGTACCAGTTTAGCCCACCGCCGTCCGTGCCCACCCAGATCGTGCCGTCGCCGGCCTGGGCAATGCTCGTCGCACGTTGTCCGGACAGGCTGTTCGGGTTCTCGGGATCATGCGCATAGTTTGTGAATCGCTGTTTGCGCGAATCGAAGCGACTGACGCCGCCACCGAAGGTGCCAATCCAAAGATCGCCGTTGCGTGCTTCGAGCAACGACATGATGCCGTTGGCCGGCAGGCTGTTGTCGCTCTCGGGATCGGCGCGGAAAGTTGTTACCACGCCGGTATCGGAGTGGATGCGATTGAGTCCGCCGGCCATCGTGCCGGCCCAGACGTTGCCACGACTGTCGGTCGTTAGCGCCATGACGCGATCATCACTAAGTGGCTGCGCTGATTCCGTCGAAACAGTGCGCTGCACGTGCCCCTCTTCATTGACGATACTGATGCCGCCACCGAACGTGCCGACCCAAACGTTCCGGTCCGGATCCTCGGTGAATGATGTGATGTTGGTCGCGCGAACCTCGGAGCCATCGGGCGAGTCGAGCTTCGCGTGGCCAAACGACCAGGAACGCGGATTCCAGCGACTGACACCACCGGTCAGCGTACCGATCCAGAGAACGCCGCCGCGGTCCTGGAACACGGAGTAGATTGCATCCCCACCAAGACTGGATGGGTCAGTCGGGTCATTGCGGAATGTCGAGAACTTGCCGGCGCCGGCCTGCCAGAGACTCAGGCCTTTGTTCGTGCCTGCCCAAATGCGGCCGTCGTTGTCCTCATAGAGAACATTGACGCGCGTGCTGGCAAGACCACTCGTCTCCGGCAGATAGTGCGTTGATTCGAGCGTGTCGACATCGATGACGTACACACCAGACTGGTGTGTGCCGACCCAAAGCGTACCGTCGCTAGCGAGCATCAGGCTGCGAACGCTGATGTCGTCCATGCCATTCGTGATGCGCTGGAACTTGTTGGTCAGGCTGTCGTAGCGATCGAGTCCAGCGTTGGTGCCAACCCAGACTATGCCGTCATTACCGACTTCGATGGCGTGTACATCGTTGTGACTCAGCGATGCGGCATCGTCACCGGCATGGACGAAATGCTGGAACTTGCCATTGGCGGGACTCAGCTTGCACAGTCCGTGGCCGCGCGAACCGATCCAGATGTTGCCGGCGTCGTCAGACGTGACGCGACGTAAACGGTCCGTACTCAGGGAGTTCTCGTTACCTGGGTCGTGTCGCCACGTCGTGAACTTGCCGGTTTCGGGGCTCCAGCGAGACAGGCCGCCACCGTCCGTAGCAACCCAGAGACTGCCGTCCGCGGCAAAATGGAGGTCGCGCGCGAAGTCGCTGGCGAGTGCCGCTGAATTGCCGCGTTCGCGGCCATAGTGTTTGAATTCGAAACCGTCATAGCGGTCCACGCCTGCCTCAGTCGCGAACCACAGGAACCCGGCCTGATCCTGGACAACGGCAAGCACGGCGCTTTGCGACAGGCCATCGGCTACGCCGACGCGGTCGAAACGCATCACCGACGATTCGTAGGCAGAGAGCGGTAGACCGAACAGCAGCAGGCCGAACAGCAGCAGGAACTGGAAGATCCGTGGCTTTGTCGCGAGCTGCGAATATGTCCCTGTCATATTGGCTCCGTAAGCGGCCGCGCGAGCGCCGGCCGACAATTTCTTTTTGCCCAGACTATTTATCGGCACTAACTCCATGATCTTTGGCGCCCCCCTGTGAACTGCGTCACATTTACCAGTCGCTCAGCTTCCAAACAGGGCGCAGAACTCGTGCCCGGGAATGGCCGGACTGAAAAGAAACCCTTGGCATTCGTGAGACCCCCAGCTGCGCAGCATGTCGAGCTGTTCGTTGGTCTCGACGCCCTCGGCGATGACCGTCGCGTCGAGGTGTTGAGCGAGTGCGACCATGCCGCAGGCAATCGCCCGGTCGCGATCGCTGTTGTCGGCACCGCTGACGTAAGAGCGATCGATCTTGATCACGTCGATAGGCAGGTCCTTGAGGTACGCGATCGCGGCCTGGCCTGTGCCAAAGTCGTCAATCGAGATGCGAACGCCCGTTTCCTTGAGACGGCGAATCTCCCGGACAACTTCCGGCCGACGATTAAGGACGCCGCGTTCGCTGAGTTCGATCTCGAGCATGGCAGGGTCGATGTCATAACGCTCGAGTGCTTGCTGCGTCACGGCCACCACATCGCCGCGCGACAACTGGCAGAGCGACAGGTTGACCGCGACTCGGATCGGCGCCATCCCGGCGTCGAGCCAGCGACGCAATTGGCCACAGGCCGACTCGATGACGAAATCCCCGATTTCTTTCATGAGTCCGGTCTTCTCGGCGACCGGTACAAATATGCCCGGCGAAACAGAACCCTCCACAGGGTGGTTCCAGCGCAAGAGCGCTTCAGCAGCAACCACCTCGCCGGTCTCTGCGTCGGTAATCGGCTGGTAATGCAGTGTGAGCTCATCGTTGCTGAGCGCGGCTCGCAGCATGCTGTCGAGACGCAGAACATCGGTGCTGCTCAGGCGCTTTTCTGGGTCGTAGTAACAGTAGCCCGACTCGCTGTTACTCGCCTCGAGCATCGCTGTCTCTGCAAAATGCAGCAGCTCATCGGCGTTATTGCAGTGCAACGGGTAGACCGCAGCGCCCAGGCTGACTGTCAGGTAGATGCTCTGCCCGTCAACTTCGAACGGCTCACGGAGTTCGTCTGCAATCGCATCGCGGAAGCGGTCGATTTGCTGATCATCACCATTGGCAATCTGCACGGCGAAGCGCGCGCCCCCTAGTCGTGCCGCAATCGCCGTGACCGTACCGTTGAAAGGACCGATGATCTGGCGCTGCGAGATGCAGGTCTTCAGGCGCTCGGCAAACTGCTGCAAAACACGGTTTGCGTTGTCGTGACCGATAGCCTCATTGACCATACGAAAACGGTCCAGGCCGATTGCGATGATCGAGGTCTGCTTGTCGGAATAGGCACGTGCGGAGATGGTCTTGTGTGACAGGCTGCGAAAGCGCTCGCCATTAGGTAGCCCTGTCAGCGAGTCAAGCCCGGCGGTTCTCGCGCGCTGCCGCGCCGCTACGTCGTGTTCGTTACGCAATTCGTCAAGGCGGTCACGAGCTGCGCGCAGTTCGGTAATGGCTTCGTGAGCCTTGACCTCCCGCACGCATCGCTGTGTGACCAGGCGCCAGTCGAAGGGGCAGCGCAGTGCGCTCGCTTCCGTCTGGCTGACCAGCGCGATGTCGCGAGGGTCTGTGCACAGGCCGAAAATCGGTACCTTCCTGCCGTGCACCGTCTGCAGCGCGTCAACGAGGAGGTTGCCGCTCGGGCCACTCATTGCTGCGTCGACGATGATGACGCTGGGCCGGGTCGCGGCGGCAATGCCAAGGGCTTCTTCAGCGGAGTCGGCAAGGCGAATTTCAAATCCTGCCTGCTCGAGCCACTTTGGTGCCCATTGCCTTGAGGCTTTGTCGGCGGTGGCGAGGAGCGCGATGCGCTCCTCTCCCGAGTCCTCGAAGGCCTCTACATTGACCGGCAGAAGCTGGTCGTCGTTCTCAGGGGCGAAGTCGAGGTTGATGACTTTCCGTATCGCTGCCCGCACGAACTTACTCCTGGTTGACCCACTCGTTCACACTCGTCGTTTCGGAGGTGGAGTCAATCCACAGGTAGCCGTCGATCCAGAGATAGCCATCGATCCAGAGGTAGCCATCGGTCCAGAGGTAACCGTCGATCCAGAGGTAGCCGTCGGTCCAGAGATAGCCATTCGTACCGATGCTGCCGTCGGTCCAGAGGTAGCCGTCCGTCCAGAGATAACCATCGGTCCACAGGTGCCCGTCCGTCCACAGGTAGCCGTCGATCCAGAGGTAGCCGTCGATCCAGAGGTAGCCGTCGAGGCCCATGAGGTAGTAGTTGCCGTCCGTGTTCTTGTTCGCGCGGCCGCCGAAGTGCATCGTGCCGGCCAGGTCCGCGATGATGTCGAGCCCGACGTTGGCGCAATCGGTCGTGCGCTTCACGAGCGCGTTGTACGCGTCAACGAGCCCTGCGCCCTGCTGAAAGACGCTCACGGCCAGGTCGCCATTCGAATTGGTGGCCGGACGTGCCGATGAAACCAGCAGGCACTTGAGCTCATCAGGTGTGAGCTCCGGGCGCGCGTCGAGGACGAGTGCGGCGATGCCCGAGACAATGGCAGCTGACTGCGAGGTGCCCGACATCGTGAAGTAGTCAGTTGAGTCACCGTAGCTGAACATGAACTCGGGATGGTCGATCGTGATCTGGTGGTCGCCGTTCTTCATCATGCCGACGATGCTGCCACCCGGTGCGACGACATCAGGCTTGACGAAGCCTTCGTGCGTCGGTCCGGCCGACGAGAACGTCGCAAGCGCATCGTCTTCCGTGTAGTTCGGTGTGCCGTTGTCGGTGACCGCGCCTACCGTCATGACGTAGGGAACGTTGCCGGGAACGCCGATCGTCATCGCATCCGGACCTTTGTTGCCAGCCGAGGCCACGACAAAGATATCGTTCGCCCACAACTGCATCACCGCTTCGTTAATCGGATCATCCCAGTAGTGCGACTGCGGGGTTGCGCTGAACGACAGATTCACGACGCGGATGTTGTACTCAGTCTTGTTCGTCAGGACCCAATCGAGACCTCGGATCACGTCGAGATAGGTGCCGTTGCCGAACTTGTCGAAGGCCTTGACCGAGACCAGGTTGGCGTCCGGGGCCACACCGAGGTAATTACCGTTATCGTCATACTTGTTGTTGGCGATTACGCTCATGACGTGACTGCCATGGCCGTTCTCGTCATTGCCGACCGCGAAATCTTCTTCGTCGGCGATCTCGTTCTCTTCGATCGTTTTTTCGTCGATCTTCCACGACTGGTTCTGGATAGCATCAAACTTGGCGAGCACACGGATCGTGTCGCCGCGGTTCTTCTCGATCGATGCGTTATCGAGGTAGCCCGTGTCGACAACGGCGACCGTTACGCCTTCACCCGTGATGCCCTTCTTATGCAGGTAGGAGGCGCGCGTCAGGCTGCCGTAGTACGTGATCGGCCCCTTGCCGCCGGCGGAGCTGGCTGGCTCCTCGCGTGAGAGGCTTGTCGACGGCGCGAGCGTCGCGGTCGAGGAAATACCCGCAACGCGATCACGCTGGATCTCAAGGCGTGTGTCGCTGGCCAGTTCGTTGTATTGCCCTGGCGACAGCAACGCGCCAACGGCGTTGATGATCTTGAGTTCGTGAGTAATCTCACCACCAGCCTCAACGACTGCCGAGCGAGCGACGTCCATCGAGCTTGCCTGGATGATGTAGCTCACGCCATTGACGGGCGTGTCAGTGCTGGGTTCCTCGGCAATGGCCGAGAGCGAAAGAAGCGTAAGTCCAGCGATAACGAGTAGTTGGCGAAACATGTCCGTGTTTCCTGTGCAGTGATCCGTGATGGAGCACATTGCACCAAAGGACGGGGCGTTTCGGTCGTGTGCAGCGCGCCGGCGGGCGGCTCATGAGTGTGAACTGCGTCACATAATGAACGTGTAAAATTCGGCTGAAACCGTCGCAGACTGGCTCAGGACAAGGCTTTCGAGGCGATTTTGCGGCGCACGGTCGTCAGGTCGATGACGCGACTTTCGTCGGCGACTTCAGCACAGGCTGAGAGGAAACCGGGCACGTTTTCGGGCGGCAGTGGCTCCGTAAACAGGAAGCCCTGCACGGCATCGCAGCCACGTTCCTTGAGGAACTCGACCTGCAGCTCGGACTCGACGCCTTCTGCAATGACCGAGATACCGAGCTCCCTCGACATCGCGATAACGGCGGCGCAGATCGCCTGCTGCTTACCCGGCTCGCGGGTGTGTTCGACGAAGGCCCGATCGATCTTTAGTGCCTTGATGGGTAGCTCTGTCAGGTGCACGACGGACGAGTGACCCTGACCGAAGTCGTCGAGCACAATGCCGACGCCGAGTTTGTCGAGTTCGCGGATCGTGGCGTCCGCCTGTCGGTTGCGCATCAACATCGACTCGGTGAGTTCCAGTTCCAGTTTTCCGGGCGGTAGCCCCGTGTCCCGAAGCGCATTGCCGACGAGACGCGGCAGGTCGTCCCGCGTGAACTCCTGTTGCGACAGGTTTACCGATACGGGCGGCACGTTGCCGTACTCTTCGTGCCAGGCTTGCGCCTGCTTGCACGCGGAGCGAATGACCCACTCGCCAATTGCGAAAATCAGTCCGGTTGCCTCAGCGAGCGGGATGACCTCTGCGAGCGGCACGCTGCCGCGCAGCGGATGGATCCAGCGCAGCAGGGCTTCGAGGCCCGCCACATGACCGGTCTGCAAGTCGATGCGCGGCAGATAGTGGATCGCAAGCTGCTCGTTATCGATCGCCCAGCGCAGCTCGTCCTTCACGTCGAAGCGGTTGAGCGCGCGGAAGCGCATTGTGTTCGAGTAGAACTCGTGTCCCTGTGGGCTAGTCGTTCTGGCTTCGTCGAGAGCGACGCGCGCGTTCTTCAGCAGGCCCGCAGCGTCAGAGCCGTCGAGCGGAAACTGCGCGATGCCAATGCTCGGCGTTACGTTGAGTTTGTGGTCGTCGATCGCGATTGGTTCGTCAAACGCTTCATTAATACGGCTGGCAACCGTCGAGATATCATCGCGAGACTCGATGTTGCCGAGCATCAGGACAAACTCATGATTGCCGAGGCGCGTAAGACTCGCGTCGTCGGAGTCTTCTACCCGGGCTAGGCGATCGTAGATGCGGAGACAGCGTTGGATGCGCTGCGCGGAGACCGTCAATACGGTGTTGCCAACGGCCTCGCCGAGCGACTCGTTGATCTGCTCGAAACGGTCGATATCGATGCACATTACGGCAAGGCCGCGCTCGCGCATGCGCGCGTCGGCAACCGCCTCATCAAGTGTTGACAGGAAAGCATCGTCGTCGATTAGACTTGCCTGACCTTCAGGACCGCGTGAGCTCGACGCGTCCTGAACCGGCGTTGTCGAGATATCGCGGAAGATGGTCAGTACCCGGTCACGCCCCTGCACCAACAGACGGACCTCGTATTCTCGCTTGTCGCCGTCGCGTTCGAGTTCGAGCTTCAGTGAGTGGCCGTCACGTGTACGAATGGCGCGGCGGACGCCATCAATGAATAGTCGTGCTGTGTCGGCAGGCCACACTTCATTGACGTTGCTGCCCTGCAAACCCATCGGTGAAAGTATGAAGTCGTCCGCGGCACCGCCAAGGTACTGACGAACCTCACCGCATTTACCGACGACAAAGAAGGCGTCGGGTACGGCTTCGAGCATCGTGCCGCCGGCAGGTCGTAGTGCGCGGATGCCGCTCAGTGTGCGCTCGGTGTCGACGAGTGAGCGGATCGTGCCCACGAATTCCTCGTCGTCGAGTGGTTTCGTAACAACGCTTGTTACGTCCACAGCATAGACTTCATCGAAGTCACGCTCGCCATCGGCAACCAACAGTACGGGAATATGCTCGCAGTCGGGCAGTTCACGGATACTGCGACACGCGGTCGGCGCGTCGGTGTCAGCGTCGAGTGCCGATTCATCGAGAACGACGATCGCCGGCTTCAGACGAGCAGCGAGCTTGTCGATACCGTCGGTGTGCGGGAGGTGCTCCGGCACATACGACGCATCGCGCAGCGCATTGCGGGCAAGACGCCACGTGTCCTGGTCTCGTGACACCACGAACGCCTTGCCTAGCTCCTGAGATTCGCTGTGCGTGTTCACCTGGGTCTTACTTTATTGATGTTGTCGTCGAGCCAAAGAACAGGTCCATCTCGCGGTCGAGGTCGTCACCTTCCTGCAGCTGGTCCTGCTCGAGGTCGTCAATCTTGTCGAGCGTGTCCTGGTCGATCATCGATTCGCCGCGGGCAAGTACGGTGGGCGTGATCAACACGATCGTCTCGGTGTTGGTCGTCGTGTTGTTGCGCTTCGAGAACAGCCGTCCAACGCCGGGGATACGACTGACTACCGGCACTCCGGACCTACTCTCGTCGACGCGATGCTTGATGAGTCCGCCGACAAAGATGGTCTCGCCGTCGGGAATGATCATTCGAGTCGTGACCTCGGTCGTCGTCTGCGACGGAATCCCGGTGATCGGGTCGATGAGACCGGTGCTGACCTCGGGGTGTATCTCGAGCATGACCTGGCCTTCGTCGTCGACGCTGGGCGTGACGCGCAGGATGACGCCCGATTCGAGGAACTCGATACTCTCGGTCGTTACCTGGTTGACCGTCGTGACCACCGAGTAGCCGCGGCGGTCACCGACGATGACTGAAGCTTCTTCATTTTCGGTCGCCATGAGTTTGGGGCTGGACAACGTGCGCACACGGCCTTGCGACGTAAGCGCGTTGAGTGCGGCCGTGAAATTCGCGTCTGCGAAGTTGAAAAAGAAGCCTGACGACCCGGGACTCGCCAGTCCCTGTGTGCCGAAGTCGCCCGAGCCGCCGCCACCATCGAACATGTTGCTCCAGTCGAGGCCGTAGGAGTCCTCGTCCGTCAGCGTGATCTCGAGAATCCGGGCCTCGATCAGTACCTGCGTTGGCGGCTGGTCGATCTGCCGCTTCAGCGATGCGATACGGCGCAGGAATCCCGGCGTATCTTCGACGAGGAACAGGTTGCGGTCCTCGAAGGTCGTGATCTCGCCCCATTCGGACAGGTACGGATCGAGCAGTGACTCGATCTCTTCGGCACTCACGTACTGCAGCTCGAACGTTCTGACCTGCGTCAGCGCATCGGGCGCGTACTTTCCGGCATCTTCGCGGTCCACGACGAAATAATTGCCGTCGTAGTACTCGACGGCCATGCCCGCGGCATTGGCGATCGCGCGGATGGCATCGGGGACCGTCATGTCGTAGAGACTGAACGAGACGGTCTCGGTGGATTCGGTTGACACGAACACGTTGACGCGTTGCTCGCGCGAGATCAGGTCCATGACATCGGCCAGGTCGGCATCCTTCATGGTCATGCTGACGCGGCGCTCGATATCCTGCGCCTGAGCCGCGAGCGACAGCGCGAGGCCGGCGACAATGATTACTTGCCGCAACATACTAGCGACGCCTCGGGTTTGGTCTGGCTCGTACATCGTTCTCTTCCCGCTCAGGTTTGACGTAAACCGTGAGTTCATTACCGTCTCGTTCGAAGACGGCGCGATCTTCATACACGCGCTTCAGCTGATAGCCGTTGATTTCCTGGCCGGGGCGCATCACTTGTCCTTCGATGTTCGCGAGCGCGGTGGTCGACGAAACCATCGTCGCGATCACGATCAAGGGTGTCGTGCTGGTGTCGCCTTCGGGGCGCACTGCTTCCCGTATCGGCGGTGCGGGCGGCCGCGAGAACGGGTTGTTCTTTAGCGGCGGCGGTTCGGCGACAGCATTGGCTGTCCCGAGCAGCAAGACGAGTGTCAGGGTAAGGCGCTTCATCACTGCACCGCCTTGTAAGACGCGAGGCTCAGGTTGGCGAGCAGCAGCGGATCGTCGTCATCGTCATCCTCGCGCGTCAGCCCGTATTCCTTGATCACGACGTAACCGAGTTCGTTGCGCACGTCCCAGAGCCAGCGGTACAGGTCGTCGTAGCGGCCAACCAGTTCGACGTTGAAAAGCATCTCCTGGAAGATCTGTACGCGCTCGCCGGCAACCGGTTCAACGCTGACGAGATCGACCCGGGTTCCCCACGAGATCTCTTGCAGCCGCCCGATGATGTAGGCCTCGACCTGTTTGAGCGGCAGGTCCGCCATGTCGCCATACAGCCGGAAGCGCAGGTCTTCGATCTGCCGGTCCTGCTCCTGCATGTGCTGCTCGAGCTCAGCGCTGTCCTGCGATGCGGCCTGAAGCACATCGACGTCTTTCTGTGCCGCGACGAGCTTCTTGATCTCGGGCACGAGCAGACTGACGGCGAGCGCAACGACGAGGACAGCGCCAAGGCCGGCAAGTATCAGGCGGAGTTCGCGCAGGCTGATTTTCTGGAGTACTTCCTGCATTACGACTCCGTAGACGAACTGTTGAGAACAACGGTGATGTCGAAATCGACGATGCGCCGGACGCCGAGATTCGTGCGGGAGGTGCGCTGCACGCTGACGTCCTTGATCAGGTCCTGTTCGAATAAGGCGCGCACGAACCCTGACAGCGCCTGGTGGTCGTGTGCCTGGCCGCGAATCGACATGTGCGTCTCGACGGAGTAATCGCGATTGCCGGCGGGACTGTCTTCGGGATCCACGATGATGAAGTAGCCGGTTTCGACGCCGCGCTGCTGGCCATCGACAATGACGCCGGCACGGCGGAAGCTCCAGTCGACGAACCAGAGTTTGTCGCCATCGAGGGATTCATCAACGATGCGGAAGATGTCCTCGACGGCAGCACCTGCCCGCAGTCCGCGCAGCAGCGACCACTGACGTTCGTACTCGGCCTGCTGCTGCCTCATGCTCTGCAATTCCTGCTGCTGGTTCTGCGTGATCGCATTGCGAACGCGCAGTTCCGCCGCGGTTTGTTGTGCGGTCTTTGCGGCATTGCCGACGGCGGTAGCGCCACCGAAGACCGCGAGCGCGGCGATGGCCACGGCGATGCCGCCGTTGCGCAGCAAGCGGCGCTGGCTGAGCCACGTGCGGTAGTCGTTGGGGATGAGATCGATGCTAGCCATAATGATCGCTCTCGCGAAGCGCGAGCCCCGTCGCTACGGCGAGCTCAGGAGAGAGGGCCGCCTCGCCAGAGTGGGCTTCATCCGTCCGGAACGTCTGCAACGGATCCTGGATCTTCTCAACGTGCATGTCGGCCAGGTTGCCGAGGAGTTCGTCAGCGCCGGGCCAATGCGCGAGGCTGCCGAGGAGGTAGACTTTGTTGACGGCGCCACCGCGCGTTTCGGCAGCAGCATAGAGACAAACACGCTTGATCTCGTCGACCAGCCTGAGAAATTCGGGCTTCAGGATCTCGGCGATCGTGTCGCCCAATCCCGCTTCGTCAATCGTTGATGCGACGGCGTCGTGCGATGGTTGAATGCCGCCCCGCATCATCAGGTCGCGGGCAAGTTCACCGGACAGGTCGAGCGTTTCCGCGAGTTGATTAACCAAAGCGTTCTCGCCGAAGCGAATCTGCTGATCGAACAGGAGATCGTCACCCGATATCAGTGTCAGGTAGCTCGCATCACGACCGGCGTTGATGACCAGCGCATTGCCACTATCGTTCTCGGCAGCCAGCGCGCTGACAAGACGGCCGATCGCCACGGGCCCGATTTCGAGCGCGTCGACCGTGAGGCCGGCTCTACGCAGGGCCTCGAGGAGCGCAACGATTGGTTCCCGCTCGCTAACAGCGACGAGCGCCAGGCGCTCGTTGTTCTTCGAACGGCTGTTGACGGGCAGGTAGTCGATCACGTAGTCGGCAAGGTCGCCGTCGAGACGGTCCTTCATCACACGCAGCACCGCGGCACCATCGTCCTTCTCCGGGCTGGAGAGATAGTTGATCGACATCGTGCGGAACAAACCGACGGGGAGCGCGACGACCGCTTCACGACCTTTGAACGCGTCGCTGGAGAGCGCCTTGCGCAGGACAGCACGGAGCTCGGCGGGATCGTCAAGCAACGCTTCGCGGGACAGGACGATCGGCACGGAGGCGCGCGCCCGGAGCGTCGGCGACGCGCCGTTGACCGACTCGAACTGCACGAGATGCACGGATTCGAGGCCGAAATCGATACCGATCGGGCCGATACTCCTGCGCGCCGCAATTGGCCGCAGCAGAGTGCTGACTTTGGATAAGGCTGAGGTCGCCAAATCGCGCTCCAGGTTGATTGATAGCTATCACCTGTTTCAGCGGCAGATCTGGCTAAATCTTTAATATTTCGTCGGTTTTTTGAAATGGGGACATTCTGGTTTTTGGCGCATTTCTGGGCGCACAGGACCAAAAAAGCAGAATGTCCCTATTTCAGGGTTTAGACGGTCGTCCAACGCGTCTCAGACTGGATTCGAGGCCGAGGTCTCGGGCTGTTTCGTGCACCCAATTGTGGTCTCCGAAGGGCGCGTTCCGTCGATTACAGTGCCTCAGCGCCCTGAGCTCGTCATCATTCATTGGCGTATCCACCAATCGCTCCCAGTTACTCGGCTTTGCAACAGGGCTGTCGGCCAGCGCGTCTTTCCAGGCCGGCGTTCGTCCGCCACTGATGCTGGACCAGCGCCAATCTGAGGCTCGCTGAACGAGGTTCGCCCTGACAGGGTTTCTCTCGACATACCGCATCACAGTCAAGAGATGGCGATCCTCCTGAATCGGAAACGCCTTGAACCTCCCTTGCCAGACGCGACCGGATGTCCCGCGAATTCTGTGATAGCGACGGACATGCGAGGTGAGAAGCCAGTGCATCCAGCGACTTAAGTCGCCGTCTTCAAACGGCCAGAGCACGAGGTGAAAATGATTCGGCATCAGGCAGAAGGCGAGAACACGTAGCGGGAGTCGGTCGCTGGCTTCTTCGATCAGGCGGATAAACGAGCGAAAGTCAGATTCATTGTGGTAGACGGTGGCGCGCGCATTGCCGCGATTGACTACGTGGTAGCAAACACCACCTTTCGAAGCTCGCGCAGTTCTGGCCATCGGCACACTGTGCGTGATGAATCGGTCTTTAGTAGCTTGGTTTTCTGAGCGATTCAGCAAAAAAACCAGAATGTCCCCTTTTCCCTATCGAAGTTACGGCGTGCAGACAATCTCGACATTGTCGATCCAGACCGTGTCGGTGCCGCCCATTGTCGACGACGTTTTGAAGCGGATGCGCGTGTTCGCTGACACGTACGGTGTGATCGAGTGACTGGCCGGCTGGTAGCTCGAGTCGTTGCCGGAACCGTCGTGCCGGGCCAGCTCGACCCAAGGCCCGGCCGCGCCATTGGCGGAAACTTCGACGCTCGTATAGTCGCCCGTGTTGTCCAGGCCAGTGCGTCGATAGTCGTAACTGAGCGTTGCTGTCGAAGCGCCTGCAAGACTGACTTCGCGCTGGACGCCCTCGCCGCCGTTGTCGTTGTCACGCGTGCGCAGCTGGTAGTTGCTCTCGTCATTCATGACCTGGATGTCGCCCGACGTTGCACCATTGCTTTCGCCGATCTCGAGCCAGTCAGTCGCCCAGGTCAGCGTGCCGTTGCTGCCGCTGAATGATCGTGCATCGAAGTTGTCGCGGAAATTGCCGCTACAGCTACCGCCGCCACCACTGCTTCCCCCAGAGCCACCGCCCATTGCGGCCAGCTCGGCGATTTCGCTGGCGCCCAGCGCGCGGTCGTAGATACGTACGTCATCGAGCGTGCCGTCCGCCGACCAGCCCCAGCTTGCACCACCGGCATATGCGATGCCCAGCTTCCAGGTCATCGTTCCGTACTCGCGCGCTGCCGCTCCTGGCGTGAACGAAGCGGCGCTGGTCGGCTGGCCGTTGACATACAGTGCCATATAGCCAGCCGATCGATCGACAACACCCGCCACGTGATAGAAGCTGCCCGGGTTGTAGGTGTTGCCGCTTATCGTGTCGACGCCGCCGCTATCCAGTTGATGCTCGAAAGCGAAGCGATTGGCGTTTGTGAAGCGCAGTCCGGTATGCAAGCCCGCCTTGATGAGAATGCCGTAATTTGCATCATTGTCGCCGCCACTGCCCGGCGGCGTGGAGGCGGGCCGGAACCACGCCGCGAGGGTGTAGTCGCCTTCCTGCACGTTCTCGAGCCCGGTCGAATTGGGAACCTGGACGTAGTCCTCGCCGTCGGTGTAGTCGACGGCGAGTCCTCCGTCAATCTCACCCGTCGCCCATGTGGCGTTGCCCACGAGTTGCCCGTCATTTCCGCCGATCGAATCGACGGCTGTCGTGCCGCTCGTCTCGTCGAGCTTCCAGTGAGCAATTGGATCAGCCGTAGGGGGCGTCGCCAGTTCCGAGATTTCGCCGGCGGACAGGGCACGGTTGTAGATACGTACATCGTCCAGCAGGCCAGGCCAGTATTCACCGATTGCCGACCGGCCGAGTCGCACGTTGCCGTTATTCGTTACCGGCTCGAGCGTCGTGCTAAATTCGTCGACCACCGTGCCGTCGACATAGACTTTGACGACGTCGCCTCCGTTATCGAACGACGCGGCAAGGTGGTACCACGTATTGGTTAGCAGCGGGGCGCTCGTCGCGTAGTAGCCTTGCCAGTTGTCGGTGCTCGTCGAGAACCCGAAAACCGGGTAGTTTTCCCAGGTTCCCATGAAGTAGTTCAGGTCAGAGCCGGTCGTGGCTTTCGAAACGGCGGTGTCGTAAAGCGAAAACCCGGCCTTGTTGATCCAAGCCGTAATCGTCAGTGCATCGGTAATGGAGAGTTCGTCGGCATGGGCGACCACGACGGAATCGGAGGCCGAGTTCAGACGAATTGCCCCGTCAAGCTGACCCGGCACCCATTCCGTGTTCGTCGCGGTACCGTCGTGTCCGCCGACCGAGTCTACAGCTGTTGTGCCGCCCGTTTCGTCGAGCTTCCAGTGCGCGATCGGACCAGGATCGCTCTCCGTGTTCGCGCCGGCGGCCCAATCGAGGGAGCGCCGCATGATTGTGCGCCCGGCATCCGTGAGGGAGTTGATGTCGAAGTCATTCCCGCCCCAAGGCAGCTTTGCGCGCCTTCCCGCGGCCGTGCCCGTGTCGGCCAAGGCAGCGCCGGTCTCGAGAACGTCAAGCATGCTTGTGGATGACGATGGCCGCTCGGCCAATACGGCTAGGCCGGGCGCCAGCGTCCCGGCGCGTCCGCCGACTGGCTGTGACGAGGTCGCAAACGCTATCGTTCCCAGGCCGAACGGCTCGGTGATGTAATGCGTGTTGTCGGTGATGTCTATGGATGACTCCGTAAAAGTCGTCTCGCCCGTCGAGATACCGAATTCGTCCGTGATCTTCTCTTCCTCGATGACGACGCCGATGGCAGCCCCGCGCAGCTTCGTGCTCAACGCGCCGGAGTTAATGTCCTCGGGGACATAGGCGACACTATTGGCTGCGACCGCCGCGTCGAAGTTTGCCTGGGAATCGGAATCATCGAGTACGCTGACTGTGTAATTCCAGGATTCGAGCAAATCTTTCTTTGTGACCTCCTGGCTCGAAAGGTTGCTGGCGTCCTCCACGACCATCAGCAGGTTTCCGGCACTGACCGCATCGGCAGTCATGCCCCACGCGAGCGATCGTTGCACGATTAACAGGCCGTTTTCGGTCAGGTAATCCCAGCTCGCTATGCTCTCGTTAATCGGCAGCATCACGCGCCGTCCTGCGGTCGTTCCGCCTCCCTGCATCGCTGCACCCGCGTCCAACACGATTAGGGCATCGGCTCCGCCGATGTTGGCGAGTACTTGGGCACCCGCTGACGTCGTGCCGGACGCTGTCAGGTGCGTCATTGCATGCTCGTAGATGTCGAGCGTGCTGGCGGAAAAAACTGACGTAATGTAGTGGCTCGTATCGACAACCGAGATGGCCTCACCGACTGGATTGGCGTACCCCGAGGCGAAACCGAAGTTGTCGTTCAGTTCGCCTTTTTCGCTGACGACTCCGATCGGCGCGTTCGTCAGTTTGTCACCGAGTTTGGCTGCGCTGGCTGAACCCGCGACGAAGACAACGTCGTGGAAGCCGAATCCCGAGTCGAAGATCGACTGCCAGGTATCGTCGTCGTAAAAGTTGACGTTGTATCCCCAGTCGCGGATCAGTCGCCATTTGGCCCAGTCGTCGCTGGTCGGCGCAAAGACATTGTCGATGACGAGCATGACATCACCCGAACCCGAGGGCGCCATGCACGGCGTGCCGCACTCACAGGCATATTCGATAGTCAGCTTCGGGTGCAGGCTCGAATTCGCACCGTCGTCGCTGCTTACGTAGGTCTTCTGGTTGTCCCCTGAAGCTGATGGCGACAGAAGCATCAGGCCGTGATTCTCTGCGGTTCCGTCCGCCCACTCCTGTACAAGGCGACGAATGTCGACCGTAACGAAGCCAATGGCGTCAGCGGTGAACGATCCGGCAGGTGAGGGATCGAAGTCGCCGCCCGGGGTACTCCAGTCGGTGCTGCCATCGCGCGAGATCCAGGTCACGCCGTTTTCGGACCACGAGCGAGTGATTCGATGCACGCTGACGGTATCTGCCGCACCAAGGCTCTGCTCAAGGTTCAGCTGCAGCTCGGCCGATAAGACCCGGGCACCGACCGGTAGACGCGCGAGGTCAAACTGCAGCAGGGTTCGCAGCAATTCGCTTGTCTGTGAGTTCGACGCAAGGTCGGCGCTCGCCCCGTTATTCTGCGTCTCTCTGCCGGATGCGCCCTCGATGAAACTGTCCTTGCCCTCCGGTCCCGGCTGCAGTGCAATCGTCGAAGGGGACGCCGCGTCATAGATCGGCACATCAGCAAGTGTGAGTGACCGGGTGACGCCGCTGTCGAGCGTTCCGGTTACCTGAATCTGCGCCGGTGACGCAGGACCGCTGCCGACGACGATTTCGAGACGCGGCGGGCTTGCGCCGTCCTCTCGAGCTTCGTACTCGGTGTGCAGTCCTTCGGCTTCGGAATTGAACAGAATGCCGTTATTGGGCTGACCGTTGACCCAGGACTGCACCAGGCCAGTGAGATTTATTGCGACCCAGACATCGCCCGTGTCCTGCGCCGGAATCACACCGATCGATTCGGGCCGATAGGCACCGCCGAACGAATCCCAGGTGACGGTCGTCTCGTTCCAGTCGGCCGTGACGGCATGAATCGTGATCGCGCCTTCAGGGTGGGTCTTTCCTGCTTTCAGATGAAACCAGGCGATCGCCGAGTTGATCTGAGCGTTCGCCGCAATTGACGATACGTCAAAGTGCGTCAATACCTGCTCAGTCTTGCCACCTTCGAATCGCACGTGGTTCGATGCCGTTGTGCCGTTGTTTATGCCCGTGTCGTCGCTGCGGATCCAGGCATCCTTGTCCGCGTTCACGACCACGAGATTGCCGGCCGAAGCGCCTGTGACCGTCGCGAGATAACTGTCCGTGCCGAGCGTCGTTGCCGGGATCGTGAAGCTGCCCATGCACGCGTTGGTCCGGGTGCGCCACAAAGCATTCTGCATACCCGCTCGCGCTACCTGGTCGGCGCGCGCCGCCTCGAGGTCGCTGCTGGCGCTGCGAGCGTTGCTGGCTGAATCGTAAGCCAGGAGCATTACGATTGTACTCAGCAGAAACAGCGTCACAATGACGGTGACTAGCAGATAGCCTCGCTGGTGCCTGGGGCTCCTCACAGCGCACCACCTACACGAGTTCGCGCGCTGAGGCTTATCGTCACACCCGATGGCCCCGTCATTTCGAGTTCGATCCGCACCAGTGGACTGCTTGCAGCTTCTATCCGCTCGAAGCGCAGGAGCGTGACGTTGTCGGCGATCACCGCAGCAACGAAATCCCTGCCATCGACCGGCCCGTCGGGGGTGCTGTTGCCGTCTTCATTCCACGGCACCGGCATGCGCTCCATGAGCGCGTCGCCGTCGAGGTAAAAAACGACCGGATCGTAGCCATCCTCGAAGTCCGACCCATCCTCGTCGTCGTCGTCGTTGCCGCCGTCATCGATCATGCCGTTCCGGTCATCGTCGACGCCGCAAAGGCCCGGGCAAACGTCACCGTTATTGTCCGACGGCGGGTCTTCATCGATTCTGCCGTCCCCGTCATTGTCGATACCGTCGAGCGGGTCTTCGTCCGACACGCCGTCTTCGTCATCGTCGGCTGAGTCAGAACCTTCGTCGAACGCGCCGTCGCCGTCATCGTCGATGAGCATGATCCCGGCAAGAAAGTCATGCTGGGCATCGTTAGCGAAGTCCTCGTCAATTCTCCCGTCACGGTCGTCATCGGCGTCGGGAAAGCCGTCCGCATCGAGATCGACGTACTCGGGCAACGTGACTGCAAGTACGGCGCTGGCAAACGTGCTGCTCCCGACCGGTGGCGACGCCGGGACGGTTTGCTCACGGATATTCTCGGGCCAGTTCGTGCTGGGATTGTCCGGCATCGGGAGCAGGAGTTTCGTCGAGTGACTCGTGATCCGCACGATCCGATCCATCGCGAACCGGGCCTGCTGCAGGAGGAGGTTTCGCTCCCCAACGGCGGCGCTTGTGCCAAACGCGTTGTTTACGAGGCCAGTGGTTGCCGCCAGGATTAATGCGGTGAGTGCAAGGGCCGTCAGCAGCTCAACGATCGTAAAGCCAGATTGTCGGTCGCGCGCGCGCACGCCTAGAATCCCCGCGCCCGAATCGTCTGCAGGTCGTGCACGGTGTTTTCCACCGCCACACGAATCCAGAGGATGCCGTCGTCAGTGCCGGTGAACAGATCGTTGTCGCCGTCCGCATTGTCGCCGTCGCATGCCGACAGGTACACGACAAGTCGACCAGGCACGCCGGCCGTTTCAGAGTAGGTCGTTGCAGTTTGAGGCGAACCCGCAGCGATGGCTGCGGCTTCGAGGTCCGCAAACGGTTCTACGAGCAACTCCTCGACGCGCGACGTCAGGCGATAGTGGTTGTTGGCCAGGTCCCTGTGGACTTCTGCCCCCTGCGAGCTGGTTGTCAGCGCGTTGATGACCGGTACCAACAGAACCGCGAGCAAGGCGACGGTTACAAGCACCTCGACGAGCGTCAGTCCAACTTGATTGCGACGGTTCACAGGACGGTTACCCGGCCAGTGATGCCGTCGAGCGTGATTGCTGCCTTCGCCGTGTCCGTGACAAAGTCGAGTCGGTAGGACTCAAGAAGAATCGTCTCGGGCTCAAGACACCACGGCGTACCATGCTCGTCGAAGTAAATAACGCCCTGCGTGGTACAGGTGCCCCGATACACGAAGTCATGCGTAACCGGCGTGGCCGAGCCTGCTAGTTCGTCAGGAAACGTGTAGTCGTAGAGCTGCTTGTCGATGGGATGGTAGACATCCCAGATCCAGGTCCACGGACTGAATTGTGTATCTGCTCGAAAGACGCGAATGCGGTATTGGCTCGTGAGAAAGCGAAAGCCGTGCGGCTTCCCGGTGCGGATCGATTCGGTACGCGCAAAACGAATAGCCGCGGCAAATTCTGCCGCGGCCGCGTCGAGTTCTTGCGAATCGTTGTTCGGAAGGGCCGGGTAGGCAATGGCGGCTATGATCGCGATAACGCTGATCACCACCACGAGCTCAATCAGTGTGAGCCCACCTTGCCTGGAAACGGGGACATTCTGCATTTCTAAGCTCTACCAAAAAGTAGAATGTCCCCATTTATTTATTCGTCGCCGATAAATTCGCCGGTGACCGAGTCAAATCGCCAGCCGCCCGTACTACCCGAGGACAGGCCGAGAATGCCAGTCGACACAACCGTGACCGTGTTGGTCGTGCCCTTCGGGTTTACCGGCAGATCGTCCTTGAGATACGGGCCGTACTTGAATTCGTTCGGGTCCGTACCTGTGCAGGCTTCGCCGGCGGCATTCGTGTAGTTACGTAACTGGGCAAGAAACGCCGGTTCGCCAACGGCACCAACAACAGCCGTACCGGTAATGCATGTACCGCCGCCGGAAATTACCGCGCCCGGGTAATCGTTGTGCTGCTGGCGATATAGGTCAATCGCAGCGCGGATGTTGGCGATATTGGTGTCGTACGCTGCCTGTTCAGCATCGTCGGTCGCACCCGAGAATTGCGGGATGATAATCGCCGCAAGGATCGCGAGGATGATGACGACAATCAGCAGCTCTACCAGCGTAAAGCCTTTACTCGCGATAGATTTAGCCTTTGAAAACATGGGTTTATCTCCTGGCCCCAGCCTGTGAATCCGTTACGTATGAATTATCGGCAGCGAGGCCGATGCCTTTAGGGCATAAGCCACATTTTTCCTACCCCACGGCCCGTGAGAGCTTGAAGATCGGCAGGATCAGGGAGCTGACGAGTACCCCGACCATCACGCCCATGACCAGCAGCATGATCGGTTCGGCCAGTTTCGAGAGCATGTCCAGTCGCTTCGTCAGCTGGGTACTGTAGTAGTCCGCGATACGGCTCATGACCTTGCCGAGATTGCCGGACCGCTCGCCCGTCGAAATCATGTGCTTCGCGAGGTCGGGAACGAACGACGCCTCGGCGAACCCGGCAGCAACGCCGGCACCCGCCTGGACCTTGGTTTCGACATCCGTGATGAGCTTGCGATAGAGGGAGTTCTGCACGACGTCCCTGCACGACTCGAGACTTTCGACGACCGACACACCGTTGTTCAGCGACAGTCCGAGCACCTGCAGTGACTGAGTGAGGTACACCTGGGTGAAGACGTCTCTCGCGACCGGCATATGCAGCTTGAGATGATCCACCTTGTGCCGTCCTGACTCACTGACAAGCCATTGCCGGGCGATGATAATCGTCGCGCCAATGCCCCCGAGCAGCAGGTACCAGTACTCGCGCATAACGTTGCTGGCGGTCATGAGCCAGCGCGTCGTCACGGGCAGCTGGTCGTAGATCGACGAGAACATCGCCTCGAACTTCGGGAAGACCACGATCAGTACAAACAGAACGACTGCAATCGAGAAGCTGATCAGGAACAGCGGATACGTCGCCGCCGATACAAGCGTATTGCGGAGTTCCTCACGTTTCTGGTCCATCTCGAGCAACTGCTGCAACACCTCGTGCATGAAGCCGCCGGTCTCACTGGCAGCAACGAGATTGACGTAGGTCGAAGAGAAGACACCGTCGTGTTTCTTCAGCGCACCTGCAAAAGACTGGCCCTCGCTGATGTCCTGGGCGATCTGCTCAACAACCGCCCGCATGCGGGGGTTCTCGGTTTGCGTGACGATAGCCGTCAGGGCGCCGTGCAGGCTCTCGCCAGTCTCGAGCAGCAGCGCCAGCTGCTCGGTGAAGAACATGCGGTCGTTGGACGACGGCGTGTTGCTCCGGCCGGGCAGCCGGATCTCGATATTCCTGAGATCGCGCTTCGGCTTCCCCTTGTGCTCCGTGCGTGATGTTTGGATCTCGAGTGCCATCGCGTCGTCCTAGATGCTCGTCACGCGCGACACTTCCTCGATGGTCGTGCTTCTCTCGAGAGCGCGATCGAGACCGTCGTGGAACAGGTTGCGGAAATCGCGGCCTTCGAGATACTCGGTCAGCTCATCGCGGCTGGGGCTCGAGATGATCAGTTTCTGCAGGTCGCCGTCAGTGCTGAGCAGCTCGTGAATACCCATACGCCCCTTGAAACCGGAGTCGTAGCAGGACTCGCAGCCTTTGCCGCGTGCCAGCTTGATGTCCTTGTCCGACGGCCAGCGGTATTGCTTGACGATTTCCGGCGGCGCGAGAAATTCGCTTCGGCACTTGGGACAAATAGTGCGCACGAGTCGCTGCCCGACGACGCCGAGCAATGCGGACGATAGCAGGTACGGTTCGACACCCATGTCGATGAGGCGCGTTACGGCACCGACAGAGTCGTTGGTATGCAACGTCGACAGTACCAGGTGGCCTGTCAGAGCCGCTTGCACGGCGATCTCGGCGGTTTCTCGCTCACGGATCTCACCGACCATCACGATGTCGGGGTCCTGGCGCAGGACGTGCTTGAGAATCTTCGCGAAACTGAGCCCGACACCGTCACGGACCTCGTTCTGGTTGATGATGTCGATCTGGTACTCGACCGGGTCCTCGATCGTGACGATGTTCTTCTCGATACTGTTGAGGTAGTTCAGTGCGGCATAGAGGCTCGTCGTTTTACCACTACCCGTCGGCCCCGTTACCAGGATCAGGCCATGACTTGCATCGAGGAGTTGCTTGAAGTTCGCGAGATTCTGCGCCTGCATATTGAGCTTGTTCAGGTCGAGGATTGCCTGGTTTTTGTCGAGAATGCGCAGGACGACTTTTTCGCCGTACAGCCCCGGCAGCGAGCTGAAGCGCAGGTCGACCGAACGGCCCTGTGTCTGCACCTGGATGCGGCCGTCCTGGGGCAGGCGGCGCTCGGCGATGTCAAGGTTCGCCATGACTTTGAGGCGCGAGACGATGGCCGGGTGCAGCTCAATGCGCGGTGCGGTGAACTCGTAAAGCAGGCCGTCGATGCGAAAGCGAATACGCGACTTGGTGCGGAACGGTTCGAGATGGATATCGCTCGCGCCATCGTGAACGGCACGCTGGATGATCGAGTTGACGAGGTTGATGACCGGGCTGCCCGCGGCGACCTCGTCAATGGTCGAGTAGTCGTCGATCTGCAGGTTCTCGACAACGGCGAAATCCTCGTCGACGTCGCCGACCATGTCGAACTGCAGGTCGTCAAGCACGAGTGATTCACTGAGCGCCTTGATGATGTCTTCGTGGCGCGCCAACACCGGGCGCACCTTGCACTGGAGGCGTTCGCTGACTTCCTCGATTATCGGCATGTCCTGGGGTTTCGAGGTCGCGACGTAGCAGACGCTGCGCACGCGGAACAGCGGTATGACGCCAAGGCGCTTCGCAACGCCGGTATCGAGCAGCGATACCGTCGCCGGGTCGAACAGTCCGGGACGCAGGCGCACGAACGGTACCCCGATCTGCTCACTGAGGCAGCGCAGGACATCGTTCTCGCTGACCCAGCCCTTGTCGATAATGATCTGACCCATGCGTTTGCCGAGGCGGTCCTGCAGGCGCACTGCCTCATCGATGCGTTGCTGCGTGATCAGCTCGCGAGCGATCAGGATGTCGCCAAGCCGCGCACCAGGGCCGAGTTCAATGCGGGTTTCCTCCCGCAGATCCCGTGCGCCATCCTTGTCGAGAAAAGTCACGTAGTCGGCGAGACCCGTCATCACGGCGATCTCGGCGATCATCTTGTTGTGCCCCGAAACCTTGATCCAGCCGCCTTTCTGCAGGAGCTGGTCCTGGGCATCCATCAGGGAGCCGATACCGAGACTGTCGATCGTCTGGGCCGAAGAAAGGTCGACAATAACCTTATAGTCGCCGTCGGCGATGCACGCTTCGATTGCCGTGATGAAATCTTCAACCGCCTCACTGGCGGTCAGAGAGGCTCTCGGCGTGACGTGTGTCGCGACGCCGATACGCGTACGCGTGACGGGGGTCGATTCCGCTGTAGCCTGATCGCTCATGCTGTCTGCGATTCGCGGGCCTTCTGCAGTGCACGAATCGTCTCTTTCAGGGGTGCCGGTTTGCCGATGCCGTAGCCCTGGGCGAAGTCGACGCCGATTCCCTCGAGTATGGCGACCGTCTCGTCATCAGAGACGAACTCCGCGACGACGCTGAGGCCCATGGTCTGGCCGATACCGCAGATCGCCTGCACCATGGATCGCGAGTAGCGATCGGTTGTGATGTCGCGTACGAAGCTACCGTCGATCTTCAGGTAATCGACCGGGAGCTTGCGGAGATAGCCGAAGGAGCTGAGGCCGGCGCCGAAGTCGTCAAGCGAGAAGCGACAACCGATCGCGCGCAGCGCATTTATCAGGCTTATGGCCTCGTCGATATTCGAGATCGCAGCGGTTTCGGTGATTTCGAAGCAGATGTTCGATGGCGGCACGTCGCTGGCCTCGAGTTCATCGATGATGAACGCGTAGAAGCCCGCGTTCGCAAGCGACTGCCCGGACAGGTTGATACAAAAGACGGGTGCAACCGCGGCGATGCTCTTCCACTTGCGGCTGATGTACCGCAACGCACTACGAACTACCCAGCGATCGACCATCGGCATCATCTGGTAACGCTCCGCTGCCGGCATGAAGACGGCCGGCGCAAGGACCTCGCCATCATCGCTGCTCATCCGCAACAACAGCTCGAAATGCGCAGCGCGTTTTCGTTCGCCGATGCTGACGACGGGCTGGCTGTAGAGTTCAAACCCGTCGTCTCGAAGGGCCATCTGCACCTTGCCAAGCCACTCGATCTCCTCGCTGCGCCGCACCAGCGTCGTGTTATCGGGCTCGTAGACCTGGATACAGTCGCGGCCGTTCTCCTTCGCTGCCTTGCAGGCGATCTCGGCAGAGGCCAGCAGCCCGACAATGCCTTCTGTATCGCGCGTCATCCCGATTACGCCGATACTCGCCGTTACATTCAGTTGCCGGTTTGCCGCGATGACTTCGAGTCCGCGAACGCTGTCGGTGATGTCGCGGGCAACGTCGACGGCCTGTTGAAGCGAACAGCGCGTTAGCAGAACACCGAACTCATCGCCGCCGAGCCGCGACAGGCAGTCGCTGTCACGCAGCCTTTTGCGCAGGCAATTGGCAACGCGGCGTATCAGCGCGTCGCCCTCCTGGTGACCCATCAGGTCGTTGACGACGTGCAGCTGGTCGATGTCGATGTGCAGTACACAGTGCTCGGCGTTCGTCGAGCGCGTTGAATTGAGCGTAGATACCAGCATCGACTCGAAACCACTGCGGTTGATCAGGCCGGTCAGCGAGTCGTGATGCGTATGAATGATGCGCGATGCCTTCTTGGCCATGACCTCGAGGAGGTTGCGGTCGCCATTGGAAAACGTGTGCAAGTCCTTGCGCGCGACGACGGAGAGAATGCCGATAGCAGTGCCGTAGTCGTCCATCACGGGGTAGGCAATCAGGTTCTCTGACCGATCGCCCAACAGGCGTTGTCGGTCGCTCGAATCGAGTTCATTGAGAACGATCGGGGCCACCTGTGACTCGACACGGTCATAGACAGGGCCTCGGAGCTGATCGAGGAGCTGATCGCGATTGACCGGTGCCTCGTTGCGATTGATGTCAAAGAGCTCGATATTGCGATCCCTGCAGATCAGCGCGGCGAGCCCGACGTCGAGATAGTCGGCGCAGTTGTGAACGAGTTGCGACAGCGCCTGTCGACCTTCCTCGATGTGTTCGACGCGGTCGTCGGTCGTATAGACGAGATTGAGTTCCTCGTACCGCTCCGTCAGTTCGGCTGCAAGCTGGTCGCATTCGAACTGCAGGTCCATCTCTTCCTGCATGAAGCTCGCCGCATCGGTGAAACCACGGCGCATCGCTTCGGGGGCGGTGTCCATTGGCACAGAGATCGTCGTGTCGTAGCCAACGACCAACCAACCGATCGCGCCCTTGTCGCGCACGGCAAGAGGGGCGCGGAACTGGGTGCGTCCATCGGGCAAGGTGCGGCGCTCGATGCCATGGCCGAATTCGGCCCAGACGACGACCTCGTCGATCGCGTCGGCGACGTCAGCTACCGCACCGCCGCGGTGCCAGTGCCAGATCAGCGCACCGTCATTGTCGCGAACCTCGAGCAGCTCGCAGGCTGGAAACACCCGCGGCAGTAGTCGCGAATACTTCGCCATCGCGAGGGTCTTGAGCAGCGAATACGACACTACGAGGCTTCCCTGCGTGCGGCGCCGTTTGCAAGACAGGCATCGATGTGTGCGACGAGGCGCCGCATGCTGACCGGTTTCTCCATGAAGGTCAGGTCCTCAATGTTGTTCGTCCAGTCACGATGCTCAAGTTCGGTCCTCGACGTCAGCACAACAATCGGGAAGTTGCGCTGCGGGAATTGCTTCTCGATGGCGAGACAAAGCTCCTTGCCGTTCATGCGTGGCATGTCAATGTCCGTGACGAGGAAATCGGGAAAGCCCTCGCAAAGTTTCAGCAGGCACTCGGAACCGTCCGATGCCGAGTCCACCTCGTACCCGGCCTGCTCGAGTCCAATGCGCATCACGCGAATGACTGGCATATGGTCGTCGACAATAAGTATGCGTTTCATGACTAGATCGCCTGCTTCAGCGTGGACGTGTCTTTCCACAGGTTGATGATGAATTCGGTGCCTTCCTCGCGCTCATGGTCCAGTGTCAGGCTGCCGTGATGCAGTTCGACAATCTGGCGCGCCAGTGCGAGGCCAAGACCGTGACCGCCAACGGACTGCACGCGCTCGTCGGAGGAACGGAAGAACTTGTCGAAGATCTGCACTTCCTCGCTCTCACTGATGCCGATGCCCGAATCCGCAACTCGAATCTGGAACGCATCGTCGGTCTCGGATACAGCCAGCCGCACTTCGCCGCCGTCGCGGTTGTACTTCACCGCGTTGCTCAGCAGATTGGTCAGCGCGATGCGAATGAGGTCCTTGTCGACGTACACTGGGCTCATTTCCTTGGGCACGTCGAACACGAACGAAATGTCGTTCTCTGTCGGGAAGCTCTTCGCCTCCTCGAAAGCGGCGGCTGTAACGTCACGCAGGCGGACGAGTGAGCGCTCGGGCGTCAGACTGCCCGTCTCGATCTGCGTCATGTTTAGCAGGCCCGTAATCAGTGTGGACAGGCGGTCGACCTCGTCGGCGATAACGTTTGCTGCTTCGGTGCGGAATTCTTTCTTGTTACCCGCATCGGACAGCAACGTCTCGCTGTACATGGCCAGCACGTTCAAAGGCGACTTCAGCTCATGCGAAAGATGCGCAACAAAGTCTGTGCGCGCCTGACGTGCGAGTGCTTCCTGCGTCTCATCGCGGAAGATGATTAAGGTGCCTATTGCCTCGCTCGGCTTCCTGGGGGAGAACAGCGGGTAGGTCTTTGTCGCGATGGCGCGATCGGCGGCTGAGTCGATGTTGAAGCGGATCGTGTCGGTGAAGCTGCGGGCGTTATGGCCTGACTGGTACTTCGCGAGTAGTTGCAGGATGTCGGCGTTGTCGCACCAGTGCTGGGGTGGCTGTGCGAGGACCACCTTGGGGGAAACGTTGAACAGGGCGGCGAGTTTCTGGTTGGCGAATGTAATTTCGCCGCTTTCATCAAGTATCAATACGGCTTCGGGAAGCGTCTCCAGTACGGTTTCGACGCGGTTCTTGCGGTAGGTCAGCAGCTTGCTCGACGTGACGAGGCGCTGCTGGTCTTGTTGCAGCGTGTCGATGCGCGTTCCGGCCATCTCCACGAAGCGATTGAAGCGTTGCATGAAGTCGCCGAGTTCGCCGGATGCGGACACCTCGAGCTGTTTGAATTGCTCACCATCAAGCAGGCGTTCAATCTCGGTATTGGCAGCTCGAATTGGTCGAACTTCGAGGCGCAGCAGGAGGTAGAAGAGCGGTACGAGCAGGAAGACGGGCAAGGCGATCATCGCGAGAAACGGCAGCTGCTGCATGCTGAAACCGGAGCCCGGATCCAGATAGCCGAGGCGAACGAATCCTTGCAACTCACCGTTCGTCAGGAGCGGGGCGTGAAACTCGATGATGTCGTGCTGATTGGTGGGCAGGGCCCGACGAGCCTCGCCAAGCCATGCGGCGGGCTCGGCCGGCATGACCGCCGACGGCATGATGATGCCGTCGGCCGTGGCCTCATTAACGGCGATACCGCTCGTATCGACGATAGCGACGTAGGCGAATCCGTCTTCGGCGGCGCTGTACCGCATGACCTGGACAACGCCCTGCTGGTCACCATCACTGGTCAGTTGTTCGTAGGGCACGGCCGACAATGCGCGAACCAGGCTGATGCCCTGGCTACGAATATCGGCCATTCGCTGTTCCGCCTGGTTGCTGAACAACATGACCGAGATGGCCGCAATCGCGAGTAGCGATGCGAGCACAACGACCAAGCCTATACGATCCGTCTTCAACAACACGCGCCCCGACTAAAACGAGAAATCACTCCGCATAGCGTCTGTATCGACGCAAAACGATGATTCTTGAGCTTTAGTCAGCGTTTAGACTGGGTTTTTTGGGCTTCCGATCACGCCCGCTCGTAAGCAGCGATGATCTTGTCGGCGAGCTCGGAGAGGCGCACCGGTTTCTCAATGTAGTCCATGTTGGCCGCCGGCGGCACGAGCTTCTCGAGGTCGGCCCGCCCGTAATCTGAAAAGCCCGACACGAACAGAATCTGCACTTCAGGCATCAAATCCCTGATCTGCCTGGCGGCCTCGACGCCGTCGATGCCAGGCGGCATGCGGATGTCGAGCACGACGACATCAAAGGGTTCACCTGCATCGAGCGCCTCGCGCACGAGTTGCACGGCCTCGGCGCCCTGGCGGCACATTGTCAGCTCGGCGCGCGGGCGTTCGTCTTCCGTGCGACCGTAAAGCTCGTCTTCAAGCGCATCGACCTCATCCGGTGGCAGCGAGTCTGACGGCGCGAAATAGTAGCCGAGCCCGACCGAGTACACGTGAACGATTGCCTCCTCATCGTCGGCGAGCAAAACGCGAAGTTTTGTGTCGTCAACCACCGGGTTTCGCCCCCGGGTTCGTTTCCTGCAGCAGTTCGCCAGACATGCCGCTGTCTGCGGCAAACAGTCGCGTGCTGTCCGGTGGCAACAGCGTCGTCGACAGGCCGAAGTATCCTGTGAAAGCGAGTGCGGCGAACACAACGGTGCTCAAGAGCAGGATTTTGGTGCGAAGCCCCATGCGCCAAGCGTATATAAAACGAATCCGATCTGACACCTTGTTAGCGGCGGAACACCGTCAGGCTTTAGATTGGAGTGACTTCGAGTCGGCGGATCAGGACTCGGCGGGGCAGTCGAATTCTGTCTTTGCCAACACCCGGCCGGCACGTCGTTCATGGTGCTCCGAGTCGCTGATAACCCGCGCCCCGTTGACGAGCAGGTGCACGACACCGGACGACAGCCGGTCGGGATTTTCAAAGTCCGCAAGCGGCTGGAAGTCACTTTCATTAATAATTGCGATGTCGGCTGCATAACCCGGACGCAGGTAACCGCGATCGCACAGTCCCAGCGTGTCCGCAACCAGGCCGGAACTACGGTGTACAAACTGCTCCGCGCTTAGCATTTCTCGGTCACGCACAAAATCCCGCCAGGCCTTCGGGTAGCTTGCGCTGAAACGCGGATGACCGCGGCCGCCGTCCGAGCCCGTCATCACCCAGGGCTGCACGCGAAAGGTGTCGATGTCGTCCTGGTTCATGACAAACGAAGCGATGTTCGGGTCCTCGGTTTCGACGAGTTCGATGGCCGCAGTTAATGGGTCGGTCTCGAGCACTTGGGAGACACGCAGCAGCGTCATGCCACGATAGGCGCTGTCCGAGGTCGTGATCAGCATCGCTTCGGGACCACCGCGTCGCGCGAGGTTCTGAGTCATCTCCTCGCGAATCATGTCTGCAAGCGTCTGGTCGCGCAGCCGTTCGCGCATGTCATCGCGGGACCCGGCCATGACCCAGCGTGGCACGAGTGCGCTTGCGAGTCGTACGTTCGATGCACGCCACGGGTACTGGTTGGCGGTAATCGACAGACCATCGGCTCGTGCTTCGTTGACGCGGCGAACGACCTCCTCGCTTTGTCCCCAGGTGTCTTTGCCAAGCGCTTTGATGTGTGAGATGTGCACGGCGATACCGGTGCGTCTTGCAATTTCGATGGCTTCATCAACTGCCGGCAGCAGGCCGACGGTGTAAGAACTCTCGTCGCGAAGATGGGTGTCGTAGATGCCGCCCATGTCCGCGGCGACCTGCGTCAGTGCGACAACCTCGTCGGTTGAGGCGAAACTGCCCGGCGCATAGTAAAGACCGGTGGAAAGGCCAAGCGCACCGTTGCTTATTTCCTGGGCGACCCGTTCCCGCATGGCATCCAGCTCATCATCTGTCGGTTCCCGGTCCTCGAGTTCCATGACCGCTTCGCGAATCGCACCGTGCCCGGCAAACCACGCGATGTTTGCGCCAGTGCCGTTGGCCGCCAGATCCGCGACGGTACTTTCGCGATTATCAATACCCCCGCCATCGCTGCCGACGATGACCGTCGTAACGCCCTGTGTCAGGAAGTTGAGATGCGCCGTAAGGTCAATGCCGCTAAGCGGTGCATGCGTGTGCGGGTCAATGAAGCCCGGCATGATCAGCAGGCCCGTAGCATCGATGACCGTATCCGCTTTCGCGTCGGCGGGGACGTTCGTTGCGGCTATCCGGTCGCCGGTGATACCGATGTTCGATTGTGTCGGCGGGTTGTCGGAACCGTCGTAGACGGTGCCGTTAATGATCAGGATGTCAAAGATCGGTTCCGACTTGTCGGCGGTGCAGGCGACAAGCCCTGCGATGAGGGCCAGCAAAAACCACTGCCGCACGTCAGTACTCCTGTTGCAGCATTGTGCGCATCAGCTCCTCGGCGAAGACACGTGCGGCCGCTTTTGCTGCACTTCGGTCGGTTTCATCGCCGACCTCGAATGTTACCGCCGGTATGCCGTAACGCTTGAACATGTAGTTCTTGGCGACCGTGTAGTTCGTGATGGGCCGCGTCTCCTTGCCAAACGGATAATCCGAAATGCGAGGAGCCGCTGCCGAAAGCCAGCGCGTCGTGAAAGCCGGAGGATCCGTAACATCGAACTGCGTGTAGAAGACGTTCTTGTTCGTGGAGTGGAAGTCAACAAACATGCGGATTCGGGCGTCAGCCGCATCGAGTTTATCGAGGAGTTCGCCGACCAGGGCCGTCTCCGGCTGTTCGAAGGGCCCCCAGTCACGGTTCAGGTCGATACCGCCGAGGTTAAGGCGCCAGTGACCGCCGACAATGCCATCGGGATTGAGCATAGGAATCGCGATGACGCGAAAACGGTCACGAAACTCGCGTGCCAGTTCCGAGTCGCCGAATACTATTTCTCCAAAAGCGAAGAACGCGATGGCACCCGAAACCTCCGGCGGGTGCTGCCGGCCTACGAGGAACAGTATGTTTTCCCCACCCGGATTCGTGTCGATGATGTGGATGGGCAGGCCGGCCTTCGATTCGCCGAGCACTGACAAAGAAGCGCCGATTGCAGCCGACATCTTCTGATTCCAGGCATCGTGCACTGCGGGTGAAATGATCTCCTGCGCGGCGATCCACACGGGCTCCGACTCCAGTGGTACGACAACACGGGCCGACTTCCCATCGTCTGCTACGGTCACGTAGCGCTCGTCCAACTGGTTCCAGTTCAATCCATCGCTGCTGACCTTCGGCCAGTAGCGATGTGAGTGCCTGGTGTAAGTGAGATCTATGACGGCCTGGCTGGCGCCGTTCGGGATGACCTTGAACGCGAACCAGGGGCTCGGATTTATCTTGCCGCTGAACTCGGCCGGAATTCTCAGACTAACCGAATCATCGGGCAGAACCGTGCACGTACCGCGCCGCGCCGCGACAAAATCGTCTTCGATCGCAAAGCCGTCGGCGAGGCAGGCCTCGCCAGCCGGGAACGAGGGCGGCACCATCGCGCAGCTCGCGAGCAAGAGTGCGGAGGTGAGCGCGACCAGGCGCGCAACATACGGTGCTTTCGGAGTCATGGTTTCAGTGCACGCTCGTGACTGCCTGGGCGGCGTCGTGGCTGGTCGCGCAAGCCAGAGTCCAGCCCAGCATGCCGTGGCCCGTATTCAGGAACAGACCCGGGATCTTTGTCGGGCCAACATGCGGCTGGCCACTCGGTGTCATTGGTCGGAATCCTCCCCAGGGTTTCGGATCGTCAGCGTCGTATTCAGCCGCGTCCGGTGCATAGCCTCGCGCCAGGTTGAGAAGCAGTTCTGACCGCTTCTTGTCAGCGCTTGTATCGAATCCACGGAAGTCGGCGAATCCGGCAATTCTTACCAGGCCGTTAAGGCGACTGTATACCATCCGATGTCGAAGCGCCGTAACGCTGACCATGGGTGCAGCGTCACCGGGGGGTAGTGTCAGGCTGTAACCACGTACCGGGAAGATGTTCGGATTGATGCCAACCGTGCGCAGAAGTTCGTGACTCCATGCACCCATGCAAACAACAAACGCGTCGGCTTCCAGCGTGTCGCCATCGACGACGACGCCTCGCAGGCGACCATCGGCTTTGACAAGCTTCTGTGCCCGCGAGGAGAGGCGGAACTCGACTGAGCCGTCCGCCTCGAGCATGTCGCGCAAGCCGGCTGTGAACAACTGCGAGTCGGCAACCTCGTCGCTCTTCGAGTAAACGGCTCCGGCGATGTCGCCCCGCATGCGCTCAAGCGCAGGCTCTACGGCCAAGGCCTGGTCTCGCGTCAGCAACTCGGCATCGCAACCGTGTTCGCGTTTCACGTCAAGATTGGCGCGTGCAGCCTCGACTTCGCCCTCGGTACTCAGGATGACAAGCTTGCCCGCTTCGCGATGCCAGAAATCGAATGGCAGCCTTTCGCGTAATTCCGTCAACAGCTCGGCGGAGCGCATCGCGGTCTTCAGCATTGCAATGGTGTTGGCTTTCGCCTGACCGTGCGTGCACTGCGCGACGAAGCGGCTGCCCCATGCAATCAGACCCGGCGACAGTTTCACATCGACGCCCTGGTCGCGGCCGAGTATCAGGCCCGGAATCCTGGCAAGAAACTCAGGTTTGGCGAGTGCATCAGTAAATGTGTAGGAGAGCTGTCCGGCGTTCGCAAAACTGGCACCGTCGCCTACCTCCGATGCCTGGTCGACGACCATTACATCGCAGCCAAGTCGGGACAGGTAGAACGCAGTCGTGACGCCAACCACGCCTGCGCCAAGGACGATGACGCGCATTTGAATTTCCGGCTAATGACTAAACTCGATACTACTTAGCCGCTCATCGCCGCCTCAAATGATGATTGTTCGCGTGCCTATAACTTCGATCTATGGGTCGCCTTAGTCGTTCAGCAGCTCCTTGATCAACCTGCCGAGGTGGCGCGTGAAACGCTTGGCGGCGAGCGACAACGGTGTCTCGGCAAGCTGCAGCATCGTTATATCGAAGCGCACCGGCGGCTTCAGCGGGTACATCACGACGTCACCGCCTGTTATCGAGCGCGCCGTGATTTCATCGGCGATCGTTACGCCGGCGCCCGACGCAGCAAGGGCCTTCGCGATGTGATATGTCTCAGTCCAGGCGACGATATTCGGCTCAACACCGGCAGCTTCGAGATAATCTGACAGCGCCTTGCCCAGAGGGCCGCGACTGTTCAGCCCGATGAAAGGCCTGTCTTTGATGTCGTTGACCGACAACGACGGCTTTCTGCCAAATGTTCGTCGGTCCGGGGCGAGCACAAGAAAATCGCCGCGGGCTATTTTCTTGCGCCGGATCCCCGGTTGCTCCGGGGCATCGAAAGCAAGACCGATATCGATGCGCGATTCGTGCAGCGCGCCGTAGATTTCGTCGTGATGCAGGGTCTCGACCTCGAAGATCGCATCGGGGTGTTCGTCGCGAAAGGTCGAGATGGCGCGCGGCAAAACCTCGAGGCCGAATGCAGGCGTTCCCGCCACGCGAATACGACCAGCGCTCGTTGCCTTGAGATTGGCAGCGACGTGCCGGAGGCGGTCAACGTCGTCGTAAACCTCGCGCACATGCTTGTACAGCTGGTGGGCCTCAGGGGTAGGGATGAGCTTGCCTTTGACCCGATCGAACAGCCGATAGCCGAGCTGCTGCTCGGCGTGGGCGAGCACCTTGGAGACGGAGGGTTGCGAGACGTTGAGCAACGCCGCCGCATTGGTCATCGACCCGCTTGAATAGACGGCGTGAAAGACCTCGATCTGTCGTAAACGCATTGCAGTCCCTTTTTCGCTAAGTATAACCTTGGGCTATGGGTCAAAGCATCATTCGAATTCCGCGCGCTCGCCGCCAGTGGCATGATTTCACAATGAAAATTCAAACCTGTGCGGTACTGTTTCTGATGTTGGCCGGCCAGGTCGCGCAAGCGGGCACCGTCCCCCTGGCCGGCCAGGTCGTCAATGAGTCAGGCAACCCCCTGAGCGATGCCACTGTCGAGGTCGGCGAACGACAAACGCGCACCGATGCGACAGGTCGCTTCGAGCTTGACGTCGAGGCTGATCAACCCGCGCTGCTGCACCTCTCCGCCGCGGACCATTACGCAACAATCCATGCACTGGGGCCGGACGACCTGCGATCGGGTGTTCGCGACATCGGCCCTGTCGAGCTCGTAGCGAAACGATCCGATCGCCGCCTGTTGCTCTTCACCGGTGACGCGATGCTGGCAAGGCGGTATTTCAAGCCGCGGGAAGGTGAGCCGGTGCTCGCACGTCCCGGCCATGTCGAAGACGATGCGCGGGTATTGCTCGAAACCATTCGCCCGTATATCGAACTCGCCGACTACGCGAGCGTCAATCTCGAGACACAGCTGGCGGCGAAACGCCTGAGCGATCGGCTGCCAAAGTCGGTGACGTTTTACTCGCCACCGGAACTGGCGAACGCGCTCGAGTGGGCAGGGTTCGACTACGTCGCGCTCGGTAACAACCACACCTGGGACTATCAGGCCGAAGGGCTCGAGGCGACCTTCGACGCACTGCGAAACACTGGCCTTGGCTATTCCGGTGCCGGGTTCGATGAGGCAAGCGCCCGTGCCGCCTACGTGGCGGACATCGATGGCGCGCCCTACGGCTTTCTGAGTTACGTCGGGTGGGCAGGAACCTTCTCGCCGAGCCAGGCTGCAGAGGGCGACAAAGGCGGCGCGGCGCTGGGCAGCAGTCGCGTGTTTGCCGAAGACGTTGCGACGTTGCCGGCGACTACGCCGACCGTCATTCAGTATCACAGTGGCCTCGAATACAACGGCATGCCGGCGCTCAGCGAGCGCACGCGACTGCGTCAGGCCATCACGGACGGTGCCGATGTATCGATTGGCCATCACGCGCATATCCTGCAGGGCTTCGAGATCTTTGAGAACCGGTTGATCGCCTATTCGATGGGCAACTTCCTGTTCGACCAGTACATCTACACGACGCAGCTCGGCATGTTGCTGTATGTCTGGATGGACGGCGATCAGTTGCACCGCGCCGAGGTCGTGCCGATGCATGTCAACGGCTACGTGCCGACGCCGGCTACCGACGCAATGCGCGATGCAATTCTGCACCGGCTGGCGCGTCTTTCACGACCGCTCGGCACCTGCCTGCGCGCCAATGGCCGTCACGCGGTCGTTGAGACCTGCAAGGAAGACGACACGGTGGATATCGATCTCGATGACGCGCAGCCTGCTAACAAGCCGGTGTCGCTGCGCCGGCTCGGCGCGCCGGTGATGAGCCCCGTCAGATTCAGCGGCAGCGACGTGGCGTATCGTCTCGGCACAGACATACTCAGTCGTGGCGATTTCGAGTACTCCGGACTGTTCGGTACGCACGATCGGGCGTGGTTGCTCGGCGATTACGTTTCGATTGAACACGGCGACTCAAATCACTTGCAGGTCATCCTCGAGCCCGGTGGGCGAGCGAGCACGGGGATGCGAGTCTTTGGCCGGGTCTTCACGCCCTCAAACCCGACGACACTGAGTGGTCGCGTCCATACAGACGGCCCTGTCGAATTGCAGGTCGTGCTGCAGCGCCGCCGCATCGATGATTCGCTTGACGAGGCTCTCGAGGCTGGTCCGAGGAAAGTCGTCGGCGCGCTGCGAATCAAGGCGGCTGGATGGCACGATTTCGCGATCGATTTCGACCAGCCGCGTATCTCGACGAAATCGGTCCGGCTGCTCATCGATGTCGCCGATGCGTCAAGTCCGGCGCAGGGCGGGCGCGTGCTGCTCGACGACCTTGTGTGGACCGAGTGGAGAACGCCTTGGCTGAATGCCGGGAACGCCCGTACGATGGGAGCATTCGGGACCCACGTGCAATTCAGGCCGAAGCCATAAAGAAGCTATAGACAAGAGTTATGGGTCCCGGAAGCCAAGCTATTGGCCTCGTTTCACCGGGATTGCTAGTTTTGGGAGGTTGCTGCGCGGGGCAGCAAGCAAATCCTTTCGGGGGAAAGCAATGAAAACAATAGAAAACTGGTCCACCCGCATTCTCCGCGGGGGCGTCCTGACGACCATGATCGCGATGCTCGCGGTCTCCGGGACGGCACTGGCACAGGACGAAGAGGAAGAGGACGCACTCGATGAGATCACGGTGACAGGCACCCAGATCAAGGGCGCTCGTATCTCCGACGCTCTGGCTGTTTCCGTTATCGACTCAGAGTCCATCGAGATCCTCGGCGTTGAGTCGGGTGACGAACTCATCGACATGATTCCCGAGCTCGGCCAGAACTTCTTCAGCGAGACCGACACGGCGGGTGGGGTCAACGCGGCACGCGGCGACGTCGGCGCGATCAATATGCGTAACCTCGGCACCGGCAACACGCTCGTGCTGCTCAACGGCCGCCGCATGGTCAACATGGCGACGTACCAGACCGAGGAGGTCGGCGGCAGTTTTGTGCCGGTTAACTCGGTTAACTCGAACCATATCCCCGTATTCGGCGTGGATCGCGTCGAAGTGCTGCGCGACGGCGCGTCGGCGATCTACGGCGCGGACGCCGTTGCCGGCGTTATCAACACGGTGCTCAAGGACGACTTCGAAGGCTTTACGATTCGCGTGCGCCAGACCGAATTCGATCACATACCCCGCAATGACACCGGCCTGTCGCTGGAATGGGGCACGAATTTCAATGGCGGTGCAACGCACGTCGGCGTGTTCGCGCGCTACTACGAGCGTGGTCGGGTGAATTCGCAGGACGAGGCCCGCTGGGCCAACTCGGACTTTCGCTATCGTTTCGACCCAAGCTCGCCCTATGCGACGAGTACTATATTCAGGAACGACAGCATCAACTCGTCCTTCGGACAGTTCGATGTTCTTTCCGGTCTTGGCAGCACGCACAGCCTGCGCGTCAACGACGTAACCGATAGTTCAGGTGAATTTGAGATCTTCCCGATCGGGACACCCGAGTGCGCTGGCGGCTATGACCTGGGCTACGGCACCTGCCTGGCCGAAGACGGACAGGGCAATATTCGCTACAACCTGAACGACAACCGCGATCTGCTCTCAGAGCTCGAGCGAACCACGATCTATGGTTATCTCAATCACGAACTCGACTCCGGAATCGAGTTGTTCAGCGACTTTTACTTCTACGATTCGAAGACGAACCGCATTAATGCGCCGTCCACGGACCTGAGTGCGGTTACGCTGCGTGTTGGCGCCGAGAACTACTGGAACCCGCTCGGACCGGTAGGCTCGCCAAACCGTCTCCCGGATTCGATTATCGGTACGGACGTGCCACCGGAAGGATACGAGCTGCGCATGGACTTCTACCGTTTCGCCGAGCTTCCGCGCATCGTGAACAATGACGGCGATGCGTATCGCGTGCTAACAGGTCTGCGTGGCACCATGGGTGACTGGGATTACGAGTCGGCCTTCGTGTATTCGAAAGCAACGCGCGACGATGTGACCAGCAATCGCCTCTCGAACACGCTCATTGTCGAGGCGCTGTTCGACCCGACGCCTGCGGCGTACAACCCGTTTAGCGGTGGCGCAAATACCAATATCGAGCGTGCGCTGATCGACGTGTACCGCAAGGGCGAGACGACACTTGGCATGTGGGACGTAAAGGCATCGAATCCCGAGATCTTCCAGATGCCGGCCGGCCCGGTCGCTTTCGTGGCGGGCTACGAGTACCGCAGGGAAACCTTCGCGGATGACCGTGATCCACGCCTCGACGGCACGATTACGTTTACCGACTTCGAAGGCGACACGTATCCGCTGACATCGGACGTCGTTAACTCGAGCCCGACGCCGGACAATGCAGGAAGTCGCAAGACGCACTCGTTGTTCGCCGAGTTTGCCGTGCCACTGCACGAAACCCTTGACGTACAGCTCGCTGGCCGCTTCGAGGACTTCGACGACATCGGGAATACGACCGTCGGCAAGTTCGCGTTCGGCTGGCGCCCGGTCGACATGCTTCTCGTCCGTGGCTCGTGGTCTGAAGCTTTCCGCGCCCCGAACCTGATTACGATCAATGAGGCATTCGTCGCTCGTTCCAATACGCTGAACGACTGGGTCTGCTTTTACGGCGAAGATCAGGGCACGCTTGATGCGGACTGCGACTATGGCATCCAGCGCCAGGCAACGGGCAGCCCGGACCTGGTACCGGAAGAGTCGACCAATACGTCAATTGGCGTCGTATTCTCGCCTGTCGATGGCCTGACCATGACGGCCGACTTCTGGTCGATTGAGAAAGAAGGAACGATCGGCCTGTTCGGCGAAGAGAACCACATGCTGTATGACCTCGTGCTGCGCTTGCAGGCTGGCACATCGGATTGTGCCAATGTGCAAGGCAATCCCGAAGTCGTGCGTCTCCCGTTCGATCCGACCGACACAGACTTGATCAACGGCTACCTTGCCGCGGGCCTGTGCCCGGTGGGTGAAGTTGATGCCGTGACCGACCGCTACACGAACCTCGATACGCGCAAGCTGGACGGTTACGACATCGGCATTTATTACACGTTCGACACTGGCATCGGCATGTTCGATCTGCGCTACAACGGCTCGTTCTACGAGACCTTCGAGCAAACGGCCACCGGCGAACTGTCAACGGCGGTCCTGGCCGCCAAGGAAGCCGACCCAACGATCGTCTACCCGATCGTCGGCCTCGGCGATCTGCTTGGCATCGACGGCAACCAGGAGAGCCGTCACTCAGTGATGGCGTCCTGGCAGAACGACACGTTCGCGGCGTCGGTTCAGGGGTTCCGGATCAGCAGCTTTGATGAGGTGCTATCGAATGGCGACCTGTTCCCAATTCCCTCGATGACGACGTTCAATACAAAGTTCGACTACCGCTTCGATTTCCGCGATACGGACATGCGTGTCCGTCTGGGCATCAACAACGTGACAGACGAGCGTGCGCCACTCGCGGACGAGTCCTACGGCTTCTTCAAGGACGCGCACCGTGACTGGGGACGTTACTACTACCTCGATCTGAGGATCAGCCTGTAAATAACAGGTTGCGCATCACACGGCGGGGCAGGCTGCGCGCTTGCCTCGCCGTTTTCTGTCTGGCCCTGTTGCCTGCAGCTTTTACCAGCGCCGCAGACCCGCAGCGCATCCTGTTCATCGGTAACAGCTTCAGTTTCTACAATAACGGCCTGCATACGCACTACCGCAATCTCGCCGAGGCGGCAGGCATCACAGCGGAGGCGCGCCTGTTCACACTATCCGCCGGGACGCTTGCCGAGCACACGCGGACAGCTGCTGCCGTGCTAGCCGGCGAGCCGTGGGATATCGTTGTTCTGCAAGGACACAGCATGGGTCCGCTCGATCCGGCAACGGTCGGATCATTTCGCAGCAGCGCCGTTTCTCTCGCCAAGATGGTTCGCGACGTCGGAGCAGAGCCGTTTCTGTTCATGACCTGGGCCTACGAGGGACGCCCCGATATGACGGAGACGTTGGCCGCGCAGTATCGCGATACGGGAGAGTTGGCCAATGCCGCTGTCGTCCCGGTCGGCCTCGCGTTTGCCTACGTGACTGAAAACCATCCGGAAATCACGTTGCGCACGGCCGATACGAAGCACCCTACGCTGGCAGGCAGCTATCTTGCCGCGTGCGTGTTTTTCGCCCGCTTCGAGAGACGCTCGCCCGAGGCACTCGACTACACGGCAGGACTGGATCCCAAGATCGCGCAGGCCCTGCAGTCGGCAGCGTGGCATGTGATCAGTCGCTAGACTCGGGCTCTGCTGCCTCGTCGGGCAGTGCACACAGATCGACTTCAGACGAAACCCTGTCCCACAGCCCTTTGGCGATGACTGACAAGCCCCCGGTCGCAACTGCGGCCCCGGTCGTTCTGACCGTACCCGCAGCGTCGACGCCAAGTGCCGGTTCGCGCAACGTGCCACCGACCTTGACGAACGAATTGGCGACGCCGCCTACGCTTAACCCAAGGCCCTCCCGCGATTTCGTATTGACGTTAAGGTCGATCGACTCGTCGGAGAAATCGATCTTGCCGCTGCCGACGATCGTGAGGCGGTCAGACTGCAGCGCAAGCTCCTCGATGTTGGCGACACCGTCTGCAATGTCGATGTCCAGGATGCCGCATTCGATATCGGCGTAAGTCCGCTCGTCGGCCAACGGGTTAAGCGTTCTCACAACCGATGACAGCATATCGGCAAACAGCGCACCGGCACCCTGCAGGTCGAGCTGCCCCGTTCCCTGGCGCCCGGTCACGCTGCCACTCGACGATGTCATGATGTCGTGCAGCGAAGCTCCCGTGCCCGTCAGCTGCAGATCGAGGCTCATCGGCGGTACCGTGCCGGGGGCCTGACCTTCGGTCGCCAGTTGCGAGAGTCTGAGGTCAGTCACTTCGGTCGAGACATCGAGGGTATAGCCCGCATCGCCGGGCGTCAGGTGAAGCCTGCCGGATATCGTCCCATCGCCGATCGTGAGATCTACCCGATCAATGCGCAGCGCCCCGGATTCGACTTGCGCCGTAATATTGAAGTCCCTGACTGTGTCGCCGTTGATAGCAGCTTGACCTACCCGGACACCCGCCAGCAGGTTGAAGTCCGCAAGCCATGAGTAGCTGAGCGGTGTCGATGGGAACAGCAGTTCGACCGTTTCCTCGCTCTCAGCGTCAATCGCGGGTGGTTCGCCGGAATCGAAGTACAGCTGCGCTATGTCGATGGCGGTCGTGATTTTCGGTCTGTCGCCGCCAAGCTCTGCTGTCACGAGGCCGGACCACCTTGCTTTGAGATCGCCTGCGCTCTTCTGCTCGAAGACCGCGTCGTCGAAGGATAGTGACAACATGTCGGATAAATGGGTCGCCGAACCGTATTTGACCGACCCTTGTGCAACGAGCGTACTGTCGAGATCCGGCGCGCCGAACTGGGCGGCAATACCGACTGCGTAATCGTCCCACGAGTCACGGTCCGCATGCAGGATCAACTCGCTCACCACATACCGGGTCTCTCCGCCCTCTTCGTAGTTGACGTTTACGTTGTCGAGCTCAAGATGTTTCAAGACGGGCAGCGGCGCGCCGTCATCGTTGGCGGAATCTGCGGATTGGCTCGGTGCCGGTATCCAGTTTGCAGTACCGTCACTGGCCTGCTTGAGATTGATGTAGGAGTCGCTGAGCGCGAGCGACACAATCTTGATTGGACCGCCAATCAACGATCGTGTGTCCACGACGATACGTAGCGAACCGATCGATGCAAGTGGGTGCTCGTCGGGGTAGGCCGGGTTGCCGACGATTACATTCTCGATAGATAGCGTCGTGTCGTGGCCGACGTCGAGGTCAAACGGACCGTCCGACGCGATATAAAAGCCCGATGCATCGGAGGCGGCGGCGAGAACCCTGTCCTTGTGAACCGACAGGTCGCCGAACAGAACGTAGAGCACAAGCCCAAGGACAGCGACCAGCACTATGGCCAGCACGGCGCGTGCTATTCGAAGTGGTGTCTTCATGGCTCGATTGTTACACCGAAATGCGTCGATAGGTACTACTCAGAATTTACAGGTTTCGGCGCCGGGCGCAGTATTGCGCTGGATTCATATTGACAGGCGGGCTGCCCGCCGCGATTCGTTCACGAGGTCGACCTGCCTGGTTTCCAGGGTAGGGAGAGAACGATGAACGTAACGCAGAAATGGCATGCTCTCGTGGCCGCGCTGGTTTCAGGGGCAATGCTCGTACTTCTTCCGGGCTGCGCAACACTCGAGAAGCCGACTGACGTCGCCGCGAAAGCGCGGTTCGACATCTTCCGCAACACCAGTCACTACAAGAACCTCGAACTGTTCAGCGGCACCGAAAAGCACGATGATTTCGGCTGGCGGATCATGGCGGAAATAGACCCCGGCAAGAAGGAATACATCATCTTCGATGTCGGCTATACGAAGTATGGCGATACGACGTTTGATGGGCTTTGGCAGGGCGTTCCCGACCAGGGCACGATTGAGACGGAATCCTACGAAGCCAGCGTTGGCTATAGCTATCCGTTCACCGAAAACTTCTCGGCAGGCGGGCGCATCGGTGCAGCCTATGTCGATGTCAGCGAGTCCGAGCTCTATGACGGCGTGCCGTATTCGGCTGATGCATCCGAGACCATCGCGTACGGTGGTATTTTCGGCCGCTTCGCAATTAACGAGAATTGGGGTGTCTCGATGTTCTTCGACCACTATCCGGACGTTGGCAAAGACGGCCAGACAGGCGAGGGTGATCTCGCCGTTTACGGAGTCGGCGTCGATTTCCGCTTTGGCGGCAGTAACTCGGATGACTGATTAGAGGAACGGTATACTCCCGTAATGTCCTTGCGGGAGTTGCCATGCGGCGTCTGAGCCACATTCTCTTTGCTGCGTGTTTGTCGATCATCTTGATCAGTTCGGCAAACGCTGAGGATCGTGCGAATGATCTAATACTGATTCTGGACGCATCGAATTCGATGTGGGGCCAGATCGATGGCGAGAACAAGATCGTCATCGCCCGGCGCGCGGTCGGCGAATTGATTGATGAGCTCCCGGCTGACAGCCGGGCAGGTCTCGTGGCTTACGGCCATCGGCGAGAAAGCGACTGCAGCGACATCGAGACGCTGCAGCAAGTAGGTCCGCTCGACAAGGCCGAGCTAAAGGGGATCATCAACGGCGTGATGCCCAAAGGCAGAACACCAATTACAACGTCGCTCGACACCGCTTTCGGTTTGATCGGGGATCAGCAACAGACGTCGGTGATTCTGATCAGTGACGGCCTCGAGACCTGCGCAAAAGACCCTTGCAGCGCCGTGCGAAAAGCGAGAGACAGTGGTCTGCCATTCGTTCTGCATGTTGTAGGGTTCGACGTTGCCGGAGAGGACACGACGCAACTCGAATGTGCGGCACAAGCAGGTGGCGGTTTGTACCTCGGTGTGGAAGATGCCGAGCAGCTCTCTGTAGCACTCGCCAGTGCATACGAGAAGCCCGAGACGCCTCCGGGCCGACTGGTTGTTACAGCGACATCAAACGGGACGCTGCAGGATGCATCCGTCCAGGTTCACGATGCGATTACGGGCGAGTGGATCGCAGGAGGTCGCACGTACGTGTCAGCGGATACCAATCCACGCATCATTCCGCTGAAGGACGGCCGTTATCGCGCGACGATCAAGGCGGCTGGAATCAGCGGCGCATCCGCAATTGCGTTCGAAGTTGAGATCACGGACGGCAACGCAGTGGAACGGTCGTTCGATTTCAGTTCCGGCGAAATAGCGGTCCTCGTGACCCGCAATGGCGACCTCAGCGATGCGACAGTGAGGGTGCTGGCGAATGACTCGTCCACACAGATCGCCGCGGGTCGAACGTACGTCGCGGCAACCAGTAACCCGCGCGTGCTGACGGTACCGGCCGGCACCTATGACATTGAAGTTAAGTCCGTCGAACTCAAAGGCGAGACTCTGTACCGGTTTGAGGACATCGTGGTTTCGGGCAGCGAGCGTACGGAAATACAGCACGAATATGCCAGCGGAACACTGAGCGTCACCGTCCGACGAGGCGATGCGCTGATTGATGCCGTTGTGCAGGTCTATGACGACGCTGGCCGCAGCGTGGTGGGGCGTCGTGCTTATGCCAATGGTTCGAAGAACCCGGTCAGTTTCGAGCTATCGCCAGGGCAGTATCTCGTTAGGGTGAACGAGGTGCGCGGAGAGCGCAAACAGCTCGAGACCCAGGTGACAGCGACCGCAACGACGGACCTGGTCGTCGATCTCGCGAGTCAGTAAACGCCGTGAACACCGAATTCCATGACGTCGTCATTATCGGCGCGGGCCTGTCCGGCATCGGTACTGCGTGCCACCTGAAAGAGGCGCTGCCCCAGACCGATTTCATCATCCTCGAGGGGCGCGACAATCTCGGCGGGACCTGGGACCTGTTTCGCTATCCCGGCATCCGCTCGGACAGCGACATGCACACGCTCGGGTACCGATTCAAACCCTGGACCGAAGCCAAGGCTATCGCCGATGGTCCGTCGATCCTTCGGTACCTCAAGGAGACGGCTGCGGAGCACGATATCGAGCGCCTGATCCGCTATCGGCACCAGCTCTGCAAGGCCGAATGGTCAACAGAAGACCGCACCTGGACTTTGACAGTCGAGACCGGGGACGGTGAGCAGAAGCAGATTCGCTGCGGCTTCCTGCTTATGAACGCCGGATACTACAGCTACGAACACGGCCACACGCCGGTTTTTGCGGGCCGCGAGCGCTTCACTGGCACGATTGTGCACCCGCAGGACTGGCCCGAGGATCTGAACTACGACGGCAAGCGCATCGTCGTCATCGGCTCCGGCGCGACCGCAGTCACCTTGCTGCCCGAACTCGCAAAAAGCGCCGCCGACGTCGTGATGCTACAACGCTCACCGACTTACATGTTCTCGTGGCCCGATGAGGACGCCGTCGCGAATTTTCTGCGCAAGATCCTGCCCGAGATGCTCGCGTATCGGATCACGCGCTGGAAGAACATCCGCATGCAGTCATTCATCTTCCGCTTTGCGCGGAAGCGACCCAAGCTGGCGCGACGCTTCCTCGTTGGTCATGCGCGCAAGGTCCTGGGACCGGATTACGACGTCGATACGCACTTCAACCCGCACTATGACCCTTGGGAGGAAAGGCTCTGTCTCGTTCCGAACGACGACCTGTTCGAGACCATCCAGTCGGGTCGCGCATCGGTTGTGACGGATCACATCACCTCGTTCACAGAGACCGGCATCCAACTTGAATCCGGGAAGCACCTCGAAGCCGATCTCATCGTGACGGCAACGGGTCTCGAAGTCATCGCGCTCGGTGGGGTCGATTTCGCGGTTGATGGAAAGGCCGTCGATTTCTCGCAGCGCTTTACTTATAAAGGCGTCATGATGGAGGGCGTGCCGAACATGGTTTCGACGTTCGGTTACATCAACGCGTCGTGGACGTTGCGGGCCGATCTCGTCGCGCAATTTGCCTGCCGCCTCTTAGGCTCGATGCACGATCGTGACGTTCGCGTCTGCACGCCGCACCTGAGGCCGGAAGACAAGGGCATGAAAGCGCGGCCCTGGGTAGAGGGATTCTCGTCGGGCTACCTGCAACGCGTCATGGCCGACCTGCCGAAGCAGGGCGACCGCGAGCCATGGTTGAATCCGCAGAATTACCTCGGCGACCGGCGCCGTTTCCTGCGCGACCCGCTCGACGATGGCGCGTTGCTCTTCGACTAGCCTGCGCTTACAACACGTAAACGAGTACGTAGCCCGTTAGCAGAACCGCGATCCATAGCGCGGTCGTGCCAATAGGCCACGATCGTGCAAACACGCCCGCTTTGGGCATCCGCGAGCCAAAGTGCATCTCGGCCCGATTACGCAGGGCGTTGAGTCCGCCCCCGATTCGCGTTTGCAGCGAAATTCCGAGTGACGCAAAGAAAACGTAGCCCTTGGTCGCAATCCGGAAGGCCAGGACTCGCCACAACCAGTCGGTATCAAGACTGATCGTAAGCGTTCGTTTCATCAGCGGCAGCAACAGGAAGAACGCCAGTCCCGAGAACAGCAATAGCTGCAGATAGAACAGGACCTTGCCTGCGGTGTACGGCACGTAGTCGACCGGGTATGGCAGGTAGTCGTAGATCAGGTTCGGGAACACGCCAAGCACGATACACAGAACGCTCAACAGCACCATGGCCGCGGACATATTCCAGGGGGCATCCTTCGGCCGCAGCCCTGAGTCTTTCTGGAAGAACACGAACCACGGGAACTTGATGCCGGCATGCAGGAACACGCCGGCCGAGGCGGCGGCGAGCATGAAGTAAACGAACATCAGGCTCTCATCCGCCGCAGCCTGCGAGATCATCGTCTTCGTGGTAAAGCCCGAGGTGAGCGGGAATCCGGAGATGGCGAGCGCACCGATGATGCCGCAAACGGCGGTCAGGGGCATCGTGCGGAACAGGCCGCCGAGATCCGTGCATTTCGAGAAACCGGTGCGGTAGATAACGGCGCCGGCGCTCATGAACAGCAGCGCTTTATAGAGAATATGGGCGAACGCATGCGCCGCTGCGCCATTAATGGCCATTTGCGTGCCGATGCCCACGGCGCAGACCATGAAGCCAACCTGGTTGACGATCGAATAGGCAAGAATTCGGCGCACGTCGTTCTCAAGCAGCGCGTAGATGATGCCGTACATCACCATGAAGAGACCGATACCGACGAGCACCGGCTCTCCCGGGAACAGCAGTATCAGTGCCAGCACGGCCGTCTTTGTCGTGAACGCCGACAGGAACACCGAACCGGTCGGGCTCGATTCGGGGTATGCGTCCGACAGCCATGCAGATACGGGCGGTGCCGCCGCATTGATCAGTATCCCGATCAGGATCATCCACGTATCGAAGTTCGTCGCGAGCATGGGCTGCACGTCGATCGATCCGGTGTGGACGACGACGCCTTCGATACCAACTTTCAGAATGACGCCGCCGAGCAGGTGCATGATCGCGTATCGAATACCGGCCGCGCGCGAGCCTGGTGTGCTGCCGCACCAGACGACGACCGTAGAGAACAGCGCCATCAGTTCCCAGTAGAGGAACAGCGTAATCAGGTCGCCGGCAAAGCTGACACCGATGGCGCCAGCCGCATAGATGTACGCAGCCGCGAGTTCGTACCACTTCGCCTGCCGGAAAGCGTACAGTCCGCCGCCGAAGGCCATCACTGCGAAGATCGTGGCGAACAACCTGCGTACGGGGCTGCCCTCGATGGGTTCGATCATGTAGTCGAGGAACGAAACGGTTGCCGCGACGCCGTCGGGAATCTGCCAGACCGCCCACAGCGTGACGAGCGGCGTGCCGAGTACAAACAGGTTGCGCAAGTGGCCGCGCGTCAGTCCGATCAGGAGCGCGCCGCCGAGCATGATGAGCGCTGGTGGGAAGACGTCAAACATCGTCGTCTCCAGCGGCGTAGTAGTCTTCATCGCGCTTCAGGAAGAAGCCCAGTCCTTTCGCGAACAGCACCATTGCGAGGCACGACAGGAAGCCAAATACCGCACCAAAGCCGAACCACCCATCCGCGCCAAAGTAGCCTTTGACGTAAATGAACACCTGCGCGACGACCGTCAGTGCAAGCACGGCGGAAAACACCCACCACAGCTTGCGAATCGTGGAGGGGCGTGCCAGCCAGTGATCCTGTTCTTTGTTGTCGTTCATAACACTGCCTGTACAAGCTGTCGTTCAAGAGTGAGCACCGGGCCGTTCAGGAAGAAGAACGCGAGCGTCAACAGCGCCGTAATCGTCAATGCAAGCACCGCGGCGAACGGTGCCTCGCCGTGGTCCTTCACAGGCGGCGTATCTTCCTTGAGGAACCAGGCTATAAAGACAATGGGCAGGAAGTAGGCCGCGTTCAATGCGGTACTGGCAATAATTGCCGCGATCGCGACGTAGTTATCTGCTTCAAAGGCGCCGGCGAGGATGTACCACTTCGACACGAAGCCGGCCGTCGGCGGTACGCCGATCATGCTCAGCGCGCCGATCGTAAAGGCGGCCATAGTCCACGGCATGCGTCGCGCAATACCGCGCAGTTGGTGCAGCTCGGTCTTCTTGGCGGCCGTGTAGATCGCGCCCGCCGCGAAGAACAGCGTGATCTTGCCAAA
>JASJCM010000038.1 GCA_030065985.1 Woeseiaceae bacterium | reverse complement strand
CGGTACGCGTGTGCACCTCGAACGTCTCCGCGAGCATGGTCCGTGCCCGGCGCATCGACAGACGTTTGCCCCGGTGAGGGCAGCATCGTGAGCACCGCGCAATTCGTTCACCTGCACGTCCACAGCGAGTACTCGATGGTGGACAGCACCGTGCGAATTCCGAAGTTGATGCAGGCGTGTGCCGACAACGGCATGCCGGCGGTCGCATTGACGGACCAGAACAACCTGTTCGGTCTCGTCAAGTTCTATCGAAAGGCGATAGCTGCCGGCGTCAAACCGGTCATCGGGCTCGACCTGCGTATCTTCAATGCGGGGGAACCGGGTCGTCCGTTTGAACTGGTGCTACTCGTGCAGGACAACGACGGCTACCGCAACCTCTCCGAACTAGTGTCCCGCAGCTACATCGAGGGACAGGTTCGGGGCATGCCGATGGCGCGGCGCGAATGGCTGACGCGCGAGAGCTGCGAAGGGCTGATCGCGCTGTCGGGCGGCCTGCATGGCGACGTCGGTCATGCGCTGCATGCTAACCACGGCGACCAGGCACGCGAGCTCCTCGCAGGGTGGCAAGAGGTCTTTCCCAAGCGTTTTTATCTCGAGCTCGTGCGCACGGGGCGCGGCGGTGAGGAGGATTGCGTGAGCGCCAGCCTCGCGCTGGCGAGCGAGACAGGGACGCCGGTTGTCGCAACCAACGACGTGCGTTTCATATCCGCCGACGATTTCAATGCGCACGAGGCGCGTGTCTGCATCCACGATGGTCGAGTTCTTGCCGACACGGACCGTCCACGCTTATACAGTCCGCAGCAGTATCTACGCACACCCGACGAAATGGCGGAGCTGTTCGCCGACGTTCCCGAGGCGCTGGCGAACACCGTGAACATCGCGACGCGTTGCAGCCTGGACCTGCAGCTTGGCGAAAGCGTGCTGCCCGCGTTCCCGGTGCCGAAAGGCCAGGACGAAGCAGCATTTCTCGAGGCCGAGGCACGACGTGGACTCAATGAGGCGCTGGTCCGCATCTACAAGGCGCGCGAGGTCCCGGACAAAGAACAGGCTGCGTTTTGCGCGCCGTATCTCGAGCGACTGCAGATCGAGCTCGATGTCATCCAGTCGATGGGGTTTCCCGGCTACTTCCTGATCGTTGCCGACTTCATTCGCTGGGCGCGGGAGAACGGCGTACCGGTTGGTCCGGGGCGGGGTTCGGGTGCGGGCTCGCTGGTGGCATGGGTGCTTGGCATCACCGACCTCGATCCTTTGCAGCATGATCTGCTGTTCGAGCGTTTCCTGAATCCCGAGCGCGTATCGATGCCGGACTTCGACGTCGACTTCTGTATGGAAGGTCGCGACGACGTTATCGACTATGTCGCCGAGCAGTACGGCCGGGAGCGAGTCTCGCAGATCATCACGTTCGGCACGATGGCAGCGAAGGCCGTGATTCGCGACTGCGGCCGCGTACTGGGTCAGCCCTACGGATTCGTCGACCGGATCGCCAAGCAGGTGCCGTTTGAGATTGGCATGACGCTCGAGAAAGCGCTCGAGCAGTCTGATGAACTGGCAACGATGTATCGTGACGACGAAGAAGTCACCGCGATAATCGATCTTGCGAAGTCACTGGAGGGGCTCGTGCGCAATGCCGGCAAACATGCCGGCGGTGTGGTTATCTCGCCGGGTCCGCTGACCGATTTTGCGCCGCTGTATTGCGAAGAGGGCGGCGCTAACCTGGTGACACAGCTGGATAAGGACGACGTCGAGGCTGTCGGTCTCGTCAAGTTCGACTTCCTTGGCCTGAAAACGCTGACGATCATCGACTGGGCCGTGCGCATTGCCAACGAGACGAATCCGGGGCTCGATCTCGATATCAACTTTATTCCCGAACGGGATGCGAAGACCTTCGAGTTGCTCCGAAGTACCCAGACCGCAGCCGTCTTCCAGCTCGAGTCGAGCGGTATGCGCGATTTGATCAAGCGCATGCGTCCCGACCAGTTCGACGATCTCGTGGCGCTCGTCGCGCTGTTCCGCCCCGGTCCGCTGCAGTCGGGGATGGTCGACGACTTCATTACACGGAAGCACTCCTCGAACAAGGCGGACATCGATTACCTGCACCCCGACCTGAAGCCTGTGCTCGAAGAGACCTACGGCGTGATCCTGTACCAGGAGCAGGTGATGCAGATTGCCCAGGTACTGGCTGGCTATACGCTCGGCGGCGCTGATCTCCTGCGTCGCGCGATGGGCAAAAAGAAGCCCGAAGAAATGGCGAAGCAGCGCGAGATCTTCGTCACGGGTGCCACGGAACGTGGCGTCGCCGACAAGACCGCCACGCATATCTTCGACCTGATGGAGAAGTTTGCCGGCTACGGCTTCAACAAGTCGCACTCGGCGGCGTACGCGGTACTGTCGTACCAGACGGCCTATCTCAAGGCGCACTATCCCGCGGCGTTCATGGCGGCGGTAATGAGTGCGGATCTACAGAATACCGATCGCCTCGTGACGCTCAAGGACGACTGCCGGCAGCTCGGATTGAAGTTGCAGGCACCGGACATCAACGAATCGGGTTACCAGTTCAGCGTCGCGGCCGACGATACGATTCTCTATGGCCTCGGCGCGATCAAGGGTGTAGGTAGAGCCGCGGTCGAGTCGATGATTGCCGACCGCGAGGCAAACGGGTCCTATCAGAATATTGTTGAATTCTGTCGGCGCGTTGATCACGACAAGGTGAACCGGCGCACCCTGGAGGCGCTGGTCAAGTCCGGCGCGATGGACTGTTTCCTCGAGACACGCCGCAGCCTGATGCACCAGGTTCCCGAGGCGCTGCGCAGCGCTGACCAGCATGCCAGAGCCGCGGCCGCCGGTCAGAACGACATGTTCGGTCTCGAAGCGCCGGCAAAAGCTGCCGACGAACATAGACCCGTCGATCTCGCCGAGTGGCAGGAACGCCTGTTCCTGAGCAACGAAAAGGAAGCGCTGGGCCTGTACCTGACAGGACATCCGTTCGATGCGGTGCGCCACGATGCCAGGCATTTCGTTGATGGCAAGCTTGGCGACGTGACGGCGGAACCGCCGCCGCAGACCAACAAGGGTGAGCGTGACTACGCGTCGCGGCGCGAAGCAACGGTCGCAGGCCTGATTGTCGACGTCCGCAAGCGCGGCAACCGTGTCAGCGTCGTGCTTGATGACGATACGGGACGCATGGAAATCAGCTTCTTCAGCGAGGCATTTCAGGAATTCCGGCACCTGCTCGTTAAGGATGAGATCGTGGTTGTCAGCGGTGCGTTGCGCTATGACGACTTCATTGGCAGCTGGACGGTGAATGCCAAGAGCGTGCTGCATATCGACAGGGTCATTGAGTCGCGGGCGAGGGGGTTGGTCCTGAGCCTGGCGCCGAACGGGCAAGGCGAGGCGTTGCTCGTAAAGCTGCACGACCTGCTGCTGCCGTTCCGCGAAGGCAGTTGCGACGTGTCGGTGCGCTACATTGGCGAGAGCGCCGCGGCGCGCCTGTCGCTGGGTCCCGAATGGGCCGTTAGACCCAGTCGCGAGTTGCGCGACAAGTTGACGGAATTGCTCGGGAACAATAACGTGCGACTTCTGTACGCACCGTCGCGCGAACTGAACTAGGAGAAGAGGTCGCCGCAGAGCGCCTCCAACATTAGCCTATGGATATGAAATTCCTGGACTTTGAGCAGCCAATCGCAGAGCTCGAGGCGAAGATCGAAGAGCTGCGCTACGTTGGCGACGATTCCGAGATCAATATCAACGAGGAAGTGGCGCGCCTCCGGGCAAAGAGCGAGTCGCTGACGAAGAATATCTTCGCCAAGCTCAGCCCCTGGCAGATTGCGCGCGTTGCGCGTCACGAATCCAGACCGTATACACAGGATTACCTCGATCTCATCGTTCCCGATTTCCAGGAGCTACATGGCGATCGCATGTACGCTGACGATCCGGCCATCATTGGTGGCGTTGGTCGCATTGACGGTCGTGCCTGCATGTTTATCGGCCACCAGAAGGGGCGCGATACGAAAGAGCGTGTGCGCCGCAACTACGGCATGCCCAAACCCGAGGGCTATCGCAAGGCGCAGCGCCTGATGCGGATGGCCGAGAAGTTCGGTCTGCCCGTCGTCACGTTTATCGATACGCCGGGTGCCTACCCTGGTGTCGGTGCGGAAGAGCGGGGTCAGAGCGAGGCGATTGCCTACAGCCTCTACCTGATGGCGCGTCTCAAGACGCCGATCATCAGCGTCGTCATCGGCGAGGGCGGGTCCGGCGGTGCGCTGGCGATCGGCGTCAGCGACAGGCTGCTCATGCTGCAGTACAGCATTTACTCGGTAATCTCGCCGGAAGGCTGCGCCTCGATCCTCTGGAAGAGCGCGGAAAAAGCCGAAGACGCGGCCGAGGCCATGCGCATTACGGCCGATAGCCTCAGCGAATTCGGTCTTGTCGACGAGGTGCTCGAGGAGCCGCTCGGGGGCGCGCACCGCAGCCCCAAAGAGGCCGCCGAGGTCATACGCAATGCGATTCTCAAGAGCCTCGACGAACTCGATGGTCTCTCGCCGGAGCAGCTGCTCGAAGAGCGTCAGCGCCGTCTCGCGAGCTTCGGTCAGTTCAAGGAAGCGTGACCTTTTCGACCGGGCAGCTGCGGGAGCAACTCGCGGCGCTCGAAACCCGGGCTGCTCGCCCGGCGCGCTACATCATCGCTTTTAGTGGCGGGCTGGATTCCACCGTTCTCGCGCATGCGCTTGTGCAGGCCGATACCGGCGTCCCCGTTGTCGCGGTGCATATCGATCACGCCCTGCACGAAGACTCCGCCACCTGGAGCGAACACTGTGAAGCGTTCGCAAAGTCGATCGGTATCGAGTATCGCTGCCGCCGGGTGAGCGTGCAGCTGGAGTCGGGCAAGGGGCCGGAGGCTTCGGCGCGCGAAGCGCGGTACACGGCCCTGCACGGCGAATTGCGACACGGCGACTGGCTGCTAAGCGCACACCATCGCGAAGACCAGGCCGAAACCCTGTTGCTGAACCTGGTCCGGGGAAGTGGCCCGGCCGGAATCGCCGGTATTGGCGCGATCCGGCGATTCGGTCCTGGCTGGCTGGCCAGGCCACTGCTTGATTCCGACCGTGCGTCGCTCGTGGACTATGCGACGATCAATAGACTCGAGTGGATCGAGGACCCCTCGAATACGGACCGGCGCTTTGACCGCAACTTCCTGCGCCACGAAATTCTGCCTCGTCTGAAATCGCGCTGGCCCGACATTGCGGCGCGTCTGCAACGCAGCGCTTCGCATGCCGGCGAAGCGGCCGCATTGCTCGCGGACCTTGCGGAAGTCGATCTGGAGAATCTCGGTGGGCGGCCCGAGCGGCTGCCCGTTGATGGAGTGCTGGCATTGCCGCGCAGTCGCCAGAAGAACCTCGTACGGCATGCACTGCGATGGTGCGGGCTATCGACGCCAACCGCACTGCAGCTCGACCGGATACTGACAGAGGTGTTGCCCGCGCGCGCGGATGCGCAGCCGCTGGTGACATGGCCGGGCGCGTCGGTGCGGCGTTACCGCAACGGCCTGTACCTGTTGCCGGAAGTGCTTGCCGAGGCGCCCGAAGCCGCAACGATCACCGGTGCGCAGGTCGCCTTGGGGGCCGGTCTTGGCAGGCTGCACTTCGAAAGCGGCGCGTCGCGCGGGCTTGCGCCAGCGGTGGTCGAACGCGGCCTGCGTCTTGCTGTACGTCAGGGCGGGGAAGAAATTCAGCCGGTAGGTCAATTACATACGCGCAAACTAAAGAAACTGCTTCAAGAAGAAGGCATCGTGCCATGGATGCGCGATCGCCTGCCGCTGGTGTACGCAGGCGATGAGCTCGTCGCCGTCGGCGACCTGTGGATCGCTCAAGACGCTGCTGCCGAGCCTGGCGTTGCCGTTCGCTGGACAGACCGCCCGGCGTTGCACTAGGTTGGCTTTGGCGTTGTTCAGTCCAAGGTAGTTCGGTAGACTTTAATACCGTCTTTTGTCCAACGACGGTGCGTTCACGAAGGGTTGGAAAAAAGCACAAGCTCGCTAAGCAGTGCTTTGCTCCAGCCCTTTCTCGTTCCTGAGTTACGAACCTGGGCACGGTGCCCTGAGCTCACTTATGACATCGTATGTTTTCATCACCGGCGGCGTGGTGTCTTCCCTTGGGAAAGGCATAACTTCGGCCTGCCTTGGCGCGATTCTCGAGGCGCGCGGTCTGACGATCAGCATGATCAAGCTGGATCCCTACATCAACGTCGACCCTGGCACGATGAGCCCGTTCCAGCATGGCGAGGTGTTCGTGACGCACGATGGCACCGAGACCGATCTCGACCTCGGGCACTATGAACGCTTTGTGCGCACGGCCAAGGGCGGGCGTCATTCCAACTACACGACCGGGCGAATCTACGAGAGCGTCATCGCGAAAGAACGCCGGGGCGATTATCTTGGCGCCACTGTGCAGGTCATTCCGCACATCACGAATGAGATCAAGGAAAGCGTCCACAAGGGCGCCGGCGATGCTGATATCTGCCTGGTCGAAATCGGTGGCACGGTCGGTGACATCGAATCCCTGCCGTTCCTCGAGGCGATTCGCCAGATGGGCGTCGAGCTCGGCCACGACCGCGTCGTCTACGTCCACCTGACGCTGGTGCCGTATATCCCGACGAGCTCGGAGATCAAGACCAAGCCGACCCAGCACTCGGTGAAGGAATTGCGCTCGATTGGTATCCAGCCCGACATCCTGGTTTGTCGCTCCGAGCAGCCTCTGCCCTCGGATGAGCGCAAAAAGATCGCGCTATTCACGAATGTGCCGGAGAAAGCCGTAATCTCGGCCTACGATGCCGACGACCTCTACAAGATTCCGGCGATGATGCACGACCAGGGCCTCGACGGCATTGTCGCGCGACAGCTTGGACTCGACCTGCCCAAGGCTGACCTCAGCGAATGGGACAAGGTGGTCGAGGCGAAGCAGAATCCGACCGCCGAGGTCAACGTGGCCATGGTCGGCAAGTACATGGACCTCAAGGATTCATACATCTCGCTGGTTGAGGCCCTGCAACATGGCGGCATCCACACGCGTACGCGGGTCAAGATCCACTTCATCGAATCAACCGACATTGAGGAAGAAGGCATAGGCGTTCTCAAGAACATGGACGGCATCGTCGTGCCAGGCGGCTTCGGCGATCGCGGCATCGAGGGCAAGATCCAGGCCGTGCAGCTCGCCCGCGAGAACAACATTCCGTATCTCGGTATCTGCCTCGGCATGCAGGTCGCCGTGATCGAAGCAGCGCGCAACATGGCCGGACTCGAGGGGGCAATGAGTACCGAGTTCGAGCCGGATACGCCGCATCCCGTGGTTGGCCTGATCACGGAATGGCAGGACGCCAGCGGCCTGACCGAAGAGCGTACTGAGGAATCCGACATGGGTGGCACGATGCGCCTTGGCGGCCAGGACGTCACCCTCGTTGAGGGTTCGCTTGCCGCTCGGAGCTATGGCGCGACGCAGATTGTCGAACGCCACCGGCATCGCTACGAAGTGAACAACAACTACCGCGACCAGCTCTCGGCGGCCGGTCTCGTGTTCTCGGGTCTCTCCGTCGACGACCTCGTCGAAATGGTCGAGATCGAGGATCACCCGTTCTTCCTGGCGAGCCAGTTCCACCCCGAATTCACCTCGAATCCTCGCGACGGGCATCCGCTGTTCAAGAGCTACATTGCGGCCGTCCGTGAGCACATGGAAGGCGAGCTGCCGGAGGCCGCGCAAGGATGAAACTCTGTGGCTTCGAAGTTGGCAACGATCAACCGATCTTCCTGATCGCCGGCACCTGCGTGGTTGAGAGCGAGCAAATGACGCTCGACACGGCTGGCACGCTCAAGGAAATCACGAGCGAGCTCGGTATTCCGTTCATCTACAAGTCGTCGTTCGACAAGGCGAATCGGAGTTCGCGCGACGGCTTCCGCGGGCCCGGCATGGAGGAGGGCCTGCGCATCCTGTCCGAGGTGAAAAAGCAGCTCGATCTTCCGGTGCTGACCGACGTGCATGAGGACACGCCGATGGACGAGGTTGCTTCGGTCGTCGACGTGCTGCAGACACCGGCGTTCCTCTGCCGGCAGACGAACTTCATCCTGCGCACGGCCGCGGCCGGGCTGCCCGTCAATATCAAGAAGGGCCAGTTCCTGTCGCCGTGGGAGATGCAGAACGTCGTCGACAAGGCCAAGTCGACGGGCAACGAGAACATCATGGTCTGCGAACGCGGATTCTCGTTTGGCTACAACAACCTCGTCTCGGACATGCGCAGCCTGGCCGTTATGCGAGGTACCGGCGCGCCGGTCGTATTTGATGCGACGCATTCGGTCCAGCAACCTGGTGGCCTTGGTTCTGCCTCGGGCGGCAAACGCGAGTTTATACCGGTCCTGGCGCGAGCGGCCGCTGCGGCGGGCGTCGCCGGTTTCTTCACGGAGACTCACCCGGACCCGGCAACGGCTCTAAGTGATGGCCCTAATGCCTGGCCTCTCGACAAGATGAAACAATTACTTGAAACACTTGTGGCGATCGACACGAGCGTCAAACAACACGGCTTCCAGGAGGCGGATTTCGGCCTCGGGGTGCCCGAATCGCAATAGACTCAGGAAGTAGCATGATCAAGATTACGGATGTACGTGGTCGGGAAATTCTCGACTCACGCGGAAACCCTACTGTTGAAGCCGACGTGAGATTGGCGGATGGCAGCACCGGCCGTGCGGGCGTGCCTTCGGGCGCCTCGACCGGCACGCGAGAAGCTGTCGAGCTGCGTGACGGCGACAAGTCTCGCTATCTCGGCAAGGGCGTGCAAAAGGCCGTTGGCGCAGTCAATGGCGTGCTGCGCGATGCGCTCCTGGCCGAAGAATTCGCCGATCAGCGCGCGCTCGACGATCGCATGCGCGCGATTGATGGCAGCGACAACAAGGGCAACCTGGGCGCCAATGCATTGCTGTCCATCTCGCTGGCAACGGCCAAGGCCGTCGCGGCATCGAAAGGCGCCTCGCTGTTCCGCCACCTTGGCAGCGGCACAATGATGCCGGTGCCGATGATGAACATCATCAACGGTGGTGCGCACGCCAACAACAGCGTGGATATCCAGGAGTTCATGATTCTGCCCGTCGGGGCTGATCGCTTCTCGGAGGCGCTGCGCCACGGCACCGAGGTCTTCCACAGCCTCAAGAGCGTGCTGAACGGCATGGGCCTGAATACGGCTGTGGGTGACGAGGGTGGCTTCGCGCCGGACCTGCCGTCGAACAAGGCGGCGCTCGACACGATCATGACAGCGGTCGAGAAAGCGGGCTTCAAGGCCGGTGAGGACATCCTGCTCGGACTCGACGTCGCAAGCTCGGAGTTCTACAAGGATGGCGTTTACGACCTCGAGTCGGAAGGACGCCAGTTCGATGCAGCTGGTTTCACCGATTTTCTCGCTGAGCTGGCTGACGGTTACCCGATCATTACGATCGAAGACGGCATGGACGAGGGCGACTGGGAAGGCTGGCGCCTGCTGACCGAACGCCTCGGCGATCGTATCCAGCTCGTTGGCGACGACCTGTTCGTGACCAACACGACCATTCTCAAGCGCGGCATCGATGAGAAGATCGCTAATTCGATATTGATAAAACCCAACCAAATCGGTACCTTAAGCGAAACTCTTGATGCGATTACTATGGCAGACGAGGCGGGCTACTCCGCGGTGATCTCGCATCGGTCCGGCGAAACGTCGGATGCGACGATTGCTGACATCGCGGTGGGGACCCAGGCGACGCAGATCAAGACCGGCTCATTGTCCCGGTCGGACCGCATCGCCAAGTACAACCAGCTGCTGCGCATCGAGGAAGAATTGGGCACGGATGCAGGATATGCGGCCCGCGACGCGTTCTCGGTGAAAGCACCGTAGAGAGCGCGCCCGGGAAGGGCTTGGGGAAGAAAGCTTGAGCGGATCTCGCTGGTTAGTGATTGTGTTGGCGTTAGCCGGACTCGGCCTGCAGGCTGAGCTCTGGTTCTCTGACGACGGCTACCGCAAGACGCTCAAGCTGCGCGCCGCGGTCGCGGAGCAGCGCGAACTCAACGCATCTCTCCAGGCTCGCAATGAAGCGCTCGACGCCGAAGTCGTAAATCTCAAGCAAGGCAACGACGCCGCCGAAGAGCGCGCACGCACCGACCTCGGCATGATCGGCAAGCACGAGACCTTCTACCAGGTCGTGCCGGTCGTACAGAACGACTCCCGGGACTGACTCCTTGTCACTACCGGATTGGGCCCGCGCCTTTGGCGGCGCTCTGTTTGTGGCTGCCATTCGTACTCGTCCGGAGGACTTTCGCGTAACCGAGGAACTCGGTTGGGAGCTTACCGGCGACGGTGAGCACGACTACCTCTGGGTCGAGAAAACGGGCGCGAACACCGAGTGGGTTGCTCGACAGCTCGCAAAGCATGCCGGAGTTCCGGCGAGGGACGTTGGCTTCGCCGGCCTGAAAGACCGGCATGCTGTGACGCGTCAGTGGTTCAGCGTGCCGCGCTGGCACTCACCTGACTGGTCCACTTTCGAAGCAGAAGGCGTGCGCGTCCTCGACGTACAGCGGCACAACAAGAAGCTGCGACGCGGCGCGCATCGCGCTAATCGTTTCAACATCGTCTTACGTGCAGATGGTGCCGTTGATCCGGATGCACTGCAGGCGCGCATTGACGAGGTTCGTGAGCTCGGTGTACCAAACTACTTTGGTGAGCAGCGCTTTGGTCGCGACGGGGCGAACCTCAGGCTGGCCGATGACTGGGCCGCCGGCGCGCGGTTGCCACGCCATAAGCGGGGCCTTGCAATCTCCACAGTGCGCTCGTTCTGCTTCAATGAGTCGTTGCATGAGCGCGTCGAAGCGGGCAGCTGGAACCAGCTGATGGCTGGTGACAAAGCGAATCTTGCCGGAACTGGCAGCGTGTTTGATGTCACTGAGGTCGACGACGAGCTCGAGCACCGTTGCGTCGAAATGGATATCCATCCGGCAGGCGAATTGCCGGGGGAGGGTAGCGACCTCGACAACAAAGCATGGCGCGATGCGCTAAGCAGAGCGCGCGTCGACATCGGATGGCGCAGCCTGCGTTTGCCGGTGCCCGATCTCGAGGTGGAGATCGGGGTGGGTGCGGTTACGCTGTCATTCTCACTCGGCCGGGGCGCTTTCGCGACCTCGGTGCTCCGCGAGATCGTTGCGACGCGCGACGCGCCTGGAGATTGACGGCGTCGTCCTATCTCGCCTGCACGCCGAAAATATAGGTGCCGAACAACCCCCAGCTCGAGCCGTCTATCTCCAGAGTGGAGAAGTCGTAGCTGATATCGACGTAGCGCAAGCCAAATGTTGCCGGGCCCGAGTGGTATTCAATCTGGGCAATCCAGCCGCTGGCGTTGTCGAATTCGACTCTCAGATTTCCGCCAGTACCGTCCTCATCGAAGGTCGGAGAGAAGTGATGCGTCAGTCCGAGTCCCAAGCGCATCTTGCCGGCCTCGACGAAGCCGATGGCCTCGACCGGCCAGCGCTTGAAGTCCACTCCGTCACTGGAACTGCCGACACCAGTGGTAGCCAGGCCGCCCTGGATCAACATGCCAAGGTGAGCATCCGGCCAGCGCATCTGGACACCGCCATACAGGAATAGCGAGTCGCCGGCATCAACGTCAACATCGGAGGTGTCCCCGAGGAATTCGACACGATAGGTCCCCAGGGTATCGCCGCCTTGCGAGAAGCCGAGTGTGCCGATCGGGTGGATCTCTACGCCGGACTTCGTCGACGCGGTGTATTGGTCTGCGGAGACCGATGTGCTGGCGAGGAGGGCGATGCCTGTCATCGCAGCGAGGAAGCCGTGTGTGAGTTTCATGTGCGCTCCATCCTGGGGACTCAGTGGCTTTAAGTATGAAGCAATCGACGGCTGATTTCGTGACGCAGGTACGGTTGTGATCAGGTTCGCTGTAACAGCACGTACACGGCCCCCGTGCCGCCGTCGACCTGGCGCGTCGAAATATACGCCAGCACACAGTCCCATTTGCGCAGCCAGCGATTCACGGCGTTCTTGAGCACGGGTCCGCGATCCCCGGACCCGAGTCCCTTGCCGTGCACGACCCGTACGCACAGCTTGCCCTGGGATGCGCTGTAGTTGATGAAGTCGGCCAGGCGCGGCTTGGCTTCCTCAAGCGTCATGCCGTGCAGGTCGATCTCCGCCTGCACGCTGTAGCCACCTCGCTGCAGCTTGCGCATCGTCCGCTTGCCAACGTGGGGCCGATGGAAGCGCAGGGCGGCGCCGTAGCCGTGCTCGATCGTGTCTATGTCGTCAGCGAGACTCTCGACCAGGACCTCCTTCTCGTCGGCCCTTGAAAACGTCGCTTTCGGCTTGGGCTTGGGCTTCGTTTCCGGCACGCGCTCGTCATGCTGCAGCGGCTTTGTGCCCTGCATGGCGCGGCGAAACTCGTCGATGTCTTTCTTGCTCACAGCCGGTATAGTGTGCGCGTCGCCACCGCCATTCAAGACTCCGCGCGCCAGAACACGAATGAAAATCCTCGTAAGTAACGACGACGGATACCTCGCCACGGGAATCAATACGCTGACCGAAGCCCTCGAGCAGGTCGCGGACGTTGTCGTGGTTGCGCCGGATCGGAATCGATCGGCGGCGAGCAATTCGTTGACGCTGGCAACGCCGCTGCGCGTGACGCAATACGGCGAGAATCGCTACAAGGTTGATGGCACGCCATCCGACTGCGTCCACCTGGCTCTGACCGGGTTCCTCGACGAGGAGCCGGACCTCGTTGTGTCGGGCATAAATCATGGCGCCAATCTCGGCGACGATGTCATCTACTCGGGTACCGTGGCCGCTGCGATGGAAGGGCGGTTCCTGGGTCTGCCGACTATTGCTGTGTCGCTCGTTGGCAAGACACTGGTGGGCGCCAAGCTCGAGCATTTCGATACCGCAGCGAGCGTCGCGGTTGACCTCGTCAGGACGATCGAGCGTGCGGCCCTGGCGCCGGACACGGTGCTCAACGTCAATGTGCCGGATCTGCCACTTGAGAAGCTGGCTGGCGTGCGCGCGACGCGCCTCGGTTTTCGCCACAAGTCCGAGCTCGTGCTCGAGGACAGGGATCCGTACGGGCGCCCAATCTACTGGGTCGGCCCGGCAGGCAAGGGCCAGGATGCTGGTGAGGGCACCGATTTTCACGCCATCGAGCAGGGCGCAGCGTCAGTTACCCCGCTCAAAGTCGACCTCACGCGTCACGAGGCCGTCGGCGGACTCGCCGAGTGGCTCGAGCAATGATCGACGTCCGCCAGGGAATTGGTATGACCTCGAAGCGCACGCGCGACCGGCTCGTGCAGCGCCTGAGGGACCAGGGGATTCGTAACGAGGCAGTCCTTGAGCAGATCCGCAACGTGCCGCGCCACCTGTTCGTCGACGAGGCGTTGGCAAGCCGGGCCTATGAAGACACGGCACTGCCCATCGGCCTTGGACAGACGATCAGTCAGCCGTTTGTCGTTGCACGCATGACGGAGGCGCTGCTCGAGGGCTTCACAGGTGAAACGGTTCTCGAGATCGGTACCGGCTGTGGCTATCAGACGGCGGTGCTGGCACCGCTCGTGAAGAAGATCTACACCGTCGAACGGATCCCAGAGTTGCTGCGCAAGACGCGTCAGCGGCTGCGAGACCTCGATATCTACAACGTCCAGTTCAAGCCCGGTGACGGCTGGGAGGGTTGGCCGAAATACGGGCCTTACGATGGCATTATCGTGACGGCTGCCCCCGACGAGGTGCCTGAGAAGCTATTGAGTCAGCTCGCGCCAGGCGGTCGGCTCATCATTCCGGTGGGTCCGCAGGGCGTGCAGGATCTCGCAATGATCACGAATCGCAACGATCACTACGAGCAGGTATCGCTCGGCGCGGTCAGCTTTGTACCGCTGATTAAAGGAAGATAGGTTATATTTATCAATTGGATAGATAGCCTTTTAAAAGTGAATTCTGCATGAAATTGTTTGGTCCGCTCTACGATCTCGTACTCAAATGGTCGCGCCATCCGCACGCGGAACGCTATCTCGGCGCGATGAGCTTTGCCGAGTCTTCGTTCTTCCCTATCCCCGTCGACGTGATGCTGGCGCCCATGTGTCTGGCCGACCGGGAGCGCTGGATTCGCTATGCAACGATCGCGACCGTGTTCTCTGTGCTCGGGGGTCTTGCCGGCTATGCCATTGGCTGGGGCATGTTCGAGGCGATCGAGCCCTGGCTGCGCGAGTCGCAATACTGGGAAAAGTTTGAGCAGGCGAGCGCGGCGTTTGATGAGTATGGCATCTGGGTCGTATTTGCCATGGGCTTCTCGCCGCTTCCCTACAAGGTCGCGACGATTGCGGCCGGCGTCGCCGTCATCAACCTGCCCGGTTTTATCGTCGGATCGGTTGTTGGCCGGGCAGCGCGCTTCTTCCTCGTTGCGGGGCTGGTGCGACTCGGTGGGCAGCGTTTCGAGGATACGCTCCGCACACACGTAGAGCGTATCGGCTGGGCTGTGGCGGTGCTGATCGCCGTTGGCATCGCGTGGTTTATGATGCGGGGCTAATGAGCTTCCGCCTTCCTGCCATCATTCTCATCTCGTTGCTGCTCGCGGCCTGCGGCAGTTCGCCGAGCTGGCAGGATCGTCAGTCGACGCATATCGTGCGTAAGGGCGAGACCCTGTTCTCGATCGCCTGGCGTTATGGGCACGATGCCGATGAACTGGCCCGCTGGAACGGGATTGGCGACGGTTCGCTGATCCATCCGGGTCAGGTTATTCGCCTGTCGCCACCCCGTGGCGCGTCGAGCACGACCACAAGACCGAGCTCGTCGGCGTCGCGGACGCCCTCACGTCCGTTGCCCAAGATTCCGGCGCAGCCTTCGCCCAAGTGGGCATGGCCCGCGAGCGGGCGAATTAATGTTGAATTCGGCGCAAAGCCCGGGCCGGGAACCGGCGTCCTGATCAACGGTAAGGCCGGACAGCCCATAGTGGCCGCGGCCTCCGGTCGCGTGGTCTATGCGGGCAGTGGACTGATCGGATACGGCCAGCTTATTATCCTTAAACATAACGACACCTACCTGAGTGCCTACGGGTACACCGCGTCGCTACTGGTCAAAGAGGGTCAAGAAGTCAAACAAGGCCAGCGGATAGCGACCATGGGGGAGGGGCCGGAACGCAAGCCGCGACTGCATTTCGAGATCAGACGTAACGGCAAGCCGGTTAACCCGCGACAATTTCTGCCAGCGAGATAACCCTGATCTCTCATCGAGTCGCTGCTTGCGATGAGCGGAGAATGTTTTGGGACAGTTGCTGGATCCGACGCGACAGTACCTCGACGAGATTGGCGTCTCGCCGCTCCTGACTGCGGAAGAAGAAAAGGAACTCGCACGCCGCGCGCAGGCGGGCGACGAGGCCGCACGCCAACGCATGATTGAGTGCAACCTCCGACTCGTAGTCAAGATTGCGCGCCGGTACCTGAACCGCGGCCTGCCGCTTCTCGACCTGATCGAGGAGGGCAATTTAGGCCTCATTCACGCAGTCAAGAAATTCGACCCGGAGCGCGGTTTCCGATTCTCCACGTATGCCACCTGGTGGATTCGCCAGACGATCGAGCGCGGCATCATGAACCAGTCGCGGACCGTGCGGCTACCGATTCACATCATCAAGGACATCAATTCCTGCCTGCGGGCTGCACGGCGTTTGCGGCAGGAGAAGGATCGGGCGCCGAGCATGACCGAGATCGCCAAGTTCCTGGACCGCGACGTTGCCGATGTCGAGCGTTTGATGGGCCTGCATGAGCGGGTCACGCTAAGAAGCAGCAGCGGTCGTGACGCCGATGGTTTGAGTCCTGTTGATCGCCTGCGCGCTCGACGGTCAGCCGAACCATTGCGCTGCGCGCAGGCTGATGACGTCCACGACATTGTCGATCACTGGGTGTACGAGCTGTCCGACAAACAGCGTGCCGTCGTCGAACGGCGTTTCGGCTTGCATGGCTATCGCCGCGCAACGCTGGAACAGATTGGGGACGAAATCGGTGTGACACGTGAACGCGTCCGCCAGATCCAGCTCGACGCGCTCAAGAACCTGCGCGAGATGCTCGAGAGCAACGGCATCTTCGGCGACGCGCTGCTGGATTAATCAATTCTATAAACAAAGCACGGCCGCCACGCGGCGTCCTTCGTTCGCGAGCACATTAAACGTCCGGGCCGCGGCGGGCGTGTCCATGACCTCGAAGCCAATACCCTTGCGTGCAAACGTGAACATGAGCTCACGCGGAGGGAACACATTCGTCGGCCCGGTGCCTAAGAGCACGACCTCGGGCTTCGTATCGAAGACGTCGGCGAAGTCGTCGGGGATAAGCTCGGCGATGGGTTTGTCCGGCCATTCGCCAAGGACAGTTTCGGGCGTCATAGCGATTGACTGCGAGTAGTCCTCGTCATTGACGCGAATGGCGGACTCGGAAACACTGCGTATTACGAGCCTCGCTGACATTTCTCTTGTGAATTTCAAACGCGCATCCCTTAACATCGACGCCGCAACGTGAATGCATCATATGACAAATCTGCGGCGCTGGTAGTTCTGCCAGCCGTCCGTAACGGACGGCTGACGGACAAGGCGCTTCGGTCCTGGCTCGCGCAGTCCGATCTCAGCTTCGCGCAGGAACCCCGCGAACTCCTCGATCTGATTACTTCGGAGCTGGGTCAGCCGTATCCGGAGCAGGGCCTCGGCGCGCTGCGCATGTGGGGTCAGACCGGCGACCGGCCGACTGTCTGGATAGCCGCCGCCGATCCGGTTTACCTCGAACCACGGCTCGACCATCTGTGCCTGCATGCCTTACGCCGGACCGGTATTCCGCCGTCCGACCTGCGACCGTTGTTCGATCACCTGCAAACAACGCTGGCAACCGATCAGAGCTTCGGCTTTGCGCGACTCGGCAACCGTGGCTACCTGCGCGCAGGGACGCCGATCTCGACGTCGTCCGTGCCATCGTATGTCGTCGATCAACGTGAGCCTGGCGAGTTCCTTCCTACAGGCGAACACACGGCCATGCACCGCAACATCCTCAGCGAGATCGAGATGGCGTTGCACGAACACGAGGTCAATCAACGCCGCGTCGAGGAGGGCAAACAGCCCGTCAATTCGCTTTGGTTGTGGGGCGGCGGCACGGCACCCGAAAAAATCATCCGGCCGCAACCACCGCTTTTTGCCGATGATCCGCTGTTGCTTGGCTACTGGGAAAGCGCGACGGCTGTCGCCGATCTGTGGCCCGGCGATTTCGCGAACTGCGCGGACGCATCAGTTAAAGGCTTTGTGGCTGTAACTCCAGAGTTCACGTTTGAACCGGAGCAGCTTGCGCAGTGGCTCGAGGAACTTCATGACCTGCTGCGCTCGGGCCGCGTTAGCCGCCTGATCCTGTTGTTCCGCGACGGGCTGCGTGCCGACGTGCGTCGCTCGCAAACGCTCAAGTTCTGGCGCCGCGACAGCGAACTGCTGGACTGATCGTGACGACTGCTCGACCTGTCGTAGCCCGACCCATGCCAAGCGCCGACGCCGTCGCCGCGCTCGGCGATATCGATCCGCTGCACGCGCGGCTGTTCGCAATGCGTGGATTGAGCGCCGCCAAGGAGCTCGATTACGGACTGGCACAGCTCGCGCCCGTCGGTTCGCTCGAAAACATCGATGCAGCCGCTGCTCTCGTCATTGCGAATCGCGACAAACGGATTATCGTCATCGGCGACTTCGATGTGGATGGTGCGACGAGCACGGCGCTCGTTCTGCGTTGTCTGCGTGCATTCGGGTTCACCGACGTCGATTACCTCGTGCCAAATCGGTTCGAGTTCGGCTATGGCCTTTCGCCGGAAATCGTGCGCGTCGCGGCGGAAAGATCGCCCGACCTTTTGATCACCGTCGACAACGGCATCGCTAATCTCTCGGGCGTCCAGCAGGCGAACGAGCTGGGCATCCCGGTTCTGATCACGGATCACCATCTACCCGGCGATTCGTTGCCGGACGCCGCGGCGATCATCAATCCCAATCTGCCCGATAGCGAATTCCCGAGCCGCTACCTTGCAGGGGTTGGCGTTGCCTTTTACCTGATGGCGCGGATCGGACGCATGCTTGAAGAGCAGGGCGTTGGGGGTGCCGCGAAGGTGCCGGCCAAATACCTGGACCTCGTTGCGCTGGGAACCGTTGCTGACGTCGTGCCACTTGATCACAACAACCGCGTGCTCGTGCAGCAGGGCTTGCTGCGCATCCGCGCTGGGCATTCGGTGCCGGGTATACAGGCGATTCTGAAACAGTCCGGCCGTCAGACGGCACGGTGCGTCAGTACCGATCTGGGCTTTGCGGTTGGACCGCGTATCAACGCAGCTGGGCGTCTCGAAGACATCTCTGTCGGCATCGAATGCTTGCTGACCGATGACCACGACGCGGCCATGGAATATGCGCAACTGCTCGATCGCATCAACAGCGAGCGCCGTGACATTGAAGCAACGATGCGTGACCAGGCGTTCAACTACGTTGACGCGCTCGGCGCGCAACGCTGGCCGGCCTGCGTCTGCGTTTACGACCCCGAGTGGCACCAGGGCATCGTTGGTCTGATCGCAGCGCGGGTGCGGGAACGCTGCCACCGTCCGGTCATCGCCTTTGCGCGCGAGGATGACGAGCACCTCAAAGGGTCCGCACGCTCGATACAGGGCGTGCATATTCGTGATCTTCTCGAAGCCGTGCACACGGTTGCGCCTGACCTGATCGTCAAGTTCGGCGGCCACGCGATGGCGGCGGGGCTGACGCTCGCCGAAGATCGCCTCGAGGAATTCAAGACCGTTGCGGCGGAGCAGATGGCGCGTCTCTATCCCAATGCAGATTTCAGCGGCGCGATCGTAACCGACGGACCGTTGCCGGGCGACGCAATCAATCTCGGCTTTGCGCGCTCGTTGCGCGACGCTGGGCCCTGGGGATCCGGGTTTCCAGAGCCGATGTGGAGCGGCGACTTCTCGGTCGTCGAGCAGCGCGTTGTGGGAGAGAACCACCTCAAGCTGCGGGTGCGGCCTGCGGGCGGCGGCCCGGTCGTTGACGCGATCGCATTCAACCAGGCCGGGCCGAGTTATCGTGGCACCGTGCAGCTCGCATTTCGACTCGACGTGAACGAGTATCGCGGCATTGAAAGCGCGCAGCTCGTGGTCGAGCAAATTGCTGCTTTATCAGCCGCTTCCGCGTGATAAGATCGCGGCCTTTCTGCCCGAGCACACGCGCGCAAGACCATGGAAACGAGCCAGATCAAACAGACGATTGCCGACCTCAGCGAACGCACCGATGCGTTGAGGAGGTACCTTTGACTACGACGGCAAGGCGGAACGCCTGACCGAGGTCCAGCGCGAGCTCGAACAACCCGACGTTTGGAGCGAACCTGACCGCGCCCAGGCGCTCGGCCAGGAGCGTGCTGCGCTCGAGCAGGTCGTCGTCGGTCTCGATGAGCTGACCACCGGACTCAACGATGCCGGCGAGCTGCTCGACATGGCGATCGACGAAGGCGATGCCGATACCGTCAACGAGGTCGTCGGCGATCTGGAGAACTTTGAGGGACGCGTCGGCAATCTCGAATTCCGTCGCATGTTCTCCGGCGAGATGGATGCGAACAACGCGTATCTCGATATTCAGTCGGGTGCGGGCGGTACCGAGGCGCAGGACTGGTCGGAGATGATCCTGCGCATGTACCTGCGCTGGGCTGAAGCACATGGCTTCAAGGCGGAGGTTATCGAGGCGTCCGCAGGCGAAGTTGCGGGCATCAAGAGTGCGACCGTCCATATCAAGGGTGAGTACGCATATGGATGGCTGCGCACCGAGACCGGAGTACATCGGCTTGTCCGCAAGTCGCCGTTTGACTCTGGCAATCGCCGTCACACGTCGTTCTCATCGGTGTTCGTTTCTCCTGAAGTTGACGACAACATCGACATCGAGATCGATCCGTCGGACCTGCGTATCGACGTTTACCGAGCGAGCGGCGCCGGCGGTCAGCACGTTAACCGGACCGAATCCGCCGTGCGTATCACGCACTTGCCGAGCAACATCGTGGTGCAGTGCCAGAACGATCGCTCGCAACACAAGAACAAGGCGACAGCGATGAACCAGCTGAAAGCCAAGCTATACGAGATGGAGTTGCAGGAACGTCGCGCCGCTGCCGCCGAGGTTGAGGAGGGCAAGGCGGATGTCGGCTGGGGCAGCCAGATTCGCAACTACGTGCTCGACCAGAGCCGCATCAAGGATTTGCGCACCGGCGTAGAAACCGGTAACACTCAGGCAGTGCTCGATGGCGGTCTCGACGCTTTCATCGAAGCCAGTCTCAAACAGGGACTTTAGGAGCGGGCGCCGACCGCGACCCGGTATACGAGATCACAGTGACAGACGACAAGAACAGGCCGGACGAAAACAAATTGATCGCGGAGCGCCGCGGCAAGCTCGATGCTCTGAGGGAGCAGGGCAACGCGTTCCCGAACGATTTTCGACGCAACGCGATCGCCGAGGAACTGCACCAGACCTTTGAGGCGCACGACAAGGAAGCGCTCGAGGAAGAGGATATCCACGTCGCGGTCTCGGGTCGCATGATGGCCAAGCGCGTCATGGGCAAGGCGAGCTTCATCAAGCTGCAGGACCGGTCTGGACAGATCCAGGTGCGCCTCGAGCGTGACCGCCTCCCCGAGGGCGTCTACCAGGCATTCAAGAAGTGGGACGTCGGTGACATCGTCGGCACCGAGGGTGCGCTGTTTCGCACGAACACCGGCGAACTGACAGTGATGGCCGATACGGTGCGCCTGCTGACGAAATCGCTGCGACCGCTGCCCGAGAAATGGGCGGGCCTGTCCGATCAGGAGACGCGCTACCGCCAGCGCTATGTCGACCTGATCATCAATGAGAAAAGCCGCGAGACGTTTCGCAAGCGCTCGACGATCATCACCTACATGCGCGGCTTCCTCGAGTCACTCGACTTTCTCGAGGTCGAGACGCCGATGATGCAGGTGACGCCGGGCGGCGCAATCGCGCGTCCGTTCACGACACATCACAATGCGCTCGATATGCCGCTCTACCTGCGTATTGCGCCGGAGCTCAATCTGAAGCGCCTGATCGTCGGCGGCTTCGATCGCGTGTACGAAATCAACCGCAATTTCCGTAACGAGGGTGTTTCGACACAGCACAACCCCGAGTTCACGATGCTCGAGGCGTACCGAGCGTATGCCGACTACAACGACTGGATGGATACGACCGAGGCGATGCTGCACGGCATGGCTGAAGCCGTAAACGGCTCGACGATCGTCTCCTACCAGGGCGAAGAATTCGATTTCGGCAACAAGTTCGAGCGCATAACGGTCGAACAGGCGATCGTGAAGTTCAATCCGGATTTCGACATGGCGAGGATCCGCGATCGCGACTATCTCGCCGACTATTGCAGGAAGCTCGGCATCGACGTGAAAGACAACTACGGCGCTGGCAAACTGCAGACCGAGATTTTTGATGAGACGGGCGAGGCAAAGTTGCGGCAGCCGACATTCGTCACTCAATATCCTGCCGAGGTCTCGCCGCTCGCGCGCAAGAACGACGAGGATCCGTTCGTCACGGACCGTTTCGAGTTATTCATTGCCGGGCGCGAGATTGCCAACGGCTTCTCGGAGCTCAACGACGCAGAGGACCAGGCGGAACGATTCCGGCAACAGGTCGAGAATGCGGCAGCGGGTGACGACGAGGCGATGTCGTACGATCACGACTACATTCGTGCGCTCGAATACGGCATGCCGCCGACCACGGGCATCGGTATCGGCGTCGATCGGCTCGTCATGCTGCTGACTGATTCGGCATCGATCCGTGACGTGCTGCTGTTCCCGCACATGCGGCCAGAGGTTTTCGACTAGAGGTAGTCGATCTCGCGTCGTTCGAGCGCGACGCCACCGACGGTAAGGTCCTCGTCGGCTTTGTCGACCGGGACGACGGCCAGCAGCTCGTTGCCGGCAACATTGAGAACCTCGCCAACACCGCGCTCTCCCGCCATGACCTTGTCGCCGACCTTGACCGGTGAGTCGCTCGCGAATCGCAACGTGCGCCGCTTCGTCGCTCCTTTGTAGTGGGTGCGCGCGACGATTTCCTGTCCCGTGTAGCAGCCCTTGTCGAAACTGACGGCATCGAGAAGATCCAGGTTCAGCATGTGGGGCGTGAATTCCTCCGCCTGTTCGGCGCCGATGTACGGAACCCCGCTTTCGACCAGGGACGCAGGATCGACGGTTTGCCCGTCAGTCACCACTTCGAAGTCGACTTTGGAGCGGAAGCGGAACATCGTCAGACGTTTGACGATCGACTCTGCCATATCGCTGGGCGCGGACAAGGCATAGCCGGCTTCCGTTTTGGTGACGGCGCCGAACCAGATCACGCGGCCTTTCGGCGTGCACCACGCGGCCAGAATCTCCGCCTCCGAGTCGAGCCGCTTCAGGTCATTGGTGAGCTGGCCCTGGAGAAACTCCAGCGCATCATTGCCCGTTACGTTAATCGTTGAAATTGCAAGCATATGTTTCTAGTCAATTGGTGGTAATGCAGGGTTTCCGGGCCTCTGGCATACTGCGCTTCATGAGCTCTGCTGACCCCAAGAATAAGGCCCAAATCGACGATTCCAAGCCGGATACTGACACGGATCAGGCGGATGTCGACACGGCCGAGCGCCCGAAAGAGATTGGCGGCCGTGGCGGCCTCGACCCGACACGCTACGGTGATTGGGAAAAAGCCGGGCGCTGTATCGATTTCTAATCAAGAAGTTACGTCATGACAAATCACGACAGGCCACTGTCGCCTCATCTGTCGGTTTACCGTTGGCCAGTAACGATGGTCACCTCCATCCTGCACCGTGCGACGGGTATTGCCATGGCCGTCGGTTTCTTCGTCCTCGTCGCCTGGCTGTTTGATGCCGCGTCCGGACCGGAGGTCTACGCAGTATTCCTGGGCGCTGCGAACTCGCTCATCGGCAAGCTGCTGCTCATTGGCTGGAGCTGGGCATTCTTCTATCACCTGTCCAACGGCATTCGACACCTCGTGTGGGACTCGGGCCGCGGTTTCGAGAAATCTCAGGCCACGTTCTCGGCGTGGTTCGTCATCATCGGATCGCTGGTGCTGACCGCCGCGTTCTGGGGGATCGCGTTATGAGCCTGCGCACACCGCTCGGCCGGGTCCTCGGCCTTGGTACCGCGAAGGACGGCACCGCCCACTGGTGGGCCCAGCGCGTTTCCGGCGCCGGTCTCGCGATTCTCGGGCTCTGGTTTGCCTGGTCCATCGCAACGCTGCCTGACTACGACCATGCGAGCGCCGTCGCGTTTATCAGCGAACCCGTCAACGCGGTGCTGTTGCTGCTTCTGACTGTGACAATGGGATACCACTCGTATCTTGGCGTCCAGGTCGTGATCGAGGACTACGTGCATAGTCACGGCATCAAGATCACGGCTCTCGTACTTTCCCGCTTCGCCCACCTGTTCCTGGCGGTCGCGGCTGTCTTTGCCATTTTGAAACTCGGAATCGGCGCATGAGCGATTACGAATTTATTGATCATAGCTATGATGTTGTCGTGATTGGCGCCGGTGGCGCCGGTCTGCGTGCGACATTCGGTCTCGCCAATGCCGGCTTCCAGACGGCGTGTATTACCAAGGTCTTCCCGACGCGCAGTCACACGGTTGCAGCTCAGGGCGGTATTTCTGCCGCGCTTGGCAATATGGGTGAGGACGACTGGCGCTGGCACATGTACGACACCGTCAAGGGTTCCGACTGGCTCGGCGACCAGGACGCGATCGAGTACATGTGCAAGGAAGCACCCGATGCGATCATCGAGCTCGAGCACTACGGCGTGCCGTTCTCGCGCACCGAAGACGGCAAGATCTACCAGCGCCCGTTCGGCGGCATGACCACGCACTATGGTGAGGGTACGGCGCAGCGCACCTGCGCGGCGGCAGATCGCACCGGCCACGCCATGCTGCATACGCTTTACCAGCAGTCGCTCAAATACGATGCTGAGTTCTACATCGAGTACTTCGCGATCGACCTCATCATGGAAGATGGCGCGTGCCGAGGCGTTGTTGCTATCGATCTTGCGACAGGCCGCTTACACCGCTTCCGCTCGCACCAGGTCATTCTCGCGACTGGTGGCTACGGCCGTTCGTACTTCTCGTGCACTTCAGCCCATACCTGCACCGGCGACGGCAGCGGCATGGTCCTGCGTGCGGGCCTGCCCGTTCAGGACATGGAGTTTGTGCAATTCCATCCGACCGGTATCTACGGGGCAGGTTGCCTGATTACTGAGGGCTCACGCGGCGAGGGTGGTTACCTGACGAACTCGGAAGGCGAGCGTTTCATGGAACGCTACGCACCCAACGCCAAGGACCTTGCGTCACGCGACGTGGTATCGCGCTCGATGACCATCGAAATTCGTGAAGGTCGCGGCGTTGGACCGGAGAACGATCACATCTTCCTGCACCTTGAGCATCTTGGGCCCGAGGTCATCGAAGAGCGTCTGCCCGGCATTGCCGAATCGGCCCGTATCTTTGCCGGCGTCGACGTCAATAAGGAACCGATTCCGGTACTGCCGACCGTGCACTACAACATGGGTGGCATTCCGGCGAACTACCACGGCCAGGTCGTCACAAAAGACGGCGACGACGCCGAGAAGATCGTCCCCGGACTCATGGCCGTCGGCGAGGCAGCCTGCGTATCCGTCCACGGCGCCAACCGTCTCGGCTCCAACTCGTTGCTCGACCTGGTTGTGTTTGGCCGCGCGGCGGCGCACTTCTGCGAAGCCACGATGGAGCGGGGCGCACGCCACAAACCCTTACCTGCGGATGCTGGCCAGAACTCGGTCGACCGAATCGATCAGCTGCGCAATGCTGACGGCTCGCGCTCGACCGCGGAGCTGCGTCTCGAGATGCAGAAGATCATGCAGAGCCATGCCGCGGTTTTCCGTACCGGCGAGGTGCTCGACGAGGGCGTCGACCTGCTGCGCAAGACGTTTGCGTCATTCAACGACGTCAAGGTCACCGATCGTTCGCTGGTCTGGAACACCGACCTCATTGAGACGCTCGAACTCGAGAACCTGCTGCTGAACGCAACGGCGACGATTGAGTCGGCAGCGAACCGTCTGGAGAGCCGCGGCGCGCACGCGCGGGAGGATTACCCGGACCGTGATGACGAGAACTGGATGAAGCACACGCTGACCTGGATAGGTGGTCCCGGCGATGTGCGCATCGACTATCGTCCTGTGCACGAGGAAACGCTCACGGATGAAGTTGACTATGTTGCGCCCAAGGCGCGCGTCTACTAGGGAGATCAACCATGGCTGAATTCCGACTCCCGAAGAACTCGCGCATCAAGAAGGGCAAGCACTTTGATGCAGCGAACGGTTCGAGCAACACCAAGACCTTCGCCGTGTATCGGTGGGATCCGTCGACGGGAGAGAACCCGCGCGTCGATACCTATGAGGTCGACATGGACAACTGTGGCCCGATGGTTCTCGACGCGCTGATCAAGATCAAAAACGAGATCGACCCGACACTGACGTTTCGCCGCTCCTGCCGCGAGGGCATTTGCGGTTCGTGCGCGATGAACATTGACGGCGGCAATACGCTTGCCTGCACACGCGATATCAAGGATGTCCGTGGCGACGTCAAGATCTATCCGTTGCCGCACATGAACGTCGTCAAGGATCTCGTACCTGACCTGACGAACTTCTATGCCCAGTACGCGTCGATCAAGCCGTGGCTGCAATCACGTACGCCACCGCCACCGGATCGTGAGCGGCTGCAGTCCAAGGAAGACCAGGAGCTCATCAACGAACCTTCGGCCTGCATCCTGTGTGCCTGCTGTTCGACGAGTTGCCCGAGTTACTGGTGGAATTCGGATCGTTACCTCGGTCCCGCCGCATTGCTCGCCGCCTACCGCTGGCTCGTCGATACGCGCGACGATGCGACGGGCGAGCGACTCGATGAGCTCGAGGATCCGTTCCGACTGTATCGTTGCCACACGATCATGAACTGCACGCAGACCTGTCCGAAGGGTCTAAACCCGGCGCAAGCGATTGCCGAGACCAAAAAGATGCTCGCGGAAAGGAAGTATTGAGCGAACTCGCTCGCCTCAAGTGGCAGTGCCGGCGAGGAATGCGCGAGCTCGATGAGCTGCTGGTGCGCTACCTCGAGGATTCCTATGTTGACGACAGCGACGCCGATAAGGCGGCGTTTCGCGAGGTTTTGACGCTGTCGGATCCGGAGCTGAACAGTTATCTGTTACAGCGACAAACCCCGGAGTCGGAGTCAATTGCGCGCATCATCGACCGCATACTGCGCCGAAATACGCCCTGACGTGTGGTTACGCCGTTTTGTGCTTGCCACCGCAATTCTCGTGGCCCTGCTTGGGGCGCTGGCGATCAGTCTCGCAACCGTGCCGATCTGGGTGCGCCTGCCGGCACTCGTCGCCTGGATTGCGTTGAGCTATTGCGAGATCGGCGCATTGCGGCGCGGCTGGCGGCGTTCTTGCGGCGTGCGGCTTTACGCGGATGGCAGCGTCGATATTCGGAGTGACGGCGGCGCCTGGGAGTCGGCCGAGCTTGCGGACGGCAGTATTCTGCTCCGCCGCTTTGGCTGGCTGCGGCTGGTCGCGGCCGACGGCGCCCCCGTTCACGAGCTCGTGCGCGGCGGCTGTCGTGAGGACCGCGAGTGGCGCCGGCTTCACGTAATCTGGCGCCACGTTTGAGCTTCTATAAGAAGCTGCTAACATACTCATCGATCAGGAAAAATTGCCGTCCTGAGTGGCCGGTGCGAAGGACGTCACAGAACAAAGATGAATAAGGCAGGAATTCCAGAACTTCTAGCCTTGGCACCGGTCTATCCCGGTGTCGGTTGGCTGCGCGGAAAATCCAGCGAGCACGTCTGAATGTCTAACCAGTCGTCCGACAAGAAACTGGTCAAGCGTGTCCAGAAAGGTGACAAGGGCGCGTTCGATCTGCTGGTCCTGAAGTACCAGCACAAAATTGTGAACCTGGTGATGCGCTATGTGCGGGATCCGGAGACGGCTCTCGACATTACGCAAGAGGCCTTCATCAAGGCATACCGGGCACTGCCGCGTTTTCGCGGCGACAGTGCCTTTTATACCTGGATGTATCGCATCGCCGTGAACACGGCGAAGAATCACCTGGCGGCGCAGCGACGCCGTCCGATGGATGTCGAGCTCGACCTGCAGGACCCGGAACAGTACGACCTGCATGCCAAGCTCAAGGAAACGGACACTCCCGAGGGAGTGACCCTGGGTAACGAACTGAAGGAGACCGTAGAACGTGCCATTGCAGCGCTGCCGGAGGATCTGAGGACAGCGATCATCCTGCGAGAACTGGAAGGCATGAGCTACGAGGAAATTGCCCAGACAATGGAATGTCCGGTCGGCACGGTCCGATCGAGGATATTCCGGGCGCGAGATGCAATTGGAAAAAAGGTCGGGCCATTGACCCGATAAACGCAGGCGGGGAGGCCTAGCGGGTATGAATGACGCAATCAAAATGCAGATTTCGGCGTTTGTGGACGGCGAGCTGCCGGATGCAGAAGCGGATCTGCTGTTGAGACGAATGAGCCAGGATGCCGAGCTGCGCAAGCAGGCGGCCGAGTACCTCGAGATGGGCCGGGCGATGCGCGGCGAGGCCGCTGTACCCGGTATTGAGCGGTTGCAGGAGCGAATCGCGGCTGAGCTGGAGGACAAGGCGCCCGATTCCGCTGAGGCTGCTGACGACCCCGCACCGAATCGAGCTGTCCGCCCCTTGGTAGGCGTTGCGCTGGCTGCTTCGGTCGCCTTGCTGGCAATTGTCGGGCTGCAATTCACAGGAAGCGTGCCGGACGGTCCGGTCGTCGACGCCGGATCGATGGCCGACACGGGCGATAGTGGTTCCTACACAGTGCCTGCGCCCGTCGATGACGAACTGGTCCAGTACTACCAGAGTCATGGTGCGACCACATCCGAACTCGGCGCGAATGGCATGAATGCGCGCCTCGTGAACCTCCGTCTCAGCACCGAGGTTGTCGAAGAGGAAGAACCTGACGCGGCCGACGACGAATCGGCTGCGGAAGAGCCCACGACGCAGCCCTGATGCGCACTGCCGTCTTCAAGTCGCTGCTTTGGCCGGTGTTCCTGGCCGGCCAGCTCGGCTACGCCTCCGCTGCCATGGCAGAGCGGATCGAGCCCAACGAATGGCTCGGGCGGATGGGCAGCGCAGTTCAGTCGACGAACTATGAAGGCACTGTGATTCGCATCCAGGATGGCAAAGCCGAAGCGCTAAAGGTGATCCACACGGTCACCGATGGCGTCATCCGCGAGAAAGTCGTGGCCCAGGAGGGCAACGGCCTCGAAATCATCCGCAATGGCAACGAAGTCCACTGCATCCTGCCCGATCGCAAGTCCGTGCTCGTCGAGGAATGGGACGACCAATCCACACTGTTCTCGACCTTGCCTTCGAGTAAGGTACGTTTCGGCAGCGAGTACGACGTCGCTGTCGTTCGTGAGGATCGAATCGCCGGGCGCCGGGCAATCCTGGTGGCGATCAGGCCGCATGACGGTTACCGCTACGGGCACCGTATCTGGCTTGATGTCGAAACGGCGTTCCCCCTGAAAACACAGCTGATCGCAGAGGACGGCACGGCCCTGGAACAGGTGATGTTCGCGGACATTACGCTAAATGGCGAGATCCTGGCCAGTGCGCTCGCGCCGTCTTACAGCACCGAGGATTTCCGCTGGTTCGATCGCCCGTCGCGACACGTGAGCCGCAATGTCGAGACCGAATGGCAGAGCAACGACCTGCCGCAGGGCTTTCGCGCTATGGCGACGCACGGCGAAAAAATGCAGGGCAGCGAGGAAGTCGTGACACACATCCTGTACAGCGATGGCCTCGCGAATGTCTCGGTGTTTATCGCCGCAGCGGATGGAGAAGGCCGCAACGGCCACTCCCGCGTCGGCGGTTCGAATTCCTACCAGGCCGTTGTCGACGGTTTCCAGGTTACGGCGGTTGGTGAGGTGCCGGCGATGACGGTCGAGCAAATAGCCAGGTCAATGACGCGTCCCTGACACGCAAATCCAGTACACTTGGACGATGGAACAGGCCCGGGGCCGCATTACCGCAATTCATGACGACCACGTCACCGTCGAGGTGGACACGGCATCGTTCTGTTCGCGATGCTCGACGGGCAGGGGCTGCGGGGCAGGGCTGCTGGGGGCAGACCGCGGCCCACGTCAGGTGGACGTCCCGCTTCCGCGAGATGCGCTCTTCAACCCGGGAGACGAGGTTACCCTCGAGCTGGCGCCGCACAGCCTGTTGCAGGCTGCACGCATCGTCTACGGCATGCCGCTTGTAGCCGTCGCTGCCGTTGGTGCGTTAGCGATGTTGGCTGGCTGGTCAGACGGTATGACGCTGATAATGATGCTGAGCGCGGTCGTCGTCGCAATCGGCATTGGCCGCAAGCGGCTGCAGCGCAGCAACTGCCTGCAACAGTTCACGCCGATGATCTTCGAACGCACAGGCACCGCGCAATGAGCAAGCTCAAGGTATACAGTCGACAGGGGTGCCATCTCTGCGAGGTCCTGATCGAGGAATTGCTGCCGCTTATCGAAGGCAGGCTGGAAGTCGAGATCCGCGATATCGACACAAACCCGCAGTGGCGTGAGCGCTGGTACGCCGATATTCCGGTCGTCGAATACGCCGGCGAGGTCATCTGCAGGCATTTTCTCGATCGCGATGCGATTACAGGTATACTTCGCGGCTGATCTCTACCCGGCCGCACGCAGCCTGCGCCAGGTTTTCCTTTGTAATGAAGTACATACGCAACTTTTCTATAATCGCTCACATCGACCACGGCAAGTCCACGCTGGCGGACCGCTTTATTCATCTGTGTGGTGGTCTGACCGAACGCGAGATGGCCGAACAGGTCCTCGATTCGATGGATCTCGAGCGTGAGCGTGGCATCACGATCAAGGCGCAAAGCGTGTCGCTCGACTACACGGCGAACAATGGCGAGACATACCAGCTCAATTTCATTGATACGCCCGGGCACGTGGATTTTTCCTACGAGGTGTCACGTTCGCTCGCAGCTTGCGAGGGTGCTCTGCTGGTCGTGGACGCGGCGCAGGGCGTTGAGGCACAGAGCGTTGCCAACTGCATAACTGCGATCGACCAGGGACTCGAAGTCCTGCCCGTGCTGAACAAAATCGATCTGCCGGCAGCGGATCCGGAGAAGGTCGTTGCCGAGATCGAGGACATCATCGGTATCGATGCCCAGGATGCCGTCGAGGTCAGCGCGAAAACGGGCAAGGGCGTACCTGAGCTACTCGAGACGCTGATCGATATTATTCCGGCGCCTGAGGGAGAAGCGGAAGGCCCGTTACAGGCACTGATCATCGATTCGTGGTTCGACAACTACGTCGGGGTCGTGTCGCTTGTTCGCGTTGTCAACGGCTCGCTGAAGAAACGCAGCAAAATCACGGTCATGTCGACGGGTACCTCGTACACCGCGGATCGCGTCGGCGTCTTCACGCCCAAAATGGAAGATCGTGACGAACTCACGACCGGCGAGGTCGGCTTCGTCATTGCGGGCATCAAGGACATTTACGGCGCCCCGGTCGGCGATACCCTGACCAACACCAAGTCACCTTGCGGAGAACCGCTGCCGGGCTTCAAGCACGTTCAGCCGCGCGTATTTGCAGGTCTGTTCCCGATCAGCTCTGACGATTACGAAAGTTTTCGCGAGGCACTACAAAAACTGCGTCTCAACGACGCGGCACTGCACTTCGAACCCGAGACGTCGGCGGCGCTTGGTTTCGGCTTTCGCTGCGGTTTCCTTGGCATGTTGCACATGGAGATCGTGCAGGAGCGTCTCGAGCGCGAGTACAACCTCGAGCTGATTACGACCGCGCCTACGGTCGTATTCGAGGTCGAGAACACGTCGGGCGAGGTCGTACTGGTCGATAACCCGTCAAAGCTCCCGCCCATCAACGAGATCGAGGAGCTGCGCGAGCCGATCATCGCGGCCAATATTCTTGTGCCGGAAGCTTACGTCGGCGCCGTGATCAAGCTGTGCGTCGAAAAGCGCGGTGTGCAGACCCAAATGCGCTATCTCGGCGGACAGGTGTCGCTCGAGTACGAGTTGCCGCTCGCTGAGGTTGTGCTCGACTTCTTTGATCGGCTCAAGTCAGTCAGTCGCGGCTTTGCGTCCTTCGATTACCATTTCGTCCGGTTTGAACCGGCGCAGCTGGTACGTCTCGACGTGCTGATCAATGGTGATCGTGTCGACGCTTTGTCGATCATCGTGCACAAGGAGAACGTACGCACCCGCGGGCGCGAACTCGTTGAAAAAATGCGAGAATTGATCCCGCGACAGATGTTTGACGTCGCAATCCAGGCGGCCGTCGGTAGCCAGATTATCGCTCGCAGCAATGTAAAGGCACTTCGCAAGAACGTGACCGCGAAGTGTTATGGTGGCGACGTCAGTCGCAAGCGCAAGCTGCTCGAGAAGCAGAAGGCGGGTAAGAAGCGCATGAAGCAGGTCGGTTCAGTCGAAATACCGCAGGAAGCGTTCCTTGCCGTGCTGCGTGTTGAGAACAAGTAACAGGGAAGCGATTTGATTATTAATCTCGCACTCATCCTCACGGCTCTGACGGTAATTTCGGGCATCGTCGTTGCGCTCGATAAGTTTGTCTGGAAAACCGACATGGGCGATGAGTCCGGTTCGGTGAGCGCCCAGCAGGTACTCGTCGAGTACTCACGCTCGTTCTTCCCGGTATTGCTGTTCGTGCTCGTCGTGCGGTCGTTCATTTTCGAGCCGTTCCGGATTCCGTCAGGCTCGATGATGCCGACGCTGCTGCAGGGCGATTTCATCTTCGTCAAGAAATACAGTTACGGGTTGCGGCTTCCGGTCACCGAAACCAAGTTCATCGAAACGGGCAGCCCTGAGCGCGGCGACGTTGTCGTGTTTCGTCTGCCGTCGGACCCTAGTATCAACTACATCAAGCGCGTCGTCGGGCTTCCCGGCGATACGATAACGTACGAGCGGCACCGTCTGACGGTCAACGGGGTACCCGTCAGCTTCGACCGAACCGACCGCAGTTTCGACAATGCTCCTATCTTCGTCGAGGACCTGGACGGCCGAGTTCACGACATCCTCGTCAAGAATGCAGATTTCTCGCGCGGTGATGCCACCTACCGCGTGCCCGAGGGCCAGTATTTCATGATGGGTGACAATCGTGACCGATCGCAGGACAGCCGTTTCATCGGCATGATCCCGGAAGAGTTCCTGGTCGGCGAGGCTGTCCGCGTCTGGATGCACTTTGTGCCATGGAAGATGCCCGACTGGGGCCGCATCGGCACGAAAATCCAATAATGAGGTGCCAGTCACTGATTTGACCGGTAAAATCGCGGTACGTTGTGTTATGTAGCGCAGCAGCTGCGCGACTGGGAACATGGAGAGATCGGTATGTCACTGAATTACTTGGAGAAATGGCGTTGCCGCAGCCGACAGGCCGGCATGACGACGCTGGGTCTCGTAATCCTTGTGGCGTTCGTTGGTCTGTTCGCTTTTGCCGGTATTCGCCTTACTCCCGTGTACCTGAACTACTTGAAGGTCGCGAGTGTGGTCGAGGGCGTCGGCAAGGAATTTGACGGCACCGGTGCCGGCCGCGCCCAGATTCGCAGTTCCATTTCGCGCCGTTTCGATATCGAAAGCGTCGGTGAGATCGAGGCCAAGGACGTCAAGGTCACTCCGGTTCAAGGCGGTTTCGAGGTCGTGGCGACGTACTCGCACAAAGCGCCTTTCATTGCCAACGTCAGTTTTATGGTGGATTTCGACAAGCGTACGCTGATCCGCCGCTAGCGATCCGCCGCCACAGCGCGGCCAGGCAATAAAGAGCGACCCATTTGAACAAAGCTGAGAGCTGGCTCCAGAAGACGCTCGAGTACCGGTTTGCAGACGACGCGCTGTTGACCCGGGCACTCACGCACCGCAGCGCCGCCGGCACCAACAATGAACGTCTCGAGTTTCTCGGCGATGCCGTGCTCGATTTCGTGATATCCGAAGCAGTTTTCGAGTTGCGCCCCGATGCGTCGGAGGGCGACCTTAGCAAGTTGCGTTCGTCGCTGGTCAAAGATGCGTCGCTTGCACAGCTTGCCGGCGATCTCGGCCTTGGCGACCACCTGATACTTGGCAGCGGCGAGCGCAAGTCGGGCGGCCACCGCCGTGAATCCATTCTTGCGGACGCGCTCGAGGCGATCTTCGGGGCCGTGTATCTCGACAGCGGTTTCGACGCGGCATGCGAGGTTATCGAACGGGTATTTGAGCAACGTCTGCAGTTGCTGCCCGACGCTGCGGACCTGCGTGATCCGAAGACACGCCTGCAGGAGTGGCTCCAGGGACGCAAGATGGCACTTCCCGAATACGAGCTCGTGAGTGTGACCGGCAAAGCGCACGCTCAGCGATTCGCTGTAACCTGCACGGTTGCGCAGCTGTCACATACGACCGATGGCAATTCGACGACACGGCGTAAAGCCGAACAGCAGGCCGCGCGACGCATGCTGGCCTTCATCCAGGAAACCGGCGAATGAGCGAGTATCGCTGCGGTCTTGTCGCGGTCATCGGCCGTCCCAATGTCGGCAAATCGACGCTGATCAACGCGATTATGGGCCGCAAAGTCAGCATCGTGACCGCCAAGCCGCAGACGACCCGGCACCGCATTCTGGCGGTGCATACGACGGAGACGGCACAGATCATTTTTGTCGATACGCCTGGCCTGCATCGCAAGGCCGGCAAAGCGATGAACCGGCTCATGAACCGGACGGCGGCCAATGCGCTGGCCGACGCCGACCTCATTCTGTTCGTCAGTGACGCAACGCACTGGACGTCGGCGGATGATGATGTGCTCAAGCGGTTGCGCAAGGTCAAGGCGCCAGTCATCGCCGTCCTCAACAAGGTCGACAAGGTTCGCCCCAAGGAGAAGCTCCTCGATACGATCGCGTTAATGTCTGCCCGACTCGATTTCGAGGAAATCGTGCCGGTATCCGCACTGCGCGAAACCAACCTCGAGGAATTGCTCAGCTTGCTGCCGCCTTTTCTGCCGGAGTCGCCGCCGCTATTCCCTGAAGATATGCACACGGATCGCAGCCAGGAGTTCCATGCGGCCGAGGTTATCCGCGAGAAGCTGACGCTGATGCTGCACCAGGAGCTCCCTTACGGTCTGACCGTGCAGGTCGAACGCTACCTGGACGAGGAAAGCGGCATAACGATCAACGCAATCATCTGGGTCGAGCGCGATAGCCAGAAAGGCATAGTGGTCGGCAAGCAGGGCAGTGTGCTGAAGAAAGTCGGCCGTGCGGCGCGACTCGAGCTCAAGGAGCAGCTGGGACGCAACGTGCATCTCGAACTCTGGGTCAAGGTCAAAAGCAACTGGGCCGACAACGAGAAAGACCTGATGAACCTCGGCTACGAGGCGCCATAGCCTCCTGAGCTATAATCCCGAGTATGAGTGCTGATTCCTATTCCGCGGCGCCTCCAAATAATTTGACCGGTCTGCACCTCTTGCTGACATATCAGTGTACTTACGAGTGTGACCATTGCTTCGTGTGGGGTTCGCCCTCTCAGAGCGGCACGATGACC